>JASJDM010000135.1 GCA_030065125.1 Lysobacterales bacterium | reverse complement strand
GACAGAGTAAACCGCGGTTTACTCTGTCCCTTTACTCTGACCCCATGACTAGGGCGGATCCAGCAAAACCTGCCCGGTCACATTGTCCACCAGGCAGGGCGCATCGAAGTGCTCGACCCTGGGCACCTGTCCATAGGTGCTGGCCATGCGCTGCTGCCAGTCCGCGTCGAACCAGGCTTCAGCCGCCTGGCGGCTGTCCCATTCGTAGACGCCACCGACGGTTTCAGCGTTGCCAATGAAATACTTGCGACGCAGCCCCGGGATGTGCTGATAGGCGGGCGCGGTCTTCCCGATCAATGCGACCGGGTCTTCCGGCGCTTCGGCCGGGGCATCAAACCTGACGATGGTCAGCAGCATACAGTCAGTCGCTTTGGCTGCCCGGGCTAGCCGGCCCGGGGCAACTCCGTCTTCAGCACGCCGGCGTCCATCAGGGCACCGTGCAGTTGCTGCCAGCGTTCCTCCATGGTGCCGGTGAACCCCACGGAGACCCGCAGCAGCCCCGATTCCACACCCGAGGACTCCAGGTCTTCGTCGGACATCTCACTGGAGGTGCTGACACTGGGGCATGACATCAGGGTGTCGAAGTAACCCAGGCTCACGGCCATGAAGCCAAACCGATAGCGGTTCTGCAGCAGGTCCATGACCTGGTCGGCCACCGCCTCGCTGCCCAGGTCCATGGTCAGCACGCCGCCAAAGCCGTGATGGCGGCAACGCAGGGATTCCGCCAGCTTGTGGTCCGGGTGGCTGGGCAGCCCGGGATAAGACACCGGAATGCCCTCGGTTTCCAGCCGTTCGGCCAGGAACAAGGCGCGGCGGCCGTGCTCGGCCATGCGCAGGGACAGATGCGGAATCCGCAGGCTGATTTCCGCGGCCACCTTCGGATCCATGGTAGGCCCCAGAATCATCAGCGGACCGGTATGCAGGTCCATCAGGCCCTGGATGAACTCAGTGCTGCCGCAGATGGCGCCGGCAATGATGTCGGAGGCCCCATTGATGAACTTGGTCATGCTGTGGACCACGACGTCGGCACCCAGCGCCGCCGGGCTCAGCACCAGGGGGCTGAATGTGTTGTCCACCACCAGTTGCGCGCCATGGCGATGAGCCAGCCTCGCCAGGGCCGGAATGTCAGCCACCCGCAGGGTCGGATTGGACAGCCCCTCGGTGAAGATCACCCGGGTATTGGGTTTGATGGCGGCCTCCACCGCCGCCAGGTCGGTGATGTCCACGAAGTCCGTACTGATGTTGCTCTTGGCCGGCAGGAAATCATGCATCAACGCGTATGTCCCGCCGTAAACCCGGCTGGAAGACACCACATGGTCGCCGTGGCTGCACAGCTGCAGGATCGACGCGGAAATCGCCGCCATGCCGCTGGCACAGCAGTAGGCCGCCTCGGTTCCTTCCAGGGCCGCCAGCTGGCGGCTGAGGCTGTACACCGTGGGGTTGAAGTGACGCCCGTACAGGTAACAGCCATCCTGGGCCGCCTTCCGACCCTGGAACAGGTCCGGCATGGTTTCAGGATGCATCACGGTAAAGGTGGAACTGGCCTCGATGGACATATTGACGCCACCGTGCTCGCCAAACTCGTGGCGAATATGGGCCAGGTCAGAAATCGGTTCCCGGGTGACCATTTTTCCCTCCAGCAGGCTCATCCCCTGCGCCCGCAGGAACGGCCTGGGTTTTGATTACCGTCATTAGAGGGCAAAAGCCGAAGAGAAAGTACCCGGAATATCCGAACGGGTCAGAACGGGCCTGGGCGGGAGAATTTAATCGAAGCCCTTCGACCATGATTCAGAACGGAGCCCTTTGGCACATGGATGTGCCAACGACCGAAGGCCGTAAGCGAAGCAAAACCGCGTTTTTGCGAAGCGCCCGCGAGCCGGCCATGGATGGCCGGTCTTGCGGATAGACTATCTCTCCATCAACTTCTCAACTGCCTCGATCGCCAGAAACGCTGCAGTCCTGTCATCAAACTCGTATAACCCCTTGATGCGACACGTGCTGTCGCCCACGGCGATCAGGTTGCCACGGCCGCCGCAGATTTCGTTGAAACGATCGGCAAACCCGATGGTAAAGGCGGTCCCCAGGTTGGGGCAGTCGTACAACAGGGTGGCCACGTAGTACTTCTTGCGGCGTCCCTCAATGGTGATGGAGTCGCGGCTGGAGCCGAATCCGCGGATGTCGGACTGGCGTACACAGGCCTTACCGTCCTGCTGGGTGACGGTCCGCATGCGGTCATCGAAGCTGGGCTTCGGGGGTTTGGATGCACAGCCGGCCAGCAGGGCCGGCAGCAACAGGATTGTCAGTGAAAGCGGCTTATTGGGTCTGAGCATTCTGGGCCAGTTCGGTGTCGGTTTCCGCCATTGTAGCGTCAAACCGCACCTCCATGACCCCCAGGTCCACCGGCGCGTTTTCCATCAGTTCTGTTGGGGCAACGATGGTCATGGGCTCCAGCTGTGCTGGAATTTCAAGCGCTTCGGTGGTGGACACCACTTCTTCCTGCTGGGTTGGCCCGTAGGACCCACCGGCCAGGATTCCAACTACGCCGAGACCGCAAACCAGCCCGAAAATCAAACTCTTAGTCATAGTACTTCATCCCCTGTTTCTGGTCCTGAGGCTTTGGTATACGCCTGTCCCCCCGCCCAAACTGTGAACTCGGTCACGCTGTTACCGGAATCAGTCCACCTGCCGCACCCCTGTAAAGTTTGTTTACATTTCGCAGCTTGTATTTCCCGCTGCAGCCGGGCTTGCCTGTTGCCAAAATCGCCGGCCTCCGGGCAAACTGACTCGTCACACCCGCTGGACGCTTTGATGCCGATCCCACAAAACAGGACCGAACTGGTGGAACTGGTCCAGTCCTCATTTGCCGCCCTGAAACCGGAACTCGAACGCCTGGACGATCACAACGCCGCCCTGCCGTGCGTGGACGACTGGACCATCAAGGACCTGCTGGCGGTGCGGGCGTGGTGGACGGAATCCGTGGTGAGCTGGATCCAGGCGGGACAACGTGGAGAAATCCCGGAGACCCCGGCGCCAGGGTACCGCTGGCGCGAAACGCCGCGGCTCAATGCCGGAATTGTCGATTCAGCAAAAAACGAACCCTGCCAGACCCTGGTCCGGCGACTCAAACAGGGTTATGCCCAGGTGATGATCCTGATCGACGGCCTCAGCGACCAGGAGCTGCTGCAGCCCGGGGAGTTCGAATGGGCCGGCAGTTACCCGATATCCCGCTGGATTTCCATTAACACGGCACGCCAGTACACCACCGCCAGAACCTATATCCGACGGGCTCTCAAGCAAGTCTGAGCCAGCGGCGTATCAGAAGGTAACGACACAGTTGTTTACGTGCCTTCTAAAGGCAACCCAGGCAAAGTAGTCGCATCAAAAAATAACGAGTCGAACCGGTGGATATCAGCACTGCCACACCCGCACGTATCATGGTGGTCGAAGACCAGGCCCTGGTGGCCCTGGATATCGAATCCCGTCTGCGTCGCATGGGTTACGAGGTGGTAGCGCGCTGCGGCAAGCCCGAACCGGCCGTGGCCCAGGCTCTAGAGCTGAAACCCGACCTCATCCTGATGGACATCAACCTCAATGCCGATATGGACGGCATCGAGGTCGCCGAGGCCATCCACGCCCGGGAAAATATCCCCATCATCTTCTGCACCGCCTACTCCAACGACGAAATCCTGGAGCGGGCCAAGCTGACTACTCCCTGCGGTTACGTACTGAAGCCGTTCGACGACCGTGAACTGGAAATCAACATCAGCATGGTGCTGTACAAGCACGGCGTCGAGGCGCAGATGCACCGCAACGCCGAGCGGCTCACGGCCACCATGGACAGCATCAACGACGCGGTGATCGCCTGTGACGGTGACGGCCGGATCTTTCTGTTCAATCCACGGGCGCGCTCTATCCTGAACATGACGCCGCAAAACGTCCAGGGCGCCCTGATCGACGACGTGCTGCACCTGAAAGACATCACCAGCAAAGCGGAAAAGATCAGCATCCGGCAGCGCGTGCTCGACGACGGCGAGTGCTACCGGGATCTGCGCCAGCTGCTGGTCACCACCGCCGGCGACCTGGTCCCGGTAGAAATGAGCGCCACCCTGATCGACCCGGACCAACGCGGCGGGGCCGTGATCGCTTTCAGGGACATCTCCCGGCAGATCGCCCACGAGGAAGAGCTCCAGCGCAACAGTTTTGTTGAGCCACTCACCGGCCTGCCCAACCGCGAGGTCTTCATGGACCGGCTGCGGGTGGCATTCCGATTGACCCGGCGGCTGGAAGATCACCGCTGCGCGGTAATGTTCATCAACGTGGATCGCTTCCGCAGCATCAACGACGGCGTTGGGCACGAGATGGGCGACCAGGTCCTGCGCCTGCTGGGCGGCCGCATCGAAAGCTGCCTGCGGGACAGCGATACCCTTACCCGGCTCAGCGCCGACACCTTTGTCTGCCTGCTCGACCTGGTGGAGTCTGAGAAAGAAATTTCCAACATGGTGCAGCTTATCCAGCACCGGGTGGCCGAGAACTTTGACCTGGGCGACCACCTGATCAACCTTACCGCCAGCGTGGGCATTGCCATCAGTGACCAGGCGGCCTACCAGGATTATCAGGAGCTGCTGCGGGACGCTGATACGGCCCTGCACCAGGCCAAGCTGCGGGGACCGGGATCCTTCATGATCTTTGACCGGCCCATGCGGGAATCGGCCCTGAAAACGCTTGAACTCAAGAGCGGCCTGCGCCGGGCGCTGGAAAACGATGAGCTGTCCATCCACTTCCAGCCCATCTACTGCGCCCAGTCCGGCAACCTGAGCGGCCTGGAGGCCCTGCTGCGCTGGCACAGCCCGCAGCACGGCACGGTTTCACCCGACGAATTCATCCCACTGGCAGAAGAAACCGGCCTGATCGAATCCATCGGAACATACGTGCTGGTTTCGGTGTGCCGGCAGATCCGCTACTGGGAGGGACAGGGGCTCTCGGTACCCCGCGTGAGCGTCAATCTGTCCGGCAGCCAGTTCCAGAACAGGGAACTGGCCGTCCAGGTCGGCCAGGCGCTGGCCAGATTCAATCTCAACGCGTCACAACTGACCATTGAAGTTACCGAGTCCATGGCCATGAACGACGTGGAGAGCAGCATCCGGATTCTGCAGCAGATCGAGTCCATGGGAATGCGAATTGCCGTGGACGACTTCGGCACGGGCTACTCGTCACTGGCCTACCTCAAACGTCTGCCGCTGCACACCCTCAAGATCGACCGCTCGTTTGTGACCGACCTGGTCCACAACGCCGACGAGCAGGCCATTATCAAGGGCATCATTGCCATGGCCCACGAGCTGCGGCTGGAGGTGCTGGCGGAAGGTGTGGAAAGCCAGGAGCAGGCGGATCTGCTGAAGTCATTCGGCTGTGACCACCTGCAGGGCTTCCACCTGGGCCGGCCGGCCTCCGCCTACAAGATCACCTCCCTGCTGGAACTGGAACAGGGCAGCACCTCCATGGATAACGTTCACCTGATGCCGCTCAGTTCCGGGAAAAAATCCTGAAATCGATCCCCTTGTGTGGAACCTGGGGCACCCCTCCCTTATGACAAGCTGGCGCCGTTTTTCACCAGCAGTGGGCTCCATTTTTTGCGAACCGCCAGCAATTACCGCCGTTTCTTTCGGTACTCATACGCCGGTGAAAAAAATCATTCAAAATCAGAGACCTGCAATTTTGGCATGGCCTTTGCTGGATTATGGAATCGATGCGCGAAACATGGCGCCGACCAGGAAAAACTGGCGGTTACGCAACGACATATGCTGAAACATTCAGACCCCTTTTGAGATTTACAGCAGTTGACAAACAAGCCGGAAGAAAAGCGGTAGATTAGTAACCAATGGTCAAGACCTCGAGTCACGGAACGACATCATGAAATCACGCTACACCCTGACCCGGCTCGCCATTGCCGCGGCCATTGCACTGGCCGGCTGCTCGGCCACGCCGGGCCCGGACACCACCGCGGGGGTCAACG
>JASJDM010000083.1 GCA_030065125.1 Lysobacterales bacterium | reverse complement strand
GCTTATGCCCAGGGCAGCGTGGCCGCCGCCGGCGTACAGATGGTTCACGAAACCGAAGGCCGGGCCCGGGGACAGGCCTACAGCCTGGTGTTCCTGGTGGAAGGCATCGGCATCGTGGCCATCGGCATTCTCATTGCGCTGTTGCCCTGAGCCGCCTGGTATTCGCACGTCCGATCAGATTCCTGATTCCGAGCTGACGGTGATCAAGGACGCCGGACATTTCGCTCCGCTCGAGCGGCCGGAGGAAGTCTGCTCGACGATCCTACGCTGGTTGAACAGACGGTTTCAGCCACAGCGATGAAACTCATATTGATCATAGTTGGGGTGCTGGCCGTTGCACTGCTCTCCCTTTACTTCCTCGGCCGAAAAACGGTGAATACCCAGATCGATATTGCGGCGCCACCCGAGGAGATTTGGGCTGTCCTTTTGGACGCCAAACGATATCCAGAGTGGAATCCGATACTCGAGCCGCTATCGGGTACCTACAAAGCCGGCGAAACCATCACTTACCGGATGACTATCGATGGTGAAAGCAGTGAAGTGAGTTCGACCGTCGTTGGGTTGGTGCCGAACAAAGAACTCAATCAGTTTGGTGGGGTCGTGGGCATCCTTACCTTTGATCATCATTGGGTTCTCGAACCAATAGAAGGCGGAACACGGGTCACGCAGTACGAAAACTATCGCGGGATTGCGGTGCCGTTTTGGAATCCGGCTTCGGTAAAGGACGCGTACGAAGAAGCGAATCGCCAACTCGCAGAATTGGTTATGGCTTTGCGCCAGAACTAGCCCTGGGTTGCACCAGGATCAGGACTGGTAACGGCTAAGGAACAGCGCAACGGTCTCGTCACTCAGGCGCTGCTTCGCTGCAGAATCCAGCTCCGGCTCGTATCCCAATAACTGGGGCCAGTAGCAGCTGCCTTTGACCAGGTTGTGTAGCTGTTTCACCGCAAAGGGCACGTCCAGGGGTTTCAGTCGCCCGTCGTCTACGGCGGACTTCAGCCAGCGGTGCAAGGCCGTTTCCTGGGCATGGAACTCATCGATTTCTGCCTGGAGTTTCTCCGGTTCATAGAGAAAGTAACCGGCCGCAGCGCGGGCAAGGCCCAGAAACTCGGCACCCGAAACCAATTCAATCTCAGCTTCAATAAGTCGGCCAAGCTGCACTGCCAGCGGGGCATCCGGCTGATACTCAACATCAATCTGCACCATGGAGCTTTCCCACAGCTCACGCAACAGGTGCAGGACCAGGTCCTCCTTGGTAGCGAAGTGGTTGTAGACCGTGCGCTTGGACACAACGGCCAGTTCCGCGAGCTTGTCCATGCTGGTTCCCTGTACGCCGAACTCCTGGAAGGCGGATTTTGCCGCGTCCAGGATCGCCTCGCGTTTTAACTCGCTACGCGTTTTTTTCTTTTCTTTCATGGGCTTGCCGGTTACGCAGGGTCTATGTATCGAGAATATACACTGAGTAGTTTACTTTTTCCACGAAATGTGTAAACTACACTGTATAGTTTACTTTAATCACCTGAGGACAACAAATGAGCAAAAAGACAATTCTGATCACGGGCGCATCGTCTGGCATTGGTAAAGAAACCGCGGCCTATTTCCACGAGAATGGGTGGAACGTTATTGCCACCATGCGAAACCCCGATGCGGCAGGGGAACTGGACAGAATGGAAGATGTACTGGTTACGCGCCTGGACGTCACGGATTCCGAGTCAATTGATTCAGCGGTCACGGATGGCCTCGCCCGGTTTGGCCGAATCGATGCGCTGCTCAATAACGCCGGGTATGGAGCCTACGGCCCCCTGGAGGCCTTTCCCATGGAAAACATCCGGCGGCAATTCGACACCAACGTGGTGGGCCTGCTGGAAGTGACCAAGGCGGTGCTGCCGCACTTCCGCGAGCAGAAATCCGGTGTGATCGTCAACGTGTCGTCCATTGGCGGCAAGATGACTTTCCCGCTGGGGACGCTGTATCACGGCACCAAGTTTGCCGTGGAGGGGCTTTCCGAGGCATTGCACTTCGAACTGGAACCCCTGGGCATCAAGGTGAAGATTGTTGAACCCGGGGCCATCGCCACTGACTTTGGCGGCCGCTCATTCGACTTCACAAACGACGAGTCCATGGTGGAGTACCAGGGCACAGTTCAAAAACTGATGGGGAGTTTCCAGGAGTTCGGAGCGAACGCATCGTCCCCCACGGTTGTGGCTGAAGTGATCTGGGACGCCATCATTGACGACACCGGCACCCTGCGCTACACGGCCGGAGACGACGCTCGGGAGCTCATGGCTAGCCGCAAGGCGCTCGACGACGAGACTTTCATCGGCGGCATCAAGGCCCAGTTTGGCCTGGCCTGAGCATCCGCGATCATCCCATGTTGAGAACAATCTCCATCCTGATCCTGCTCCTGGCGTCGGCGCCTGTCACAGGTGATGCCGACGCCAGGATGGCGGGCGACTACGAGGAAACAAGAGTGACAAAAAGCGTTCCCTATCATCATGTTCCAGGGCGGGGTTTCCGCAACCTGCCCGGAAGCCCGCGGCGAAGTGCGGCTGGCGGCGAGATGTCGAAAGTTGCGCGAGAGCTGCTGGCATCGAAGGCGGTGGTTGTGCCGGAAAACCATGTGATGCCGCGCCACCAGGCCCTGAAGGGTATGGAAACAGCGTCCAATCCAAGCGTCACGTGGCTCGGCCACGCGGCTTTTATTGTCCGGATTGCTGGAAAGTCGATCCTGACAGACCCCTTTATTGGCAAGACCGCTGGGCCAGTGGGTATCGGACCCAAACGCTTCGTCGCGTCACCCTTGGCCGCGGACGAACTACCCCGGGCCGATGTAATGGTCGTCAGCCATGATCATTACGACCATCTCGATGCCCACGCCATCGACAAATATCGATTCAAGGACTCCACCCAGGTGATTGTTCCGCTTGGCCTTGGCCCGTTCTTCCTGAAGCGTGGCTACACCAGGGTGTTGGAGCAGGACTGGTGGCAATCCTGGGAGCAGGACGGCCTGTCCGTCACGACGCTTCCCGCCGTCCATTTTTCCGGGCGAAGACTGTTTGACCGTAACAAGACCCTGTGGGCCAGTTTCGCCTTCGAGTCGGCGGACGAGAGGATCTGGTTTTCTGGCGATACAGCCACCGGCGAGGTCTTCAAGGAAATCGGCCAACGTCATGGTCCCTTCGACCTCGCCCTGGTTGCGATCGGCGCCTATGAGCCGCGGTCGATGATGCGTTCAATCCACGCATCGCCCGAAGAGGCCATCGAAATCGCCCGCACCATTGGAGCCCGGCAGGCGATTGGGATGCACTGGGGCACCATTCGGCTCACTCCCGAGCAGGCGTTTGAGCCGCCGGTGCGGTTCAGGCAGGCGGCCATGGACCAGGGCTACGGAGCGGACAACGCGATCATTCTGAAAATCGGGGAGACTTTCGAGTTATCCCACCACGAGAGGGCAGGAGCCCAGGCTTTATGAGCAAGCGGTTTTTTCGAAAGGTAGCAACAATATTCCTTGGCGCTACTGCGCTCATCTATGTCGTGCTTCTTGTCATCAATACCGGACATGAGTTTCCAATGAATACACAGGATTTGAACACTGAACGACACCAGACCATTGCAGTCTTTGGTGCTACGGGAACCATTGGTGACGGCATATTGAAGGCGGCAATGAACGATCCCCATGTGAACAAGATCCACGTGGTGACGCGCCGCGCGTCGCCGAGGATCGAGCAAGGCGTTGCTTCCGGCAAAGTCGAGATGACGCTGCACTCGGACTACCTGGACTACTCCGCAATTCGCGGATTATTTGCTGACGTCGACACGGTGTACTGGGCCATCGGCCTCAGTGCGGTCGGGCTTGACCCCGAAACCTACCGAGAGATTCACAGGGACTTTCCAATGCGCTTCGCTAGTGAGTGGCTGGAGGTTAGCGGGAAAGGCGCCATCACCTTCCACTACGTCAGCGGCGCCGGCGCCAAACTGGATTCCCGCATGATGTGGGCAAAAGAAAAAGCCTTGGCTGAGGATGCACTGAAGAAGCTGGCCGAGGGGACGAGTCTGCGTGTGGTTTCGTATCGCCCCTCGTTCATCAAGCCAACGGAGGCGGAGCTGAAGTTCATGCACAAAGCGCTGTACGCCATCTTCGCGCCCATAGGCCTGGCCGTCAGCGCCGAGTCCATCGGACAGGCGATGCTGGAGACCAGTGCCCGTGCTCCGCAGTTCCAGAATGGGACGATTCTGGAGAACCGGGACATCATGGCTCTGGGCGAGGCTTACATGGAGCGGCGGGGCGCCCCTTGAACCGCCGCGCCAGTTCCGAGATCGCCCCAGGGTAACTGCGCTGAGGACTGCTCGAAACAAATGGTCTACGCATTATTGCTGCGGTGGCAGGTGCAACAGCCGTTCACTGCGCCATATGCGAATCACGCGAACACGTAGCGCATCGTGCCTGTAAACGATGCCGAAGGGCGAGTGGATGAGTTCTCTAAGGAATGGCTGGTCGAATTCAGGCACGATTCGTCCCATTTCAGGATGATCGCCCAGGGCCGCGACTCTTTCAAACACTTCAAGCACCAGTCCGGTGCCGACCTCCGATACACCCTGCTCTCGGTACCAGGTGCGACTGTCTTCGAGGTCGGCCAGCGCCGACTCTGCAAAGGTAATTGCGATTGAAGACACGCGGCTATTTAAGGCCTAGACGCACCTTGGCATCGGCGAGGGAGACCTCCCGGCCTGCCTCCAGATCTGCCAGCCCGGCGACTACTGCCCGCATGAATGCCCGTTCTTCTTCCTTTTTGTCGTAGTCAGAGACTGCCTCAACCACCGCGACACCGCGCCCGCGGCTCGTCAAAAGGACGGGCCGTCGCGCCTCAGAGGCGTGCTTGACCACCCGTCCAGGGTTCTTCTTCAGATCTGTAAGAGGAACAACATCCTCGGAAAACTTGGTGCTCATTCGCTAATAAGTGGTCCACTAAATGGTGCTGATAATAGTACCTTTTAAATGACCATATAAGCGGTCCGGTTTTGGGCTCGCAGGCGGTGACGATGCTCTGTCTGGCTGGTCGTCATGGGTGGATTCAGTCTGCAGTGGTACGCGCATCTTTTCAGCCAG
The DNA here is from genome assembly GCA_030065125.1 of Lysobacterales bacterium. Classification (GTDB taxonomy): domain Bacteria; phylum Pseudomonadota; class Gammaproteobacteria; order Xanthomonadales; family SZUA-38; genus JASJDM01. Next base: position 19,850 of record JASJDM010000083.1, on the reverse strand, counting down.
TTTATGCAGCTTCGACCGTTTCTACGGTCCCCAAGCGCTGATGCTACCGCCGTACCCGGCTTAACTGAAAACGTTTACTGTTTGCAGCAGGATTTTCAACGATTTGGCACCCCATGCGTTTGGCCGGACCTTTGTCGTCAATTCCAAAAATGCTGCATCGATTGATATGCGCGGAATGCGATCAGACTCAATTTAAAGCATATATAACAACCGCTTATATTGATTCTAGCGGCGTGTAGGGTTGCGTTTCGCCTAGTGCACAGGGCCGGAGGCGACAAAAGAGTTAACGGAATCTCCTGAGTTGACTTTGTAAACGTTTACAAGGATACTCGGGCAACAGTATTGGGCACGTACTGATCTAATTCCGAATATGGGGACACCCACACATGAAAATGCATAAGCACAGCGTAAATGCGCTCGCGTTGGCGATCGCAACGGCTCTTGGCACGGCCTCTCTGCCCGTGGTGGCACAGGATGAAACGATGGTTGCGGATGATGACCAGACCATTGAGGAAATTGTCGTCGTCGGCATTCGCGGGTCCTTGACCAATGCCATGGACATCAAGCGCGACCAGGACGGCGTGGTAGATGCCATTTCCGCGGAAGATATTGGCAAATTCCCCGACGCGAACCTGGCCGAATCCCTGCAACGGATTACGGGCGTATCCATTGATCGGGCCAGCGGCGAAGGCAACCAGATTACGGTTCGCGGGCTGGGACCCAATTTCAACATGGTAACGCTGAACGGCCGGCAGATGCCGACGGCGTCTTCCCCTGAGCAGGAGAGCATCTCCTCGGCAACCCAGAGCCGCGCATTCAACTTTGCACAGATCGCTTCCGAGTCCGTGTCCGGGGTCAATGTGTACAAAACGGCCCGGGCCAACCTGACGCCCGGTGGCATGGGCGCCACCGTTGATATCAGAACGGCACGACCTTTTAATCTTCGAGACACCCAGATTCTCGCCAATATCTCGGCCATTCACGACTCGTCGGTCCGGCGGGGCGACGACTTCACCCCCGAAGTTGGCGGCCTGTTCTCCACCGTCCTGGCCGATGGAAAAGTCGGCTTGCTGGCCAATTTTTCCTACTCCGAGCGAAACTTCGCCGAGCCTTCCAGCCATACCGACGGATGGCTGCGAGATGACCCGGGTGCTGCCAGTTATGACGAGTGGTGCGCCAACTACGACTGCAGCGGTGTGCCGTTTGTTTACCGGCCCGTCAGCAATATCGGTGAGATTCAGTACAACGAACGAAAGCGCACCAACGGCCAGCTGGTGGCCCAGTTCGCACCCAACGACCAGGTCGAAATCACCCTGGACTATGTATTTTCAGACTTTGAAAACAACCAGGACCGGTTCCTCACCGGATTGTTTGGCGTAGTTGATGGAAACACGGTCACCAACCTGCAGCTGGACGAGAACTTCAGTGTGCAGCGCTACACCCGTTTCAATCACCAGGCGGATGTTCTGGCCTATGAGAATCGACTGAATGTTGAGAATGAGTCCCTTGGCCTGAACGTGGAATGGCAGGTCAATGACCGCCTGGTTTTGACCTTTGATGCCCATGACTCGGAGGCCGTCAGCCAACCCAATGGCGAGCTTAGCGATCGTACCTACATTATCCAGGGACCGCTCGGCAGCGTGTTTGACCTGACCTACAGCGGCGCTGGCGTCAACATTGCCGTGGATGAATCCGGAGCATTCCGAGGGTCCTGCCAATTCGGCATCAACGATCCCGGCGGTTTCGGTTTCGTCGGCGAAATCGGCGCTGATTCGCCGGGCTGCGGCAATATTCCGGGCGTTGACGGCTTCCAGGATCCAGACGGCTTCTCCGGCCTGGGCAGCGTCTTCCGCACCATCGCCATCGACAATGAAGTGGAGCAATACCAGCTCGACCTGACCTGGAGTTTTGACACGGCCGACGTGAGTGCTGGCATTGCCTTCACGGATTACGGCGTGGAAACCTTGGCCACCAGCACGGGCTTCCAATTCCAGGGCCTCTATCCCTGTGCCGAGTGCAATGTTCATATTTCGGAACCGGTCCCCACCGGCGCACCCAGTGGCTTCCAGTTCACCAACGAGGTTGACCTGGACGGCTTCCTCAATGCGCAGCGCGGTCCGTTCCTGGGACAGGATTTTGCCAACCTCGGGTTTAACCAGGGGGTGGTGCCGGCCGGCGGCAACTGGCCTAATCCTGATGACCTGCTTATTGCGACTTTCCCTCCGACCTTCTTTGGCGCCCAGGAAGAGTCCACGGCTGCCTACATCAACTTCACCAACAGCTTTGACCTGGGCGACATGCCGGCACGCATCTCCGCCGGTGTTCGCTATGAGACCACCGACGTGACAGGGTCGGCGTTCCAGAACTTCCCGACTGCACTGCAGGTCACCTCACCGACGGAGGGACAGGTCCTGCCTGGCCCCGAACAGACTTTCTTCACCGTTGAAGGTGACTACTCGGTGTTCCTGCCGGCGGTGGACTTCCGCATTGAACCGCGGGAAAACCATGTGGCCCGGATCTCATATGGCAAGAGCATTGCTCGCCCCGACCTGAATGGTCTGCGTCCGACGACGACCGTTAGTGACTATCGGCCGGGCACAGCAACGGCCTCTTCCGGTAACCCCGACCTGAACCCCTACGAGTCGGACAACTTTGACCTGTCCTACGAGTGGTATTACAACGAAGGGTCTTACGTGTCGTTCGCATATTTCTTCAAGCAGATCGGCGATTACATCGGCACCGACGTGGTTCAGGATGTGCTGCTTGACGTCAATGGCAATCCGCTGACGAACCCGGAAGGGCGATTTGATGCCAGCACGATTCCCTCCACCCCAGTGGTCAGCCAACCCACAGACCCTGTGGCCATATTTGACGTCACGCGTCTGGTTAATGGCGCGGAGCGCGAGGTCGATGGTTTCGAGATCGCCGTGCAGCATCTGTTTGGCGATACCGGATTCGGTATGCAGGCCAACTACACGGTGGTGGACAGCGATGCTGAATACGATACCAACGTGTTTGACAGTCAGGCCATCCTGATCGGGTTGAGCGATTCCTGGAACCTGGTCGGCTTCTACGAGCATGACAAGTACTCCATCCGTGTGGCTGCCAACTGGCGGGATGAATTCCTGTTCGCCACCAACCAGCTGAGGGCAACCAACGAGCCGGTGTATTTCGACGAATACCTGCAGGTTGACCTGAGCGCGGCCTGGAATATCAACGATACGTTTACCGCTTACCTCGAAGTGCTGAACATGACCGGAGAAGACCAGGTTCAAACCGGCCGCTATTCCAGCCAATTCCTGTTCGAAAACGACCAGGACCCGAGATACACCGTTGGGTTGCGGGCCAGGTTCTAATTAACCGGGCGTAAATCGATTCGGCAAGCGAGATAAGGCCACATTCCCCCTAGGGTGTGGCCTTGTCTCGCATTTTTTTGGTGGTGATGTGAATACCAGCGAATTGAAGACAGCTTTTCAGCGAGACGGATTCATCGTCATTGAAGATTTCTTCGATGGCACGCTGATGGATCGCCTGGATGGATTGATCCGAAACTACTACGGTGAGAATCCAGACTTCTGGCACAACGATGAGTTTCTTTCCAAGGCGCAAACCGAAGTCGTGCCCTGGTTTCCCCAGCGCGAGTGCGTTCACGATTTTGATGCTGTAGAGAAGTATCCCGGGTTTGCCGATTTGACCGAGGCAATCCTGGGCGCCGAGTGGGTCGCCCAGTACTGCATGGTGATGTTCTCCAAGCAAGGGACGGCCGGCCAGGCCTGGCACCAGGACTGTCCGCCGGATGACCCCACCCAGCACAACCTGAATCGCCTGGTGTATACCAGTGACATCACAGACGAGATTGGCGGACAGACGGTGGTTGTGCCGGGCTCACATAAACGCGGCGTGTTGAGTTTCGGCGATCCGGTGGGTGAGTTCGAGGACCAGGTCGTTTTGCGACCGAAGAAGGGCACACTGGTACTGCTGCACGGCCATACCTGGCACCGCGTTCTGCCGATCACCGGCAGCTATCGTTTTTCCACCAACTACCGCTCCGCGCCAAAAGGGACGCCCGACGACATTACCGACGTCTGCGTCTATCGCAATATGCGATACCGGTTCTCCACCTCGAGTGTTATTGAGGAACGCACGGCTTAGGATTTTGACCGGATGAGGTCCATGTGCCGCTGGAACTTCAGGCTGGCGGATAGAGGTATCGTTTCTGACTGTGTGCGGCCGGCAGCCAGGTCCTCATTTACGGCCCTGGTCTGGTAATCGAAGCCGTAGGTCGACCTGCCGTCGTCGAAGCGGTCCACCATATCGTCTAGCACCCAGAGCTGGCACTCCGTCGCCCGCCAGAAATTTGGAATCGCGACGTAGCCTTCTTCGCCGACGATGTAGGCCCAGTTTCTTAGCTTTGCACGAAACGAGGTTCCGAGGGTCGCGACAAAACCCGAATAGTTGAAGGTGGCGACCACGTCATCTTCAACGCCATTGGGCGCGTGTCGTGACACAACACTGACCTGCTGCGGGTCTCCCGCGCCGGCAAACAGGGCCGTCAATGCCACCGGGTAGACACCCATCTCCAGCAGGCAGCCACCGGCCAGTTCAGCGTTGTATTCCCGCTTGTCGGGCGAGTAGACCTGGGGGTAACCAAAGTCCGACTGGATCTGCACGATCCGGCCGATGCGTCCCTCATCGACCCACTGTTTTGCTTTGCGAACGGCCGGCAGAAACCAGGTCCACATGGCTTCCATCAGGTAGCTCTCGGTTTCTTCTGCAACCTGGATGAGTTGCTGGCATTCCTCTGCATTGACTGTGATGGGCTTTTCGCACATTACGGCCTTGCCCGCACGCAGCGCGTCGCTGGCATGCTGCAGGTGCAGGGTGTGCGGCGTCGCGATGTAAATCGCATCGACATCCGGGTTGGCGTACAGTGCCTCATAGCCCGCGTGTGCGGTGGCGATTCCATACTGCCCGGCAAACGCCCGGGCCGAGTCGCCGCTTCGTGCCGCTACTGACTGGACTATGCCATTGCCGGTGGCCGGCATGTCCTGGGCAAAGGTGTGGGCGATACGACCGGCGCCGATGATTCCCCAGCGGATCTGCGTCATGCCCGGGACAGCTCCTTTTCCAGTTCTTCCAATGATCGTCCCCGGGTTTCCGGCATCAGCCACATGAGTAACACCATGAAGATGGCCGCAAACACTGCGAACACCAGGAAGGTGCCGGCGCTGCCCAGGGTTGCCAGTTCATAAGGAAAGATGAACTGGATGAACCACGACACGCCGCTGTTAACCACGCCCATGAACGCCATGCAGACGCCGCGGATCCGGTTTGGGAAGATCTCGGAAAACAACACCCACATCACGGGGCCAAGGGAGAAGGCGAATGACGCAACAAACCCCAGTATGCCCACCAGCACCACGGTCGAATTCATGTGTATCGATGATTGCAGTATGACGGCTTCATTGGCCTTCATAACGTCCTTGCCGATGGCTTCGTAGGCGGCGGCTTTGAATGAGACATCATCCTCGTAGCGGATGCCCGCGATGCGATCCAGTCCTTCGATGTTTTCGCTGGCCATGAGGGCGGTGGCGGATTCCATCGGCAATTCGTAGTGGGCGGAGTAAAAGCCGTAGGATGAGACCGACATGCTGATAGCCACGCCCAGCAGTCCTGCAATCATGAGCGGCTTTCGGCCCAGCTTGTCGACCAGCATCATGGCAAGCACCGTAAACCCGATATTGACCAGGCCGATATAGGTCGCCTGGGCAAATGCGGCATTGGTGCCCACCCCGCTTTGCTCGAATATGGTCGGCGCGTAGAAGTAGACGACGTTGATGCCGCTGCTTTGCTGGGCGATGCCCGCGATCAGGCCAACGATCAGCACCATGCGCAGTTCGGGCCGGAACATATCCCTGATTTTTGCAGCAAGGTTGTGGGTGGCCTGCTGTGCGCTTTCGCGAATGCTGGCGAGCAGATCCTCGATCTCATCGGCCGGCGTGATTCGCGCCATGATGGCGCGGGCCTTTTCGGCATGGCCCTCCAGGACCAGCCAGCGTGGGCTTTCCGGAACAAACAGCATGAACAGGAAATACAGCGCGGCGGGCAGCGCCTCCAGGCCCAGCATCCATCGCCAGGCATATTGATCAAGTCCAATAGACGCCGCAAATTCCGAGCCCGACTGGCTGGCGCCCAGGATGAAGTAGTTGGCGAAGTAGGCCGCTGAGAACCCAATCACGATATTCAGTTGGTTGACCGATACCATGCGCCCGCGCAGTCTTGCCGGCGCAATTTCCGCGATGTAGATCGGCGCCAGCATCAGCGTGCCGAAGGCCAGGCCGCCGATAAACCGTGCGGCGACCAGGGTGACCGCGTCCGGGGCAAAGGCTGAGGCCACCGCGGAGATCGTATAGAGCAGGGCCAGCGTCAGCATGACCTTCTTGCGGCCGACATAGTCTGCAATCGGGCCCACTGTCAGCGCCGCAATGATGGCGGCAAAGCTCGGTGCGCTGACGACGGCGCCAACCCACCACTCGTTGAGTCCAAACTCCGGGGTAACGAAACCCACCACGCCGGATATGACGGCCGCGTCGAAACCGAACAGGAAGCCGCCCAGCGCGATCACCGCGGTGTAGAAAAGCGCTTTGCGTTCAGTAGGGATCATTGATTCGCTTTCCACGCGGTAACGGCCTGGTTGAAACGCCTGGCCAGTTCCGGGTTGGTTTCGAGCCGGGTGTCTCCCCAGAAGCCGTTTTCATAGGGCGGTCCCCACATGGGTTGTGAGTCCCAGTCTACGTTGATGTAAGCCAGCGCGTGGATGACATCACGGTTGGTTTCCATGTAGCTGAACAGCGGCGCAAACCAGTAGTCCCAGATTTCCTCGTCCGACATCGGTTGTTGGTTGCTGGCCGGCTCACCGTCCCACAGAGGACTGTGATGGGCGGTGAAGTTCTCGTTCAGGTCCATGGCCTGGGGGGACGCTTCCGCGATCATGACCGGCTTGCCTTTCTCGCGGGCCAGCTGCAATACCTCGTCGGAAAGCTGTCCGGGCGTCAGCGGCGTGAAGTTGTCCTGGGGAACGATGGACTGCTCGTCCGGATTCATGAACCACGACAGGGCAAGCCAATCCACGTATTCGTCTCCCGGGTACCATTTTGAGATGTCCTCGTGCCCGCCGTCGATGATCTCATCCACTCCAGCGGCACCAGCCTGCAAGACAAACTCGATATTGTCTGCGCCTTCCTCTCGCAGCACGTCGACAATGCGTCGGTAGGCAGCGATGTAGCGGTCGGCGTTTTCGTAGCCGTGGTTCCAGGCACCGTCAAATTCGTAGCCGATCCGCAGATACAACTTGCCGTCCACCATGGTCGAGAACCTCGCGAGCTGCCGGATCTCGTCATCCTGCAATCCATCGACGATTCTCTGCAGACCTCCGGGGTGCTCGTTCTCGGTGATGGATAGGCCGATGGCAATGTCGCTGACGCCAAACCCGGTTGCCGTGACGTAGGCACTGTTCGGGCCGGAGCCCCAGGAAAATTCGAAGTCGATGGGCTTGCCCTCGGCATCGATACCAAGCCCGCCGAAATCCCCGGGTTTCAGGATGTCATAGAAATCCAGGTAAGCGGTCAATCCGTCCGGCTGTACACAGCAGCTGCTGCCCATGTAGCCGCGAATCGCGCCGAGGTCCTGGCCCATGATGAGCTGCTTCATGGCGCCAGGCTCGGCTGCCCCGGCATCCTCGATCATTGAGGATTCAGCCGGGTCATCGGCGGTGCATCCGGCGCCAAGCAGCAGTGCACAGGTTAGCAAAAGGCTGTTCCAACTCCGATGAATGCTCATGGCGGCGTATCTCTTTGATTATCAATGATTTGCAGGGTTTTTGCCCTGATTTCCTCTTGTCACTGTAAACGTTTACAATATACTCTTCAAGCACGCCTGCTGTTTCACCAGGACGCACTGGAACCAACTCATGAAGCAATCCCTATCGTTCGATACCGACACGCTGAAGCCGCTGATGACAGACGACTTTGTGTTAGGTATTGCCACCTCGTCCTACCAGATCGAAGGCGCCACAACAGCCGGGGGGCGCACGGATTCCGTCTGGGATACGTTCTGCCGAAAACCCGGAAACATTGCCGACCAGTCCACCGGTGAGGTGGCCTGTGATCACTACCAACACTGGCAGGAAGACGTCGCGCTGCTGGTGGAACTGGGTGTTGAGGTGTACCGGTTTTCCATCAGCTGGTCGCGAGTATTCCCCGACGACTCCGGGGTAGTGAATGAGGAGGGGCTGTCTTTCTACCGGCGGCTCGCCGAGGCGCTGCGCAGCCACGGGATTCGTCCCATGGTGACCCTGCACCACTGGGACCTTCCCCAGTACCTGCAGGACAGGGGAGGGTGGCAGAATCGCGATACGGCTTTACGGTTCGCGGAGTATGCGGCGGCTGTGGCCACCGGGCTGGGATCCAGCGTGGATTTCTACACCACGATCAATGAACCCTGGTGCATCGTTCACCTGGGCCACCGGACAGGTGTTCATGCTCCCGGGCTGCGTGACCAAGGCGCCGCCGTTGCCGCAACCCACCACCTGTTGCTCGCCCATGGCCTTGCAATGCAGGCCCTGCGCGAGCGCGCCCCGAGCGCGGAGCTCGGAATCGTCTTGAACGGTGGCCCGTCCTACCCGTATTCCGAGTCAAATGCCGACGCGGAAGCTGCGAGCATTTTGGAATCAGAACAGATTCACCGGTTTGCAGCGCCGATCTTGAGTGGTCATTACCCACAGGACTTTCAATCCCAGGTCGCCACCTACATGCGGCCGGGTGACCTGGAGACCATTGCGGCGCCCTGCGATTATCTTGGGTGGAATTACTACACACGGAACCTCGTGAAACCGGGCGAAAACGGTGTCCCCGAGATCGTGACCGGCCAGGATTATCCCCTGACCGAAATGGGTTGGGAGGTGTATCCGGAAGGGCTGCGGGAGGTCATTTCGATCCTGCGGGAACACTATGATGTTCCGCCGCTGTATGTGTCAGAAAATGGCGCCGCCTTCGAAGATCAGCTGGACGGCGAAACGGTGCACGACCCTGACCGGTTCCACTATATTCAGCGGCATCTGCAGGTGATTACGGACATGGTGCAGTCGGGTGTTGATATCCGGGGATACATCTGCTGGACCCTGCTGGATAATTTCGAATGGGCGGAAGGCTGCTCGAAAAGATTCGGGCTGGTACACGTGGACTTTGACACCCAGGAACGCGTGATAAAAGACAGTGGAAAGGCCTACGCCAATCTGAACGCGGACAAGGCCCGTATCATGGCCAGTCCCAGGGAGAAACGCATTGACTGTGCGCGGTAAGATCAGGAATCCGATTTTGCCCGGATTCAATCCGGACCCATCCATCTGCCGGGTGGGTGCCGACTACTATATTGCTGTTTCGACCTTTGAGTGGTTTCCGGGAATCCAGATCTATCATTCCAGGGATCTCGAGAACTGGCGACTGGTTGCCCGCCCGTTGAACCGGGCCAGCATACTGGACATGCGGGGTGAACCGGACTCCTGTGGCGTCTGGGCGCCCTGCCTGAGTCATGCCGATGGGCTGTTCTGGCTCTGCTACACCGATGTGCGACGGTTCGACGGCAACTTCAAGGATACCCACAACTACCTGACCACCTGCGCCTCCATCGACGGTGACTGGGCTGATCCGACCTACCTCAATTCCAGCGGCTTTGATCCATCGTTGTTTCACGATGACGATGGTCGCAAGTGGTACACCAACATGATCTGGGACCATCGGCCGGACCGGTCGTATTTCAACGGGATCGTGTTGCAGGAATATTCCGACGAGAAGCGCAAGCTGCTGGGTAAACCGCAGCACATCTTTCCAGGTACAGAGCTGGACTTCACCGAGGGGCCGCACCTTTACAAGTACGACGGCTACTACTACCTGATGACCGCGGAAGGCGGCACGGGTTACGGCCACGCGGTGACCATGGCGCGCGCGACGTCAGTCCATGGCCCCTACGAGGCGGACCCGTCCGGTCCCGTGGTCACGGCCCGGGACGATCCGGACTGGCCGCTGCAGCGCAACGGTCACGCCGACCTGGTCGAATCAGCCGATGGAGAGTTATTCCTGGTCCACCTCTGCGGCCGGCCGCTTGATGGGACCCGCCTGTGCGTACTGGGCCGGGAAACGGCAATCCAGCGCATGCGCAAGACCGAGGATGGTTGGATTCGTCTGCACAGCGGCGGCCACCTTCCTGAACCGGCGATCGATCCGCCAGACCTGCCGTTGGACGAACCGTTCAGCGTGACACAGCATGACGACTTCCAGGCGACCCAACTGGACAGCGTCTACCAGTGGCTGCGCACACCTTATCCCGAGAGCTTCTACAGCCTTGGCGACGCGCCCGGCAAATTGCGACTGTATGGCATGGAGTCCCCGGGCAGCCTGTACAACCAGGCATTGATCGCCCGGCGCCAGGTGGATTTTGCCTACGAAGCCAGCACGGCGATTGATTTTGAGCCGCAAAACTTCCAGCAAATGGCGGGCCTGATCTGTTACTACAATTCCTGCAAGTTCCACTACCTGTACGTCTCAACCGATGACGACATTGGAAGGCATATCGGCATCATGAGTTGTGAAGCGGATTTGACATCCGCGGTGACTTTTCCGATTCACGACAGCCGCATCCGCCTTCCCGGATCCGGACAGGTGTGGCTTCGAGCGTCGGTTGACCATGCGCGCCTGGTTTTCTCCTGGTCTGAGGATGGCGAGGACTGGCGGAAAATTCCGCTGGAGCTTGATCAAAGCCTGCTGTCTGACGAAGCTGGAATCGAAGGGGGTGAACAATTCACCGGGGCATTTGTCGGAATGACCTGCAACGATCTGTCGGGCCGGCGCATGCACGCGGATTTTGATTTCTTCAGCTACGAAGGGAATTAACGCCAGGACAGACTAATCCGCCGGTTTGGCGACGGATTGCCTGATCACCAGCTTGTGGGGCACGATTTCCGGCGAACTGGTGGTTCCATGGCCGGCATCAATGCGTCGGCAAAGCCGGTACATCACCCGTTCACCAATCTCCTCGGCGGGCTGGCTGATGGTCGTTAGCGGCGGGTCCGTCACTTCGGCATAGCGAATGTCGTCAAACCCGATAATGGAAATATCGCCGGGCACCCTCAAGCCCGAAGACTTCACTTCGTGCAGGCAGCCAATGGCCATTTCATCGTTAGCGCAAAAAATCGCCGTCGGGCGGTTGTTGTGGCTCATCAGGTTTCGCGTGGCCTTGCGCGCGCCGGTAATGGTGAGATCACCTTCGACCACCCAACCCGGGTCGATGGGGAGCTTCGCCTGCTTCATCGCGGCGCGGTAACCCAGCTCACGATCCTTGGTCAGCAGGGATGATTCCTGGCCGTAGATCATGGCGATGCGTTTGTGACCCAGGGAAATGAGGTAGTTGGTCGCTTCTTTTGCTGCGGCAATATTGTCAATGTGCACGCTTGGGAAATCGGCCAATTCGGGAGAAATGGTTTCGCAGCCAATGACGATGGGCAGCCTCCGTTTGCTCTTGGCGGACAGGATCTCCGTGCCGAAGGGCGACATGCTGGCCAGCAGGATGATGCCGTCGGTCTGGTTGGATACCAGCATTGCACCAATCTCGTCAGCGGTCATGGTGTTGAGCTGCGTTTCCTCGATCAGCACCGAGTAACCCTTGGTGGTTGCCGCCGACTTTATGCCCTTCATCACAGCAGTGAAAAACGGATCGCCCACCGAGGGAAGTACCACCATGACGATATTGGTGCGTCCCCGGCGGAAGCTCTGGGCCAGCCTGTTCGGCGAGTACCCGGTCTGGCGGATCGCATCCTGCACCTTAATCCGGGTCTTCTCGGTGACCTTTTCCGGGTTGTTGATGCATCGCGACACCGTGGCGATGGAAACGTTGGCGATCCGCGCGACTTCTTTGATGGATACGTCCGGCATGTACTCTGCTTCTGCAGCCTGTTGCTCCGAAACAGTATGGTTTAGAAGTTCAGTCAACGGTAGTCCGCGTCCGGGATGAAAGCCTGAGTGTAAACGTTTACAATCTTGTGGACAAACCTGCGGACTAAATCATGGATTCCTTGACCAGGTATCAACAAGGCGCTGAGCTTGAAGCAGCAACCCTGCAGGTTGAGGGCGGCTTGCAGGTCATGGTGTTGAACCTCGGCGCCTCGATTGCCTCGATAAAAGTGCCGACGCGGAATGGCCTGATCGACGCGGTGCTGTCTTATCCCCGGCTCGAGGATTACCTGGACGACCCCTTCTTCATGGGTTCGACGGTAGGCCCCTATGCCAATCGCATTGGACACGGTCGATTTGAACTGGACGGTAGGGAGTTCTTTCTGCAAAGGAATGACGCATCAGCCCGGCATTGTCTACACGGCGGCGATACGGGTCTTCACCGCCAGTACTTTGACCTGCAACACGATGGCGGCGAGGGTAGGGTCACCTGCCGCACGCGACTCCTGGACGGACAGGGCGGGTTTCCGGGTCGCCGCTCAGTAGTCGTTGTTTATCAGTTGCTTAGCACGTTTTGCCTGGCCATAGACTTTCACGTCACCACGGACAGTAGCACGGTGGTCAGCCTGGCGAATCACGCGTATTTCACCCTGGGCGGGAAAACCGGGGACCAGGACATCAGGGTCTGGTCGAATGTCTATACGCCGGTTGACGACAGCATGGTTCCAACGGGAGAAGTCCGGTCCGTAGAGGGCAGCGAGTTTGATCTCAGAATGCCGACGCGGGTCGGCGATCGGGTCTTTGATCACAACTTTGCGCTGGACAAGGGCCGCAACGAACTGCAGCGAGCAGCAACACTGCGCGACCCTGGTGTCGGCCTGCAGTTGGACCTGCACACAACCCAGCCCGGACTGCAGGTGTACACCGGCGACCATCTGTCCCCGCCTTTTGCGAGCCGCCAGGGGCTGTGCCTGGAGGCTCAGGGCTTTCCCGACGCCCCCAACAACCCCGGGTTTCCGGCGACGCGCCTGGAACAGGGGCAGCACTACCGGCAGCGTACGATTTACGAATTCAAGCCAATATCTGTTTGATTCCAGGAGAAGATCTTTTCCAGCGGCATACCCCGATTGTCTTTTCATCTGAACTGCGTATAGAATGTAAACGTTTACACTCTTGGCCGAAGGAGAGCGCCACCCAATGTCGACGGTTCTCGGTATCGATCTGGGCACCCAGAGCGTCAAAGTCGTCTTTTACGACTTCGATGCCCGCGAGACGCTGGCCGTTGAAAGCGCGCCCCTGGATCTCTACCAGACCGAAGACGGGTTGGCTGAACAGCAGGCGCACTGGTGGATCATTGCGCTGCGGCAGGCCCTGCAGCAGGTTGGCCGGGACGTACGCCAGAGCGTGGTTGCCATTGGCGTGTCGGGCCAGCAACACGGCTTTGTGCCCATCGACAAGGCAGGCGAGGTGCAGGCCCCCGTCAAGCTCTGGTGTGATACCTCGACTGGCGCTGAATGTGACATCATCATGGACGCGTTTGGTGGATCCCAGGCGTGCATCGAGGAAGTAGGCAATCCAATTCTACCGGGCTACACGGCATCAAAAGTCCGCTGGTTCCGGGATTCGCGCCCGGGTCTGTATGCACAGATGGACTGCATTCTGCTGCCACATGACTACATTAATTTTTACCTGACCGGGGAGCGCTGCATGGAGGCGGGTGACGCCTCGGGAACAGGCTTCCTGGACATCAGGACGCGCAGCTGGTCGGAAAAAATGCTGGCCGCGATTGACCCTGAACGGGACCTGCGTGATTGCCTGCCCGAGGTCAGGACATCCAATGAACCGATCGGCGAACTGTTGCCCTCAATCGCCAGTGAGTTATCTCTTCCGCCCGGCGTACCCGTTGCTATTGGCGGCGGCGACAACATGATGGGCGCAATCGGGACCGGGAACGTTTCACCCGGCGTCCTCACCATGAGCCTGGGTACCTCCGGGACGGTCTACGCGTTCTCGGAATCGCCGGTCATCGATCCCAAGGGAAATATTGCCGCGTTCTGTACATCCACCGGCGGATGGCTGCCGTTGCTCTGCACGATGAACTGTACCGTCAGCACTGAGTTGATGCGCAATCTGATCGGCACCGACATTGCGGGGTTTGAAGCCCTGGTGGCCCAGGCGCCGCGCGGTGCCAACGGTGTCATCACCGTACCGTTTTTCAACGGAGAACGAACGCCGAACCTGCCCAACGCCAAGGCCTGTGTGCTGGGCCTGGATAGCCGCAATACGCGGCCGGAAAACCTGTTTCGCTCAGCCGTCGAGGGCGCCACGTTTGCGCTGCGCTTTGGCGTCGATGAACTGGCGTCACTTGGAATCCGGGCCAAGGAGATTGTCGTCACCGGCGGCGGAGCCAACAGCGCAATCTGGCGCCAGATCGTCAGCGACGTGTGCAACGCGCCTGTCACGGTATTAGAAGGCGGTGAGGGCGCTGCATTCGGTGCTGCATTGCAGGCCGTCGCGATGCTGGACCAGACCAACACCGATTTGAAAACGCTGGTGGATGAGCACCTGGCGCACGACGATGAACGATCCTGTGAACCCCGGCCATCAGCGGTCAACTATTACCAGGAAACCTATAACAAGTATCAGCAGGCGGTGGAAAAAGTGGCCGCCTTGTACAGCTGAGCCAAAGAGGCGAAGAAAATGAGTCGAACAGTTTTCAAGGGTGACACGGAGTACTTCCCGGGTATCGGTCAGATCCAGTTTGAAGGACCCGAGTCCGATAATCCGCTCGCTTTCAAAGCCTACGACCGGGAACGCCGGGTGGCTGGAAAGACCATGGAGGAGCACCTGCGTTTTGCCGTCTGCTATTGGCACAATTTCTGCGCCACGGGGGCCGATCCGTTCGGCCCGGGTACCCGGGATCAGGCATGGGCGAGGAGCTCCGACCCGGTGCAGATGGCCAGGAAACGGATGGACGCCGCGTTTGAATTCTGCACCAAGCTCAACGTGCCGTTCTGGTGCTTCCACGATTTTGACATGGCCTGGGAAGGTGCCTCGATCGATGAGTCAGACGCCAACATTCAAACCATGGTGGATCTGGCGAACGAGCGCCAGGCTGAAACCGGCATGAAGTTGTTGTGGGGAACGGCAAACCTGTTCTCCAATCCCCGCTACATGAATGGTGCGTCGACCAATCCCAGCTTCGATGTTGTCGCTTATGCCGCGTCACAGGTCAAAGCCGCCCTGGACGCCACTGTTGCGCTGGGCGGTCAGAACTACGTCTTCTGGGGTGGCCGCGAGGGTTATGCCTACCTGCAGAACACCGACACCCGGCGCGAGCTGCAACACCTGGCGATGTTTCTCGACAAGGCGAGGGAATATGGCCGCTCCATTGGTTTCGAGGGTACCTTCCTGATCGAGCCCAAGCCCATGGAGCCCATGTATCACCAGTACGATTTTGACGCGCAAACCGTCATCGGATTCCTTCGGCATCACGGTCTGGACGGTGATTTCAAGCTCAACGTCGAGGCCAACCATGCCACCCTGGCGGGACACACCTTTGCCCACGACCTGCAAATGGGGGCTGACGCCGGCTTGCTCGGTTCCATCGACGCCAATATGGGTAACCCCCAAAATGGCTGGGATACCGACCAGTTTCCTTCCAGTATCTACGACACCGTCCACGCCATGATGGTGGTACTGAAAATGGGTGGCATTGGCAGTGGTGGGCTGAATTTCGATGCGAAGGTTCGACGTGAGTCCACTGATCTGTCGGATATGTTCATCGCCCACATCGGGGGCATGGACTGTTTCGCCCGTGGATTGATCATTGCGGATCGAATCCTGGCCGATCAACGCTCCAGTGATTTGCGTGATGGACGCTATGCGAGTTTTGACTCCGGTGACGGAAAGCGATTCGAGAATGGCGAGCTTTCGCTAACTGATCTGAGGGACATTGCGGTGGCAACGGGTGAGCCCGAACTGGTCAGCGGCAAGCAGGAACTCTACGAAAACCTCATCAACGACTACATCGTTCGAGGCGCAAGCTAGTTTGGGCCAGAACGACCAGCATACCGTCTATGTCATTGTCATAAGCTGCATCGCCACCATTGGCGGCTTCCTGTTTGGCTTCGACAGTGGCGTGATCAACGGCACGGTTGACGGCCTGCAAATTGCGTTCGATTCGGACAGCGTAGGCACCGGGTTCAACGTCGCCTCGAT
This sequence comes from Lysobacterales bacterium, assembly GCA_030065125.1. Lineage (GTDB taxonomy): Bacteria > Pseudomonadota > Gammaproteobacteria > Xanthomonadales > SZUA-38 > JASJDM01. The sequence continues at coordinate 3,627 of JASJDM010000083.1, read as the reverse complement.
GCTGCTGGGCTGTGCCGTGGGCGCGTACTTCGCCGGCCGCCTGGCGGACCGCTTCGGCAGAAGGGGTGTCATGCGCGTTGCGGCGGCCTGCTTCATCCTGAGTGCCTGGGGATCCGGTGTGGCCTCGGGTTCCCTCGAATTCGTCATCTATCGTGTGTTGGGCGGCCTGGCCGTGGGCGCCGCGAGTGTTCTCGCCCCGGCCTATATCAGCGAGGTAGCGCCGGCCCGCTACCGTGGCGCGCTGGCCACTGTTCAGCAAATTGCCATCATCAGCGGTTTGTTTGTCGCTTTCCTCAGTAATTACCTGATTGCCAAATGGGCCGGTTCGTCCACGGCGCAGTTCTGGTTCGACTTCGAGGCCTGGAGGTGGATGTTCTGGGTCGAGATCTTGCCGGCGACCGTTTTCCTGGTCGCGCTGTTCTTCATTCCTGAAAGCCCCCGTTATCTCGTGTTGAGCCGACGCAGTGCCGAGGCCGTTGACGTACTGACAAAACTCGGGGGGGCGGAAGAGGCGCAGCGCAAAGTAAACGACATCGATGAATCCCTGGCCAGGGATCATCACAATCCGCGCCTGCAGGACCTGATCGACCCACAGACGAATCGGATCCGACGCCTGGTCTGGGTGGGTCTCGGCCTTGCCACCTTTCAGCAACTGGTCGGCATCAACGTCGTCTTCTATTACGGCGCCGTCTTGTGGCAATCCGTGGGTTTTACCGAAAACGACGCGCTATTGATTAACGTGATCAGCGGTGGTCTCAGTATTGCAGCAGTCGTGGTCGCGTTATTGCTGGTGGATCGCATCGGCAGGAAACCACTGCTGCTGGTCGGTTCAATTGGCATGGCAATCTCATTGGCAACGCTTGTCGTTGCTTTCCTTAACGTGTCCACTGGCGAAGATGGCATGCTTAAGCTTGCCGGCGCCTACGGGCCCATTGCTTTGGTCGCGGCCAATGTCTACGTCGTGTTCTTCAATGGGTCATGGGGTCCCGTGATGTGGGTGATGCTGGGTGAGATGTTTCCCAATCAAATACGCGGTACCGGCCTGGCGGTGAGTGGGCTCGCGCAGTGGGGATCCAATTTCGGGATCACCATCACCTTTCCCATATTGCTAGGCTCTATCGGACTTGCCGGCGCCTATGGCTTTTACGCGCTGGCTGCGGCCTTATCCATCCTGTTCGTCGTAAGGATGGTCCATGAAACGCGCGGTGTAGAACTCGAGGACATGAAAGCCTAGTTGCCAGGCCGGCTTTCCGCGAGTGTCGCCATTCCGTCACATTCCCTTGTTATACACTTGCGGTTTTAGCAAAGGGACTTCCCCGTGGGCAAACCCGGCAACACCGGAATCCTTCGCGTCATCCGCGCCACTCAATATTCCGCCCAGGGCCTGGCCCAGGCCTGGCGGCATGAGGCCGCATTTCGACAGGAACTGATCGCCTTTGTCCTGCTGTTCCCCGTTGCCCTGTGGCTGGGTCAGACCCTGGTGGAAAAGGCCATCCTGCTGGGCGCCGGCCTCGTGGTGCTGATGGTGGAACTGCTGAATTCCGCCATAGAAGCCTCGGTAGACCGCCACGGCAGCGAGAGGCACGAGCTGTCGGGGCGGGCCAAGGACATGGGGTCGGCCGCCGTGATGTTGAGCCTGGTACTGTGGCTGCTGGTGTGGGGCACTATAGCCTGGGAACGGGTTGTTTCCTGATTCGCGCCCGATACCTACATCGAGGTGGTTGCCATCGCGCTGCCGCGCCGATCAGGGCTCACTCCACCGCCCAGTTTGTCTCCTATCTCACCCCGGCCGGCGGTTCGTTGGCCGCGTCGGCGATCCGGGCGTGAGTCCAACCCCAAACCCCGGGATCCCCGCCCTGAATCGATCCCGGGTGCTGAGGGCAATTCGCCGAGATCAGTCAACGCCTGCCGACTGGCATAAGCCCCAGGGGCTTGTGATCGTCCGGCAGGTCGAGGACACTCTGGACCTCCTCGTCCTTGAATGCGCCCACCATAACCGTGCCCAGGCCCAGGGCTGACGCCTGCAGGTAGACGTTCTCGGCGGCATGGCCGACTTCCATCACCACGTACCGGCGCCCCCTGGATCCATACTTTTTCGTGGTTCGTTGGTACACGGCGGTGAGCACCAGGACGGCGGGTGCCTTGCGCACCCAGGTCTGCTTCAGCGCCGCCGCTGCAAGGGCCGTTCGGCGGTCACCCGGGGCAACGGCAATCAAGGCGTGGCCCTGCGGCTCGAACCGGTAAACCCCTGGCGGCAGTTCCGACACCTCGCCGGCCACCAGGTAGATTTCCAGTGGAAAGAGCGCTCCCGCGGACGGAGCCGACCGGCGCTGGCGGCGGGTTTCGCCCTGGGCGGCCCACAGCAACTGGGAGACCGTCTCCAGGCTGAGGGGATCGCGGGCGTAGTCGCGGACCGATCTCCGACTGCTGATGGCCTCTTCCACCGACATGGATCCTTCGGAGATCGGGGGTGGCAGAGACAGGCGTTGGCCAACTACGACCTCGTGCCCCAGAAGCAGCGACGCAACAACCGCTGCGGTGCCGGCGAAGTGTGTAAGTCCTGTCATTGCTGCCAGACATGGGTGCGCCGTGCCAGAAAAACGATTGGGCAATGGGCCTAAACAGGTAGGGATCAGTACCTAGCCGGAAATCACTGTGAGATATGGCCTGCGTTCCCCTTAATCCTGTTCCTCGAGAGATTTCCCACTGGCCAGTTTCGCCAGCAGCAGAATCCAGGGCGTTCCATGCAGCACCAGGTCGAAGATGTCGATGGGCTTTGACAGCTCGCCGTTTGCCAGCATCTGGAGCTTTTCCCAGACATGGGGTTGCGGCGTGAACGGCGCGAGTCCGATGGTGAGACACAGCACGATCACCAGCGACAGCGGAATTCGATTCAAAAGCTCGCGCATCTTTTCCTCAGAAGTGTGGACCTGTAGAGCTCATCACGACCGAGAGTGTCCCAGCAACTGAATCAAGTCCCCGACGCTGCGATGTGCCTCCAGCGGGTGGCGCAGGGGCAGTTCCAGGCAGAGCTCATAGACATTGCGGCGGCCGTGCCGGCTGCGTTTGATCACGCCGGCTGTTTCCAGGTCCGCGACGATTCGCTGGACTGCCCGTTCGGTGATGCCCACCTGCAGTGACACCTGCCGCAGGGTCTGATGCGGATCTCGGCTGAGGCAGATCAACACGTGGGCGTGGTTGCTGAGGAAGGTCCAGTTTTTGTTGCCCTGGTTCATCGATTTCACTGCCGTGACTTATTGCCCGGGAATTATACGACAAAAATATCGTATTATTTGTGTCGCATAAAGGAAGCAAAGGAAAACATGATGGCAGCATCCGATCTGTGGCACCGCGTCCAGTCGCACCCGTTTCCCTGCAGCGACGCGCAACTCAGTTTTGCCGGCCGGCTGGCGCGGGATAACGGCTGGTCCCAGGACTATGCCCGCCGGGTGCTGGAGGAGTACCGCCGCTTCTCTTTCCTGGCGGTGGCCGCTGGCCATCCGGTGACGCCATCAGACCAGGTGGACCAGGCCTGGCATCAGCACCTGACCTATTCCCGGGACTACTGGGAGACCTACTGTCCTGATGTGCTGGGTATGGATCTTCACCACGGTCCGACCCGGGGTG
>JASJDM010000024.1 GCA_030065125.1 Lysobacterales bacterium | reverse complement strand
GAAGCCAGCTCCCGTCCCTCGGGAATTGCCACCACGGCAAAATTGGGATCGGTGGAGACGGCCTTGACGATTTCCAGCGGCCCCTGATCCGGATGCTGAATCACCACGCGTTTGATGCGGGACTGCTGCACGTCGATCAGGTCCTTGGCCAGCCAGCGGCTGGCATTGGCTTCCAGGGCCAGATCGCCCTGGGCCAGCCAGCTCTGATCTTCCCCGGACCGGCGCACGTAGGTCGCGCCACGGGTCTGGGCCGATTTGCCGATGATCACCGACACGCTGCGATCCAGGCCCTCCAGGGTCACCAGGGTATTCTGGTCGTCATCGGCGTCCACGTCGGACACGCCCAGGGTCGCATAGTTGTCCGGATTGGAGGTCTTGGGCTCAACCAGCTCGGCATCGGACAGCGCCAGCAGCTTGCGCCGCAGCTGACTGATGTCAGCCGGGTAGCCGCCGCGCTCGGCAATTCCCCAGCCCACATCCGAGCGTTCCAGGGTGACCTGGTCGTCGCCGTCGTTGATGACCATGCGGGTCACGGAATTCACCTGGTCCTTCAAACCCTCCACCAGGGCACCACCGCTCTCGGTTTCGGTTGGGGTCTGCCGCTGGCTGGTCAGCCAGGTCGCCAGGATGACCGCCAGCACAGCGGCGATGGCCAGTCCGGCCAGTGATTTTTGAGTCATGGCAGTCTCCTACACAGCATCCCGCCGACGGGCACGGCTCCAAGCCGCCAGCAGGGCAATCACCGTCAGCAGCAGCGGCACCAGGCCGATATTGATAACCTTCATCCAGGTTCCCAGGCTTTCGATATCACCACGCAGGTTGGCCTGGACCTGGCGCAACTCCTTGCGAATGCGAATACGCTGGTCCTGGAAGCGATCGAGTTCCGCCTGCTGTTCCGGCGTCATGATCAGCGGGTTGCTGTCATCGCGACCCTGCTGCAGTTCATTGAGCTTGCGCTCAGTCTCCTGCAGTTCCTGCTCCAGCTGCTGTTCGGTCGCCCGGTAGCGCTCCTCGGCCAGCCGCTCCAGTTCCTGCACCCGGGTGAACGGCCGCTGGGACGTGGCCCGGCCGCGAATGCCGATCAGATCACTGCTGCCGGTCAGGTTGTCCAGCAGGTTGATAATGAAATCACCGTTGTTGGCAAACGCGGAAATCAGGCGCTGGCCCAGGAAGGGCTGCACCTGGACCCACAGCCGATCGGACAGCATGTCGGTGTCGGCCACCACGACAACGTCACCGGCGGCCTGGGCCGTGGACAGGTGAACGCCGTCTGTTTCCGCAGAGTCGGATCCGTCCGCGGCGTCTTCCTCATCCGCTGCATCGGGCTTACCCTCGGGAAAGGCCGTGGCAAATGCCCCGCGCACCCGGGCCGCCAGCACATACTCCTGGCCCATGGGGGCGAAGCCGCTCAGCAGCGCGGTGGGGTCCGGCAGGAAACGGACCTGTTCGCTGCCCACGGTCATGCTGTCACTGGATGCGGTCACCAGCGGGACGAATTCGAACTCACTGCCCGCCGCCTGGGCCACATGACCCGACTGGGAAAAATTGATGGTGCTCAGCTCTGCCAGGGTCACGTCACTGGTGTTCATCACCTCCGGCGTGGCCGCCAGGATGCCCACGTGCCGGATCGGTGCCCTGCCCGCGCCGGGGCTGACCTGGAGCCCGAGCTGCCGATCCAGCACCACCACGTTGGGGTCGTAGGCCAGCCCCCAGGCCTGCAGCAGCGGATCCAGGTTGGATGATCGTTCAGCAAACATGGCGGCCTGGGGATCCATCTGGGCGTTGGCCGGCATGTCCAGTTCGGCGTGGGGATCCAGGAACAGGGCCACCTTGCCGCCCCCCAGCACAAACTGATCAATGGCGTACTGGGTATCCTCGGACAGCCCCTTGGGGTGCACCACCATCAGTACGTCGATGTCCGGCTCGATGACCGTAGCGCTGGTGGCCACGGTACGCACCTGAAACAGCTGCTCGATCTGCTGGGTCACCACCCAGGGCTCACGCATCTGCCGGGTGGCCGGATCAAAGCCACGGTTGATGGGCAGGCTGCTCATGATGCCGATGACCGGTTTGGTGGGGTTGCTGAGGTTGTAGATCAGCTTGGCCAGGTCGTACTCGAGGAAGCTTTCCTTGCGCGAGTCGAAAAACGGAATGGTCTCCTGGTTGTCCAGGGCGTTGCGTCCCACCAGGCCCATGAACACATTGTCGCCTCCCGGGCCGGCGGGTATGCCCTGCAGGCCGTAGCGGGTGGCGTCATCCTCGGCCTCGGAAAACGGCAGTGGATCCACCACCTGCAGATTGACGCCGCCGCCGGAGATGGCGGCGAACTCTTCCAGCACCTCCCGTACCCGCAGAGCGTAGGTTCGCAGGCTGGGGATATCCTGACTGGCCTGGTCGGAGAAGTAGAAGTACAGGCTGACCGGTTCATCGATGGATTTGAGGATGTTGCGGGTGCCCTCGGAGACCGTAAACAGCTGGTTTTCGGTCAGGTCTACCCGGGCGCCCCGGAACAGCGCATTGCTCAGCACCGTCAGCGCCACGAAAAGTATCGCAAGCAGCACCAGAGAGCTGCCCGACAAGGTCTTTTTGCTTGCTTGGGTCATCTCAGTCTGCCTTCTTCAAATCAATCACTATGGCGTTGGCTGCCAGCCAGAAGCCAATCACCATCACGAAAAACAACAGGTCGCGCAGGTCCAGCACACCCTTTGAGATGGCATTGAAGTGGGTCATGAAACTCAGCGACGCCACGGCATCCACCAGGATCTGCGGCAGCCAGCCGCGGAAGGCATCCAGCACCATGGGAATGCCGCTGAGCAGGAATCCAAAACACACCACCACCGTGAGAATGAAGGCAACCACCTGATTACGGGTCATGGCGGAAATGCAGGAGCCGATGGCGAGGAACCCCCCGGCCATCAGCAGGCTGCCCAGGTAGCTGGCGAAAATCACGCCGTTGTCCGGCTCTCCCAGATAATTCACGCTGATCCAGATGGGAAAGGTCAGGGCCAGGGCAATGCCGCAGAAGGCCCAGGCCGCCAGAAACTTACCCATCACCGCCTGGATCATGGTTACCGGCAGCGTCATCAGCAGCTCCACCGTGCCGCTCTTGCGCTCCTCAGCCCACAGACGCATGGAAATGGCAGGAACCAGGAACAGGTAGAGCCACGGATGAAAATTGAAAAAGGCCAGCAGGTCAGCCTGGCCGCGCTCATAGAACCCACCCAGGTAAAACGTGAAGGCACCGGCCAGGATCAGGAAGATCACGATGAAAACGTAGGCCACGGGCGTCGAAAAATAGCTGGTGATTTCCCGCTTGAAAATGTTGATGATCTGGTTCACGACCGCACCTCCCCGGTCTCACTACCCTGGGTAATCTGGCGGAACACCTCGTCGAGCCGACCCCGCTCCATGGACAGCTCATCCACCGACCAGCCGTTCTCCTGAACCACCTTGGTGATGGCTGTGAACGGATTGTGGCCGGCCCGGGGAATAGCGATGAGGCGGCCTGACTCACGCTCCACCTCGACTTTCATGACTTCGGGAATCCGGCTCACCGCCTCCACCGCGGCGTCCAGCTCCTCGATGGCCAGCTTCACCGCGTTGTGGTACTGGGACTTGGCCTCAAGCTCCGCCGGCGTGGCGTCCGCCAGCACCTTGCCCCGGGCGATAATGATGGCGCGGTCACACACCGCGTCCACTTCCTCCAGGATGTGAGTGGAAACGATGACAATCTTGTCCCGGGCCAGATGCCCGATGAGTTCACGCACCTCGTGCTTCTGGTTGGGGTCCAGACCATCGGTGGGCTCGTCCAGGATCAGCACCTTGGGGTCGTGCAGCAGCGCCTGGGCCAGTCCCACCCGGCGACGGTACCCCTTGGACAGTGTGTCGATACTCTGGTGCAGCACCTGGTCCAGGTGCAGCCGGCCTACCACCGTGTCCAGCTGCTCCTTGCGATGACTGCCGGACAACTCCCGCACGTCGGCGATGAAGTTGAGGAACTGCAGGGGGGTCATTTCCCCATAGCCTGGCGCCCCTTCCGGCAGATAGCCGATGCAGCGCTTGGCCTCGATGGCCTGGGATTCCACGTCAAAACCGCACACCGATACCGATCCTGACGTGGGTGTGAGGAACCCCGCAATCATCTTCATGGTGGTGGACTTGCCTGCCCCGTTCGGGCCCAGGAACCCAAGGATCTGCCCCTCGGGAATGGAAAAGCTCAGGTTGTTGACAGCGGTCAGGCTGCCAAAGCTCTTTGTGAGATTCTTGATTTCAATCATGCTCGCCGTTGACCCAACGCTGCGACCCGTGGCCGCTTGTCGCCAAAAAACCGGGGGATTTTTATCAGATCGCCGGAAATTTTCAAGCTGCTGGATTAACCCCCAAATCAGCGAACTATGACCGCTGGGCCCGGGCAAAGTTCGCGGACAAAAAAAAGGACCGCCAGGCGGTCCTTTTTTGCTTCCCTGCAGCCCCCCTAACGCGGGGCCATGACCTCAGTTGTTGGGGTCATCCGTATGAGCGCTCCCGGAATCATCACCGGGGGTGGTCAGGGTGATCAGCAAATCGGGCACTTCCATGCCCTGCTCTTCATCCAGGACCTCGGGCAGTTCCTCGCCCGACTGCTTCGCGTCATCCTGCTCGGCGCCCTGCTTGCGCATGGCGGCAAAACCCAGGCCGCTGCCGCCCATCAGGGCGCTTCGGTCGACTTTAAACTCGATCTGCGGTCCCTCAATCTCCGGCGGCAGTTCAAGGCGCTTGGGCGTATCGTGTTCGGCCCGCCAGGACGGTCGATCCTGGGCCGGCGCGACTCCGGCAATGCCTAGCAGGAAAAGGGTGGCCAGGGCGGCCGTCATCAGTCTTCTAGGCGCTATTCTAGTCATCGAAACACCCCCGTATTCTCAGCACCCGATCGCATGACAGCGAACGTGGAGTCAGATTTACTGCCCCTTGGGCTGAAAAACCGTGAACTGGGTCACGTTTTGTGCCCAGCCGCCCGAATCGGATCGGTTTGTAACGTTTTGTTACATTTCGCAGCAGGCCGTTACAGCGCGCCCGGGCAGGTTCGGGGGAGCGTGCAGTGCCAGCTATCGACCCGGGTCAACGCCCTGCAGACCTCTGTGAGAACGCAGGCCTAGACGATTCCGAGCTCGAAGGCCTTGAGGACGGCCCGGGTGCGATCCCGGACGCCCAGCTTGGAGAGGATGTTGGAAACGTGGTTCTTGACGGTTCCTTCGGCCACGCCGAGGGAATTGGCGATTTCCTTGTTGCTGTATCCGCCCGCCATCAGTCGCAGGATCTCGGTTTCGCGATCGGTCAGGGGGTCGGGCCGGTCCAGCGCCGAAAACTCGGTGCGTACGCCCTCCAGGCCCTTGAGCAGTCGCTCCGTCACCGCCGGTCGGACCAGTGACCCCCCGCCGGCAACGGTTTTCACGGCCCCAACCAGCTCGTCCAGGGAAACGTCCTTCAGCAGGTATCCCTTGGCGCCGGCCTTGATTCCGGCCAGCACCAGGCTGTCGTCGTCGAAGGTGGTCAAAATGATGGTAGGGGGCAGCTGGCCCTCGCCGCTCAGCGCCTGCAGCACGTCAAGTCCGGACATCTCCGGCATGCGCATATCCAGCAGCACCACGTCGGGCTGATGTTCCGGAATGGCCTGCAGCGCGTGGTTACCGTCCGGCGATTCGCCGATCACTTCTATTTCATCGGACAGCTCCAGCAGGCTTCTGACCCCCTGCCGTACCAGCGTCTGGTCATCCACCAGGTAGACCTTGATCATGCAATTCCCTCAATCAAGCCACGAGACTCAGTCAATAATTGGTTCTTTGTCGAGCGTTTTAAATGGCGACTGCCAAACAACAACTTCTAAATAATCACTTCGCAAATAACGACTTCTAAATAACGACTTCCCTGGGAAGCCAGGCATCCAGTCGAAAGCCTTTGCCCAGGTCCGACGAAACCGACAGCTTGCCACCGAGCTGGCGCAGGCGCTCACCCATGCCCAGCAGGCCGTTGCCTTCATCCAGCTGGTCGGTCCCTCGCCCGTCATCCCGGGCATGGATCGACAAGCCTTTTTCTGTCTGGCGGATCGTCAGCCACAGGTTGTCGGCATCGGCGTGTTTTACCGTGTTGGTGATGATTTCCTGGGTACACCGCAGCACCACCTGGGCCCGCTGGGGGTCGTCCACCTTGAGATGCTCCGGGATCTCCATGTGGATCACCGGCCTGGGCACACCTTCCGACAGGCTCATCAGCGCCTGGGTCAGGTCAATATGGTCGTCACCCCGCATGGCACCCACAACCTCGCGAACGTCGCTCAGCAGCAGCTTGGCTACGGTTTGTGCCTGGGTCACGTGCTCCAGCGCCTTGCCCTTGACCAGGTGGCTGGCCACCTCCAGGTTCAGGCTCAGTGCGGTCAAATGGTGGCCCACCAGATCGTGGAGCTCCCGGGATATGCGCACGCGCTCGGCGATTCGGGTGCTTTCAGCCAGCAGCGCCTGGGTGGCCCGCAGTTCGGAATTCAGCTTGCGCAGCTCTCCCCGCCCCTCGGACTGGCGCCGGCCGACCATGGACATCACAAAGGCAAAGCTGGAAAAACCCAGATACAGCCCGAACAGCACCGCCGCCTGGGTCCATCGCACGCCCGGAATCAGACCAAGGACCGCGGCATGGGCCAGATTCTGTCCGAGCAGCCAGCCCACTCCCCAGGACAGGGGCAGCGTCCAGGGAAGCACACCTGCAACGATGAGCAGCAGTGTTCGCCCCAGCCCTGAGTGACTCAGGTGAGACACCTCCAGCGCGCACAGCGTCAACAGAAGCAAAAGCAGTACCTTGGTTCTGAGGGACTGTCGCCGCTCGATGACCCATACCAATTGCCAGTAGGCGACGCCAAACACCACGTAGGGCAGCACCCACATGAGGTAGTCGGCCGGTGGTGGCCGCTCGTCCAGGATCGGCGCCACGGTCAGGAACACACCCACACAGGCCCAGGTAAACAGACCCGCGAACATCAACAGCTGGTTGGTGGAAAATCTCATCAGCCCGAGATTTTAACCCGAATCGGCAGTAGTCCGCTGGACTTGACAGGCATTTCACCCTGTCGTGGGTGGGCGGCTTCATCTAGAATGGCCGGTCTGGCCAATCCGACATCGATATGACCATCCAAATCAGAGACGCCACGGCGGCAGACCAGGACTGGGTGCTGCGAACCAACAACGAGGCCCTGCCAGACGTCAACGCGCTGTCCGCGGATGACCTGAAGGACCTGATCGAGATGGCCTGCTACTTTCGCGTGGCCGATAATGACGGAGAGCCGGCAGGGTTTCTTCTGGCGATGAACGCGGAAGCCGATTATCAAAGCCCCAACTACCAGTGGTTTAAACAGCGTTATCCCGAGTTTGTCTATATCGATCGCGTCGTGGTGGCGCGGCGGTTTCGTGGCGTGGGTGTGGGCCGGGTTTTCTATGCCGACATCCAGTCTTACGCCGAGGCCCTGGTGCCCTGCCTGACCTGCGAGGTCAACCTGGAACCCCCCAACGACGTGTCCCTGCTGTTTCATGGCACCAATGGATTCGTCGAGGTGGGACAGCAAAAGGTGGACGCAAAGCGGGTCAGCCTGCTGATGAAGGCCCTGCCCAGCTACGAGTTCGTGCAGAGCCGGTATGGGGGCGGCTGAATCCTACCGCCCTGATGCCCGGGTCTGCCGCGTTGGATCGGTCTGCTGGTCGGATCTGGAGGCGCTGCTGGACGGTTACCAGCTGCAGCTGTTCCAGGTCTCCCCGGGAGAGCCCATCCCCGGCAGCTACTGGGGGGAACCCGAGGCCGGCCTCGTCGGCCACAGGGTCTGGGTCCGTCAGGACACGCCGCTGCACTCTCTGCTGCACGAGACCTGCCACGCCATCTGTATGACCCCGGATCGCAGACGCGAGCTGGATACTGACGCCGGTGGTGATGACGCCGAAGAAAACGCGGTGTGTTTCCTGCAGATCCTGCTGGCCGACCGGATACCGGGTTTCGGCCGCATACGCATGCTGGCGGATATGGACCTGTGGGGTTACAGCTTTCGGCTGGGCTGCGCACGACTCTGGTTTGAGCAGGACGCCGACGACGCCAGGCAGTGGCTGCATCAGCGGGCTCTGCTGGATGCCCGGGGTGCGCCGGTGGCAGCCCTGCGTCAGTCAGTCTGATCCGGCGGTTTCAAGCAGGCGCAAAAAACGACGGCCGCGTTCCTCGAAGCTGCTGAACTGGTCGTAGCTGGGTGCGCCCGGGGACAGCAGGATGGCACCACTGGGAGGTCGCCGCCGCTGCGCCTGGAATACGGCCTGGTCCAGGTCTTCGCATTCGACCAATGGCTGATCAGGACAGTACCGAGCCATGGCCGCGGACACACGTTCGCGATTGGCGCCATTGAGAACCAGACAACGCACCGGATGGGCGGCCAGGTGACGTGCCACCGGCTCCCAGTCAAGGCCGCGATCGTGACCGCCCACGATCACCACCAGTTCCTGTCCCGACAGCGCCATGAGCGCAGCCAGGGTGGTCTGGGGTGTCGTGGAGATGCTGTCGTCGATCCATTGGACGCCGTGGCGCTGTCCGACCCGCTGCAAGCGATGGGGAAGCCCGCGAAATGACGGCAGGGCGTCTACGCCGGGCTGCAGATCAACCTCGAGGGCGTCCACCGCCGACAGTGCTGCCGCCAGGTTGGCCGCATTGTGTTCGCCTTTCAGGCGCCAGTCCGGGTAATCCCAGCGCCGTTGTAAACCGTGGTAGATGCCGCTGGGGCGGACGATCCATCCGGGCTCCGCATTGAATAATTCCAGCCCTGCCATGGTCGAGGTGCGCTCCATGGTCACCGGATCCCGGCCGTTGACAAACCCGCACCGAAACCCATCCCGAAAAATGTTCAGCTTGTCCCGGTAGTAGCAGTCGACGCCGCCGTGCCAGTCCAGGTGCTCGGGAAACAGGTTGGTCAGCAAAACCACGTCGGCCCCACCGGCATAAAGGCTCAGCTGGTAGCTGGACAATTCAACGACATAGACGTCGGCAGGCGGCAGTTCCCAGACCGGTATGCCGATGTTGCCGCCGAGTCCAACCCTGCGGCCGGCGGCCACAAGCAGGTGTTCAATCAGCTTGCAGGTGGTGGATTTTCCCTTGGTGCCGGTCACACCGATTACCGGAGCGGAGCGCGCTTCGGCGAACCACAGGGCCGTACTCGAGGTCAGGGTGACGCCGGCGTCTTTTGCCGCCTGGATTTCGGGGCGGTAGATGCTGACACCCGGTGAGCAGACGAGAACCTGCATTTCCGTGAGGGGCTGATCCGCCAGCGGCCCGACCCGCAGGTCCAGTTCCTGCTCCGGCCACTGTTGAGGGCTGACCGGGGGTGTTTCGCAAAACACAGGCACCGGGCCGGCTGGCCCGAAGTTCAGCAGTTTCCGGGCTACGCTCTGTCCTTCGCGGCCGAAGCCGACAATGCCGACCCGGCGCTGACGCAGGTCCTCAAGCCGCATCCAGCAAACGCCGCAGGGATTGAGGAATCCGGTCCTGGCGGCTGATCTGCAGCAGTGGCTCCAGCCGTGCACCCCGCAGTTCCGGCGCGCCGGCGAAATGCTGGACTACGGGCCAGCCGTTCCATTCCGGATCGTCGATCAGCGCTGCCATGGCGGCCCTGGATTCCTCGATTTCACCCACACATTCGAATGGTTTGTCGGCGCCCAGACCCAGCAGTGCCCGGTACCCGGCAATCTGATCCGGATCGTCCATCAGGTTGAGGCCAAATATTTCGGTCAGGGCATCCACCGTCAGGAAAGGCGCCAGCGCCAGGAACACGAAACGGCACTTGGGACAGTCGCAGCACCACCGGCCCAGGGGGCGCGCGTCGTTGATGCGGAAATTCCGGTTGCAGCTGGAGAATTCCCGGTGGTAGCCTGACAGCTCGGCAAACCGCCGTGCCACCGCAAGCTCGGACCAGCCGCGCAACAGGGAAAAATAGCGGAATCCCGGCACCACCTCGCGGTCCACGAGTTCCCCGAAATCGCGTTCGAATTCCAGGCTCTTGCTGTACTGATGGTTAACCACGAAACCGCTGTCCAGCACAAAATTGCCGCTGTCGGCCGAACGCTCGTTGGACATGACCACGTTGCCGTAACGGTAAAGCAGACCACCACAGACCATGACGCCGGCCAGGATCGCGCTGATGGGCACGTGACCGTTATAGGCGCCCTGGTCGTTCAGGTCGAACAGGCGCCGGTCGAGCTGCCGCCGGATACTCAGGTGTGATTTTCCAACCGCCCGCGCCACCTGCCGGATCAGCCGCGAACCGCCCACGTCGATGGTCCGGAATGACACCGATGCCTGGCTGAGCAGCTCGCAGCTGACCAGGGAGTCCTTGCCGCCGCCCAGGGGCACGACGTAGCCCGGCAGCGAGTCACCAGCCGGCGGGACAGCCACGGTCAAATCGGCGCTCGGAAAGTGAGTCTTTCCTTCGATACTGATGTGATTGGTCCAGGCGAATTCCCCCAGCCCGTGACAGTAGGTCTGTTCCAGGAACGCGGCCATGGCCGGGCTGGGCAGACGTGTGGCGATTTCGATCACCGGCGGCAGTGCCGCCTTGTAGTAGCTGATCCCCGCCAGCAGGTGCAGCAGGTGAAAGGCGCGGTCCAGCGCCGCTTCGTCCACCCCGGCCAGGCTGCCGCCGGGGAATTCGATGGTTTCCGTGAACCCGATATCATCCAGCCGGTAGTTCAGCTCCAGGCGCATCCTTTCGGGGTCGAAGCCGTAACTCTGGAATACGAAACGCTCTATGCTGTCACGATCAAACCGCATGGTTCAGTCGATCACCAGTTCGGCTGCCGGCTCCCGCAGGTTGTAGCGGGACGCCATCACCGCGCCGTAAGCCCCGGTGTTGGCAATCAACATGACATCACCCTCCTGGCTTGCAGGCAGCAGGCGATCCAGGCCCAGCACATCACCGGTTTCGCAGATCGGACCCACCACGTTGCTGACCTGGGTGGGCTGCTCGTGCAGCCGGCTCAGGTTGAAGATTTCGTGGTAGGCGCCGTACAGGGTCGGCCGCAGCAGCGAGTTCATACCGGTGGCCACGCCCAGGTAGCGGACGTCACCCTTGCCCTTGGACTGGGTCACACGCGCCAGCAGCACCCCGGCCTCGGCAACCAGGTAGCGACCCGGCTCCAGCCAGACCTCGATGTCATGCCCAAAGCTGCCGACAAATTCGCCAATCCCCCGGTCCAGGTGCGCCAGGTCCAGGGGCAACTGGTCCTGGCGGTCCGGCACACCCAGGCCGCCACCCAGATCGACGTAGCGGGTTTCGGGAAAATCTTCGATCCAGCTGGTCAGCACGGAAAGGGTCCGGTGCCATGCATCCGGCGCCATGACGCCGGAACCCACGTGGGCGTGCAGGCCGATCACCCGGGCACCGATGTCCCCGACGAGCTGGACGATGGCGTCGTGGTCCGCCGGCGGAATGCCGAACTTTGAATGGGTGCCGGCGGTGCGCACCAGCTTGTGGTGCCCCAGGCCGGAGCCAGGATCCAGTCGCAGCAGGATATCCCGTCCAGCGAAATCCTCACCCCACTGTTCCAGCACGAACAGGTTGTCCACGGTGACCATGACCCCCGCCTCCAGTCCGCGCTGGTATTCATCACGGGGCGCAAAGTTGGGTGTAAACAGGATGTTGCCCGGGTCGATCTCCGGCACCGACGCCAGCACGTGTTCGACCTCGCTCATGGACACACACTCAATCCCCAGGCCCATCCCGGTAAACAGCCGCAGGATTTCAGGGTGGGAATTGGCTTTCATGGAATAGAAAACCCGATTGACGTGCTGCATGCGGCGCAGCCGATCGGCCGCCGCTGCCAGGGCAGCGCGTGAATAGACATAAGCCGCCTGGTGCCCTTCCATCAGCTCCAGCAGCTCGTCACGCTGGGTCCGCCACCATGCCGGCATGCCTGGCTCCAGCGAATGGTCACGGTGCAGCTGTTCCCAGGTGTCGCCAAATACGGAATCTCCACCCACCCCGCCGGGTATCAGCTGCTGGTGCAGCTGCATGACCAGTTTCTCGGCGTGTCGCTCGTCCACTACGAAGGTCAGGTTGAGGTCGTTCGACGCCTGGCTGACCAGGTAGATATGACGATGCTCGAAGACTTCCAGGGCCGGTCCCAAGCGGTGCAGGATGGTTCGGATTCCCATGCCCACCAGGCTCACCGAGGCGCAGTTGTGGATCACCTTGACCTGGCAGATGGCTTGGAGATCGTCCACCAGGTGCTGCAACACCTGCTCGTCGATCAGGTGCTCCGCCATGTCCAGCGATACGGTGACGTTGGCCTCGGAGGTGGACACCAGGTCGATGGAAAAACCATGTTTCTTGAACAACGCGAACGCGTCAGCCAGGAAACCCACCTGGTGCCACATGGCGATGCCTTCCATGGCGATCAGGGTGATGCCGCTGCGATGGGCCACGGCCTTGACCTGTGCGCCGAAGTCCCGGGCCATGTGGGAAATCTCGCTGCCCTCACTCTCGGGCCGACCAGTCCAACGGATCACCAGAGGAATGTCGTGATCCCGTACCGGCGAGATGGACCTGGGGTGCAGCACCCTGGCGCCCATGGACGACAGCTCCTGGGCCTCCCGGTAGGACACGTGGCGCAGCAGTCGCGCCCCGGGAATCAGACGCGGGTTGGCGGAAAACATCCCGGGGACGTCGGTCCAGATTTCCAACCGTTGTGCCCCCAGCCGGGCCGCCAGGTAGGCCGCACTGGTATCCGACCCGCCGCGCCCGAGAACCACGGTGTCGCCGTCGGCATTCCTGGCAATAAACCCCTGGGTCACATGAATGGGCGCAACGTCCGCCAGGTTTCCGGACAGTCCGGGATCCAGCGTACAGTCGCAGGTTGCCGACAGGTAACTGGCCCGGGCGGTACCCGGACGGTTTTCGGCCACCAGCAGATCCCGCGCATCCAGCCAGGCGGTGTCACCGGCCTGGGCCTGGAGGTATTCAGCGCCCAGGGTGGAACTCATCAGTTCTCCCATGCCCAGGACTCTCGCCTGCACCGGCGGCGTGCCCAGGTCGCTGTTTTCGGTGTCCAGCAGTGCCGAGAGCTCCTGCTCCAGTTCAAGCTGGCGGGGGCTCGGGTCCAGGCCCAGCTCCTGGCGGAGTTTTGCGTAACGCGACAGCACCTGCTCCAGCGCCTGCGCAGCCGAACCGGGATCGGCGATGGCACCCTGCAGGGCATCGGTGACACCACGAACCGCCGAAACCACCACCAGCACCCGCTGCCCTTCTGAGGTAAAGCGTCGTGCCTGCACGCCGATGGTGTCCCAGCAGTCCCGGTCGGCCACGCTGGTGCCGCCGAACTTCATCACCACCCAGGGTGCGGCTGAATCTGTGCTTGTCATGGTCCTGGCCACGGCTGGCAATTCAAACGGGCAACGCTACCGGATGCGTCTGGGCTGTGCAATGACGATTTTGTGGCCTGTGGCTGACAATTTCCCAGCCCGGGATACAGGCCCATGCTGCCGGACACAGGCACCCTGCCCGGCAAGCCGGTCCGCGGCAGAATGGCAGGTCGAAAGAAACAAAAAAATGCGGGCCACCCGGGGGAGGTGGCCCGCGAACCCGTCAACCCTGGAAAGGGTGGAGTTGCGACCTGGCAGCCGGATCAGGCTGCCCGGGAGCTCTGATCAGGAGCGCCCTAGCGGGAGACGGGGACTACTGAAACGCGCAGGTCGATGGTCGGACCCGGATCCACATCGGTACGGGTCGTGTAAACCTGCCCGTCGTATTCATAGCGCACCCGGTATCCCGTGATGCGTTCTTCCTGGTAGTACTCCTGGGCCAGGCGGCATCGGGTTTCCACCTGGTTGTACTCCCGCCGCGCGTTTTTGCGGGCGGCGTCGTTGGCCACCGAGGCGCCCAGGACAGCTCCCGCCACGGTCAGGGCGTCTTTACCACTGCCGCCACCAAACTGGTTACCGATGGCGCCGCCGATCACACCGCCAAACAGCGCCGCGGTGGGGCTGTGTCCTTTGCGATAACGAACTTCCTCGTCCCAGCACACCTCACGCTCGGTGGGCACGCGGACGGTCTCGTAGATCGGAATCGCGCTGATAACGGTCCCCTGCTCGATGTGGCTGTCCGCGCTGGCCAGGCCACTCGTCGCCAGGAGTGCTGCTGCTGTGATTTTAATCAGTGTTGCTTTCATCGCCGGTCGCTCCTGTTGTGTCCGGTTGTGGACTTATCCCAACCTTGGTAACGAGTTTACGCCGGCGAATCTGAATCAATCCTGAACATGAAATTCAGGGTTTGGACCTCCTGCAACGGGATAATCCGGGGCCTGCCCGAGCACCGCCGGCGGCGCGGTCCCGGCGGATTCCAGATCCGGCTTGACCTAAGCCTTGTGAACTGCAAGATTAGCAGGCCCGGCGCTCACACCCCGGTCCTCATCACAACACCAAACGTCCAGGTGATTGACCGCGGCCGACCCGGCGCACCAGAACAACGAAATCAGGAGAGGGAACACCGATGCCCAACTACACCACCGAAGCCATTCGAAACCTGGCGCTGGTTGGACACAGCTCAGCAGGCAAGACCAGCTTCATGGAAGCCCTGCTGGCCGAATCAAAAATGATCAATACCGCCGGTTCCGTCGAACGAGGCTCAACGGTTGGTGACTCCGATCCCATGGAAAAGGAGCATCAGCATTCCCTGGACAGCGCTGTCGCCCACCTGGACTACAGGAACACCCATATCAACCTGCTGGACACGCCGGGATACCCTGACTTTCGCGGCCCGACCCTGGCCGCAACCGGTGCCGTCGAGACCGCTGCCATCGTGGTCAACGCCCAATCAGGTATCGAACTGAACACCCACCGCATGATGGAACGGGCTCGGGAGCGGGGACTGTGCCGGGTCATCGTGATCAACAAGATTGATGCTGACGGCATCGATCTTACTCAGCTCGTGCGCGACATTCGCAGCACCTTTGGCGACGAGTGCCTTCCCATCAACCTGCCCACCAATGAACATTCCGACGTGGTTGACGTGTTCTTCAACCTGGAGGGTGAATCGGACATCTTCACCGTGGAAGCGGCCCACACCGAGATTACCGACCAGGTGGTCGAGATGGACGAAGAGCTGATGGAAACCTATCTGGAACAGGGCAAGCTGGAACCCGACCAGCTGCACGACGCCTTTGAACAGGCTCTGCGTGAAGGTCACCTGGTACCGATCTGTTTTGTCTCTTCCCGCACCGGCGCCGGCATCAAACAATTCCTGGACCTGTGCGTCAAGCTGATGCCCAACCCCCATGAGGGCAATCCGCCACCGTTCATCAAGGGTGAGGGAGAGGACGCAGAGGCAGTCACCGCCTCTCTGGATGCCAGCGGTCATGTCCTGGCCCACGTCTTCAAGATCACCAACGACCCCTTCGTGGGGAAGCTGAGTGTCTTTCGTATCTACCAGGGCACGGTAACCCGGGACTCACAGCTTTACATCGGTGACGGCCGCAAGCCGTTCAAGGTCAGCCACCTGTTCAAGCTCCAGGGCAAAGAGCATTCGGAGATAGAACAGGCCGTTCCCGGCGACATCTGCGCCGTGGCCAAGGTGGAGGAAATCTCCTATGACGCGGTGCTGCACGACTCCCACGATGAAGACAACTACCACCTGAAACCGCTGGACTTTCCCCAGCCCATGTTTGGCCTGGCCATTTCACCCAAGAGCCGGGGACACGAACAGAAGCTGGGCGCCTCGCTGCATAAGCTGGTCGAGGAGGATCCCTGCTTCAAGGTGGATCACAGCGCAGAGTTGAACGAAACCGTCATCCGTGGCCTGGGTGATCTGCATTTGCGAATCATGCTGGAGCGAATGCACCAGCGCTACAACGTTGAGGTCAATACCCGACCCCCACGAATCGCCTACCGGGAAACCATCAATGCGCCGGCCGAAGGCCACTACCGCCACAAAAAGCAAACCGGTGGTGCAGGCCAGTTCGGCGAAGTGTTCCTGCGTGTTGCGCCCAAAGCCCGCGGCGAAGGATTCGAGTTTGAGAACAAGGTCGTAGGCGGCGCCATCCCAACCAGTCTGATTCCGGCGGTTGAGAAAGGCGTGCGCCAGCTGCTGGACGAAGGCGCCGTCGCGGGATACCCACTGCAGGACATCAAGGTGACGGTGTACGACGGTAAGTTCCACCCGGTGGATTCCAAGGAAATCGCCTTTGTCATCGCCGGCAAGAAAGCATTCATGGACGCAGTGGCCAAAGCCAGCCCCCAGGTCCTGGAGCCCATCGTCGACATCACGGTGACGGCACCGGACAGCAACATGGGGGACATCGCGGGCAGCCTGTCAGGAAAACGCGCCCGCATAGCCGGAACCGATTCCATCTCCGGCGGCCTGGTGGTGATCAACGCTCTGGCGCCATTGTCGGAGCTGTCGGATTTTCAGACCGAGCTCAAGTCAGTCACCGGCGGTCAGGGACGCTACAGCATGTCGCTGAGTCACTACGAACCAGTGCCTGCCCAGATGCAGCAGCGCCTGGTGGCGGAATTCAAACCCAAGGACGACGAATAGGCCGGCCAACCCAGGCAAATCCCCATGGCCCTGGTATCCGTCCAGCAGGCCTGGAAATGGTTCCCCCTGCAGAGAGGAACCCGGCTGCCGCTGTCAGCGGTGGCGCCGCTGCTGCTGCGTCGCGCCTGGAACGAGGCATCATCCCGGGCGGTTCTGCAGGACATCAACCTGGAAGTGCACGCCGGAGAGTCAGTTGGACTCATCGGAGAGAACGGCGCCGGTAAGTCCACCCTGCTCAAACTGCTCGCCGGCGTGCTGGTACCCAGCCGCGGCACGATCAGGACCCGCGGAAGAGTAGCCGCGCTGCTGGAACTGGGCGCGGGCTTCCATCCTGAATTCACCGGCATGCAGAACCTGGAACTGTCAGCGGCGTTGATGGGCCTGTCTGCATCGCAGCTTCGACGCAAACGCGATCAGATCCTGGCGTTCGCCGACATCGGCGAATTCATCCACGAACCCGTAAAGAACTATTCATCCGGCATGACCATTCGCCTGGGCTTTGCCCTGGCCACCGCCATGGAACCGGACCTGTTGATTACCGACGAAGTTTTGGCCGTAGGTGACGAATCTTTCCAGCGGAAATGCATGCGCTGGGTCGATCAATACATCGACCAGGGGGGCACAATGCTGCTGGTTTCCCACGGCATGGACCAGGTCAGGCGTCTTTGCCGGCGCGTCTACTGGCTCAAGGACGGCCGGGTTGAGGCCCAGGGTCCGGCAGACGACGTGGTTGATCGGTACCTGGAATACCACGAACGCAAGGCCACGGAATCAACGGCGCCCGACCCCGGCGGCGGCCTGTACCGCATCAGGGAAATGACCGTTGGCTTCGAGTCCAGCACAAACCGGCTGACCATTCGTGCCCGGCTGCATTCCCCGGATGACCGGGAACCGGTCGTCGCCCTGGGCATCAAGGATCAGCACGGCACCCCGGTGTTCGGCGTCACTTCTGAAATGGACGGCGCCAGCCCCCGGCGACTTGGACCTCGCCGATTCGCCTACCAGCTGACGCTCGACCTTTCGCCGTTGAAACCGGGAAACTACCGCGCCACCGGGCACGCCATGGATCCCGAAGGGTTACGCCTGTTCGACACCGTCATCCGGGAGTTCAGCATTCCTGGATCTGCTGACGGCGCAGGGTTCTTGCGCGCGGCGGGGTCTGACCCCCTCAGCCGCTGACTTCCGCTTCGACTTCCGGCGGCAACGCTCCCCAGTGGGCCTGTCCCTGTCGCCACAGAGCCACCAGGTAGGCGCGGTAAAGCGCAACCTCCTCGTGGGCCGGCATCTGGTCCAGCGCCGCCAAAAGGTCACCCGGTGCCCGCAGCCCGTAAATGACGTCCAGCAACTGCCCAAACAGCTCGCCCCACTGCCGGGAATAGGCGATCCGTTGCGACACCGGGTCGATCCGTTCCTGCTGCGCCGCCACCTGCGATCCGGCTCCGGCCGGAACCGCTATCACCTGGATCCACGGGCTGTCGGCCCAGCTGCGAACCACCTGAAATCCGGCCTCGCGGACATACAGTTCGAATTCATCCGGCGTGCAGAACTGGTTGCGGGCGACGTTCTTTCGCTGGCTCTGGTCTGAGCGTTTCCAGTTGTTGACCTCAAACTGCCAGCGCTTCCACCCCATGGGATGAGCCAGGTTCCAGGTCTCCAGGTAAGCAATGCCGTCCTCGTTCAACAGGCGACGCAGTTCCTGCAGGTAGAGAAACAGGTCCTCCTTGTCCATATGGCACAAAACCGCCACCGTATAGACCCGGTCGAAACTGGCGGACTCGAACATGTCCAGACTGGTTCGGTGCAGGGGCTGAAAGCTGACGTTGTCCAGGTCTGCCAGACGCTCCCGGGCCACCTCCAGCATGTTGGCGGATATATCCGTGCCCACCCAGGACCGGCAGTCCCCGGCCAGTTCCCGGCCAATTCGGCCCACGCCGCAACCCAGTTCCAGGACCCGCTGCCGCCCGTCCAGGGCCAGGGCAAGTCTCACCTGGTCCGCGGTCCAGCCACCGGTGAGTCGCACGATCTCTTCACTGGCGCTGCCGTCAACGGCCGCCAGTGCGCCTTCGTCGGTGGAGGCCTGCTGGTTCCAGAAACTACTGTAGCTTTCAAAGTCCAAGGGAGCGTGCTCCGCAGCAAAAGCGCGGGATTATAAACCCATAGCCGTCCAAATGTTCGCCGGTACGGCGGGCGGCACATCACCGATGGCCGCCCGCGCGCACCTTGGATCAGCTGGACTTTTGGGCTTTCGTGCCCTTGGAGTCGGTCAGACGGATAAAACCGCGATTCCTATCCAGGGTACTCAGACCGATGCCCTTGACGTTGACCAGCTCGTCGGGGTGCTTGAACGAGCCGTTCCGGTTGCGGTATTCGACGATGGCCTGGGCCTTGCTCAGTCCGACACCGTCCAGCGACTCGGCAATCTGCTGGGCACTGGCCTTGTTGATGTTTACGGGCTGCGCAGCCATAGCCTGCATGGAATACAGCATCAGCAGCAGGGCAAAGCAGACAATCTTGTTCATTTTCATGGCGACCTCCTTATCACCGTGGTTTGAAATGCCCGCCCAATCAGGCGGTGATGCAGAGGCTACCCGGCAGGTGGCGCCGAGGTAATGGCCAGAATGCCGGGAACGGCGTAAGAATCTGCCCTGACGGATCAGAGGGTGAAGTAACACACCACCGCCACCACCGTCACTCCCAGCAGGTTCAACACAAAACCTTCCCGGGCCATCTCCCTGATGGTGACCTGGTTGCTGGAAAACACCACGGCATTGGGGGCGGTGGCCACCGGCAGCATGAACGCGCAGCTGGCGGTCATGGCAGCAGGCACCATGAGCAGTATGGGATCGATGCCGGCAGCAGTGCCCGCCGCGGCCAGTATCGGCATCAGCAGCGCCGTAGTGGCGGTGTTGCTGGTAATCTCGGTCAGGAAGGTCACCGAAAGGCACAGCAGCAGCGTCAGCACCAGCGGGTGGAACTGCTGCAGAACAACCATCTGGTTTCCCAGGATCTCGCTCAGACCGGAAGCGACGAATGCCTTGGCGATGGCGATGCCGCCGCCAAAAAGAATCAAGGCGCCCCAGGGTATGGTCACGGCCTTGTCCCAGGTGAGCAGCCGCCCTCCCCGGCCGTTAGGCACCAGGAACATGACCACCACCGCCAGCAACGCGACGCTGGCGTTGCTTGCGGCGGGCACGCCCAGCAGCTGGCTCCAGCCACCGAAGGGCTCGCGCAGGGTCATCCAGGCCAGGGCCGTACAGCCGAATACCACCAGGGTTCGGACTTCCTCGGGCCGCCAGTGCCCGACCTCGGGCAGTTCCAGGGACTCTGCCCGGCCCAGCCGGCGCGTCAGCCAAAGGCCCAGCACCGGCACCAGGATCACGACCACCGGCAACCCCATGGCCATCCATTCCAGGAAGGTCGGCTGATTACCCGTGGTTTCTCCATAAACCTCCATGAAGATCAGGTTGGGCGGGGTACCGATGGGGGTGCCGATACCGCCCACACTGGCGGCATAGGCGACACCCAGCAGCAGAGCCCGACGCAGCAGCGGATCGTTGGACTTCTCCAGCACCGCCAGCACGATGGGGAGCAGCATAAGGGTGGTGGCGGTGTTGGAAATCCACATGCTCAGCACCGCCGATGCCAGCATGAAACCGAACACCAGGGGGCGACCGCCACTGCCGCCGAACAGCCCCACCATGTTCAGGGCCAGTCGCCGGTGAGCACCACTTTGCTCCATGGCCCGGGACAGGATAAAACCGCCCAGGAGCAGCAGGATCAGCTGGTTGCCGTAGGAGTCACCAACCTGGGCCGGCGTCAGGATGCCCGCCATGGGAAAGGCCGCCAGCGGTATCAGGGAGGTCACCGGAATCGGGACCGGCTCGAATATCCACCACACCGCGCACAGCAGGGTGATGCCGGCGGTCCATCCGGCCGCCGGGGAGGCGGCAGACCCGACCCACAGGCCCAGCAGCACCGCAAGCACCGGGCCGGCCAGCAGAGCAAAGGTGCGAACAGGCGTTACCGGTTCCACCGGCTCACTCGGTGGAGGCGACGTCGTCGCCGTCCAGGGCAGCAACCAGGGTCTGCCAGGGCAAAGTGGCGGACTTGATCCGGGACGGGTACTGGCGAACGCCTTCCAGTGCGGCCAGATCGCCCAGCCGTTGCCGCGCGCTGTCGGGCACGCGGTCTCCAGTCAGCAGCGTCTTCAGTTCCTGGTGCATCTCGCGGGCTTCGGCCGTGGTCATGGATGCCACCCGTTCGGTCATCATGGAGGCGGATGCCATGGTGATAGCGCTGGCCTGGCCGATGAAAGAAACCCGCTCGATGCGCTCGCCGCTCACCCGCAGGTAAACGCGGATATCGTCTCCGCAAAGGGCATTGAGGCCGCGCGACCGGTGGGTCGCGTCAGCCATCTCTTCAAAATTGCGGGGATCACGGTTGTGGTCAATCACCGCCGCGCGGTAGAGGTCCTGGATGGACACGGGCTTTCCTGGGAATGGTCACAGCAGCATTTTACGGGCGCGCTGCACTGCCTCAACAAAATGATCCACTTCTTCCCGTGTGTTGTAGAACGCCAGGGAGGCCCGGGCCGTTGCCGGAACGCCGAAGAACTGCATCACGGGCATGGCACAGTGATGGCCGGTTCGGATGGCCACGCCCTCGTGGTCGATAATGGTCCCCAGGTCGTGGGGATGCACACCCTCGAGGGTAAAAGAAATCACGCCGGCCTTGTTTTCGGCCGTCCCGATGATGCGGAAACCGGGAATTGCGCTGACCGCCTCTGTGGCGTACTCCAGCAGTTCCCGTTCATAGGCTTCGATCCGGTCCATGCCAATGGACATCAGGTACTCGGCGGTAGCGCCCAGGCCAATGCCGCCGGCGATATTCGGCGTCCCCGCCTCGAACCGGGCCGGCAGGTCGTTGTAGATGGTCTCCTCGAAGGTGACGTGTTTGATCATCTCGCCGCCGCCGTGGTACGGCTGCATGGTTTCCAGGATTTCCCGGCGGCCATACAGCACACCGGCACCGGTCGGACCGAACATTTTCTGGCCGGAGACGCAGTAAAAATCGCAGCCCAGGTCTTGCACGTCCACCGGCATGTGGGGCATGGCCTGAGCGCCGTCCACCAGCACCGGGATGTCCAGGGCATGGGCGGCCTGGACCACCCGCTTGATGGGATTGACGGTGCCCAGGGCGTTGGAAATGTGCACCATGCCCACCAGCTTGACCCGGGGATTCAGCAGACGCTCGAACTCTTCCCAGATCAGCTCTCCGCGCTGGTTGATGGGGGCAACCACCAGTTCCGCCCCGGTCTGCTCTCGAATCAACTGCCAGGGCACGATGTTGGAGTGGTGCTCCATGTGGGAGATCAGGATCTGGTCGCCCGGCCCCACCCGGGGCCGCACGTAAGCCTGGCTCACCAGGTTAACCGCCTCCGTCACCCCGCGCAGGAAAATCAATTCTCCCGGGTCACTGATGTTCATCAGGCGTCGAATGCTGGCCCGGGCCGATTCGTAGGCCTCAGTGGCTTCCTCGGCCAGGGTGTGGACCCCCCGGTGAATATTGGCGTTGTATTCCTCGTAGTACCGACGGGTCGCCTCGATCATCGCCCGCGGCCGCTGGGCCGTGGCGGCATTATCAAAGTAAACCAGGGGCTTACCGTGGACTTTCCGACTCAGTGCCGGAAAATCCCGGCGCAGGCGGGCAACGTCCAGCCGGTTGTCTGCCGGCATGATCTGGGGTTGGCTCATTCCGTTTCCTCCTGGTTACCGGGAAGATGACCGAGAACCTGCCCGGCCACGTAATCGCGCAGGGACTCCGATTCCAGCCGGTCCACCACCTGCCGACAAAAGGCGTAGATCAACAGGACCCGGGCATCATCCTGGGAGATGCCCCGGGACCGCAGGTAAAACATCTGGTCTTCGTCCAGCTGACCCACGGTGGCCCCATGGGCACACTTGACGTCATCGGCGTAGATTTCCAGTTCAGGCTTGGTGTCCACTTCAGCCTGGCGGGACAGCAGCAGGTTGCGGTTGGTCTGGGACGCGTCCGTGCCGTCGGCGCCCGGCTGCACCACGACCTTGCCATTGAATACCGCCCGGGAACGATCGTCCATGACGCCCTTGAAGAAGGTCTCGCTGCGGGCATCACGGCTACGGTGATCCATGCGGACGTGGTTGTCCACGTGGCGCTCACCGTCCAGGGCGTACAGCCCGGCTACCGAAGCTGCGCTATCGGATCCCTCGAGGCTGACGTTGATGTCATGCCGCACCAGGTTGCCGCCCAGGTCAATTCCGCAGTACTCATAGTGGCTGCGTTCGGACTGCTCCACGTCGGTGCGGGTAATCAGACTGCCCGCTGAACTTTCCTGCTGCAGGCGCACGTGGGTGAGGCGGGCGCCTTCGCTCAGGCGAAACTGGTTAACGCAGTTGCTGAGGTAAGACGGTTCACCCATGGACACGAAGCGTTCCATCAGGGACAGGCGGGCGCCCTCACCCAGGATGATCATGTTGCGGAGGTGGCAAGCCAGAGCCTGCTCTTCTGGCAGGGTCAGGTAAATGCACTCCAGCGGATGCTCGGGTTGGGCACCCGCCGCCACTTCGATCAACGCGCCGTCCACCGCGATGGCCGTGTTCAGGGCCGCAAAAGCAGACTCGGGGCTTTGAAACTGGCGCTCCAGCAGCGGCCTGAAGCCCTCCAGCTGGGGATCGTCCACGGACCGCAGGCTGGTCACCCGCAGGTCCATCGAGTCCGGCAGGCACGACAATTCAGGAACAAAAAAGCCGTTAATGAACACCATGCGCTCGGCCGGCCAGTCAGGGATGCCAAACGGCGCCATGTCTTCGGCCTGGAGCGCGTGCCCACGATTGCGCGCCGGCTCCAGCTCCTGCTTGTCCAGCCGCGCCAGGGAGGTGTAGCGCCAGTTTTCCTGACGCCTGCTGGGCAGTCCGGTGTCGGCTACCCGCTGGGCGTGGTCCCGGCGCACCGAGTCCCACCAGTCCACGCCAACCTCGGCTCCGGCCTGTTCGATCAGGCGGCGGGCCAGGGAGTCGCGCTGTCTCATGCGGCGCTCTCCCGGGCCACCCAGCCGTAGCCTTCGCTTTCCAGCTTCAGCGCCAGGTCCTTGTCCCCGGACTTGACGATCTGTCCGTCCGCCAGCACGTGGACGCTGTCGGGGACGATATAGTCCAGCAGGCGCTGGTAGTGGGTCACCACCACAAAAGCCCGGTCCTCCCCGCGAAGCTGGTTGACGCCGTCTGCGACTATCTTCAGGGCGTCGATATCCAGGCCTGAATCGGTTTCGTCCAGGATCCCGAGCCGGGGCTCCAGCACGGCCATCTGGAACACCTCGTTGCGTTTCTTTTCACCGCCGGAAAAGCCTTCGTTAACCGCCCGGTGCAGCAGGTCATCCTTGATGTGCAGGGTTTTGAGCTTCTCCCGCACCAGCTTCAGAAACTCCATGGAGTCCAGTTCGTCCTCCCCCCGGGCCTTGCGCTGTGCGTTCAGGGCGGCACGCAGGAAATAGGTGTTGTTGACCCCGGGTATCTCCACCGGGTACTGGAACGCCAGGAACACGCCGGCGCAGGCCCGTTCCTCCGGGCTCAGGGCCAGCAGGTCCTCTCCCTGGTAGCTGACCCGCCCCTGGGTGACCTCGTAGCCGGGCCGGCCCGACAGGACGTTGGCCAGAGTGCTCTTGCCGGAACCGTTGGGCCCCATGATGGCGGCGACTTCTCCAGCTGCCACCTCCAGGCTGAGGCCCTTTAGAATTTCTTTGCCGCCGACCTCGGCGTGCAGGTTTTCAATCTTCAACATGATGGTTCTGTCCTGTTTATCCCACTGCCCCTTCCAGGCTGACTTCGAGCAGTTTCTTGGCCTCCACGGCGAACTCCATAGGCAGCTCCCGGAAGACTTCCTTGCAGAAGCCGTCCACGATCATGGAGACGGCGTCTTCTTCACCGATGCCGCGCTGCAGGCAGTAAAACAGCTGATCCTCGCTGATCTTGGAGGTACTGGCCTCGTGCTCCACGTTGGCAGTGGGGTTTCGGGTTTCAATGTAGGGAAACGTATGGGCACCGCAGCGGTCGCCGATAAGCAGCGAATCGCACTGGGTGTAGTTGCGCGCGTTGTCGGCCCGCCGGTGCACCTGCACCAGACCGCGGTAGGCATTCTGGCCGCGGCCGGCGGAAATACCCTTGGAAATGATGTGGCTCTTGGTGTTGCGCCCGATATGGACCATTTTTGTGCCGGTATCGGCCTGCTGGAAATTGTGGGTCAGCGCCACCGAGTAGAACTCACCCGAAGAGCCGTCACCCCGCAGAATGCAGCTGGGGTATTTCCAGGTCACGGCCGAGCCGGTTTCCACCTGGGTCCAGGAGATCTTCGAGTCGACCCCCCGGCAGTCCCCGCGCTTGGTGACAAAATTGTAGATCCCGCCCTTGCCTTCTTCGTCTCCGGGATACCAGTTCTGGACCGTGGAGTACTTGATCTGGGCCCGGTCCAGGGCCACCAGTTCCACCACGGCGGCATGCAGCTGGTTCTCGTCCCGCATGGGGGCGGTGCAGCCTTCAAGGTAGCTGACGTAGCTGTCGTCTTCGGCCACGATCAGCGTCCGCTCGAACTGTCCGGTGTTGAGCTCGTTGATGCGGAAGTAGGTGCTCAGTTCCATCGGGCACCGCACCCCCTTGGGGATGAACACGAAGGATCCGTCGGAGAACACCGCGGAATTCAGCGCGGCGTAATAGTTGTCGCCCGGAGGCACCACGGAACCGAGGTATTGTTTGACCAGCTCAGGGTAGTCCTTCACAGCCTCGGAGAAGGAGCAGAAGATCACTCCGGCCTCGGCCAGTTCCTTGCGGAAGGTGGTGCCCACCGACACCGAATCGAATACGGCGTCCACCGCGACGCCGGCCAGTTTGGCCCGCTCGTGCAGGGGCACGCCCAGTTTGTCGTAGGTTTCGATCAGTTTGGGGTCGACCTCATCCCAGCTCTGGTATTTCGGCTCCGTCTTGGGGGCGGAGTAGTAGGAGATGTCCTGGAAGTCGATCTTGGGATAGTGGACATGGGCCCACTCGGGCTCGTCCATCTCGAGCCAGCGGCGAAAGGCCGCCAGGCGCCACTCCAACATCCACTCCGGTTCCTCTTTCTTGGCGGAAATCAGGCGAACCACGCTTTCGTCCAGGCCCGGCGGTACCGTATCCGACTCGATATCGGTCACAAATCCGGCGTCGTAGCGGCGCTGGACGAGATCTTCGACTTGTTCAGTACTCATCTGTATTGCTTCCAGTTGTTCAACCGCGGACCACCCGCATCCTGCGGATATCGATAGGCGGCACCATGGGCTGGGTCATGTCCTGCAGGGTGACGTCGTTCAGGGCCATTTCCACCGCCTGGGATATGCGACGCCAGTTGCTGCGCGTGGTGCAGACCGCTTCCTGGGCGCACAAGCCTTCGTGGACACTGCATTCGGTCATACCGATAGGGCCTTCCATGGCGGAAATGATCTGCGCCACCGAAATATTCCGGGGCTGTGGGCCCAGACGATACCCGCCGTTGGCACCACGATAGGACCGAATCAGTCCAGATTTCGTCAAGGCCTTGAGAACCTTGGCCACGGTGGGCTGCTCCAGGTGGGTTCGTCCAGCCAGTTCCGCCGCGCTGAATACCGTCTCCGGTTCGTCAGCCATGTCGGTCATCACCACGATGGCGTAGTCGGTCAGTTTGCTGAGTCGCAGCACCCGGCGCGCTCCAGTCGTTAAATAGGACTGATATTGTACTATTTAAAGGCAGATGATTTCCATGGTCCCCACCCCTGGGGGAAACCGGGCCTCGACGGGCATCGCGGTCCTCACTGATCGGGAACCTCAAACCTGGAGTCGGGAATATCCACGTCGATCTCCACCGAGTCGAAAACCAGGGTCTGGGAGCGCTCCTGGTCCAGGCGGGTCTTGAGGGAAAAAGGAATCACAAGGGGGCCAACCCGGGAATGATCGCCAATGGCGGTGAAGGCCTGGGTGGACTGGCCGCCGTTGGACACCGTGACCTGGCCGATTTCCAGAAAGGATTCCGTGTCCAGCAGCAGCAGCAGTTCCTCGCCACCCCGTTTGATCAACCGGATCCGGTAGACGGATTCTCCTGACCACTCCGAGGAACCTTCCAGGCTGAGCTGGTGGCCTTTTTCCTGCCAGTCGATCAGCGGGCCTTCGAAGTCGGCGGTGCCGCGGGCCAGGCGCAGCTGCTGCTCGCTCATGGTCTGGACCGATCCATCCGGGTTGCCGGGATCCACGTACCAACCGGCCTGGCCGTCGAGCGCCTGGATCCCGGTCAGTCCCTGGACTTGAAACTCCATCCGCATGCGGCCGGGACGCTTGAACTCCATTTGCACCGGGCTGCGGCTGCCGTCGGCCAGGGTCATGACCCCGCCCAGCCGCAGGGACTGGACCGATTTCCAGGCCTGGTAACCGCCCCTGGCTTCGATGTTGCGCTCGATCAGCTGCTCCAGGCTGCCCTGGGCCAGGGCAGACCCCGCGGCAGGAAGCAGGGCGACAGCCGCAAAAACGGCTGCCGCCCGGTAGAACAGGGTCAACATTCAGAAGTGAATCACCGACCGGATACTCTTTCCTTCGTGCATCAGGTCGAATGCGTGATTGATGTCTTCCAGGCCCATGGTGTGGGTAATAAAGGGATCAATCTGGATCTCGCCGGACATGGCCTGCTCCACCATGCCGGGCAACTGGCTGCGCCCCTTGACGCCGCCAAACGCGGTGCCGCGCCAGACCCGGCCGGTCACCAGTTGGAATGGACGCGTCGCGATTTCCTGGCCTGCTCCTGCCACACCAATAATGGTGCTCTCGCCCCAGCCCTTGTGACAGCACTCCAGTGCGGCCCGCATCAGGTCCACGTTGCCGACGCACTCGAAGGAGTAATCGGCACCGCCGCCGGTAAGTTCCACGATGACGTCCTGGATCGGATCTGAATAATCCCGCGGGTTCACACATTCCGTGGCCCCCATCTGGGTAGCCAGCTCAAACTTCGCCGGATTGACGTCCACTCCGACAATCCGTTCCGCCCTGGCCATCACGGCACCCTGCACCACGGCCAGGCCGATACCGCCCAGGCCGAACACCACCACCGTAGAGCCGGGGGTGACCCTGGCCGTGTTCAGCACCGCGCCGATGCCGGTGGTGATACCGCAGCCCAGCAGACACACTTTTTCCAGCGGTGCGGCCGGGTTCACCCTGGCCACCGCGATCTCCGGCAGCACCGTGTACTCACTGAAGGTGCTGGTACCCATGTAGTGGAAGATCTGTTTCCCGTTGTGGGAAAACCGGGAAGTACCGTCCGGCATCAGGCCCTGGCCCTGGGTGGCGCGGATAGCCTGGCACAGATTGGTTTTGCCGGAGGTGCAAAAGCTGCATTCGCCGCATTCCGGGGTATACAGCGGGATCACGTGGTCACCCACGGCCACGGAGCTGACGCCCTCACCCACTTCCACGACCACGCCGCCACCTTCATGTCCAAGAACCGCGGGAAACAGCCCCTCGGGATCCTCGCCGGAGAGGGTAAACGCGTCGGTGTGGCAAACCCCGGTCGCCTTGTTTTGCACCATGACCTCACCGGACCTGGGTCCTTCAAGGTCGATTTCCTCTATCTGCAGGGGCTCTCCAGCGGCCCAGGCAACGGCTGCTCGCGTTTTCACAGGTGGCTCCTCCCAGGATTGACGTGAAGCTGTCATTCTCGCTTTTCGCCGGTGGATCGGCAACGGCTTAACAGGGACAATGCAGTCGCCATGCAGCAGAGCAGCCGATCACAACAGCGCAGGGACTGGGTGAGCCGGAACTGGGACGGCGAGTTCCAGCTCGCCCCGGCGTCAGCCGACGCCAGCTTCCGCAGCTACTGGCGCATCACCGGCGAAAACCGGCAGCTGATCCTGATGGACGCTCCGCCGGACCGGGAAGACTGCCGTCCTTTTGTCAGCGTTGCCCGCCGATTGCGGGATGCCGGCCTGCACGCGCCGGAAATCCTGGTGGCGGACCTGGATCAGGGCTTCCTGCTGCTGGAAGACCTTGGCAGCCGCCTGTACAGCGACGCCCTGGTGGAGGCCAGCAGGGACAAGGTGGAAACCCTGTACCAGGACGCCCTGTCTGCCCTGGCCCACATACAACGCATCGACCCCCGGGGATTGCCTCCCTACGATAACGCGCTGCTGGATCAGGAAATGGAGCTTTTTCCTCAGTGGCTGTTACAGCGGCATCTGCGTCGGCCTCTGAGCAGCGGCGAGCAGATCGAGTGGAACCTGTTAAAGCGGGAACTCATCGCCAGCGCGCTGGATCAGCCCAGGGTGTTCGTGCACCGGGACTACCACTGCCGCAACCTGATGGTGGTGTCCCGGCACAATCCCGGCATCATGGATTTCCAGGACGCCATGCACGGGCCGGTCACGTACGATCTGGTGTCGTTGCTGCGCGACTGCTACGTGACCTGGCCCCAGGACCGTGTCTCGGTCTGGTGCGAGCAGTTCAGGCGGCAGCAGCAGCCCGACATCAGCGCTGAACAGTGGCAGCGGTGGTTTGACCTGATGGGTTTTCAGCGGCATCTCAAGGCGGCCGGCATTTTCTGCCGGCTCAATCACCGGGACGGCAAGGACGGCTACCTGAAAGACATTCCCCGTACCCTGAATTACACCCGCCAGGTGTGCCGGCTCTATCCGCAGTTCAGCTGGTTTGACGAGCTGCTGGATGAAGTGCTGCCCCGCCTGGAGCCGGGTTCGGCACCGGGGTGATCTGATGAAAGCCCTGATCCTGTGCGCCGGGCGCGGGGAACGGCTGCGCCCGCTGACCGACCGCACCCCCAAGCCCCTGGTGCCGGTGGGCGGCCGCTGTCTGCTGGAACACCACATCCTGGCATTGCGCGCAGCCGGGCTGACCCAACTGGTGGTCAACGTGTCCCACCTGGGGGATCAGATCGAACGGTTCGTCGGCGACGGCAGCCGCTGGGATGTGCAGATACGGGTGTCCCGGGAAGGCGAGATACCGCTGGAAACCGGCGGCGGCATGCTGCATGCCCTGCCGCTGCTGGGGCCGGAACCCTTCCTGGTGGTGAACGGCGACGTCTACTGCGACTATCCATTTGCAGCGCTGGTGGGCCGCGGCCTCCCGCACCGGCTGCACCTGGTACTGGTACCGAACCCACCCCACAACCCCAACGGGGATTTCGGACTGGACAATGGCTTGCTTACCAACACACCCCGGTTCACTTACTCCGGCATCGGTGTCTACCCGCCCGGACTGCTGCGCGGCCAGGACCCTGGACAGTTTTCGGTGGTCCCGCTGATCCGGCAATGGGCGGAACGCGGGGCCGCCAGCGCGGAGCTATTCCGGGGGCTGTGGCACGACGTCGGCACCCCCGGGCGACTGGACCAGCTGCGGGAGCTGCTGGGAGGATCAGACTGAGCTCAGACCCTCTCGATAGCGCCGGGCGTTGGCGGCGTAGTGCCTGGCGGATTCCCGCAGCCCCTCGATTTCCAGGCCCGTCAGTTCACGGACCACCCGGCAGGGTGATCCCACCACCAGGGACCTCGGCGGAATCTGCTGGCCTTCCCTGACCAGCGCATTGGCGCCAATCAGGGAATCCCGGCCCACGACGGCGCCGTTCAGTACTACGGCGTTGATGCCCACCAGGCAGTTGTCCTGCAGGGTGCAGCCGTGCAGCACGGCACGGTGCCCCACCGTCACACCCTCGCCCACGGTCAGTGGAAAACCGTCGTCGGTGTGCATGACGCTGCCGTCCTGAATATTGCTGCGGGGGCCAATCACAATGGGCTCCATGTCACCCCGCAGGACCGAGCCGAACCAGACACTGGCCTCCTCCCGCAGTTGGACCCGGCCGATGATGACCGCGTCATCAGCAACCCATGCACTGGCATCGATCTCGGGACGGTGCTGGTCAAGTTGATAAATCATTGGGTTTTCTCTGTTCCAGAATCTGTCGCGCCAGGGGCACGGTCAGCCGCCGCTTGACCGCCAGGCTGGCGTCCTGAAGTTCGTTCACCAGGCCGACCAGGCTGGCCGGATCCCGGGCCTGTCGGCGCAGCAGGTAGCCGATCACCTCCTCACTCAGCGGAACATCCCGCCGACTCGAGCGGCGCCGCAGCAGTTCCGCCCGATCGTCCTCGCTCAAGGGGTCCAGACGCAGCTCGGTCATGCCCTGAAGCCGGGACGCCAGATCCGGCAGCGGGGTGTCGATACCCCGAATCGGTTGCTGGCCAGCGGCCAGCACCACGGTGCCCTGGTCGCGCCAGGCATTGAAACAATGAAACAGCGGCTCTGCCCAGTCCGCCCGGCCGGCCAGCCGATCAAAATCATCCAGCGCCACCAGGTCCACGCCGTTCAGCCCCGCCAGGCATTCCGGACCGGCCTCCACCAGGGATTCGGCGGTGAGCAGGCCGCAGCGGCGCCGGGCATCGCTGGCCAGGTGGCAGGTTGCCATCAGCAGATGGGTCTTGCCCTGTCCGACTCCGGCCTTCAGGTAGCACCAGGTTTGCAGCCCACCCCGGGCCACGGCCTGCAGCGTGGACACCACACCGGAATTACCGACGAACTGGCCAAATACCGATTCCTCGGCCCGGTCCAGGGGCAGCAGAAGTTGCTGGGCAGGCAGCGTCACGCGGTGGGATCCTGCTCCGGATCGCTGTGGTCGGCCAGCTGCTCGGAGGGGTCCTGCTCCAGTTCAGCACTGGCCGGATCGATCTCCACTTCCAGGGGCTTTCCGTACAGCTCGCTTCGTTTGTACTGCTCGTGGGCATAGCGCAGCAGCACCATGATCACCGAGGCCGCCGGCAGTGCCAGCAGCACCCCGAGGAATCCAAACAGCTGGCCGCCCGCCAGGACCGCGAAGATCACGGCCACCGGGTGCAGGCCAATCTTGTCCCCAACCAGAAGGGGCGTCAGCAGCATGCCCTCCAGCGCCTGCCCCACGCCGAACACGGCCAGCACCAGCAGCACGTGGAGCACATCGCCAAATTGAAACAGGGCGCCCACGATACCCAGGCCGACGCCTACGATGGCGCCCAGGTAAGGCACGAAGCTGATAATGCCGGCCAGCATGCCCACCAGGAAGGCCAGGTCCAGGCCCACCAGCCACAGGCCGGTGGAGTAGATCACGCCAAGGGCCAGCATCACGGTCAACTGCCCCCTCAGGAATGCGCCCAGGACCGCGTTGGAGTCAGTGGTCAGTTTGACCACGGTGGGTTCCAGGTGGCGCGGCAGCAGTTCGCGAACCCGCTGCACCACGACATCCCAGTCCCGCAGCATGTAGAACGCCACCACCGGGATCAGCACCAGGTTCATGGCCCAGCCGAAAATGGCCACACCCGAGCGGGTGATTGAACCCAGCACGATGGTGGCCAGGCCGGTGGCCTGCTGCAGGTGGGGCTGAACCATTTCCAGCACCCGCTCACGATCCAGGGTTTCCACACCCATCTCGTTGAGTCTCGCCACTACCGGCGACAGCTGGGTCTTGGCCCATTCAAAAAATGAAGGCAGCGTTACCACCAGCTTGCGGAACTGGTCCTCCAGCAGCGGCACCGCAATCACCACCACCACCACTGCCACCAGGGTGAGTGTCAGGAACACAACGGTGACTGCAATGGTCCGCCCCATGCCGCGACGCTGCAGCCAGTCGGTGATGGGATCTCCCAGGTAGGCCAGGAAAGCGGCAATGGCAAACGGCGTCAGGATGGGTGCCAGCAGGTAGATCAGCCAGCCAGCTCCCACCACCAGGGCAAGGATCATCCACTGGCGGGATTCAGTCAGGTTCATCGCTGCGCTCCATTTCAGACGGGGCTGGCCCGGCCATGTCGATTCGCCTCAGTTTGAAGGCCCAGATGGACATATAGTGTATACCGCTCAACGCCGTGGTGATGGTCACCGACCAGACCAGCGCCGTCAGCCAGGCCGGCTGCAGCCAGCCGTAGGTCTGATCCACCAGGATGGCCAGCACCAGGGCGATCTGCAGGAAGGTATTGAGCTTGCTGATCAGGGTCGGTTCGCCGTCCACCTCGGTGATCCAGTGGTGAATGACGATGGCCCCCAGGATGATGATCATGTCGCGCCCCAGCACGATTGCCAGCAGCCAGGCCGGGATCAGGCCCTGGGTGGTCAGCACGAAATAGCAGCTGACCAGCAGCAGCTTGTCGGCAATGGGGTCAAGAATGCTGCCCAGGCGGCTGCGCCAGGAAAAACGGCGCGCCACAAAGCCGTCCACGCCGTCGGACGCACCGGCCAGAAAAAAAATCAGCAGGGCCAGGCCGTAGCGCTGCTGCACCAGCAGCACGGTCAAGGGCACCACCAGGGCCATCCGCACCACGGTGATCATGTTGGGGATATTGGCGGCCCAGGAATGCTGGGAATGCTGCTCGTCCGACTGGCGGTTCACGTGCCTACCCGCCCCCCCGGCCGGCGGTAGCAAGCTGATAAACCCGATCAACGCCCGCGGGCACCCTGCCGGCCAGGGCCTGCAGCGTCCGGCCGCGATCCACCGCCTGGGTGAAGCCGGACAGGCCAGCCGGACTGTCGATGCTGAAGTCGACATAGTCCGGTGTCACCGTCACCGGGTCCGCTGAGTTCACCACGGACAATTCGGCCAGATATTTCAGCACCTGGCTGTACTCGGCAGGCTGGCGAATCCCGTAGACCCGGATCTGCACCGCCGGGGTGCCCTCCAGTTCCGGTATCACGGCAAATCGACGCCCCATCCGGCCCGCCATCTCGGCCATACCCCGATTGATGGACTCGGCCAGGTCTGCACCGCGGGATTCCCAGCGTTCGTAAAACCCGTCACCCCGGACAACCCAGCGGGTGGCCCACTGTTCCCGGTCCGTGGTCCGCGGCCGGAACGCGCCCGCATTCCCTACCACCTTGAACGCCCGAATCAGCATGACCTGGTTTGGCTCATAGCGGTCCGAGGCCTGGCGCACGGCATCCACGAAGCCGCCCCACACATCGGTGATGCTGACCTGCCTCAGGTCCTCCAGGTCCAGCAGCGGCAGCAGCAGCGGGATCGCACGAACTTCAGCCGCATCGGTCAGCAGCTGCAGAATCTCCTCGTCGTCCGCTCCACTGCCCAGAAAAGAGCGATCCCCGCCTCGGTCAATGACCGCCCAGACCAGGGTCGTGGGTCGTTCCAGTGGCCAGATCGGCAGCCCCAACTCGGTCAGACGCTGGCGGGTCGCCGCTTCACTGAACCGGACTTCCAGCAGGCGCTGCTCGCTTTCGCCGCCGGTGACAAACCCCCGCTGAATCACCAGCGGCCCGGCCGCGCCGAGGCCGTCCAGCTCAGCCAGCAGGGCCACCTGTTCCGGCGAACCGGACAGCTTGACCAGCACCTGTTCCAGGGCCTGCTCAAAGGCCGCATCCAGGTCGAGTTGCTCACCGTCGGCCACCGGCAGCCGGGCCACGAAGGCATCCACGGTTTCCGCCCGAACCGTCAGCCAGGGGCCGGCAAGCAGAACCAGCAGCATGACTGCCGCCGCGCAGCGCTGCGCCACGCAGTGACGCGGGTCAAACAGAGGCGAGGGAGTGATGATCAATTCCTGTTGAACGGTATGAAGCAATCGGGCCATAAGATACCATACGCCGACTCTCAATCGGGGGCTCACGGTGACCCAAGAATCTGGCCCGGCAGGGGGCAAAACATCCGGTTTGACCTACAAAGACGCCGGCGTCGACATTGATGCCGGCAACGCGCTGGTAGAACGCATCAAACCCTGGGTCAGCAAAACCCATCGCGCCGGCGTTTTGACCGACATCGGCGGTTTTGGCGGCCTGTTCGCGCTGGACCGCGACAGTTACCCTGACCCGGTGCTGGTGTCCGGCACCGACGGGGTCGGCACCAAGTTGAAGCTGGCCCGGATGCTCAACCGGCACGACACGATTGGCATCGACCTGGTGGCCATGTGCGTCAACGACGTGGTGGTACAGGGCGCTGAGCCCCTGTTCTTCCTGGACTATTTCGCCACCGGCAGGCTGGACCCCGCCGTGGCCGAATCCGTCGTGTCAGGCATCGCCACCGGCTGCCAGCAGGCCGGTTGCGCCCTGATCGGCGGAGAAACCGCGGAAATGCCGGATATGTACGCCGACGGCGACTATGACCTGGCGGGATTCAACGTCGGCGTGGTGAACCGGGATCAGATCATTACCGGCGAACTGATCCGCGAGGGCAGCGTGATCCTGGGGGTCGATTCCAGCGGACCCCACTCCAATGGCTACTCGCTGATACGGAAGATCCTGTCGGTGTCCGGGGCCGACCTGGAGCAGCCCCTGGGCCATGGCACCCTGGGATCTGCCCTGATCGAACCCACACGAATCTACGTTAAGCCCGCCCTGGAACTGCTGCGCCAGATCACCGTCCTGGGCTTCGCCCACATTACCGGCGGCGGCCTGCGCGACAACATCATTCGGGTTGTGCCCGAGGGCCTGGGAATCGATATCGACCTGTCCCGGTGGCAGTGGCCCGAAGTCTTCCGCTGGCTGCAGCAGGCCGGCGAGGTCTCAACCGAGGAAATGCTGACCACCTTTAACTGCGGCATCGGCTTCTGCGTACTGCTGGAACCATCCGCGGTTGAACGGGCGACGGCAGTGATGTCCGAAGCCGGCTGGGCGTCCCGACCCATTGGCACCGTGCGGCTGGCCGGAGACCAGCCCGTGCGATTCCTGTCGGCCTGAGATGTCCGCGTTCCGCCTGGTGGTGGTGATATCGGGGCGTGGTTCGAACCTGGACTCGCTGATTCGGTATCAACGTCAAGGCGGCTACCAGATTGCGGCGGTGATCAGTAACCGCCCCCAGGCAGCCGGTCTCGAAATTGCCCGGCAGGCCGGCCTGGATACGGCGGTACTGGATCACCAGTCCTTTGAGAATCGCGAGCAGTTCGACCGGGAGCTGGCAGCCTTGATCGACAGGCGGCAACCGGACCTGGTGGTACTGGCCGGCTTCATGCGTATCCTGGGCGCGGAGTTTGTATCCCGCTTCGAGGGACGTCTGATCAATATCCACCCGTCACTGCTGCCGCAATTTCCGGGTATCAAAACCCATGAACGTGCCCTGCAGGCCGGTGTCCAATGGCATGGAGCCAGCGTTCACTTCGTTAATGCCGAGGTGGACGGCGGTCCGGTCATCGGGCAGGTACGGATGCGTCTGCGACCCGATGACGATGCCGCCAGCGTGGCAGACAGACTGCTGCCGCTGGAGCACCGGCTGTTGCCCCGGGTAGTGGCGCTGATGGCCGAGGGAAGAGTGTCCTATGCCGAAAACAAAACCTGTCTTGACGGTGCCCCTTGCGCTGAGCCTCTTGTGCTCAATGTGGATGCTGACTGCTGGGAGCCCGGCCGGGGCGACCCGTAGCTGCGCCAACCGCCAGCTGGCGCCGTTTGAGGCGGAATACCAGGTTCTGCGTAATGGCGAACCAATAGGCGTGGCGGTCTCCCGCCTGACCCGGGACGGCGACCAGTGGACCTATGCCATGGAAACCGAGGCCAACAAGGGCCTGGCCGGACTGCTGGGGGGACATATCCTTGAGCTGAGCCGCTTTTACTGGGTCGGAGGAGAGCCCCGCGCGGCCGCATACCGTTACGAGCAGGGCATACGCTTCAAGTCCCGCAACCACGAGGCAGAATTTGACTGGAGCCGCCAGGAGGTTCGCGGTGAGTACCAGAAAAAACCCTATACCCTGCCCCTCAGCCCTGGCCAGTCGGACCGCATGCTGGTCAACCTCAAACTGATTCACGGCCTGCTGCACGGACAGCAGCAGCTTGTCTTCGACAGCGTTGAGAAAGGCCGGGTCGAGCGGCTCACCTTTCAGCGCAATGGCCAGCACGAAATGGACACCCCGCTCGGTCCCATGCAGACCGTGGTCATTGAGCGGCAGCATCGCAACCCCATGCGCCAGACCCGCTCCTGGCACGCCCAAGCGCTGGCTTACCTGCCCGTGCGCATGCAGCAGATCGACAGGAAAGATGACGAGGTGATCGAAATGGCGCTGGTCAGGGTGGAGTCCTCCCCCTGTCAGAGTTGAGGCGTCGCCCGCTCGCCCGGCCGGGAATTACTATGCCGAAAGCGGCAGACGGCGGATACTGGCGCCAATCTGGCGGAGTTTTTCCTCGATGTTCTCGTAGCCACGATCGATGTGATAAATCCGGTCCACCTCGGTTTCACCCTCGGCCACCAGGCCCGCCAGAACCAGGCTGGCGGACGCGCGCAGGTCCGTCGCCATCAGCGGTGCCCCAGTCATTCGATCGACGCCGCAGATCACCGCGGTATTGCCGTGGAGCTGAATATCGGCGCCCAGGCGCTGCAGTTCCTGGACGTGCATGAAGCGGTTTTCGAACACGGTTTCGGTGATCACGCCAGTGCCTTCAGCGACCGCATTCAGCGCGGTGAACTGGGCCTGCATATCGGTGGGAAACCCTGGGTATGGGGCCGTAGTCAGATTGATGGCCCGTGGCTTTCTGCCTCGCATATCCAGCTCGGCCCAGTCGTCTCCCACTGACAGATCTGCCCCGGCCTCATCCAGTTTCTGCAGAACCACGTCCAGGGTATCCGGGCGGGCCCGCTTGACGCGTACCCGGCCGCCGGTGATGGCCGCCGCCACCAGGTAGGTACCGGTCTCAATGCGGTCGGGCAGCACCTCGTAGTGGCTGCCCCCGAGAGCGTCTACGCCGGTGATGACGATGGTGTTGGTGCCGGCACCCTCCACCTGGGCACCCATGGCGTTGAGGAAATTGGCCACGTCCACCACTTCAGGTTCCTGGGCGGCGTTTTCAATGATGGTCGTCCCTTCGGCCAGGGCCGCGGCCATCATAAGGTTTTCGGTGCCGGTGACCGTGACCAGGTCGAGCACGATGCGGCAGCCCTTCAGCCGTCCTTTGCTGCGAGCCTTGATGTACCCGCCCTCCACCCGGACATCGGCGCCCAGGGCCTGCAGCCCTTCGATGTGCAGGTTGACCGGCCGGGTGCCGATGGCGCAGCCGCCCGGCAGCGAAACGTTGGCTTCGCCGTAACGCGCGACCAGCGGTCCCAGCACCAGGATCGACGCCCGCATCGTTTTTACCAGCTCGTAAGGCGCGTAGTAGTGTTCCACCGGGCGCGTGTCCACGTGCAGGCGCATGCGCTCGTCCACCACGATTTCCGCGCCCATCTGGGCCAGCAGTTCGACCGTGGTGGTGACGTCCTGCAGGTGCGGCACATTGCCGATTTCCACTGGCTGGTCACACAGCAGGCTGCCCGCGAGGATAGGAAGAACCGCGTTTTTGGCTCCCGATGCGGCAACCTCGCCATCCAGCGCGTGTCCGCCTTGAATAGTGATTTTCGCCATGGGCTATCCGCCCTGCTCTTCCGGCGTCAGCGTGGTCAGCGACAGGGCGTGGATTTCTCCGCCCATGCGATCGCCCAGTGCGCCGTAGACCAGCCGGTGCCGCTTCAGCCGATTGAGTCCCTCGAACTGACGGGACACCACGGTGGCCTCAAAATGCACACCATCATCACCGCTGACATGTATGTTAGCGTCGGACAGGGTGGCTTGAATTAGTTGCTTGATGGTGTCGCAATCCATAGACTTTCGCAGTTTTTGTCGCCGCCGGGCGCGGCCGGGTCCAGTTGGGTACGGGTCAGGGTTGGCGATAGTATAGGAAATCTGGCACTACCGAAACTGAATCCGGCGACCCAAGATCGCCGGCTGGCCTTGATTCGGGGCGACCAGTCACGAACCACAACGGGGAAGGCCTGACAAAAAAAGAACTCAAATGCTGCTTTCTCTCGGACTTATCGCCATCGGCTTCGTATTCCTGGTATGGGGCGCAGATCGCTTCATCGCCGGCGCCGCCGCAACGGCACGGAACCTGGGCGTATCGCCACTGATCATCGGCCTGACGGTCATTGGTTTCGGAACCTCTGCACCGGAGATGGTGGTGTCCGGCGTAGCGGCGCTGCGCGGTAATCCCGGGCTGGCCGTCGGCAACGCCATCGGCTCCAACATCGCCAATATCGCCCTGATCCTGGGCGTTACCGCCTGCATCTATCCTCTGCAGGTGCACTCCAACACCCTGAAGCGGGAATACCCCATTCTGCTGGTGGTCACCCTCACTGCGTTGTTCCTGATGGTGGATGGCGCCCTGGGGCGGTTCGACGGTGGCTTCCTTCTGTTCGGACTGCTGGCCATGACCACGTGGATGGCGCTGATCGGCATGCAGCGCGGAGGCCCCGATCCCATCGCCGCAGAATTCGCCTCCGAGATCCCAAGTGACATGTCCACGCCGGTGGCCATGGGCTGGCTTGGCCTGGGCATGATCGTGCTGCCCGCCAGTTCCCACATCCTGGTTCTGGGCGCCGTGGACGTGGCCAACCGCATGGGGGTATCCGACGCCGTCATCGGGCTGACCATCGTGGCTATCGGCACCAGCCTGCCGGAACTGGCGGCGGGTATTGCCAGCGTACTCAAACGTGAGCACGAACTGGTTATCGGCAACATCATCGGCTCCAACATGTTCAACCTGATGGGGGTGCTGGGTATCGCGGCCACCATCCGCCCCACGGACGTGCCTGACGAACTCATCTACCGGGACTATTTCATCATGCTGTTCCTGTCCATGATGATGTTCCTGATGGCCTATGGTTTCCGTGGTCCGGGCCGCATATCCCGGCGCTCCGGCATCATCCTGGTCACCATGTTTGTGGCCTACCAAAGTCTGGTCTTTTACACTGAGGTCAGCCGCAGCGCCTGAAGCGCCGCTGAACCTCCAGCCTCCAATCCTGGTCAATTAATGTCGTGAACGCCAAACACAATATCGTGCCAACCGCACCCCGGACCCACCTGGACGAGGCGGCCACCATTGAAATGGGGCGCTACGTGATCAACACGGAAAAGCGCAGCGTTGCCGACCTGGAGGCGCGCATCGACGCCACCTTCGTCGATGCCTGCCGACACATGCTGGAATGCAAGGGCCGCATCGTGGTCCTTGGCATGGGCAAATCCGGCCACGTCGCCTCCAAGATTGCCGCCACTCTGGCAAGTACCGGGTCGCCGGCCTTTTTCGTGCATCCCGGCGAAGCCAGTCATGGCGATCTGGGAATGATTACGGCACACGACGTGGTACTGGCGCTTTCCAACTCCGGGGAAACCGACGAGATACTGACCATCCTGCCGGTGATCAAGCGGCTGGACGTGCCCCTGATCGTGCTGACCGGCCGCCGGTCGTCGACCCTGGCCCGCAACGCCACGGTGCATATCGATGTCAGCGTGGCTGAGGAAGCCTGCCCCCTGGGGCTTGCGCCAACCTCGAGCACCACCGCGGCTCTGGCCATGGGTGACGCACTGGCCATATCGCTGCTGCAGGCCCGGGGCTTCACCACCGAAGAATTTGCCCGCTCCCACCCGGCTGGCCAGCTGGGACGACGCCTGCTGCTGCATATCAGTGACATCATGCACCGGGATGGCGGCATCCCCAAGGTGCACGAAGGGGTATCGCTGAAAGACGCCATCATGGAGATGACGCTCAAAGGCCTGGGCATGACCGCCGTGGTGGACGATGGCGGCCGCCTGCTCGGGGTGTTCACGGACGGCGACCTGCGTCGAACCCTGGACGGCAAACACGACATCGAACAGACACGAG
Source organism: Lysobacterales bacterium (assembly GCA_030065125.1). Taxonomy (GTDB): domain Bacteria; phylum Pseudomonadota; class Gammaproteobacteria; order Xanthomonadales; family SZUA-38; genus JASJDM01. The sequence goes on along the minus strand of JASJDM010000024.1, from coordinate 36,605 downwards.
TCAGCGACGTGATGACCCGTAACGGCAAAACCATCGGCCCCGGCGCGCTGGCCTTCGAGGCGGCCCAGCTGATGGAAGAGTTCAAGATTCACAGCCTGCTGGTGGTGGATGGCGAGGACAGGCTGGTCGGTGCCCTCAATATCCACGACCTGCTGCGAGCCCGCGTGGTCTGACCCCCATGGACCGGGAACAGTTGATCAGCCGGGCGGCCACCATCCGGATGGCCGTGTTCGACGTGGACGGAATCCTGACCGACGGGCGTCTTTACTATGCCGCCGATGGTACCGAACTGAAGGCCTTTCATTCCCAGGACGGGCTAGGGCTGAAGCTGCTGCAGCGGGCCGGCGTGGGGCTGGCCGTCATCACCGGCCGGCGCTCCAGCATCGTCGAGCATCGCTGCCTGGAGTTGGGCATCGAGCACGTGTACCAGGGCTCCGCTGACAAAGCAGCGGACCTGGCGGACCTGCTGGGGAAAACCGGTCTGGCACCCGAGCAGCTCTGCTACGCCGGCGATGACGTCATCGATGTCCCGGTCATGCAGCAGGTTGGACTGTCGTTCACGGTACCCAACGCCCACGCCGCGGCCAAAGCTGCCGCGGACTGGGTTGTGTCCCGTCAGGGCGGGTCCGGGGCGGTGCGTGACATCTGTGACCTGCTGCTGGAGGCCCAAGAGGCCGCCCCGTGACGCCCCAGAAGCGCTGGGGTCTCGGAATTGCGCTGCTGGCGGCCACCGTGACCTTCTGGCTGGCCCAGTGGCTCAACCGGGACCGTGAACGCCAGCTGGAACTGCCCCAGGCAAGGTCCGATTACACCCTGGAGTCGTTCGACCTGCTGGTGATGAATGAGCAGGGCTGGCCCAGTTTCCAGGTACAATCCCCGCACCTTGAAAAAAATCCGGGTGATCGCTCTGTCAACATAGAGAGTCCGGACCTGCTGCTGTTTGACCTGGGCAACCCGCGCTGGCGGGTCACCGCAGAAACCGGCTGGATCAGCGAGGACGGCAAGGAAATACTGTTTGGCGGCGCGGTGGAAGTGGTGGAGCAGATGCACCCACCGGTGACCGTCCGAACCCGGGACCTGACCATCAACCCTGACACCTACATTGCCCGTTCGGCCGCCGCGGTGAACGTGGAGCGCCCGGGGATGAAACTGGCAGGCAGGGGCTTTTCCGCCGATCTGAAGCGCCGGCGCTACGAGATTTTGAATGATGTTGAAGCCACCTACGATGCACTGGACAACTGACCGCAGATTCGCCCCCCGGGCCGTCGTCACACTGCTGCTCTGGGCCCTGGCGGCCGCGCCACTGCAGGCCCGCACCAGTGACCGCGAAATGGAAACCGAGGTCAAGGCCGGAAGCGTGGTGGAAGACCCCGATGCCGGCACCCAGGAGTTCAGCAACGGCTTCCAGCTGTCCCAGGGAACTCGCCAGATCGAGGCCGAAACTGCCACGGTGTTTCGCAACGACAGCGGCGGCTTCCGGAAAATCATTCTGCGCGGCGACCCGGCACGCTGGACCGAGGAGCTGGACGACGGCACCCCGATGGATGCCAGTGCCAACACCATCGAGTACGACGTCAGTGGAGAGATCGTCAGGTTGACCGGGGACGTTTCCATTCTCAAGGCCAATGATCAGCTCACGGCCAGCGAGGTTCTGTACGACCTGAAAACCCAGAAACTGGACGCCGGCGGATCCGAACAGGGTGTGATACTGCGCTACAAGCCCACCGGGGATGACAACGGGGATGACAACTGAACATGCTCCGAGCCGAGGGAATATCCAAGGCCTACAAGGGACGCCGGGTGGTCGACCAGTGCTCGCTGCAGGTCAGTCAGGGTGAAACCGTAGGGCTGCTTGGACCCAACGGCGCCGGCAAGACGACCTGCTTTTACATGGTGGTCGGCCTGGTGCCCTGCGAATCCGGCGCCATTTCGCTGGACGACGAGGATATCACCCGCACGCCGATGCACCTGCGGGCCAAGGGCGGGATCGGCTACCTGCCCCAGGAACCCTCGGTGTTCCGGCGTCTGACGGTGCGGGACAACATCATGGCGGTTCTGGAACTGCGTAAGGGACTCAGCCGGGCCGAACGGCGCAAGCAGATGGCTGACCTGATGGACGAACTGCAGATCCGGCACCTGGGAGACCAGCGCGGCATCAGCCTGTCAGGCGGCGAGCGGCGCCGCGTGGAGATCGCCCGGGCGCTGGCGGCGGCGCCACGGTTCATGCTGCTGGACGAGCCCTTTGCCGGGGTTGACCCGATTTCGGTGGGTGAGATCAAGCGTATTGTGCGACACCTCAAGTCCCGTAATATCGGCGTTTTGGTCACCGACCACAACGTGCGGGAAACCCTGGATATCTGCGACCGGGCCTATATCCTGAACCAGGGCCGCGTTCTGGCCCAGGGAGAACCCGAGTCACTGCTGAATGACCCCCAGGTGCGCCAGGTTTACCTGGGTGACGATTTCCAGATGTGATACCGCGGATCTTGCGGATATTGCGGTTTGGGCGTCTGGTGTAATATAAAGCGCGGTGGACGAGCTAACTCATTGATTCATCGTGCAAACGAACTGGGGGGCGGCCTAGGAAACGGCCGACTACACTTCTAAAATGGATAATAAGATCTCTGACTGGCAGAGACAGTGAAACCGGCACTCCAACTACGCCTCGGACAACAGCTCAACATGACGCCTCAGCTGCAGCAGGCGATCAAGCTGCTGCAGTTGTCTTCCCAGGAACTCGAAACCCAGCTGCTGGAGGCCATGGAGGCCAATCCCCTGCTGGAGCGGGAAGACCTCATGGCAATGGACGGCGAAGCCGAGGCAGAATCCTCTCCAGATACGGCCGCTGAAACCGATACGGCCACGGAGGCCGCTGCCCCGGATGAAGGTCTGGACCGCATGCCCGCCGAGGAGGAACGCTGGGACAACTACTATTCCAGCATGCCCAGTGCCGCGCCGGCCGCTACCAGCCGCCGGGAGGATTTCGGCGACCGCACCATGGAACAGGCCGACCGTGACAGCGAAGGCCTTCATGAGCACCTGCTGTGGCAGCTCAACCTGAGCCGGGCCTCCAGCCGCGACACTGCCATCGGCGTGGCCATCATCGATGCCATTAACGACGACGGTTACCTGACGGAGACTCTGGAAGACATCCGCGAATCCCTGCTGCCGGACCGGGACGTCGGTCTCGACGAGGTTCGCGCGGTGCTGCACCAGATCCAGCATTACGACCCAATGGGGTGTGCCGCCAGCAGCGTACGGGAATGCCTGCAGATCCAGCTTTCCATGATGTCCGACGAAACGCCGGGTTATGCCGCGGCCGGAGCCATCGTGGATGACTACCTGGAATTACTTGCGCGGCAGGACGTGCCGGCCCTGCGCCGCAAGCTGGATCTGTCCCAGGATGATCTGAAAACCGCCATCGAACTGGTGCGTTCGCTGGAACCACGGCCGGGAGCCGCCATCGCCAGCAGCGACGTGGAATACGTGCGCCCGGACGTGGTGGTGAGGAAAGCCGCCGGCACCTGGATAGCCACCCTGCCCGACGATCTCATTCCCAGGCTTCGGATCAATAACTTTTATGCCAACCTGATCGGTGAGGCCACCAAGGAAGACGCCAACTACCTGCGCGGCCAGCTGCAGGAAGCCCGCTGGCTGATCAAGAGCCTGGAGGCCCGTAACGAGACCCTGCTGAAGGTTGCCAACGCCATTGTCAGCCACCAGACGGGGTTCCTGGAGAATGGACCCGAGGCCATGAAGCCTTTGGTTCTTCGGGAAATTGCCGACATTATTGACATGCACGAATCCACCGTGTCCCGGGTCACCACCAGGAAATACATGCTGACGCCGCGTGGGGTTTTTGAGTTCAAGTACTTCTTTTCCTCCCACGTCGGCACCAACGACGGCGGAGAATGCTCAGCCACGGCGATCCAGGCCATGATTGCCAAACTGATCGAGGAGGAACCCAATGCGCGGCCCCTGAGCGACAGCAAGATCAGCAACATTCTGAATGAACGCGGTATCGATGTGGCTCGCCGCACGGTGGCCAAATACCGCGAAGGGATGGGAATCGCCTCGTCATCCAAGCGTAAACGACTGATTTAGTAAGGGCCTGACAGGCCCGTGAAACCGCCAACCATAGGAGATGCTGATGAATATTAGCGTGACTGGACGGAACATCGACGTAACGCCCCCTCTGCGTGAATACGTTGAATCAAAACTCGACAGGATCCGCCGTCATTTCGATCAGCTCATCGATGTACAGTTCGTCCTCGACGTGGACAAGCTGGTGCATCACGTAGAAGCGACTATTCATACCCGCGGCAAGGACCTGTTCGCCGAAAACAACGACCAGGACATGTACGCCGCCATCGACGGCCTGGTCGACAAGCTCGACCGGCAGCTCATCAAGCACAAAGAAAAACTGCAGAGCAAGAACCGCGCCCAGGCGCGTAAGGTGACCAACGCACGCTGACACCGGCGGCGGCAGCTTTTCTCATGCAGATCATCGACCTCCTCACCCAGGAACGCGTGCACTTGGGCATTCGCGCCCGCAGCCGCAAGCGCCTGCTGGAAATGGCCAGCGAAATCCTGGCGGGTGACGACGTCGACTCGCGGGCCATCTACACCAGCCTCTGCGCCCGTGAGCGGATCGGCAGCACCGGGCTGGGCCATGGGGTGGCCATCCCCCATGGCCGCCTGGAGCAGGCGGACGACGCCCGGGGCGCCGTGCTGATACTCAGCGACAGCATTGACTTCGACTCACCTGACAATGCCCCCGTCGACCTGGTGTTTGCGCTGATCGTTCCCGAGAACCACTACGAGGAGCACCTGCAGCTGCTGGCCCAGCTGGCAGACCTGTTTTCCTCCGAGCGTCGCCGCCGGGACCTGCGCCAGGCCGACAGCAGCGGCAGCGTGATGGCGCTGCTGGAGACCTGAGCACCTCGACTCCATGAACCGTTCCATAACGGCCCAGGAGGTGTTTGACCGGCTCAAGGACCAGTTCCAACTGAAATGGGTGGCCGGCGAAAACGGCGCCAGCCGCCAGGTGGACTACAGCGACGCAGAACAGCTTCGACCCTCACTGGCGGGTTTCCTCAACTTCATCCATCCCAATAACGTCCAGATCCTGGGTCGCGAGGAAATCGACTTCCTGGACAGTCTCGATGCCAGGCAGCGCTGGGAGACCATCGCCAAGATTCTCGCGATCCGACCCACCGCGCTGATCCTTTGCGAGGCCGACATGATTCCCGACGACCTGCTGGAGGGGGCCAACGAGTCATCCACGCCGCTGTGGACCTCCAACGCCGCAGCCGTTGACCTGGTGGCCCACCTGCAGCATTTCATGTCCAGACACCTGGCGCGGGAAACCACCGTGCATGGGGTGTTCATGGAGGTCTTCAGCCTGGGCGTGCTGATCACCGGCGACAGCGGCGCCGGCAAAAGCGAGCTGGCGGTGGAGCTGATTACCCGGGGTCACCGGCTGGTGGCGGACGATGCACCCCTGATGACCCTGGCCGCGCCGGACATCATCGACGGCTCCTGTCCCAGCGTGCTCAAGGACTGCCTGGAAGTGCGCGGGCTCGGCGTTCTGAATATCCGGGCCATGTTCGGCGACAGCGCGATCCAGACCAATAAATATCTGCGGCTGATTATTCACCTGAAGGTGGTCAACCAGAAGGACATTCACAAGTCCACCGCCGACCGCCTGACCGGTGACATCGGCACCCGCGAAATTCTGGGGCTGGAGATCCCGGTCATCAACATCCCGGTGGCGCCGGGCCGCAACCTGGCAGTGCTGGTGGAAGCGGCTGTGCGCAACCACGCCCTCAAACTCAAAGGCTATGATGCGGCCATGGAATTTGTCAGCCGCCATTCCGCCACACTGGCCAACGGGGACGACAGCACGTGAACAGCGTCGACAAGGAACTGCTCATCGTTACCGGGTTGTCCGGCTCCGGCAAGTCCGTGGCCATGAGCACCCTGGAGGACCTGGGCTACTACTGCGTGGACAACCTGCCCCTGGGCCTGGTGGACGCCTTTCTGGAACACCATCGCAACAACCTCTCCATGGGTAACCTGGCCCTGGGCCTGGATGTCCGCAGCCAGCTGCAGAGCCTGCAGACCTTGCCCGAAACCCTGGCCAAGGCGCGGCGCAGCATTGCCGGAACCCGGGTGTTCTTCCTGTCCGCCAGCGAGGCAACGCTGCTCAAGCGCTACAGCGAAACCCGGCGCCGCCATCCCCTGCACGAATCAGAGCGCAGCCTGGCCGAAGCCATTCACCAGGAAAACGAAATGCTGATGCCGGTGGCTGACCATGCCGATGTATTCATCGACACCAGCAGCCTCAGCGTGCACCAGCTGCGGCGAGAGATCTGCAACCAGCTGGGCGTGGGAGATCATCCCACGGTGCTGCTGGTGGAGTCTTATGCTTTCAAACAGGGCGTGCCGGCGGACGTGGATTTTGCCTTTGATGTGCGCTGCCTGCCCAACCCGCACTGGGAACCGGACCTGCGGCCGCTCACCGGCCGCGAAGCACCAGTGAAGGAATACCTGTCCGGCCATACCCAGGTCAACGAGATGGTCGACGATATCTGCCGCTATCTGGACAAGTGGTTACCCGAGTTCGAACAGCAGCAGCGAAGCTACCTGACCATCGGCATCGGCTGTACCGGCGGCAAGCACCGCTCGGTCTACGTCGCCGAACGGATCGCCGAGCATTTTTCCGCCAACCGCGATCACGTGCTGACCTATCACCGGGAACTGATATGACCGTGGCACTGCTGCTGGTCACCCATGACGGACTGGGGCAGGCCCTGCTGGACGTCGCCGAGGCCAATCTGGGACCGCTGGGACTGCCCACCGGGGTACTGCCGGTGGGCCAGGACGCGGACACTGATCAGCTGGTGGCCCGGGGTGCGGAGATGCTGGACCAGCTGGACCAGGGCGACGGCGTGCTGATCCTGACGGATCTGTACGGCGCGACACCCAGCAACCTGGCCCATGAATTCTGTCGGCCATGCTGCCAGGTTGTTCACGGGGTCAACCTGGCCATGCTCCTGCGCGCCCACACCTACCGCGACCTGGCCCTGGATGAGCTGGCAAACAAAGTCGTCGAGGGCGGTCACCAGGCTGTTTTCCTGGGTGACCAGCCAGGCCCCTGACGCGTGCAGAAAGCCGAACTGACCATCATCAACAAGCTGGGACTGCATGCCCGAGCCGCCGCCAAACTGGTGCATACCGCCGCTCAGTTCCGCTGCGAAGTGCTGGTGGCCAGGCAGGGCCGCGAGGTCAATGCCAAGTCCATTATGGGTGTTATGATGTTGGCGGCATCAAGGGGAAGCGTCATCACGGTCACCACCGACGGTGATGATGAAGAGGAGGCCCTGGCAGCTGTCCGGACACTGGTCGAAGGTCGATTTGGAGAGAAGAAATAACTTTAATATAACAGCCTTAGTTATTGATAAAAAAGGACTAAATTTGCTATGGCTGTAGCAATTTACGGAATGGGAGTGTCCCGCGGCGTGGCCATCGGCCGCGCCCACATCGCCCGCCGAAGCCAGTTCGACGCCCAGGAACGCACTATCGATCCTTCACTGGTTGATGCTGAGGTCAACCGCTTCCTCGCCGCCCTGACCCTGGCCCGCGAGCAGCTGAGTTTAATCCGTCGCCGGCTGTCCACCGACACCCCTGTTGAAATACGTGAGTTCCTGGATATCCACTCGCTGATGCTCGAAGACAGTTCCCTCACTGAAGGCCCCATCGAGATCATGCGGGAGCACCACTGCAACGCCGAGTGGGCGCTCAACGTGCAGCGCAACCGGATCAAAGCCATCTTCGAGGAAATGGACGATCCCTATATTGCGTCGCGAGTGGTCGACGTGGACCAGGTCATTCACCGCATCCACCAGCAGCTGCAGGCGGCGGAAACAACCGATGGCGGCGACGGCCGGCAGTACCAGGACCTGGTGCTGATTGCCGATGACGTCGATCCGGCCAACCTGCTGCTGCTCCACCACGAGGGCATCAAGGGCCTGGTCACCGAATCCGGAGGCCCCCTGTCACACACCGCGATCCTGGCCCGGAGCCTCAAAATCCCGGCGGTCATGGGACTGCGAAACGTCTGCAAGCTGGCCGAGGAAGGCGAACTGGTGGTGCTGGACGGCGACATGGGCGCGGTCATGGCCGACCCGGGCACGGCCATACGCCGGTACTACCGGGAGCGCGTGCGCGACGCCCGCGCCCACCAGGCGGCCCTCAACCGGATTCGCCGACAACCCACGCAAACTCTGGACGGCACCCATATCACCCTGCAGGCCAACGTTGACGTGTCCAGCGATATCGACCTGCTGAACGCCAACGGCGCCGAGGGAGTCGGCCTCTACCGCACCGAGTACCTGTTCATGAACCGCCCGGAGGAACCGGATGAGGACGAGCAGTTCGAGGCCTACGCGGACATCGTCCGGAAACTCAAGGGGCGGCCGGTCACCATGCGAACCCTGGACCTCGGCGCCGACAAACGGGTGGATTGCCGACCCGCTACCGGCAGCCTGCCGCTCAACCCGTCGCTGGGCCTGCGCGCGATCCGCATGTGCCTGCACAACCAGGATCTGTTTGTGCCGCAGCTTCGAGCCATGCTGCGGGCGTCAGCGTTTGGCCCGGTTCGAATCCTGATCCCCATGCTGTCCAACACCCAGGAACTGTTCCAGGTGCGGGCGCTGCTGAAGGCGGCGGAGGCCGACGTGAAACGCGCCGGCCATACCGTTGGCGAGGTCACCCTGGGCGGCATGATCGAAGTGCCCGCCGCCGCGATTTCGGCCAGGACGTTTGCCAAATATCTGGATTTCCTGTCCATCGGCACCAATGACCTGATCCAGTACACCCTGGCTATCGACCGGGTGGACGACCAGGTCGGCTACCTGTATGACCCCCTGCATCCCGCCGTGCTCAAGCTGCTCCAGCTCACCATCGAAGGCGCCCAGATTGCCGGCAAGCCGCTGTCCATGTGCGGTGAGATGGCCGGCGATCCCAACTACACAAGGCTGCTGCTGGGCCTGGGTCTGCGGGACTTCAGTATGCGGCCCGGCTCTCTATTGGAAGTTCGCCAGGTCATCAACGGCGCCAACCTGGAGGACCTGCGCCAGAGCGTGCGGCGCATCATGCGCGCCACCAACCCCAACCGCATGGGCGCCCTGATCCGGGAAATCAACCAGGTCTGAATCGGCGGGCCGCCACCACCGGGCCGGGCCACAAAGGCCAGCCACGACCTGCCAGATAGATAAACCCCAGGAAATCCCGGACAATACGCCGCGAACGCGGAGTGTCCGGGATGCAAGAACAGGATCGTCACCACAAGACCGTTCGCCAGTTTGAACGGCTGAATACGGCGCTGAAAAGTGGCCGGCTCGATCCCGTGCGCCGCATCATCGAGGCCCTGTCCGACAGCGAACTGGCCGATCTGCTGGAATCCCTGCCGCCGGAACGGCGACTGGTGGTGTGGAACCTCATCGACCCCGCCCTGGATGGTGAGGTCCTGGTCCACCTGGCCGACGAGGTCCGGATTTCGCTGATCGAGGCCACCGACGACGACGAGCTGCTGGAGGCCACCTCCGACATGGAGTTGGACGAGCTGGCTGACATCATCGACGACCTGCCGGACCAGGTCATCCGGCGGCTGCTGGAGGTCATGGACCGGGAAGACCGGGAGCGGCTGGAACAGGTCATGTCCTATCCGGAGGACAGCGCCGGTGGCCTGATGAACCCGGACGTCGTGACCGTCCGCGCCGACGTGACCCTGGACGTGGTTTTGCGATTCCTGCGCAGCCGCGGTGAGCTGCCGCAGTTCCTGGATCACCTGTTCGTGGTGGATCGCAACGGCATCTATCTTGGGCGCCTGGCCATCACGAACCTGCTGACCGAAGACCCCCAGAAGATGGTGCGATCGCTGATCGACCGGGAAGCCCAGGCACTGCCGGTGGATATGGAAGCCACCGACGTTGCCGCAGCCTTTGAGCACCAGGACTGGGTATCGGCACCGGTGGTGGATCACAAGGGCCACCTGCTGGGCACCATCACCATCGACGACATCGTTGACGTGATCCGGGACGAGGCCGAGCAGTCCGTAATGAACATGGCGGGCCTGGACCAGGAAGAGGACATGTTCGCGCCCGTTCTCACCGCCGGTAAGCGCCGCTCGGTCTACCTGGGCCTGAACCTGCTCACCGCGCTGATTGCGTCTTACTTCATCAGCATTTTCGGCGCCACCATCGAGCAGGTGGTCGCCCTGGCGATCCTCATGCCGGCGGTAGCGTCCATGGGCGGCATCGCCGGCACCCAGACCCTGACCCTGATCGTTCGCGGCATGGCCGTGGGCCAGGTTGTGCGAGGTAACACCCGGCCGCTGTTCAGCAAGGAAATGGCGGTGGGGTTGCTGAACGGTATGCTGTGGGCAGCGGTCATCGCCATCGTGGCCATCGTCTGGTTCCAGGACACCCGGCTGGCCGGCGTGGTGGCCGCGGCCATCTTTCTCAACATGCTGGCCGGCGCTGCCGCCGGCGTGGCGGTTCCCCTGGTGCTGAGACGCCTGTCCATCGACCCGGCACTGGCCGGCGGCACCGTCCTGACCACGGTCACCGACGTGGTGGGGTTTGTTTCCATTCTCGGGCTGGGAAGCCTGGTGCTGCTTTGATCTTTATCAGGACGAAGCGGAAAGCTCAGCGCGCGCCCTTCTTCCGGGCCACCTCATCCCGCAGGTAAACCGGCGCCACGGCTTCCGCGCCAACGCCCTCCCCCGCCGCCGCCAGTGGCGCGGCGATCTCGGCGATAAATCGGGCCGACGGCCAGCAGTCGCTTTCAGACTGGGCCATGATCAGCCCTGCCATCTGGTCGCGGTAGGCCGCAACACCGGGGCCGGCCGCCAGCCAGGGGCCGGAACCCGGGTCTGCTGCCAACTCCGGTGCGGTGACCCTTTCTGCTGACACCAGCTCACCCTGGGCCACCACGGAAAAGTCGTAGCCCCCTGCGTACACCTGATCCATGCGGGCATCCAGCACGGCCAGAACCCGGCTGACCGACCACTGTCGGCTGGCACCCAGGGCCAGAGCCTGCAGCGACGATACCGGAACCACCGGCAGGTCCAGCGCCAGGGCCAGCCCCTGCACAACAGACACGCCAATGCGGACACCGGTAAACGACCCTGGCCCCCGCCCCACCGCCAGGGCTGACAGCTGCCCGGCCGCCAGCTCAGCCTCCGAAAGCAACGCGCGGATATCCGGCAACAGCCGACGGGCGTGCTGCTGTGGCGCCAGGTTGAATCGTTCGCGAACGGCGCCGTCCATCCATAACGCGGCGGAGCAGGCCTCGGTCGCGGTATCCACAGCCAGCAGGTTCATCAGGCCTCCTGAAAAAAGGCCTCACGTTATGCCAGATGCCTGTCGATTTCCATCAATGACGGGGTCATGACCCGGGCCGGCATCTGGGTTAGCATCACACCGTGATTGGATTACTGCTGCTTGTCATTGCCACCGCCTCGGAACCCAGCATCAGCCTGCAGGGTGACCTGGTCCAGGGCGCGGTGGTTTTCGGCCGGACCGATCCGGGCAATTCCGTTCAGCTGGACAGCCAGGACGTTCGGGTCAGCCCCGAGGGATTGTTCGTCCTGGGCTTTGACCGGGACGCCTCGGCTGGCGCCCGTCTCACGGTGGCCCGTACGGACGGCACCTCGCTGTCCCGGGAGCTGTCGATCGCTCCCCGCGACTACGCCATCGAGCGGGTGGATGGACTGCCCCCGGCCCAGGTCACACCGCCTCCCGAGGTCCTGGCGAGAATCAGGGACGACTCCCGCCAGGTAAGGGAAGCCCGCGCCCGGGATGATGCCCGCACCGATTTCGCCGGTGGATTCCACTGGCCCGCCATGGGCAGAATCAGCGGCGTGTACGGCAGCCAGCGGATTCTCAACGGCCAGCCGCGGCGCCCCCACTACGGCGTTGACGTGGCCGGTCCGGTGGGCACACCGGTGTATGCGCCGGCTCCCGGGCTCATCACCCTGGCCCACGACGACATGTACTACTCCGGCGGCACCCTGATCATCGACCACGGGCACCATCTGTCTTCCACCTTTCTACATCTCAGCGAGATCCTGGTCGCCGCCGGTCAACGGGTGGAACAGGGTGAACTGGTGGGCCGTATCGGCGCCACCGGGCGGGCCACCGGTCCGCACCTGGACTGGCGCATGAACTGGAAAAAGGCCCGGGTGGATCCGGAACTGCTGGTGGAACCGATGCCGGCGTCCCCCTGACGCCCATCTGCCTCAGGGCCGTCGCGCCAGCATGCTGCGGTTCAGCTCAGACAGTCTTGAGCATCCCATCAGTTTCATGTCCCGGATGATCTCGTCCCGCAGCAGCGTCATGGCCCGGCTGACTCCGGCGCTGCCGGCTCCGGCAAGGGCATAAAGGTACATCCTGCCTCCGGAGCAGGCCCGGGCTCCCATGGCCAGGGCTTTCAGGACGTGGGTGCCGCGACGGATGCCGCCGTCCAGGATCACCTCGATTTCGTCACCCACGGCGTCCACAATGGCCGCCAGCTGGTCGAACGGCGAGCGCGATCCATCCAGCTGTCGCCCGCCGTGGTTGGAAACCATGATGGCCGTGGCGCCAATGTCCACGCACCGTCTGGCATCCTCCACCGACATCACCCCCTTGACCGCAAAAGGACCACCCCACTGTTCTATCATTCGGGCCGCGTCGTCCCAGCTGATGGAGACTTTCATCTGGGAGTTGATGTAGTCCATCACCGAAGCGGCCACGCTGGACCCGGCCTCGATGTAGCGGGACACGTTGGGCAGGTCAAAGCCGGGGCGCAACAGGTAGTTGAGCGTCCACCGCGGGTGCAAGGCAAAGCTCAGCAGGCTGGAAGGCGTCAGCTTGGGTGGCGTGGTGAACCCGGTGACGTAGTCCCGCTCCCGGTTGCCGGCGACCACGGTGTCCACGGTCAGCGCCAGGGCATCAAAACCCGATTCCCGGCAGCGCTCGATCAGGTCCGCGGTCAACGCATTGTCGTTGTGAATGTAGATCTGGAACAGCTTGGGTCCGCTGGTGCGCGCGCCCAGCTCTTCAATGCTGCGGGTGCCGATGGTGGATACGCCAAAGAAAGTGCCCAGTTCCTGCGCGGCATCGGCTATGGCCCACTCACCGTCGTGGTGGAACAGGCGCTGCATGGCCGTAGGCGAAAAAAACAGCGGAAAGTCGATTCGTCGCCCCAGGACCTCGGTGCCGAGATCCACGTCCTCGACACCGGCCAGTACGTTGGGCACCAGGTCGAAATCATCAAAGGCTTCGGTATTGCGCCGGAGAGTCGTCTCGTCGTCCGCGCCGCCGTCGATGTAGTGAAACACGGGGCCCGGCAGCCGCTGCCTGGCCAGTTGCCGAAAGTCCGCGGTCTTGTAGCAGTTTTTCAGTCTCATGGATTGACCTGCCCCTGGGCCCGTCGCAGCCTGCGGGCCGCGCGCCAACAGGTCCACAAGCGTGACCATCGCCCCAGGACCCGTCCCTGGGCCAGGGCCGACATGCGGGCACTCTGCACCGCGCTGTACACAGCCGCGTGGCTGCAGTCAGGCTGCTTCACCGCCGGAGCCAGCTCGGCCAGTCCTGCGTGGAGCCGACCGATCCGCTGGGGGTCGGCGGCCAGCCCGTCACGGGACAGCTGGTAGCGGGCCAGCAGCTGCAGCGGAACCGGCGCCCGTCCCGCCGCGGCCAGCGGTGCCAGGTCTTCCATCAGGCTCACCCAGGTGATGCGCAGCCAGTGGTCCCGCGGAGGTTCCACTCCGTACATTAATCCTTCCAGTCGCGCCATGGGCTCCGCAAATCCCGAGGCCAGTTGTTCCAGCGCCTGGACGTCCTGCAGCGACTGGCCGTGGACCAGCGACAGCACGGCGGACATGGTCCCGTCCAGGTCCGGCAGAGGCACTTCCCCCAGGGCCTGCTGCAGGGCTTTGGTCACCGGATGACGCGGCTCCCGGTCCTGGGTGCGCTGCCATTCCTCCAGCCACCAGGTCACCTTGCGCAGGGCCACTCCCGGGTCGCTGACTTCAAGGGGCAGGCCGCGCATCTCGGCTCGCAGGGCATGCAGGGCACCCAGCATTGGCTGTCTCGACTCCTCCACGAACAGGCGGGTCAGGAGAAAGTCGGGATCCTCCGTGGCCAGCTTCTCTTCGATGTACTGGTTCGGCGTGCTGGCAGATTCAGTCATTCAAACCACCGTCAGGCAGAATCGGAACCCACTTCTTCCCCCTGGGGGTCGCTCTCCGGCCCCTCGCCCCCCGTCTCGTCGCCGTCAGTGCCAGCGCCAAGCTGGGGGGAACGCACCTGCTTCTCAATGCTCTCCGGATTCTGCAGCTCCCGCCGCTCCGCCACTCCCAGCTCTGTCAGCCGGCGGGCCGACGGCAACACCTGGCGGTCCATGGAACCCACCGTGCGATTGAAATGATCCACGGTGGAGTTGAGGGACTTGCCCAGCCGGGCAAAATGCTCGGAAAACACGCCCACCCGCTTGTGAAACTCCTCGGCCAGCTCCCGTATCTGCTCCGCATTGCGGATCAGCGCCACCTGCCGCCAGGAAAACGCCACGGCACGCAGCAGCGCCACGAAGCTGGTCGGCGTGGCCAGAATGACCTTCTCGGCCAGGGCGTCCTCAAGCAGCTGCTGGTCACGGTCCAGCGCGGCAGTCAGGAACTGCTCACCCGGTATGAAAAGCACGGCAAAGTCCGGGCTGTGCTGGAACTGCTCCCAGTAGGCCTTGGCCGCCAGTTGCCTGACCCGGGCCCGCACGTTCTTGGCGTGCTGGCTGAGCGCTGCCTCACGCTGGGCTTCGTCGGTAGCCTCCTGGGCGGTCAGGTAGGCGTCCAGCGGCGTCTTCACGTCCACCACAATCTCCCGCTCGTCCGGCAGGCGAATCACCATGTCCGGCCGCAGCAGCGCGTCGTCGCCGCGCACCGACACCTGCTCGTCGAAGTCGCAGTGCTCCACCATGCCGGCCAGTTCCACCAGGCGGCGCAGAGTCAGCTCGCCCCAGCGACCGCGAACCTCGGGCCGGCGCAGGGCCTGGACCAGGTTGCGGGTCTCCCGCTGCAGGGCTTTCTGGTCTTCAGCCAGCAGGCCCAGGTGCCGCTCCAGGGCGCCAAAGGCACTCTTGCGGTCTTTTTCGATATTGCGGATCTGTTCCTCGGTTTTGCGCAGCGCGTCGGTCACGGGCTTGACCAGGTTTTCAATGGCCTTTTCGCGTTCACCCAGCCGGCTGTCGGCCTGGACCCGGTGCAGTTTGAACCGATCTTCTGCCACTCGCAGGAAGGATTCGGCGTTTTTCTGCAGCGCCTTGCCGGACAACAGGCTGAAACTGGCTTCCAGCTGCTGCCGGGCCTCGCTGAAAGCCCTATCGCGCTCTTCACCCACCCGGCGCTCGGCGTCGAGCTCCGCCTCGACGCGGGTCAGATCGTTAGCGCCCCGTGCCCGCACACCGGCCATGCGCAGCCAGGCGACGACACTGGCCACCAGCACGCCGGCCAGGAACCAGGCCGCGTAGATGATGATGGCCTGATCGCCCGCGCTGAGGCCGTTCCACCAATTGCTCATACTGAACCCAGCGCCTCCAGCAGCGCGCTGATTTCGCTGGGGTGCCGGACCACCGCATCAGCCTTCCAGTCCTCTATCTGTTCGCCGGGCGGAAGGTAGCCGTAAGCGGCCGCAACGGTGGTCACGCCGGCCGCCCGGCCTGCCACCACGTCCCGCTGGTCGTCACCCAGGAACACGGTTGCCTCGGCGTCGGCGCCGGCCTCGCGCATGGCGTGCAGCACGGGATCGGGATCGGGCTTGCGCCGGGCCAGGGTGTCGCCGCAGACCACCGTTGCCGCCCGGTTCGCCAATCCAAGGTCCTGCATCAGCGGCCCCGTCAGCCAGCCTGGCTTGTTGGTGACCACACCCCAGCAGGCGCCACGGCGTTCGATCTCATCCAGTACCGGCGCCATGCCTTCGAACAGGCGGCTGTGCCGGCTCAGCCGCCTGGAATAGAGCTCCAGGAAGCGCGGCACCCGGTCCTTCTGGGCAGCTTCGCTGTCGTTTTCGAATGCGGCCTTGATAACGCCCATGGATCCACGCGACACAAAACGCCTGAGGTGTTGGTAGTCGCCCAGCTGCCGGCCCTCTTCCTGCTGCATGTCCTGGGCAGTACCCACCATGTCCGGCGCCGTATCCACCAGCGTTCCATCCAGGTCAAACAATACACAGCGGAAACGGCCAGCCACTAGCCTGGGTTACTCGTGAACGCCGGAATCGGCGGTCGTCGTGGTGAGTGCAGGTCGCCCGATCGCGGGCCAGGCCATAGTACCGCTATGGTTGGCCTGGGATCGGGCGAGATGCGCCGCCACGGCGAGCGCCGATCCGGCAGCGACCGACTGTGATATTCGCGTTCCTGCGTACCGCAGGCTAATGCGCCGAAATCAATCGCAAACAAGTTACTAGTCAGCGGGTTCACGAGTCATCCAGGCTAGCTGCTTTCTCGAAGCAGGCGATGTAGTTGATGCTCAGGTCCTCGGTCAGGCTGGCTTTTCCCGCGAACGGGTCGTAATCCAGTCCGGACAGATCCACCAGGCGCAGACCGGCGCCTCGGCAGCTGCGGACCATCTCGGACGGCTTGATGAACCGGCGATAGCTGTGGGTGCCCCGGGCCAGCAGCCCCAGCAGGTACTCCGCCGCCACAATACCCAGAACAAACGCCTTGGGCGTGCGGTTCAAGGTCGACAGAAACAGGTGTCCGCCGGGCTGCACCAGCTCGGCCAGTGCCCGCAGGGTGGAATCCGGATCCGGCACGTGCTCCAGCAGCTCCAGGCAGGTCACCACCGGATACTGGCGCTGCCCCACCAGAGACTCGGCGGTGCCGGAGACGTAGTTGACCTCCACGTCATGCTCCAGCGCGTGCAGCCGGGCAATGGACAGCGCTTTTTCCGCTGCATCGACGCCGGTGACCAGCGCTCCGCCGCGGGCCATGGCCTCGCTGAGCAGGCCTGCACCACAGCCGACGTCCAGCACTTCGGTCCCTTCCAGCGGCACCCGGCTGGCGATGTAGTCCAGCCGCACCGGGTTCAGATCATGCAGGGGTTTGAACTCGCCCTCGGGATCCCACCAGCTTGATGCCAGCTTTTCGAACTTCTCGATCTCGGCGGGATCCAGGTTCATCCGCCTGTCTGGCACGGACCCGCCGTTTTGACTCAGTGATTCAGCCATCGTGCTGCGCAATACGGTGTTCCCAGGATTTTACTCTCTCACCGAGATCATCGATATCGATTCTGGTGAGCCGGCGCTGGTCCAGCACCCGGCGGCCATCGATCCAGACGTCGCTGACCTGCTGGCGACCCGTTGCATACACCACCTGGGAGATCACTTCATAGTTGGGCATGGTCTCCAGGGCATCCAGCCGGATGGCGGTCAGGTCGGCCCGCTTGCCGGCTTCTATGCTGCCGACCACCTGGCCCAGCCCCAGGGCCCTGGCGCCGTTGATGGTGGCCATTTCCAGGGCTGCCCAGGCCGGCAGGGCTTCTGCGTCCTCGGCCACGCCCTTGGCCAGCAGCGCAGCAGTCCGTATCTCCCCCAGCATGTCCAGATCGTTATTGGCGGGCGCACCATCGGTGCCCAGGGCCAGTTTTACCCCCGCCCGGCGCAGCCTTTCGACCGGACAGAAGCCGCTGGCCAGCTTCAGGTTGGACTCGGGGCAATGCATCACCGACACCCCGCTGTGGGCGCAGGTCTCGATTTCATGGTCAGTCAGCTGGGTCATGTGGATGGCCAGCAGGTGCTCGTTCACCAGGCCGAGGCGCTGCAGACGCGCGAATGGCCTCAGGCCGTGTTGCTGTTCCGACTCTGCCACCTCATGGGCAGTTTCGTGAAGGTGGATATTCACCGGCAGGTCCAGCTGGTCCGACAGGGTCGCGACCCGGCGCAGGGACTCGTCACTCACCGTGTACGGCGCGTGGGGTGCCAGGGTGGCGGACGCCAGCGGCAGCTGTTTGAGCTCGTCGTGTACCTCCATGCCCCGGCGAAAATACTCGTCCGTGTCAGAGGCCCAGCGAGATGGAAACTCGATGACAATCATTCCCACCGCACAGCGAAAACCGATGTCCTGGCAGGTCCTGGCCACCACGTCCGGGTAAAAATACATGTCGTTACAGCAGGTGGTGCCGCCGCGGATCATTTCCGCCACGGCCAGTTCAGTCCCGTCTGCCACGAAGGTCGGATCCACAAACGCCGCTTCCAGGGGCCAGATTTTCTGCTGCAGCCAGGGCATCAGGGGCATGTCATCGCCGACGCCCCGCAACAGGGACATGGGCGAATGGGTATGCGCATTCACCAGCCCCGGCAGAAGAACATGCTGATCCAGCTCCACGACGCGCTCTGGCTCAAAGCGGCCGGACTGCGCCTGCCTGTCGCCCACGGCCATGATTTCACCCTGGTCAATCCAGACCGAGGCATGGCTCAGCACCTGGGTAGGCGTGGGGCTCACGGGAACTACCCAGCGCGCCCTGATTTCAAGCTCGACCGGTTGCGTCATGCGATGGCCTCCGGAAAATTGATGACCTGCTGGATGTGGCGGTATCGGCCCAGCGTCATCAGCAGCCGATCCACCCCCAGCGCTACGCCGGCACAGGGCGCGATACCCGCTGAGGTAGCGGCCAGCAGGTCCTGATCCACCGGCACCAAAGGCAGCCCCGCCGCCTCACGCCGATGGTTTTCATCATCCAGCCGCTGCTCCAGTTCCTCGGCGTCACACAGCTCGTCATACCCGTTGGCCAGTTCCATGGGCCCCACGAAAGCTTCGAAGCGGTGGGCCAGACGCGGGTCCTCCTCGGAACGGCGCGCCAGTGCCGCCTGGTTCACCGGGAAATCGAACACCAGGTTCAGCACCTCGTCCGGCAGATCCGCGGCAGCGCGATCCAGCAGCAGATCGAGGCTCTCACCCCGGCTGAGCTCACCGTCAATGCCGCTGGCGGACCGCGCATGGTCCGCCAGTGCGGAATCGCTCGCCTCCAGCGGATCGACGCCGATCCCACCAAGCAGGTCGCGAAAGGTCATCCGATTGGCCGTCAATGTCCGTCCTTCGGACTCGAACAGTCCGGTCAGGAATTCCTCTACCTCGTCCATCAGCCCGTGATGATCCAGGCCCGGGCGGTACCACTCCAGCATGGTGAACTCCACGTTGTGACGCCCACCGCATTCTTCGCCACGGAATACCCGCCCCATTTCGTACACCGGGCCGCAACCGGCCGCCAGCAGACGCTTCATAGGAAATTCAGGTGAGGTCCGCAGGAACCGGCGGTTTCCATCGAGGTCCAGCGCCAGACCGCGAATCATGGGATCGGGGTTGCCGAAGCGGGACAGCAGCGGCGTCTCCACTTCCATCACCTGCCGCTCCTCGAAAAACGCCCGAATCCAGCGGTAGACCCTGGCGCGCATGCGACGCGCTTCGTCCGGGGCCGTCGGCCGCCAGCTCAGGTCTGTGGTGAGCGACTCGATGGTCAGTCCTTGACCCTGGAGACATACTCACCGGAACGGGTATCCACCTTGATCACCTCCCCCTCGTTGACGAACAGGGGAACTTTGACCACGGCGCCGGTTTCCAGGGTGGCCGGTTTATTGCCTCCGCCGGACGTGTCACCGCGTACGCCCGGATCGGTCTCGGTGATTCGAAGCTCGGTGAAATTGGGAGGCTCCACGGACAGCGGCGACCCGTTCCACAGGGTCATCACGCAGACATCTTCTTCTTTCATCCACTTGGCGGCATCACCCACGGCGTTGCTGTCGGCGGCGTACTGCTCAAAGGTATCGGGCACCATGAAATGCCAGAACTCCCCGTCGGCGTAGAGATACTGCATCTCCTGTTCGAAAACGTCGGCGGCCTCCACCGAGTCTCCTGATTTGAAGGTTTTTTCGATAACGCGTCCGGTTTTCAGGTTGCGAACCTTGACCCGGTTGAATGCCTGGCCCTTGCCGGGCTTGACGAATTCATTTTCTACGATGCTGAACGGATCACCGTCGAGGATGATCTTCAGGCCGGAACGAAATTCATTGGTGTTATAGCTGGCCATGGTGTCTGGGGACCACTCCGATAAAATGCGCCATTTTACCTTGATTGGAGTTGCGCCTGAAATGCCGCGGACCTCGAGCACCAGTGCCATCCAGGACCTTTCGCCCGGGACTGAACAGGGCCAGCGGGAAACCGGCCCGATGATTACCACGCCGGCGGAGCTTGCCGCGGCGGCCGGACTGCCGGCGGACAGCCTGCAGTCCATGGAACTGGCCCACCAGGCCTTTCCGCTGCGGGTGCCGGCGGCGTTCGTTGAGGCGGTCGGTGGTGCGCCGCAAGCCGTGTTGCGACAGGTGCTGCCCGAGCCGCGGGAACTGGTTCAGTCTCCCGGCTACCAATCTGACCCGGTCGGCGACCAGGCCGCCATGGCGGCCAGCGGGGTCATTCACAAGTATCACGGACGGGTCCTGCTGGTGGCCACCGGCGCCTGCGCGATCCACTGTCGATACTGTTTCCGGCGCCACTTTCCCTACAACGCAGCCCTGGCCAGCCGTGACGGCTGGCGCGAAGCAGTGGCCTACATTGCTGCCAATCCCGAAATCAGCGAGGTCATTCTCAGCGGCGGTGATCCCCTGATGCTGGAGCCCCGGCGGCTGGATCAGTTGACCCGTCAGCTGGTGGAGCTGCCCCAGATCCGGCGGCTGCGGATCCACAGCCGGGTGCCGGTGGTCATGCCTGAGCGGATCAATTCGGAGCTGTTGAGCTGGCAGGCGGAATTGCCCTGGCCCACAACCCTGGTCATCCATGCCAATCACCCCTCCGAGCTGACCGAAGCCGCCGGCGTCGCGCTGGGGCGCCTGAACCGCCAGCGCGGCATGACGCTGCTCAACCAGGCGGTGCTGCTGGCCGGCGTGAACGACCATCCATCAACCCTGTGCCGGCTGAACGAAGATTTTTTTGAACTGGGCGTCCTGCCCTACTACCTGCACCTGCTCGATCCGGTCCAGGGCGCCGCCCATTTTCACGTGGATCCGGCCCGTGCCCGGTCCATCATGGACGAACTGCGCGTTCGCCTGCCCGGTTACCTGGTTCCACGACTGGTGCAGGAAAATGCCGGCGCGCCGTACAAGCTGCCGGTTCTATAGCGTCAGCGGTCCGTAAAGGGGTGTGAACTGTTCCCGGGCAGGGTGGATAAGGGCATGAAAATCCGGTAAAAGGGACCGCTGTACGTGGCCCACGGGCCCATCGCCTTAGAGGAAAGGATTTTGAAGTCTGACGACGTACTGCGTCTTCTGGTGATCGAATCGTCACTGGAGGATGCAGAGCACCTGTTAAGCACTTTGCGCAACGCTGGTATCGCCGTGCGCCCATCATCGGCAGACGATGCCGACGAATTGCAGGGCGCCCTGGAGCGGAAACCGCTCGACCTGATCCTTTTCAACCCCAACCACGACGAGTTTGACATATCCGGAGTGGCTGACGCCGTCACCCGTTGCGGTAAAGATGTGCCGGTCATCGCCGTTCTCGATGAATACGCTGAGGAGGCGGAGCTGATAGCCCTGCAGCAGGGCGCGACCGATGTCGCCTCCACCGAGAACCCGGAGCACCTGGTTGCGGTGGTGCAGCGGGTGAACGACAACATGCTGAACCGACGGCGTCTGCGTTTCATCGAGTCTTCGCTGCGCGAGGCGGAAAAACGCTGCCACGCCCTGCTCGACAGCTCCCGAGACGCCATTGCCTATGTACATGAAGGCATGCACGTCTACGCCAACCCGGCATACCTGCAGCTGTATGACTACGACGACTTCGAGGAACTGGAAGGCCTGCCCGTGCTGGACATGGTTTCCGGGGAAGATGCCGGACAGCTCAAGGGAGTTCTGCAGGGCCTGAGCAAGGGTGAACCGCCGCCCGAGCACATCGAGGTGAACCTGCAGCTGCCTTCCGGGGCCACCAAGCCCAGCTACATGGAGTTTTCCAACGCCAGCATCGAGGGTGAACCGTGCACCCAGGTGGTCCTGCGCGACAAGAGCGTGGACCCGGAGATGGTCAAACAGCTCAAGGATCTGAAATCCCAGGACCTGGTGACCGGGCTGTACAACCGTCAGCATATCCTGCAGGCGGTGGACGAGGCCCTTGGCCAGGTGGTCCAGGGATCCGCCGGGCCCTACTCGGTGCTGTTCCTGGAAATCGACAATTTCAAGGAATCCATGGACCAGGTGGGGCTGGCCGGCGTCGATCTGGTGCTGTCCGATCTGGCCGGCGTCATTCGCCAGCAGCTGCCCGACGGCGCCACCGCCGCCCGCTTCGGTGACCAGAGCTTTGCGATCCTGGCCGGCGAAGACCTTTCCGGCGCGGAAAAGCTGGGTGAGAGCCTGCGCGCCGGGGTGGAAGCCCATATTTCCGAGGTTGGTGGACAGTCCATTACCTTGAGCGTCAGCGTGGGCCTGACCAGCATCATCGAAAGTGCCCCAACCGCTCAGGACCTGTTGACCATGGCCAGCGGTGCGGCCCAGGTGGCCCAGGAGGAAGGCGGCAACCGGGTGCAGGTCCATGACCCGGTCAAGCAGCGCCCCGGGGAAGACGGCGGCCTGCAGTGGATTGCCGTGGTCAAAGACGCGGTGGAAGCCAACCGGCTGGTGCTGGTGTTTCAGCCCATCGTCAGCCTGCACGGCGAGGAGAAGCACATCTACGAAGTGCTGTTCCGGCTGCAGACCCAGGAGGGCGAAGAGGTGCTGCCGGGTGAGTTCATGCCGGCCCTGGCCAACCACGAACTGGGCGTCCAGGTGGACCGCTGGATCATCGAAAACGCCATGGCCAAGCTCAAGGATCACCAGGACACGGTGGGACAGCCGGTGGTCTTTTTCATCAAGCTGCTGCCCCAGACCCTGTCCGACCAGACCCTGCTGCCCTGGCTGGCTAAACACATGCAGACCCATCGTCTCAACGGCGACAACTTCGTGTTCGAGATGCCGGAAAGCAAGCTGATGACCAATCTCAAACCGGCCAAACAGTTCGTCAAGGGACTCAAGCAGCTGCACTGCAAGTTCGCCATCGAACAGTTCGGCAGCGGCCTGAATTCCTTCCAGATCCTGAAGCACGTCCCGGCGGACTTCCTCAAGATCGACCGTACCTTCATGCCGGACCTGCCCAAGAACGAGGAAAACCAGTCCAAGGTGCGGGAGCTGGCCCAGCAGGCCCAGGCCCAGGGCAAAGTCACCGTGGCCGAGTTTGTCGAGGATGCCGCCAGCATGTCCATTCTGTGGCAGTCCGGCGTCAACTACGTCCAGGGCAATTTCCTGCAGGAGCCGACCAAGGTGATGACTTACGAGTTTGCGTAGTTCATCCGCAATATCGTCCATCCATGGACGAATTGCGGTCGCTACGCAAAACGTGGTTTTGCTTCGCTCACGGCCTCCGGCCGTTGGCACATCCCTGTGCCAAGTGGCTGCGGTAACCGCCAACAGTCGTCCTCCCCGACGCCGTCATCCTGAACTCGATTCAGGATCCATCTGAGCCTCAGAAGGCAGGTGCTTCAGAAAGGTGCAACTGGTCGTACCGGAGCCGCCCTTAAGTTCAGCAACCATTAATGCGGTGGCGATGACCATGGCATTGGTGTATACCTAGCCGCCGGCGGAGGAGTACCGGGCCGCCAGCCGACGATATCCAGCTGCCGCACGGCGGCGCCCAATGGAGAGAACAACAAGACATGAGTTCCGACGCAGCCACTACCGCGGATACACCTGAGGTCTACAACGTCGACCGGGAACACGAATTCCTGGGCCATCCCAAGGGCCTGTACATCTGTTTTGCCACGGAGCTGTGGGAACGGTTCTCCTTCTACGGGATGAAATTCCTGCTGCTGCTGTACCTGACCAAGTACCACCTGTTTACCGATGCCGACGGCCTCAACGTCCTCGGCGCTTACGCGGGCCTGGTTTACGCCCTGCCCCTGCTGGGCGGCATGCTGGCGGACCGGTATCTGGGCATGCGCAAAGCCGTGGTTTTCGGCGGCCTGCTGCTGGTGCTGGGACACCTCTTGATGGCCGTGGAGGGTGACCAGGCCGTGGCTTATGCCGCAGGTACGGTGCTCAGCAGTGACCTGATCCTGGCCAACGGCACGGTGCTGGCCGCCGGGACCACCCTGGCCGAAGAAGTGGTCAACCGGGACGTTGGCGCCCTCAACGTCTTCTACCTGGCCCTGGCCCTGATCACCATGGGCGTGGGCTATCTCAAGCCCAACATCTCCACCATCGTGGGCAAGCTGTATTCCCAGGACGATTCGCGCCGGGATTCCGGATTCACCATCTTCTACATGGGCATCAATATCGGCTCATTCACCGCTACCCTGCTTTGCGGCTACCTGGGTGAGACCTTTGGCTGGGGCTACGGCTTCGGCGCGGCCGGCATCGGCATGCTGCTGGGGCTGGTGACATTCCTGTGGGGACAGAAATGGCTGTATGGCCACGCCGACCCCCACGATCCCGCGCTGCTGAAAGAGTCCGCCCTGGGCCCCATCAACAAGGAATGGGCCATCTACCTGCTGACCATTCCCGGGCTGGCGGTGCTGTGGCTGATCCTGCAGCACGAGCCCGTGGTGCACCTGACCCAGAACGTGTTCCTGGTGATCGCGTTCGTGGGCCTGATCTTCTACGCCATGTTCCACAGCAAGCCTGACCATTCCCGCAGCACGGCTTACCTGATCGGCGCGGCCGCCATCATCCTGGGAAGCGGTGCGGCGTTCCTGGCCAGCGGCCTGGTGGACTATGGCACCCAGTGGATTGAGCCCCTGGGCTACGCGGCTTTTGGCGCAATCGTGGCGTTCGTGGTGTACGGCTTTGTCCAGCACAACAGCGTGGAGTATTCCCAGACCGTGGTGCTGATGGTGCTGATTGCCTCCACCATCGTCTTCTGGGCACTGTTCGAGCAGTCCGCCGGCTCCATGACGCTGTACGCCGACCGGGTGGTGGATCGCACCATTGGCGGTACCGAGTTCCGGGCATCCCAGTTCGGTTCCCTCAACGCCGGATTCATCATGCTGCTGGCGATCCCGTTCGCCATGCTCTGGACCGCGCTGGGCAAGCGCAACCTGGAGCCGTCCACACCGGTGAAGTTTGCCCTGGGCATCATCCAGGTGGGACTGGGCTTTGCGGCACTGGTGTACGGCGCCGAGCATCCCGATGCGGCCGGCAAAGTGGCCGCCATCTGGCTGATCCTGGCTTACCTGCTGCATACCACCGGCGAGCTGTGCCTGTCGCCGGTGGGGCTTTCGGCGGTCACCAAGCTGTCCATTCCCAGCGTGGTGGGCGTCAGCATGGGCACCTGGTTCCTGGCCACCGCCCTGTCTGAAACCGTAGCCACCCGCATGGGCAAGATGGCGGCCATCGACAGCGGCACCGGCAGCGACGACGTGGCGGCGGCCCTGGTCACCTATACCGAGTTGTTCAGTTTCCTGATGTGGGCGGGCCTGGGCGTTGGTGTCTTCATGCTGGTCATCTCACCGGTGCTGCGCAAAGGCATGCACAACGTGCATTGATCAGCCATGCCGTTTTATGAATACCGGCTTAAGTCGGGTTCCGGCTGCAGCCACTGCCGCGATGGCTTCGACGAGCTGCAGAAGATCGCCGACGAGCCCCTGACCCATTGCCCGCGTTGCGGCGGGCCGGTCCAGCGCATCATCTCCGCGCCCGCCGTCCAGTCCGGCAGCGCCCACCTGAGCGATCCCGATCACTTCTCCAAAAAGGGCTTCACCCAGTACAAGAAGGTGCAAAAGGGGGTTTACGAGAAAACCGGGGGCAAGGGGCCGCGGTATATCTCTGACGACGGCAAGTGAGGACCGCCTGAACGGCGGTCGGGGAATCGCTTCGCTGCGCTTGCTGGGGTACGCGCCCTGCGGGCGCTGGGGAACGCGCGCTCCGCGCGCTGGGGAACGGCCGCTTCGCGGCCTGGGGAAGATGCGTTCATCGGGGGTTCCGATAAAACACGTCGGCGGCGGACGGCGTCACTGACGATGGCTTTGCTGCAGTTAAGTGCAGGCGCCAACGGAGGCGGCTTCGGAAAATCAGATGGATCCTGAATCAGGTTCAGGATGACGCTGAGTCTTCGTTCTCCAGCTGCTTCACCATCAGCTTCAGCTCCTCCTTTCGTTCAGCACTGGACGTCGGAAAAGCCAGGCCCAATCCGGCCATGGCGTCGCGCACGATGGTGGCTACCTGGAGGCGCATGAAGGGTTTGCTGTCAGCCGGAATCACGTACCACGGGGCCCAGGGGCGTGAGGTGGCGTTGACCGCGTCCTGGTAGCACTGCATGTACTGGTCCCAGTAGCCGCGCTCGGCCACGTCGCGCTCGGAAAACTTCCAGTGTTTTTCGGGTTCGGTGAGGCGATCCAGGAAGCGCTGGCGCTGCTCCTCCCGGGAGTGCTTGAGCCAGAACTTGATGACCACGGTGCCGGACTGGGCCAGGTGCAGCTCATGCTGGCGGATGGCTTCGTAGCGCTGCTGCCACAGGGCGTCCAGGCTGTCCCAGGGCGGCAGGTTCTGGCCGCCCAGGAACTCAGGGTGAACCCGCACCACCAGCACCTCTTCGTAGTAGCTGCGGTTAAACACGCCGATGCTGCCGCGGCGGGGCAGTTCTTTGGTGGTTCGCCACAGGAAATCGTGCTCAACCTCCTCGTGGGTGGGGGCCTTGAAGGAGGCCACGTGCAGGCCATTGGGATCGACCCGGTTGAACACCGCCCGGATGGTGCCGTCCTTGCCGGCCGCGTCCAGCGCCTGAAACACCAGCAGCACGGCAAAACGATCCTGGGCATAGAGCATGCGCTGCTGCTGGTCGATCTCCCTGGCCAGCATTTTGAGCTGCTTGCGCAGGTCTTTTTTGCCCGGCGCCCACTCGGGCGGACCGGTATGGCAATCCTGGTGATTCAACCGGCCCTCGAAGGGCGCCAGGTAGGGACTTTCCGGTGCGACAAACGGCGGATTCATGCTTACTCCCTCAGGGTGAAACGGCGTGCCGCTCGGCCAGTACGTCAATCACGTCAGCCAGAGAGGCGTCACTGGACTCCAGCAGCACCAGCAGATGATAAACCAGGTCGGCCGCCTCGTTGGCCAGTTCGGTGGCATCTCCGGCAACCGCAGCCAGGGCCGTTTCCACCCCCTCCTCTCCCAGTTTCTGGGCGATGCGCTTGGGTCCGTCCGCCAGCAGCCGTGAAGTGTAGCTGGACTCGAAGTCGGCGTCCCGGCGGCCCCGGATAACCCGGGCCAGTTCGTCCAGAAAACCCATGGCAAAGCGCGCTTCCGAACCGAAACAGGTTCGGGTGTTGAGATGACAGGTGGGGCCGGCGGGCCGGGCAGATATCAAAAGGGCGTCGTTATCACAGTCCGGGGCAATATCCACCAGCTCCAGTACGTTGCCGGAGGTTTCGCCCTTGGTCCAAAGTCGCTGCTTGGAGCGGCTGAAGAAGGTGACCTTGCCGATCTGAATGGTCCTGGCCAGGGCTTCGGCATTCATGTAGCCGAGCATCAGGACGTGACCGGCCTCGGCATCCTGGATAATCGCCGGCAGCAGGCCGTCCATCTTCTGCCAGTCCAGGGAATTGATGTCGATCATGGCTGCTGTTCCTGCCGTATGGGGATTCCCGCCCGGGCCAGATCCGCCTTCAGGCCGGGTATCTCGATTTCTCCCGAGTGGAACACCG
The DNA here is from genome assembly GCA_030065125.1 of Lysobacterales bacterium. Lineage (GTDB taxonomy): Bacteria > Pseudomonadota > Gammaproteobacteria > Xanthomonadales > SZUA-38 > JASJDM01. The sequence goes on along the minus strand of JASJDM010000024.1, from coordinate 8,851 downwards.
TGGCCGCCAGTGCCCCATCCACGTCGGCCTGCTGGAAAACATCGATGAAATGCTGCACGGTCCCGGCCCCGCCGGAGGCGATCAGGGGCACGGTCAGCGACTGACGCATGAGTTTCAGCTGGTCCACATCATAGCCCCTTTTTACCCCGTCCTGGTTCATGCAGTTCAGCACAAACTCTCCGGCGCCGCGGTCCTGGGCCTCGCGCATCCACTGTCCCGTGTCACGGCGGGCGTCGGTCATCCGGTCCGGATCGCCGGTGTACTGTTTCACGGTGTAGCCCGTCTCCGTTTGCAGGCTGTCAACGCCCACGACAACGCACTGGGACCCAAACGCCTCGGCCAGTTCATCGATCAGGCCTGGATTCTCCAGGGCCGGCGTGTTCACGGAGATCTTGTCCGCCCCCGCGTTGAGCACCATTCCGGCGGACCGCACGCTGCGAATGCCGCCGGCCACGCAGAACGGGATGTTGATGCGCCGGGCCACCCGTTCCACCCAGCCGTGATCCACCTCGCGCCCGTCGGGGCTGGCGGTGATGTCGTAAAACACCAGTTCGTCGGCACCCCAGTCGCGGTAGCGTTCCGCCAGTTCCTCGATGTCACCCATGACCCGGTGATTGCGAAACTGCACGCCTTTGACCACCATGCCGTCCTTCACGTCCAGGCAGGGAATGATCCGGCGGGCCAGCATCAGGCCAGCACCTCCAGGGCCTGCTGCACGGTGAAGCGCCCGTCCAGCAGGGCCTTGCCGACGATCACGCCGGTGACCCCCGAATCCTTCAGCCCATCCAGGTGCTCCAATGTACCGACGCCGCCGGAGGCCTGGACCTGCAGGCCCGGATGTCCCGCAAGCTCCCGGTAAAGCTCCCGGTTGGGTCCCGTCAGCATGCCGTCGCGGCTGATGTCGGTACACAGCAGGTGCTTGAGCCCGTAGCCCCGCATGCTGTCCAACACGAAGTCCAGGCCGTGTTCACCGGCCTCGGTCCAGCCTGCTACGGCGGGCATCCAGCCGCCGTCGGCATCCCGGTGCAGATCCATGGCCACCACCATGCGATCGGCGCCAACCTGTTTCAGCCAGCGGCCCGCGGTGTCGGGATCACGCACCGCAACAGTTCCCACCACCACCCGGCTGGCACCGGCGTCCAGCAGGTGCTGGATGTCGTCCAGGGTGCGCACGCCGCCACCGGTCTGAACCGGGATATCGATAGCCCGGGCCATTTGTCCAACCAGTTCAACCTGGGCGGGACTGCCGGCCTTGGCGCCGTCCAGGTCCACCACGTGCAGGATTTCCGCACCGGCGGCCTGGTATTCCCGGGCCAGGGCTGTCGGGTCCGCGTCATAGCTGGTCTGCTGTTCAAAATCACCCTGGCGCAGGCGGACGCATCCCCCGTTGCGCAGGTCGATGGCCGGAATCAGCTGCATGGTAACTCCAGGAAATTTTTGAGAATGCGCTCACCCACCCAGGCCGATCGCTCCGGGTGAAACTGGGTCGCGTAAAAATTGTCGCGCCAGGCGGCGGCGCCGAATTCAATGCCGTGGTCGGCCACGGCCACGATGTCATCGGTCACGGGCAGTGCATAGCTGTGGACAAAGTAAACGTGGCTGCCCTGTTCTACTCCCTGGAAAAGCGGACAGCTGCGGGGGAACCGTAACCCGTTCCACCCCATATGGGGCACCCGGTGGTCGGGATCGTCGGGCAGCAGTCCGGCCCGGCCCTGGAACACCCCCAGGCAGTCCGTAGCCCCTTCCGCCGAACCCTGGAACATCAGCTGCATGCCCAGGCAGATACCCAGCACCGGCTGACGCAGACGCGGAATCAGCTCCACCAGGCCATGTTCACCCAGGCGCCGCATGCCTTCGGCCGCAGCGCCCACGCCCGGCAGAATGACCCGTTCTGCGGCCTGGATCAGTTCGGGGTCAGCGCTCAGCCGCGCCTTTACTCCCAGCCGCTCCAGGGCATAAACCACAGACCCGATGTTGGCCCCGCCGGAGTCCACCATCACCACGTTCATCAAAGCACCCCCTTGGTGCTCGGCAGCACGCTGCCGGAACGCGCAAATGCCTGGCGCAGCGCCCGCCCGGTGGCCTTGAAACAGGCTTCCACCATGTGGTGGGCGTTGTCACCGGTCACGCTCAGGTGCAGGCTGCAGCGCAGGGCGTCGGTCAGGCTGAGGAAGAAGTGCCGGACCATTTCCGTGGACAGCCCACCCACCTGGTCACGGCTGAACGCCCCGCTGAAGTTGAAGCTCGGGCGACCGCTCAGGTCGATGGCGGCTTCGGCCAGGGATTCGTCCATGGGCACGGTAAAGCCGTAGCGGCCGATGCCGCGCTTGTCCCCCAGGGCAGTGGACAGGCACTGACCCAGGGCCAGGGCGCAGTCCTCCACCGTATGGTGTTCGTCGATGTGCAGGTCACCCTTGCACTCCAGGGACAGCGCAAAACCGCCGTGGGCACAGAGCTGCTCCAGCATGTGGTCAAAAAAACCGATGCCGGTATCGATGCTGACCGGCCCGCCCTGGTCCAGGTTGACCCGGACACCGATCTGGGTCTCGTTGGTGTCACGGCGGGATTTTGCGGTGCGGTCGCGGCCCAGGACCGCGCTGACAATCTCCGGCCAGCTGAGACCCTCGTCGCCCGGCCGCGGTGCAATGCGCAGCCCGCCGATTTCCATGTTGTGCGCCAGCTGCAGGTCCGTCTCGCGATCGCCGATAACAAAACTGTTGTTCAGATCCAGGGAGCCGTCCTTCAGGTACGGCAGCAGCATCCCAATGCCCGGCTTGCGGTTGGGCGAGCGCTCCTCCGGCATGGAGGGATCGATATGGATGGCGGAAAACGTGATGCCCTGGGATTCAAAGATCTGCAGCATCAGCTGCTGCGGGCCGTCAAAGTCGGTCTGGGGAAAAGACGCCGTGCCGAGACCGTCCTGGTTGGTCACCATGACCAGCTCATAGCCGGCCGCCTGCAGCTCCAGCAGTGCCGGGATGACGCCTTCCACCAGGGCCAGTTTGTCCAGCCGATCGACCTGGAAATCCTCGGGCTCGATGATCAGCGTACCGTCCCGGTCGACAAACAGAATCTTGCGCTTGCTCACGGGCGATAGTCCTCCAGCAGCGACAGGAATCGAGCATTCTCGTGGGCGGCCCCCACCGAGACCCGCAGGCAGTTATCCAGCCCCGGGTAGTGGCTGACGTCGCGCACCAGCACCTGTTGATCGGCCAGGTACCGCCACAGATCATGGCCTTGGGCTACCCGGAACAGCAGAAAGTTACCTTCGCTGGGCCATACCTTTTCAACTATTTTTATATTTTTCAATTGCTTGAACAAATTATCTCGAGAGTCTATCAGCACGGAGACGACTTTTTGCTGCTCCCGCCGCTGGGCCTCCCCCAGGGCCCGCAAGACCACGTCGGCGGTCTGGGCCGGAACCGGGTATGGCGCCAGGATGCGCAGCAGCAGGCTGATCACCTCCGGATGGGACAGCACCAGCCCGCAGCGCAATCCTGCCAGGGCGTAGGCTTTGGACAGGGTTCGCAGCACCGCCAGGTTGTCGAATCGCTGGAGCAGCGTGACCGCGCCCGGTGTGTCGCAGAAATCGCCGTAGGCCTCGTCCACCACCACCAGGGCCCGTCCCGCCAGTGACTCACAAATGCGGGCCACGGTGTCCAGGTCGATGGCGTTGCCGGTGGGATTATTGGGGCTGCAGAGAAACACGACTTTCACCGGCTGCTCGTCGCAGGCGGCCAGGACCCCCGTCTCGTCCAGCTTGAACGTATCGGAAATCAGCGGCACATCGACGATACCAGCGCCCTGGATTCGTGCCGCAATGGCATACATGCCGAAGGTCGGTGGACACTGCACCATGGCGTCCTGGCCGGCGCGGCAGAAAGCCCGCAGGATCAGGTCGATGCCCTCGTCGCTGCCGCGTCCCACCAGCACCTGCTCCGGCGCCAGCTCAAACAGTGAGGCCACGCGTTGAACCAGTTCCCCGGGCTGGGGGTCGGGATAGCGATTCAGGCCCAGGCCCGGATCCGCCGGCGACAGGAACGGTGATTCGTTGGCATTCAGGGTCACCGGCGCCATTCCGGCAATGGCCCGGGCCGAAGCGTAGGGCTTCAGCTGGCGAATGTCCTCCCGGGCGATACTGACGATGCTCATAGCCGGCTCACACCCGGCCGTTGCGTTTCAGGTAGCTCATCCGCAGGGAAACCGCCCGGGCATGGGCCTCAAGGCCCTCAACCTCAGCCAGGCGCGTGGTGGTGTCGGCAAGTGTGGCCAGACCCCGGGGGGTCAGCTCCTGCACGGTCATCTGGGTCTGGAAGCTGTCCACCGAGACGCCGCTGTGGGCCCTGGCGTAGCCATAGGTGGGCAGCACGTGGTTGGTGCCGCTGCAGTAGTCACCCACGGACTCCGGGGTCCAGTCGCCCAGGAACACCGATCCTGCGGCAGTCACCCCGCCCAGGAAATCCCGGGCGTCTTTCAGCTGCAGAATCAGGTGCTCCGCAGCGTATGTATTCACAACCTCCAGGGCCTGCTCCCGATCGGACACCACAATGGCGCGACTGTTCGAAATGGCCTGGCGGGCGATGTCCTTCCGCGGGAGGTCCTGGAGCTGGCGCTCCACCTGGTCCACCACGCGGCGCGCGTGCTGCTCGGAAAATGCCACCAGGATGGCCTGGGAATCCGGCCCGTGTTCCGCCTGGGCCAGCAGGTCGGCCGCTGCAAATTCAGCATTTCCGGCATCCTCGACAACCACCATGACTTCGGACGGTCCCGCCGGCATGTCGATGGCGGCGCCGGCCGGATCCAGGGACACCTGGGTCTTGGCCTCGGTGACCCAGGCGTTGCCGGGGCCAAAGATCTTGTCGCACTTGGGCACCGTATCAGTACCGTAAGCCATGGCCGCCACGGCCTGGGCACCACCCACGCAGTAGGCCTGCTTTACGCCCACCAGCGACGCCGCTGCCAGCACGGTGGGATCGACGTCCCCCTGGTCGTTGGGCGGACTGCACAACACTACGTTGGCGCAACCCGCAAGGCCTGCGGGAACACCCAGCATCAGGGTGGTTGAGGGCAACGGCGCGCTGCCTGCAGGCACGTACAGACCCACGGTCTGGATCGGCCGGGCGATGCGCTCACAGACGACCCCTACGGCGGTGGCCACCGAGGCGTCCCGGCGCATGCAGGCCGAGTGAAACGCCCTGATCCGGCTGACGGCGTCCAGCAGCGCCGTGCGCAGGGATTCGTCCAGGGCCTCTTCCGCCGCAACGAGTTCTGACGGATCAATTTTCAGGGTCTTCGCAGGCGCCCTGTCCAGTTCCTCGGTCAGTGCTGCCAGCGCCTCGTCGCCCCCCTCCCGCACCCGCTGGATGATAGCGGCGACGCCCTGGCGCAGTTCGTCGGACTGGCTGCTTTGGGGACGCGCCAGGGCTGAAGCGCGCCCCGCCGGGTCCAGTTGGTTCCACTGCAGCACCTTCATGCCAGCATTTTCTCCACCGGCAGCACCAGCACCGCACTGGCGCCTTCGGCTTTCAACTCTTCCAGGTGTTCCCAGAACACGTTTTCGCGGCACACCGCGTGCACCGCCACCTTGTCCGGCTGACCTTCCAGGGGCAGCACGGTCGGGGCTTCGGCACCCGGCAGGATCTCGCGAATCTGATCCAGGCGCTCCCGCGGGGCATGCAGCATCACGTATTTGCTCTCCTTGACCTGCAGCACACCATCGATGCGCGACAGCAGGCGGTCCAAGACCTCCGACTGGGATGCGGACAATTGCTTGGAGGCCTGCAGCAGCACCGCCCGGGATTCCAGCATCACCGCTACCTCCCGCAGGTGGTTGGCACGCAGGGTCGTGCCGGTGGAGACCAGGTCCGCGATGGCATCCGCCGTGCCCAGGCTGGGCGCGATCTCCACCGAGCCGGACAGCCGCACGATACGGGCGCTGACGCCGTGGTCTTTCAGGTAGCGCTCGGTGAGACCGGGATAGGTGGTGGCCACCCGCAGGCCCTGCAGATCCTCGGGCCCGTCATAGTCGAACTCCTCAGGCACCGCCAGGGACAGCCGGCAGCCGCCAAAATCCAGCCGCTTGAGGGTCTGGTACTCCGCCGGCTCACCACGGCGAATCCGGGACAGCCGCTGTTCCTCGGCGATGTTCTCCCCGGCGATGCCCAGCTCGCAGATGCCGTCAACCAGCAGCGCCGGAATGTCGTCGTCACGCACCAGCAGCAGGTCCACCGGGTCGTTTTCGCCGAAACAGAACAGCTTGTCCTTGCTGCGGGCAAACCGCAGGCCGCAGCGCTCCAGCAGCTGCAGGGACGGCTCTGACAGCCGGCCGGATTTTTGAATGGCTATTCTCAGCCGGGAGCCATCAGGAATCATAGAGCTTTGCATATACTGCCTCGTATCCGCCGTTACCGCTTTCAAGAAATCGGGCAACCCGCCCGACCGTGGTCACACTGACACCCGTGCGGTCGTGAATCTCGCGGTAGGGCACGCCCTGCTTGAGCAGGGGCACCACCCGCCACCGGTCCGCCATGGCTTCTATTTCCGCCGGGGTACACAGGTCCAGCAGGAATCCGCGCACGTCGGATTCGCTGTCCAGGACGGCAAAGGCCCGGTACAGCTCCCGCCGCGCCCGGGTGACCATTTCCTGGGTCTGCTGGTCGTGTGCTTTCATGGATTGCGATCTGAGTTTGCGATCTAAATTCAGGGTGTGAATGTACTAATACGTTAATACATTAAGACAATTGGCCTGGGGAGTAAATACCCTGAGGGTGAATTTCAGGAGGTTTCGGGCAGCGGCTCCAGGAATCGGTCGAACCGGGGACGCGCCGGCGCGTTGAATCCGGGACGCAGCTGGTAAAGCGACGGATCAGCCAACACCTCGCGCAGGGCTTCACACAACAGGCCCACCCAGTGCTGAAAACTGATCTGGGTGGCCAGCAGATCCTGCCGGATTTCAATGCCGATGCAGGGAATCCCTGCCCCTTCACCATGATGATCTACGGTGAAATCATCGGGGTGTTCGCCGGAGTACGGCACGTTGTCGCCGAATCGCACTTCCGGGTGCCGCCCGAAAAAGGACTTCAGCCCGACGGCGATGCGGTCGTCCTTGTCGTAAAGCACCCCGTATTGCCAGGGCCGCTCGGCCTCCATGAACAGGGCCTGGGTAAAGCTGTGGATCGACACCAGGGCCGGCACCTGTCCCCGGGCCCGCACCTTGTCCAACTCTTTCTCGATGGCGCCGTGGTAGGTATCGAAAAAGGTCTTCTTGCGCAGGGTTTTTTCTTCGTAGCTCAGTCCCTGGTTGCCGGGCACCAGGATATGGTCGCTTTCCTCGGGAAAGGCCGCCGGCAGGTCGGGTTTGCGGTTGAGGTCCATGACCAGCCGCGAATAACCCGCCAGCACCGCGGTGAGGTTGAGATGCCGGGCCAGGTACTGGGTGGCGCGCTCGGCGCCCATGTCCCAGGCGATGTGCTTCTGCCGTGACCGGTAATCCAGTCCCAGCTCCGCCAGCGCGTGGGGTATCAGGTTGCTTGCATGGTCACATACCAGCAGAGCCTGCCCCTGGGCAGCCTCGTTCACCACCCGGTAGGGCGGAGGCTCGCCGGGCCCGATCAGGGACACATCAGCGAAAGGACTGGTTGCACCGTTGGTCTTGGACATCATTCCTGAATCATCAATACGACCGGACCACGGGCGATTTCCGGAGAAATTCCCGCTCTCCAGTGGTGTCGAATAAGGTGTCGACACAATCCTCTAATGATACCTAATCGGCGCAGTGAGCCAAGCCGAAAAAGGTAAACTTTGGGGGAGAATTTCTCCGCGGCAGTGAATGACAGGACCGCTCAGGCGACGCCGGCCACGGCGGTAGCCCCTGACCGGCGGGGGTCGGCTACGCAGTCGAACCGCCCGCCCCGGTCGTGTCTTACCGCTGCGGCGCCGCCAAAGTAGACGTCCCGGTGGCTGAAGGGCCGCTTGAGGGCGGTCAGCCCGTCAACCGGTACTCCCGGCTCGTGGGCCACGGTGGGCCCCTCAGGAGAAGGAATCACGTGCAGCCGCGGGTGGGCCACCGCGTCCGCCAGGCTCATGCCCAGCACCAGGTGATTCAGCAGCACCTGCATCTGGGCCGAAGTAATGCGGCTGGAGCCGGGTGACCCGATGGACAGCACGTCCCCGGACGCGCTGCGACCCACCGTGGGCGCCATGTTGGACAGCAGGCGGGTCCCGGGGGCAGCGGACTGGAAGCCACGCTGGTTCAACTCCAGCTCACCCAGGCAGTTGTTCAGCCAGATGCCGGTCCCCGGCGGCATAACGCCGGATCCGTAGCCGGCCGATATGGTAATGGAACAGGCCAGGCCGGCATCGTCCACGGTGGAGGTATGCACCGTGCTGGGCGACCCGCCGGCCAGGCGCAGAAGGCCCTCGTCGGCCCGGCGGAAGAACTCCAGGCTTTTCTCGTCAAAATCCTCGGCGTGATCCAGGTAGTTCACCCGGTAGGACAGCACCGCGTCCTGCACCTGAACGATTTCGGCCACCAGTTGCCCGGTCCAGGTCACATTGGGCGGAAAGTCTTTCCCCAGCCTGATCATGGCGCCCAGCAGTGCGCCACCCACCGACGGCGGCGGAGCGCTGGCCAGGCTCCAGTCCGCCAGGTCGAAGCGGACCGGTGATACCTCGTGGGCCTCGTAGCTCGCCAGGTCCTCCCGGGACAGCAGGCCGCCCTGCCCCATCACGTGATCCGACATGAGCTTGGCCAGCTCACCGTGATAAAAGCAAGCAGCGCCCTCTTCCGCTATGGCCTGCAGGCTGTCGCCCAGGTGCTCGACGTGGATCAACGCCCCCACGCCCAGCAGAT
>JASJDM010000023.1 GCA_030065125.1 Lysobacterales bacterium | reverse complement strand
GCTATCGGCGGCGACGTGGATATCGTTGTCTTCGCCGAACAGGCCGACGCCATAGCCGGGCAGGCAGCCCAGCTGGCCGGCGCGCGCAAGGTGCTGGCCTGCCAGCAGCAGGCCGGGCAGTCCCACCTGGCTGCGGTACTGGCGCCGCAGATTGCCGATATGGCTGCCGGCTACACTCACGTGCTGGGCCCATCGACCACCTTTGGCAAAGACCTGATGCCGCGGGTGGCAGCCCTGCTGGGGGTCGGCCAGGTGGCAGACATCATGGATGTGGAAGGTCCGTATCGCTTTCGCCGACCCATTTACGCCGGCAATGCCATCATCACGGTTGAGGCACCGGAGTCTGAAACCCTGGTCGGGACCGTGCGCACGGCATCGTACCGGGCGGCGGACGCCAGCGGATCTGCCCCGGTTGAGTCGGTGACCAGCTCTGCGGCGCTGCCGGACCACACCCGGTTTGTTTCCCTGGACGCGTCTGCAGGAGACCGGCCCGACCTGCAGTCGGCCCAGTTCGTGGTGAGCGGCGGACGGGCCCTGGGCAGCGAAGAGAACTTCGAGCTGATTTACAAACTGGCGGACAGCATGGGCGCCGGCGTGGGTGCCTCCCGCGCGGCAGTGGATGCGGGGTACGTTCCCAACGACATGCAGGTCGGTCAGACCGGCAAGATTATTGCTCCCGACCTGTATGTGGCCATAGGCATTTCTGGCGCGATCCAGCACCTCACCGGGATCAAGGACGCCGGCACCATCGTGGCGATCAACAAAGACCCTGAAGCACCCATATTCGAGGTATCCGACATCGGGCTGGTCGGCGACCTGTTCAATGTCGTGCCAGAGCTCACCGAGGCCCTCTCCGGCTAGGCCGGGGGCCTTGTCCGGCTCTGAGGCTGGACCCATGCGACACAAGCGCCCCGCAGACTGGCTGCCCGCGCCGGAACCCAACCCCTGGGTCCGGCGCCAATCGACCCAGATCTACGGCAACCCCTGGATTTCCGTGAGGGAAGACCAGGTGGTGCGCCCTGACGGATCCCCCGGTATCTATGGCGTGGTGGAGCCTGCCGGCATTGCCCTGGGCGTGGTGCCTGTGGATGAAGAAGGATTCACCTGGCTGGTGGGCCAGTTCCGCTACCCGCTGGATCATTACAGCTGGGAGATCCCCGAAGGCGGCGGCGACCCTGAAATGGACCCGGCGGCCGAGGCCGCCCGTGAACTGCGTGAGGAAACCGGACTGCAGGCAGATCACTGGGAGCCTGTGATGACGCTGCACACCTCCAACTGCTTCACCAGCGAGAAGGCCCTCATATTCCTGGCGACGGGGCTGCAGCCCGGAAGCGCCCGGCCTGATGGAGACGAGAGACTGCAACTCTGTCGCCTGCCCCTGTCCGCGGCCCGGGACCTGGTGCTGGAAGGGATGATCACCGACGCCATGTCCGCGGCCGGCCTGCTACGGGTATCACTGCTGCTGGAACGCCGCGGAATACTCGATTCCTAGGCCTCCGGCCCAGGCGATACGTTTCACCAACCCCCAATCTGTCGTAGAATCCCGTAACGCAGCGGGTACCGGGAAGCAGCGGGAAACCCGCATAGATTCAAACCTTTGTATGACTATCTTGCATGTCAGTTGACATCGAAATCGCCGGCTACGACCTGATTCGGGAAATCGGGTCCGGCGGTATGGCGCGGGTGTTCCTGGCAACCCAGACCTCGCTGGGACGGGAAGTCGCCATCAAGGTCCTGAGACGGTCCCTGTCCGGCGGGGAAGATTTTCAGCGTCGCTTTCTGCACGAGGGCCAGCTGCTGGCCAAGCTGAACCACCCCAATATCGTGCCGATTCACGACATCGGCCAGACCAATGATGCCTTCTACATGGCCATGGAGTTCCTGCAGGGCGGCACGCTGTCCGAGACCATGAAGGACGGCCTGTCCGTGGCGGAAATAATCCGCATATGCACTCAAATCGCCCACGCCCTGCAGCTGGCCCACCGGCACAATATCGTGCACCGGGACCTGAAGCCCTCCAACATCATGTTCCGGGACGAACTGACCCCGGTTCTGACGGACTTCGGCATCGCCCGCAAGACCGACGCAGATCACCGGCTGACCAAGACGGGAATGGTGGTAGGTACCCCCTACTACATGAGCCCCGAGCAGATTACCGGCAAGGACATCGATGGCCGGGCGGACCTTTACAGCCTGGGCATCATGTTCTACGAACTGCTGACCGGCGCCCTGCCGTTCAAGGCCGAAGAGCCCCTGGCTCTGGCCATGCAGCACGTGCAGGAAGCACCACCTCCAGTGCCCGGCGATCTGGCCGAACTGCAGCCCATTATGGACAGCATGCTGGCCAAGAACCCGGACGACCGCTACCCGGACATGCTGTCGTTCTGCCGGGCCATCAAGGACCTGGTGTTGAACGAAAAAACCTTCGCCGAGAAACTCACCGGCGAGACCCGGCTGTTCAACTCCGACCAGTTCTCAGATCCACGCTTCGGATCCGGCGGCCTGCAGGTCCCGGAGCGGGTCACCCGGGATATCGCCGCGGCCACCACCGGGCGCCGAAAACCGCCCGGAGCAACCCAGGTGTCCCGGGAAACGGCCCGCCCCACCGGCGGCCCGGCCCGCAACAGGTGGCTGCTCCCTGCCATCGGCGTTACCGCCGCGCTGATGCTGGGGGTCGGGCTGTTCCAGGTGTTCAAGGGTGACTCATCTGGCATCAGCGAATCCCAGAGAGTCGTGGCTGACACCTACCTGGATCAGGTTGACGCTTACCTGACCCTGGGTCGGATCGACCAGCCGCCGGGTGAAAATGCCCTCGACACTCTGAACAAGGTTCTCGAAATCGCTCCGCAGTATTCGCGAGTGGCTGAGTACCGCCCCAAGATTGCGGCCTTTATCGAAGTGGATGCCCGTAAAGCGTTCAACGAGCGGGACCTGGAGACGGCGGCTGATCGGGTAACCGCCGGCCTGGCGGTAGCGCCGGATTATGAAAGCCTGCTGCAACTGAAGACCGAGATCGACAGCCGGATGGCGGCGCTTCAGCGCCAGCGACAGATCACCGACCTGTTGTTCGAGGCAGAGACGTACGCTTCAACCGGGGCCTTGATCGATCCGCCAGGCAGCAACGCCGTGGAGTCCTACCAGCAGGTACTGGACCTGGATCCGCTCAACGAGTCGGCCACCCAGGGCCGACGACGCATCCAGGAGTCGGTCGTGGCCCAGATCAACATGGCCATCCAAACCAACGCCCTGGCCCAGGCCGAAGCCCAGCTGACCCGGGCCCAGGAGCTGTTCGGCAACTCTTCCCTGGTGAATGCCACCCGCCAGAACCTGGACAACGAACGCCGCCGCCAGCGCGAAGAGCTCCAGGTCAGCGACCTGCTGGCCCAGGCTGAAACCCTGAAGACCAGCGGAAACCTCGTGGACCCCGCCGGCGACAGCGCCGCAGACCGTTACCAGGCTGTGCTGATCCTGCGACCCGACAACCAGGCGGCCGAAGCGGGTCTGGTTGAGATTGCCCAGGGGTTCGAGCGCCGCGCCAGGGAGGCCGCCGCAGCCGAAGACTTCAACACCGCGGTTGACCTGGCCAACGCCGGCCTGCGCGCGATTCCCGAACTGCCCAGCCTGGTGGAGATCCAGCAGACGGCCACCGCGGCCCTTGACGCCGAGGCCCGGGAGATTCAGGAACGCCTGCAAACGGCGGAGAGCCTGGCCAACGCGGAGGTGTACCTGGCCGAGGACGGCCAGGACGCACTGAACGCCTACCAGCGGGTGCTGGAAATCGACCCCGAGAATATCCGCGCCCGGGGAGCCCTCAACCGACTGCCCGATCGTATCTACGACACGGCCAGCCAGATGCAGCGGGCCGGACAGTTCGCCGACGCCAGCCTGCTGGTCAGCCGGGCTACAGCCACCTACCCCGATGACCCCCGCTTTCCCGCGCTGTCCGGGCTGCTGGACACGGCGCTGGAGGAACAGGCCCAACAGCAGCGGCTGAGTCAGCTGCTGGCCCAGTCGCGCCGCCTGATCAATGCGTCGCCGCTGACCACGGATTCCATCACCGAGGCGGCCGACAGCCTGAAACAGATCATCCAGGAGTTCCCAAACGAGTTGGAAGTAGTTTCCCAGATCGGCGACCTCACTACGGCCATAGCAGCCCAGGCCAACCGCATGAGCCGGGACGGCAGCGACGAAGCGGCCCTCGGCCTGCTGGGCGCGGGACTGGAGCAGTTTCCCAGCAACAACAGCATGACCCAGATGCGCGATACCATCGTGCAGCGCCAGCAGCGTCGAATCCAGGAAGAGCAGGCGCGCATTGCCGCCATCTCCGGCCAGCTGTCCATCGACGCTGCACCCTGGGGTGAGGTGGTTGAAATCCGCAGCGTCACCGGTGACCTTTTCAGCCTGCCCCGGGACACCACCACGCCGCTGACACTGTCACTGGTTGAAGGTGACTATCGGGTCCAGGTCAGGGGCGGCAACGGCTCCAGCCCGGTGACCCTGGATGTCACCGTGGAGCGCCAGCAGACGGTCACCACCCGGGCCCAGTTCACCACCATGTCGGCCGACAGCTACTTTGAGCGGTCGGGCTGGTGAGAACGCTCTCTACGGTTGCGGCACTGGCCCTGCTTATGGCAGCGGTCCCCGCCCTGGCCGACTTCAAACGTGACTACGGCACCGGCTTGAAAGCGCTCCAGGACGGCGATTACCAGCGTGCTCTGACCGAGCTGGAAAAGGCCATTGGCGACAATCCCAAATCGGCCGCGCGAGTGCGCATCTACGGTATGCGCTTTGAACCATACCTGCCCCACTACTACCTGGGTGAGGCACGGTTTCAGACCGGTGACTGTGAGGGCGCCATTGCCGCCTGGGAAGAAGCGGAGCGCCAGGGCGTGGTGCAAAGCCAGGACGTGTTTGCCGACCTCGGCCGCAACAAGGCCCGGTGCGCGACCCAGGTGGTGGACGTATCCGGCATCGCTGCCACCGCCCGGGAAGCCATCGGCCAGCTGGTGCAGTCAGTCAACCGGCTGGAGGATCTCAGCGGTGAGGCGCGGCTGCGCCAGGAATGGCCGCGCAACCCCGACTGGCAGGCAACACTGGAGCGGAGCCGGGACCGGGTTGGCGGACTGCAGTCCCGGCTGGAAGGCGCCGAAGCAGGGCGTGACGCTGACGCCATTGAGGCGGTTTCTGCCGAGGCGGGAGGCGAAAACGACCAGGTACAGACCGTGCTGGCGGCAGTGGCGACCCGTCTGACCGAAATTGAGCGGCAGCAAAGCCAGGAGCGCGTCGCCAGGGAGCGCAATGAGGCACGGACCGAGCTGATTCGAGCCACCGCGTCCATCCGAACCTCGCTCAATGCGGATATTTCGGATTCATCCATACAGTCCATCGGGCGCGAACTGGAGGACTTCAACCGGCGCTCAGCCGCGCTGCAGGCCAGCGCTTCCGCCCCGGTCAGCCAGTACCGGGACCTGACGCGCCAGATCAACAGCAAGATTCGAGAGTATCGCCAGGCCGTCCAGGACTTCGAAAACCAGCAGCGCGCAATAGCCCGCCGCACGCCACCGGAGCCGCTGCGCCGGGCAGCCGAGGCTTATTTTTCCGGACGTTACGGCGACGCTGCCAGGCTGGCGGACCCCGGTTCCTTCAGCGATACCCGGGCCCGGGTCCAGGCCCACCTGTTCCGGGCGGCTGCCCGGTACAACCTCTACGTGCTGGATGGAGAAAGCAATGATGCCCTGCTGACCCAGGCCCGAAACGATATTCGCTCCATTAAGCAACTGGACGGCAGGTTTTCCCCTTACATCGCAGCATTTTCGCCCAAGTTTGTCAGCCTGTTCGAAAACACGCTGTAACATAAGCAAGCCGTCATTTCCTCAATTGACAACCCCCATGACCGGTGCTTCACTAAGCTAATCGAGCAGGGTATTTTTTTCCTCAATCTGGAATTCAGCTGACTGAAAAGCGGGGATTTTCTCATGCGTAATTATAGACTCGGGCTGCTTGCGGCCGCCTTATTGCTGCCCCAATGGGTGACAGCTCAAACCCAGGAACCCATTGTCCTTCCGGACCGCGAGTTCGCCTCGACAGGATTTCCGGGACTTCCGGTGGACCTGCTGCCCCCGGGAGCCAGGGCGCTGGGTCTGGCCGGTGCCTTTGCTGCCGTGGCCGATGACGCTACAGCCGCGGAAGCCAATCCCGCCGGGCTGACCATTCTCAATCAGTCGGAGTTCTCCATTCATTTCCGGGATTCCGACTACAGCGTGCCCTTTGCCGACCCGGAGGCCCTGGACCCGGGTTTCTCATTCGGTGGCGACACTCCGGCAGCTTTGATCAAGACCTTCGAAGACAGCGGCAGCGAGGTGTCCTTCGCCAGCTGGGTCAAACCATTTGACCGCTGGACCTTTTCGGCTTTCTACCAGAACCAGCTTGCCATCGACGCCACGGCACCCACTGACGACGTCACCAGTGACGTCTTCCTGGACAACTACCTGAACACCAATGCCCTGTCGGCCGAGGTCGACGGCTACGGCATTTCCGGAGCCTTTCGGGTGAATGACATGATCAGCCTGGGGCTCACCATCAAAAACGTCGACATGGAGGTACAAGCCTCGGAGTCCATCCTCATCGAGGACGTGCTGGACATCGAGTTTATCTTCTCCGATCCCGAACTGGGCCCGCCCCTGGGCACCCCGGCTGAGTTTGCCGCGGTCATCGATGACCGGCTGATTGGCAACAGTACGTTGAACGGCGACGACTCTGATGTCGTATTCAATGCCGGAATCCTGATCAACCCTAACGGCGCCTGGTCCCTGGGACTGGTGTACAAGGAAGGCGGTAGCTACAGCATTCCCGGCGTGGTCAACCAGCAGGAAATCCTGCAGTGCGTCGGCTCCGGCGAACTGACCGATTTCTGCAACGCCGTATTTGCATTGATCCCGGAAGTGATCGACAGCCTGAACGGCGGCCGCGTAGTCCCCGGCAACCAGGAAATCGGCATTCCGGACCGCCTTACCTTTGGCCTGGCCCTGCGGCCCAGCGACACCCTGCTGCTGTCCATCGACCTGAATCTGGTGGACTATGAAGACCTTCCCGATCCGCGCCTGAACAGCCTGGGCTTCCGGGACAACTCGCTGGCGGGTGAAAACATCTCCGACGAGTTGACCTACCACGTCGGCGTAGAAAAAGTGTTTCCCCTGAGCGGTGACCTGTTCAACGTATTCACCGTTCGCGCCGGCATCTTCGAAGAACGGGATCACGACGGCTTCCAGATCCTGGACACCGAAGACACCCATTACACCTTCGGACTGGGTGCCGTGTTCCGCAACCTGCAGCTGGATCTGGCCTATGAAGCTTCAGATGCGGTGGACAATATTGTGCTTTCCGGTATTTACAGATTTGATTGAGTGGGTTCGCGAACGCGAATCCCGTGACTAGGTGACTCCGTGACTCCGTGACTAGGTAGTCGGGGCTCGCTGTATCGGCTACCGATAAACCGATGGAATTCTGTGTAGTTGGCGGAGCACGGAAAGTTTTTGCTCACGCAAATCCCTGATCACCCGGTCACCTAGTCACGGAGTCACGGAGCCACGGAGCCACGGAGCCACAGAGTCACGATTCTTCGACTATCCTGAAAGCATCACACGATCCACAGGTGCACCATGAACCAACTACCCGCCTTCCTGCTTCTAACGTTTTCCCTCGCCGCCACCGCCGGTGGATGGGACGACGACTATCGATACGGACTTGAGAGCCTGGAGCGTGGACAGTACCAGGCCGCCATTGGCGCCTTTACCAAGGCCATCGAGGGGAACCCACAGGCCTCTCTGGCCACAAACGGCAAGCTGGACTACCTGCCGTATCTCAACCTGGCCGTGGCCTATCATCAGGCGGGCGCCAATGACCAGGCCCGGGAAGCGCTGCGGGAAAGCGGTCAACAGGGTGTGGTGGCGCGCAGCTTCATGGGTCGCAACCTTTGGGACCGGTATGCCCTGGCCATCATGGCGACTGATGAGCAGATGGTGGCCGACACCTCTCAAGGTGACTACCGCGAATTCGAGCGCAGCGACTACACGCTGTCCGGCCAGGAAGCCCGCCAGATCCGTACCCAGGTGCTGCGCCGCTGTGCGCTTTCAGAAAAGATCGCCAGCGACAACCTGCCCTGGTATTTTCACTACGAGTACGGGCTGGAACTGATGGAAGCCGGCGATCCCCAGCGCGCCCTGGACGAACTGATCCTGGCCGCCAACCTGCGGGAAGACTCCAAGCGCAATTCCCGCATGTACGGCATGTGGTTCACCAACTACCTCCCCTACTACCAGATCGCCCAGGCCCACTCCAAGCTGGGCAACTGGCGCTGCGCCATGGACGCCATGCGGCTGTCGGCCCAGCAGGATGAGTTCTCGCCGGTGGATCCGGGCTACCAGGAGTACTCGGATCTGCAGAAGTTGATCATGCGGCAGGCGGAGGGGTGAGGAGGTTCGCTGGCGCGAACCCGTGACTCCGTGACTCCGTGACTCCGTGACTCCGTTCGCTGCGCTCACGCGTGACTAGGTGACTCCGTGACTAGGTGACTAGGTAGTCGGGGCTCGCTGTATCGGCTACCGATGAAGCGATGGAATTCTGTGTAGTTGGCGGAGCATGGTTTGCTCACGTACATCTCTGATCACCCCAGTGACCTAGTCACGGAGTCACCGAGTCACGGCGCGACCAAAGGGAGCGCCCTACATATTGCTGTAATTCGGCCCCCCACCCCCTTCTGGAACCACCCAGTGAATATTCTGCGACGGTTCCTTGATGTCGCAGGTCTTGCAGTGCACGCAATTCTGGGCATTGATCTGGAAGCGTTTTTCACCGTCTTCTTCGACCACTTCATAAACGCCGGCCGGGCAGTAGCGCTGGGCCGGTTCGTCGTACAGGGGCAATGTCTTTGCAATCGGCAGTTCGGGGTCTTTGAGCTGCAGGTGGCAGGGCTGGTCTTCCTCGTGGTTGGTGCTGGACAGGAACACTGACGACAGCCGGTCGAAGCTGATGACGCCGTCGGGCTTGGGGTAGTCGATAGCCGGCGCGGCGGCGGCCTTTTTCAGGACGGCGTGGTCCGGGGTCTTCATCCGCATGGTGAACGGCATCTTGCCGCGGAAGATGTTCTGGTCGACCCAGGTCATTCCTGAGCCCACGAAGGTGCCAAACTTTGCCAGCATGGGTTCAAAGTTCCGGGCCCGGTAAAGTTCGTCGTAGACCCAGGATTCATTCACCGCGGTTTCGTAGGCGGTCAGGTCGCTGCCGCCCTCGTCTCCAGCCGCAAGGGCTGCGGCCACAGCCTCGGCTGCCAGCATGCCGGTCTTGAGTGCCGTGTGGCTGCCCTTGATCTTGACCGCGTTGAGAAAGCCGGCGTCACAACCCGCCAGCAT
Organism: Lysobacterales bacterium; assembly: GCA_030065125.1. Classification (GTDB taxonomy): domain Bacteria; phylum Pseudomonadota; class Gammaproteobacteria; order Xanthomonadales; family SZUA-38; genus JASJDM01. Next base: position 121,675 of record JASJDM010000023.1, on the reverse strand, counting down.
GCCGCCCGGGAAGCTGAGCTTGGGCAGCGACTGCAGCCCGCCCTTGTTGAGCGCCCGCGCGCCATAGCCTGCGCGGGTACCGTTTTCCAGATGCTGCTTGATGACCGGATGCTGCTTCCAGCGCTGGAACTCTTCGAACGGGCTGAGGTGCGGATTGGTGTAGTTGAGAGCCACCACGTAGCCTACTGAAATCTGGTTATCGCCGAAGTGATAAAGGAACCCCCCGGCCTCGGTATGATTGTCCACCGGCCAGCCCAGGGTATGCACCACCAACCCGGGCTTGTGCTGCTCGGCCGGCACCGTCCATACCTCTTTCAGGCCAATGCCATAATGCTGGGGATCTTTACCCTGGCGAAGATCGAACCGCTCCACCAGTTCCTTGCCCAGGTGACCGCGACAGCCCTCGCAGAACACGGTGTAGCGGGCGCGCAGCTCGTAGCCCGGCGTGTAGCTGTCCTTGGGCTGGCCGTCGCGGCCGACGCCCATGTCCCCGGTAATGATGCCCTGCACTTCCCCGTTGTCACCGTAAATGACCTCACTGGCGGCAAAACCGGGAAACACGTTCACTCCCATGTTTTCCGCCTGCTCTCCCAGCCAGCGGCACAGATTGCCCAGGCTGATGATGTGATTGCCGTGGTTGCGCATGGGCGACGGGATCAGGAACCCGGGGATCTTTGTGGCGGCTGTTGCGCCTCTCAGGTAGTGAAACTCGTCGTGCTCCACGGCGGTTTTGACCGGTGCGCCCTGGGCCTCCCAGTCGGGGATCAGCTCACTGAGTACCCGGGACTCGAACACCGCGCCAGACACGATATGCGCGCCGATTTCGGAGCCCTTTTCCACCAGGCAGACTTCGAGTTCAGGGTTGAGTTGCATCAGCCGAATCGCAGTTCCCAATCCGGACGGGCCTCCGCCCACCACGACCACGTCAAACTCCATTGACTCTCTTTCTTCACTCATCTTTCTTCTCGATTTCTAGTGTTGATTCAACGATTCCGGCCGAGTCCCAGACCAGTGCCTGGGACACCCGGTCAACAGGGCTCAAGCGGACTGGAGTTCCTCCAGGCCGCGGAAGTATTCCAGGGCTTCGGGGTTGGCCAACGCGTCGGTGTTTTTGACCACCTCATCGTGGACCACGGAACGTACCGCGATTTCCACAATTTTCCCGCTTTTTGTTCGGGGAATATCGGCAACGGCGACGATCTTTGCCGGAACGTGCCGTGGGGTGGTGTTCTCTCGGATGACCCGCCGGATGCGATCGCGTAATCCGTCATCCAACTGGACTCCCGACCGCAGCACCACGAACAGGACAACCCGCACGTCATCCTCCCATTGTTGTCCGATAGCAATGCTCTCAACAACGTCATCCAGCTTTTCCACCTGCCGATAGATTTCCGCCGTGCCGATTCGTACGCCACCGGGATTCAGCACCGCATCAGAGCGGCCGTGGATCACGATGCCCCCGGTTCTCCGGAGCTCCGCAAAATCGCCGTGGGCCCAGACGCCGGGGAAGGTCTCGAAGTAGGCAGCGTGATAGCGTTGATCGTCGGGATCGTTCCAGAATCCCACCGGGGCTGATGGAAACGGTCTCGTGCAGACCAGCTCTCCCCGATGTTCCAGCAGGGGATTGCCCTGTTCGTCGAAAAACGCCACCGCCATGCCCAGGGCGCGACACTGGATCTCGCCACGCCGGACCGGCAGTACCGGATTGCCCTGGACGAAACAGCTGATGATATCGGTGCCACCGGCGATGGAGGACAACTGGAGGTCGGAGCCAATAGCGTCGTAGACAAAATCAAAACTCTCGGGCGCCAGCGGCGAGCCCGTGGACAGGACGGTCTTAAGGCTGGACAGGTCAAACTCGTCCCGTGGCCTGACACCGGCCTTCTCCAGTGCCGAGATGTACTTTGCGCTGGTGCCGAACACGGTGAGCCCCTCGTCCTGGGCCAGCTGCCACAGCACCCGTCCCTCACGGTAGAAGGGCGAGCCGTCGTACAGCACCAGGGTGGCGCCCACGGCGAGTCCGGTCACCATCCAGTTCCACATCATCCAGCCGCAGGTGGTGAAGTAAAACACACGGTCGTCCGGGCCGATATCGCAGTGCAGTACGAATTCTTTCAGCAGCTGCAGCAGGGTCCCGCCGTGGCCGTGGACGATGCACTTGGGCACACCCGTGGTGCCCGAGGAATACATGATGAACAGCGGATGATCAAAGGCAACGGGTGTGAAGGACAGCTCCGCGCCGGCCATCCGGAATGCGTCCCAGGCTACGCCGCCCGGCACGGCGTCCAGGCTGATCTCATCGCTGGCAAAGGGAAACACCACCACCTTGCGGATGCTGGGCACCTCGGCCACGACCTCACCCACGGTTGCCAGGCAGTTGAACTGCTTGCCGTTGTAGGCGTAGTCGTTGGCGGTAAACAGCACCACCGGTTCAATCTGGCCAAACCGGTCCACTACCCCGTGCACCCCAAAATCGGGCGAGCATGACGACCAGATGGCGCCGATACTGGCCGCGGCCAGCATGGCAATGATGGCCTCCGGGCAGTTGGGAACGAACCCGGCCACCCGGTCTCCCTGCTTCACACCGGCCTGCCGCAAGCCCTCGGCCACCGCCGCAACTTCCTGTCGGAGCTGGTCATAGCTCATGGCCCGACGCTGACCGTCCTCACCCGAAAACACCAGCGCCTCGCCCGGACCCTCGTGCCGCAGCAGATGCCGGGCATAATTCAGCGTTGCGTCGGCATACCAGCCGGCGTGCATGATGCGGTCGGGGTGCTGCAGGGTGGCGGTGGGAGGGCCATCAAAAGTCACGTCACACCATGCCACCAGAGCATCCCAGAATTGTTCGGGCTGTTCGATAGACCACTGGTAGAGCTGGTCGTAGTTGTCAAAGCCCCGGGCTGCCATGAACTGGTGCATGGCGGAATCTCGAATCCGGGTTTGACTCGGTTCCCAGAGGATTGGGTTTTCGCTCATTGAATGCCGCTTTTATCTACCCAGGAACAGGTCTCCAATCATACCAAGGTGACCCCATTGGCGCTCGGCACTGTCCCCTTTTTGTCATCAGCCATAGCTTCCACTTGACGTTCGGAAAAATATATCGATAATACTCGATATATGGATAAATTAACCGCCATTGAAGCGCTGGCCGCCCTGGCCAACGAGACCCGTTTGGATGTCTTCAGGCTGCTGGTCAGACAAGGCCCAGGCGGATTACCGGCAGGCGAAGTAGCCGATCGCCTGGAGGTACGCCAGAACACCATGTCGTCGCATCTTTCCATCCTGTCCCGTGCCGGCTTGATAACCCGCAAAAGGGAGGGCCGGCAGATTCTGTATGCCACGGACTATGACGGCATGCAGCAACTGCTGCTGTTCCTGATGGAGGACTGCTGCAGCGCGGACCAGGCGATCTGTGAACCGGTACTGCAGGCCGTGCAGTGCTAACGGAGCAAGTGTTATGAAACGATTCCACGTGAACCTCTCGGTCAAAAATCTCGACGAATCTGTCGCCTTTTACAACCGCCTGTTTGGTGCCTCACCAAGCGTCACCAAGAAGGACTATGCCAAGTGGATGCTGGATGATCCCCAGCTGAACTTTTCGGTGACAACCCGCCATGGTAACTCCGGCATCAACCACCTGGGACTGCAGGTGGACAGCGTTGAGGAACTGTCTGGCCTGCGGGCTCGAATGGTGGACGCGGACCAGCCGATCCTGGACCAGCCCGAAGTCACCTGCTGCTACGCCAATTCCGCCAAGGCCTGGACCCAGGACCCCGACGGCGTGTCCTGGGAAGGTTTCTTCACCGACAGCGCGTCGGAACAGTATGGCGAGGACATCGAACCGTCCCTTCAGCCTGAGGCCATGAAAAGCAGCGCAGGCTGCTGCGGCTGATGGCGGAACTGGCGGTTAAACAGCCGGCCCCTGCCGGCATCGGTTTCTTCGAGAAATGGCTGTCGGTGTGGGTTGCCCTGTGCATCGGGGCCGGCATCCTGCTGGGCAACCTGGCGCCCGAACTGTTCCAGACCGTGGCCGCCCTGGAGTATGCATCGGTCAACCTGGTGGTAGCGGTACTGATCTGGGCCATGGTTTATCCCATGATGGTGAACGTCGACTTCGCCAGCCTGAGCCACATCGGCGACCGGCCCAAGGGGTTGGCCGTCACCTTGGTGGTCAACTGGCTGATCAAGCCTTTCACCATGGCGGCTCTGGGCGTGCTGTTTTTCGAAGTCATCTTCGTGGATCTGATCGAGCCGGCCGACGCCCAGCAGTACATCGCCGGCATGATCCTGCTTGGGGCGGCGCCCTGCACCGCCATGGTTTTCGTCTGGTCCCAGCTGACCCGGGGTGACGCCACCTACACGCTGGTGCAGGTGGCGGTGAACGACGTGGTCATGATCTTCGCCTTTGCCCCCATCGTGGCCCTGCTGCTGGGTGTCACCGATATCGATGTGCCCTGGGAAACCCTGCTGCTGTCGGTTCTGTTGTACGTGGTTATTCCGCTGGCGGCGGGAGCCTTGACCCGGCACTGGCTGGTGAACCATGTGCACAAGGGCGAATCCGGCGCTGAGGCCGTCGCGCGTTTCACGGGCAGCATCAAGCCGGTCTCGGTACTCGGGCTGCTGGCCACGGTGGTGCTGCTGTTCGGCTTCCAGGGGCAACTGATCCTGGACCGCCCCCTGTTGATCGCCCTGATCGCCGTTCCCCTGCTCATCCAGACCTACGCCATCTTTTTCGTGGCGTACGGCTGGGCCAGGGTCTGGAAAATACCTTTCGACGTGGCGGCGCCGTGCGCGCTGATTGGCACCTCCAACTTTTTTGAACTGGCGGTAGCTGTTGCCATCAGCGTGTTCGGACTCAACTCCGGCGCGGCCCTGACCACCGTGGTCGGCGTGCTGGTGGAGGTCCCGGTGATGTTGTCGCTGGTCGCTCTGGCCAACCGCACCCGGCACTGGTTTCGGGCCGGCTAGCCGCCGCCCGAAACCGCGACCCGTCAGTCGATGACGTCCGCGTTGGGATGCCGCGGCAAACGAAGCGTTTCCAGGAAGGCAATGATTGCGCGCCGTGCCCCGTTGGACATGCCTACGTAGGCGTCCCGGGCGGACTGGGCCTCGCCACCGTGCCAGCGGATGGCTTCGTCCAGGGTCAGGGCCCGCCCGTCGTGCAGGTACGGGGCCGAGTCCGCCACGCCCCACAGCTTGACGGTTATGAATTCCGAGTTGATCCGGGCGTCAGCGCCCTGGAAATTTTCCGCCAGCCCCGGCCCCATGTCGTGGCGCTTCAGGTCAGAGAACAGGGGCACGATCAGTCCACCCTGAGCGTCCCTGGCGAACCGGGTCAGGCCGTGGGAAAGGTCTACCGAAAAGTATGCAGCCTCGTCATCGGACAGCCGGTAGTCCAGGCGGGAATTCAGCGTGTTCAGGGCCGGCCGATGGCAGTCCGAACAGCCCGCCTGGTTGAACAGCACGAAGCCGCTGACTGCGTCAGCGCTCATTACTTCCTGATGGGGACGGTCCATGGTGGTCAGGAAAATCTCCAGGGCGGACATCTCGCCCACCAGGGCCTCGTTGACCACACCGTCACCATCGGCATCCACGTCAACGCCCACAGCCTCCACCGGCTCCATGCCGAAATGAAACCGCATGGCTTCTTCGTCGAAGGCCCGAACGGTAGGAAACTCCCCTTTGCGGCCGAAGGGGCGCACCACCAGGTCACTGTCCACGCCTTCGATCAGGCTCTCGTCCAGGTCACCGTCAGCATCGGCCAGGGCCACACCAAAGCTCACTCCCTTGGTCACCAGCGGCAGCGCCTGGCCGGGGTTGGAAATGGCCTGGTCGCCGATATCCCGCAGTTCCCGGCTCATTTCTTCTGCCAGCAGCTGGACGGCGCCAGCACCGAACAGGTGGGGCGGCACGATCAGGCGACCGTCAAGGAACGCAAAGCCGGACTCCGCCGTGTCGCTGACGTCAATGACCGTCGGCTGAAAGATTGGCGCATTGTTCAACCCGCCGAATCCACCAACGCCGAAACTTGGCGGCACGGTCCGGGTGCTGACCAGGGCGTGGCAGTCCACGCAGGTCTGGCCGTCCAGGCCGTTGACCCGCAGGAAGGTACCGTTGTTACCCAGGGTCGGGCGCCCTCCCGGGCTGGTCAGATCCAGCGGATTAACCGGCCCGTCACCGTAGCCGTCAGCGTGATTGAACGGGGTAGCGAACATCACCAGGCCGGCCGCCCTGACGGTTCGCAGGTCAAGATCCGCCCGGTCGAATTGTTCCTGTTTGAACCGGTCCTCGTCCGGCCCCAGCCGGCCGTCTTCAGCCGCCCAGACGCCGGTAACGACCCATGCAATACCAAGCACCGCGGCCCATAGCCGCCGGCCCATGCTTTCCATTCCTATCCCCTTGAGCAACGCCTTCGGTTAGGCTACCAGAATTGCAAAAGTATTCACGATGAAAATCCCTTACTACCAGGTTGACGCGTTTGTCGACGGGCCGTTCTCCGGTAACCCCGCCGGGGTGTGCCTGTTGAACCAGTGGGCAGATGACGAACTGCTGCAAAACATCGCCCTGGAGAACCAGCTGTCGGAAACCGCATTCCTGGTCGGACGCGGCTCTAGCCACGAGCTGCGTTGGTTCACGCCCGAGGCGGAGGTGGACCTGTGCGGGCACGCCACCCTGGCCAGCGCCCACGTTTTGTTCCGGGAGCTTGACTGCCCGGAGTCGACGCTGGCGTTCGACAGCCGCAGCGGCAGGCTTGGCGCCAGTCGAACCCCGGACGGCATTCAACTGGATTTTCCCGCCCGCAGCGTCACGCCGGTGGCTGAGACGGCAGCGTTGAGCGAGGCCATCGGCGCACGGGTTGTCGAGGCCCACCAGGCCATCGATGACCTGCTGCTGGTGCTGGAGAGCGAACGCGCAATCCGGCAACTCACGCCTGACCTGGCCGCCATATCCGCCCTGCCTGCCCGCGGCGTCATTGTCACCGCAACCGGGGAGAACAGCGACATCGTGTCCCGCTTCTTCGGCCCGGCGGTTGGCGTCGACGAAGACCCGGTGACCGGCTCGGCCCACTGCACACTGACGCCTTTCTGGTGCGAACGCCTGGGGCTCAGCCGCCTGCGGGCGCGCCAGCTTTCGGCGCGCGGCGGGACCGTGTCCTGCGTACTCGAGGGTGATCGCGTACTGCTGAGCGGTCAGTGCACCACCTTTCTCACGGGGTTCATTCACCTCCAGCGATCCGGGCCTTAGCGACTCCCGTCGTCCAGGCATGACCTTTGGGACTTACTACGTAACTTGTCATACGTAGAGTTTCGTGGTTAATATTGTTCCCAAGGAACTGGCCTGTAGAGGTGGACTTATGGCTCTGGTTGCAGCGACACCAGCCCGACAGATGCGGCCCGATATCGTCCGGCGCCTGCACCAGGCACGGCAGTTCATCGAGGACAATTTCGATTCGCCTATCTGCCTCGATGACATGGCCGCGTCGGCCTTCATGTCCAGCGCCCATTTCCTGCGCCAGTTCAAGCAGCAGTTCAGCATCACGCCGTACCAGTATCTGACCCACTGCAGGCTGCAGGCGGCACAGAAACTACTGCGCAATACCGAAATCGCCATCACCGACGTCGTATTCGCCAGCGGCTTCGGCAACCGCAGCGCCTTTTCGCGGCTGTTCAAGGAACGCTATGGCGTGTCCCCCATGGAGTTTCGGCGGCTGCATCCCAGCCACCGCCGCCGCAACCGCACCGGCTTTTCCTGAAACCCGCCGCCGCAGGGGATAGCCTGAATGTGATCCCAAAGCGAAACTCGCGAAAAAAATTCAGGCTACACTGCACCTGCCCAACCTGGTGGAGAAATCCTGATGAGATTGACGCTGACGCTGTTGTCCTGGCTGGTCCTGTCCACATCCCAGGCCCAGAATGCGGCTCCCTGCTCCAGCGAGCAGCACGGCCAGTTCGATTTCTGGATCGGCAGCTGGACCGTCTACGCCAACGGTGCGGTGGCCGGCAAAAACCGCATTGAAAAGATCCATGGCTGCGTGCTTCTGGAGAACTGGACCAGCGCCACGGGCAACTACTCCGGGACCAGTCTCAATATCTACGATGCCGGCCGCAAGGTCTGGCACCAGTCATGGACGGACTCATCGGGGCTGCTGCTGCAGCTGGACGGCGGATTCAAAGAAGGCTCCATGACCTTGCGCGGGGAACGTCCCGCCGCTGATGGATCGGTCCAGCAGCACCAGATTCAGTGGACACCCCAGCAGGACGGTTCGGTGCGCCAGGTCTGGACAACCTCCAGCGACGACGGCCAGACCTGGCAAACCGCATTCGACGGTCATTACCGGACAGAGTGACCGGTACGCACCTCCGCTGCGCCCGCTCAGGCCAGCGCCTGATCCAGTTCGCCGATCAGGTCGTCTACATCCTCCACGCCCACGGAAAGCCGGATCAGGCTGTCGCTGATGCCGATTCGGGCGCGCTTTTCAGGCGGGACTGATGCGTGGGTCATGATGGCCGGATGGTTAATCAGGCTTTCCACACCGCCCAGAGATTCGGCCAGGGCGAACAGCCGGCATCTTTCCATGACCTGGCGCGCGCGTTCCACGCCGCCTGGAACCTCGAATGAAATGATCCCTCCGTATCCGTCCATCTGGCGGGATGCGAGGTCGTGTTGGGGGTGGTTGATCAGACCCGGGTAAATGACCCGCTCTACGCCGTCGCAATCCTGCAACCAACTGGCTATGGCCATGGCATTGCTGCAGTGGGCGTGCATGCGCAGATGCAGGGTCTTGAGTCCGCGCAGGGCGAGAAACGTGTCGAACGGGCCCGGCACACCACCGATGGAGTTCTGCAGAAAGCCGAGCTGTTCGGCCAGGTCATCGCGACCGGTCACCACCACGCCACCAATCATGTCCGAATGGCCATTCAGGTACTTGGTGGCAGAGTGCACCACCAGGTCCGCGCCATACTCCAGCGGCCGCTGCAGTATGGGGGAGGCGAAGGTATTGTCCACCACCATGAGCAGCTCATTGGCCCGGGCAAATTCCGCAACCATGGTCAGATCGATCACCTTGAGCATGGGGTTGCTGGGGGTTTCGATCCAGACCATTCGGGTGTTCGGCCGCAATACCTGTTCCAGGCTTTCGCGACCGCTGATATCGATGAAGTCGAAGGCCAGCCCGGCACTGCGCTGCCTGACCTTGTCGAACAGCCGGAAGGTGCCGCCGTACAGGTCGTCCAGAGCGATGACGTGATCACCGCTGTCCAGCAGCTCCAGCACGGTTGCCGTGGCCGCCATGCCCGAGGCAAAGGCAAACCCCGCCGATCCGCCCTCCAGGTCCGCCACGCAGCGCTCGTAGGCCAGGCGGGTTGGGTTGTGGGTGCGTGAGTATTCGTAGCCCTGGTGAACTCCCGGGCTTTGCTGGACATAGGTGGAACTGGCGTAGATTGGCGTCATGATCGCGCCGGTGGACGGATCCGGGTGCTGCCCGGCGTGGATGGCCCGGGTGCCCAGGCCCTGTTTGGATTCTGTCATTTAGAGTCTTTCCAGGGTTGTTACATGTCCACCCGCCGGCGCAGGTAGTTGAGCAGATCGATTCGGGTGATCAGACCGAGAAACTGATCGTCCTGCTTCACGATGGCAACCTTTCCAGCGTCGAAAATGGGCAGCAGGTCAGCAAGCTCGGTGTCCACCGGCACCACGTCCAGATCCGACGTCATGGCCGAGGAGACGGGCTCAGAAAACCGTTCTTCGTGGTTATAAACCGCAAGCAGTACGTCCGATTCGTCGATAATGCCGACAATCTGCTGCCCGTCGATGACCGGCAGCTGCGACACGTCATAAAGTTTCATGCGCGCATAGGCGGTGGTCAGGGGCTCGCCGGGCCCCACCGTGACCGTGTCGTGTTTCCAGTAGGGGCGCATGATGAGGTCACGCAGGTCCCCAAAGCGCTGGCGCTCGAGGAATCCGTTATCCAGCATCCAGTAGTCGTTGTACATCTTGGAGATGTACTTGTTGCCGGTGTCACACACGAATGCCACAACCCGCTTATGCCTGGTCTGGGCCTGGCAATACTTGAGCGCGGCCGCGAAAATGGTCCCGCTGGACGACCCGCCCAGGATGCCCTCGCGCTTGAGCAATTCCCGGCCCACCTCGAAACTCTCCTGGTCGGATATGGCATAGGCCCGTTTGACCCGGGAAAAATCGCTGATCACCGGCAGAAAGTCCTCGCCGATCCCCTCTACCATCCAGCTGGAACTCTTGGTGCTGACCGTGCCCTCGTTGATGTACTGGGCCAGGATGGAGCCCACCGGATCGGCCAGTATCAGCTCAAGTTCCGGCGCGTGCTCGGCAAAAAAGTTGGACAGACCGGTGACGGTGCCGCTGGAGCCCACCCCGAAAACCACGGCATCCACCCGGTGATCCATCTGTTCCCAGATTTCCGGTGCCGTGGTCCGGGCATGGGCTTCAGGATTGTGGGGATTGCCGAACTGGTTGATGAAATAGGCGCCCTCGGTCTCCCGGGCAATGGACTCGGCCAGGTCCTGGTAATACTGGGGATGACCCTTGGCCACATCTGAACGTGTCAGTATCACCTCGGCGCCCATGGCCTTCAGGTTGAATATCTTCTCCCGGCTCATTTTGTCCGGAACCACCAGGATCAGGCGATAACCCTTTTGAGCGGCAACCAGCGCCAGCCCGAGGCCGGTGTTGCCGGCGGTACCCTCCACCAGGGTGTCACCGGGTTTGATGTGCCCTTCCCGCTCCGCGGCTTCGATCATATGGCGACCGATTCGATCCTTGATGGAACCACCGGGATTGAGACTCTCCAGCTTCGCGTACAGCTCGCACGGGCCGGTATCCAGGTGATTGATCCGCACCAGCGGGGTACGGCCAATCATCTCAATGACGTTATCGTAAACCTTCATTCTGCTGTCACTTGAGCTACGGCCCGCACACTGACAGGTCGGGCCGGCCAAAAAAAAGGCTCCCCGAAATGTTCAGGGAGCCCGTCGAATACGTTTGCCGCAGTCCTTTACTGGGGATGATCCAGGATGTGGGCCAGGCGGTCTTTTGCCCAGAGTTTTTCCTTCTTGAGTTGAACCAGAGCCAGGTCTTCCATGGGATGCAGGCCGATTTCAGCCTCGTGCACTTGTTTGTCCAGTTCCTGATGCTTGTTATACAGGCGTCGGAATTCGATGTTTTCGCTTAGCAGCTTTTCGACTTCATTCTGCCGTTGTTGGAACATAGGGCATCCTCCTCGATTCAGGTGAGCGGGTTAGGGAAAGGTTGAAGGGAATGAGACGCGGTAGAGGATGACCCTCCCCGCGCGGTAGCTGATAGCTGCGCTCTTCCACCCCAGGAGAGCGCGCTGAGTGCTGGTTTGGCGTTTCTGAACTCATTCGGTTTTTGACAGCCTTCCAGGTTGGAGGGCTGCCCGTATTTAAGGTAGCGCAATTTCAGCCGTTGGGCAACGGCGTTACTGCTGAGAATCGTTCAGAATGATGATTTCGACCCGGCGGTTCTGCTGACGTCCAGGGTCGTTGTCGTTGGAGGCCACGGGAAACTCCTCCCCAAGACCCACCGCCTGCAGCCTGGCCGCCGGCAGCCCCCGGTTGATCAGCTCCCGCCGCACCGAGTCGGCCCGGGCCTGGGACAGGTCCAGGTTGAACTGCTCGCTGCCCCGGGAATCGGTGTGCCCCTCGATACTGATGGTGTTATCCGGGTATTGCTCCAGGAAACCGACCAGACGATCGAGGTTCTGCAGGGATTCCTGCTTGAGACGGGACTCACCGTACTCAAACAGAACGTCACCCAGGGTGAACATCAGCCCCCGGCTGGTTTCCTGGGCCTGCAGGTTTTCCAACTGGCGCCGCAGGGAATCCGCCGTGGCTGAAGCCAGCTCGGCCTCCTGCCGGGCCAGGTCGGCCTCCCTGGCCTGGGTTTGCGCCAGGCGGCGAGCCTTCTCAGCCTCTTCCCGAGCCAGGTCTGCTTCTTTTTCAACCTGCTCGGAGTACTCCCGCGCCTCTCGGGCATCCCGCAGGGCACGCTCTGCCTCCTCGGCCCGGGCGACGTTTTCCAGGCGCAGGCGTTCGGCCTCGGCCCGGGCCCGCTCCGCTTCCTGCAGTGACGCCTGCAGCAGGATGCGGTCCCGCTCACGTTCAAGCTGGGCCAGCTGCTCTCTTTCCTGCCCCTCGTTGGCCCGGGCCCGCACGATATCGATCCGACGCTGGGCCAGAAATGCCAGGTGCTGCCGCTGGTCGTCCTTATTGCTGCCCTGTACCGGCGCCTGCAGCCGCCGCACCGCCGCCTCGGCGGCCTGCAGTTCCGCCCCGGCGTGCCGGCGAATCTGTTCGTTGTCCTGCAGGGCCTGCAGGTCGGCCCGGATCTTCTCCAGCCCCAGGTCCTGGCGAGGCGCGGAGGCACAGGCCGTCAACAGCAGGACCGCGCAGATGGCCGCGATCCGGGTCATTGCTCCCTCCCGCTGTCGGTCTGAAGTTCCTGCCGCAGCTGCTGGTTGCTTTCCCGCTGGGCACGAGTCCTTTCCCGGGCCCTGGCTGCATCGGATTTGGCCAAAGCCAGCTCTGCGCTGACCAGGGATTCCGCTGCCAGGCGGTTGGCCAGGTCGCCATTACGCTCTTCGGCGGCAATTCGCGCTTCCGCCAGTTTTTCCCTGGCCGCGCGCAACTCCAATGGCGCGTATTCCACCGACCCTGCGTCGTTGGCACGATCCACCGCGGACGAAGCGCGGTCCAGGGCGCTGGTGTCCAGCGGAACCGACGCGCAGGCGGCGAGGCCCGCCAGTGTGGCGACTGCAAGAGTCAGTTTTTTCATCCGAAAACGCGCTGTGGTGTGTAAAACAGCGCATAGTTTGTGAACTCCGACACATCAATGCAAGTTTCTGACGCCGGGCAAAAGCGTTATGATTGGGCGGCACCAGGGGGTGTTTCGCAAAGGGTACGAGAATAACAAGATGGATATCGGATATTTCCTGAAACTGATGAAGGAAAAGAACGCCTCGGACATGTTTTTGTCGACTGGGGCGCCGGTCAGCATCAAGGTCGAGGGAAAAATCTATCCTCTCGGAAAGGCGGGTCTGCCGCCGGGCATGGTCAAGAAGATCGCCTACTCGCTGATGGATCAGGGCCAGGTGCCGGAATTCGAGAACACCCTGGAACAGAACCTGGCCATCTCCATCAAAGACGCCGGCCGATTCCGGGTCAACGTATTCAAGCAGCGCGGCGAGATCAGCATGGTGATTCGCGCCATCAAGGCCGAGATCCCGGATATTGACGAACTGCACCTGCCCAGGCTGCTGCATGAAATGGTGATGGAGCCGCGCGGGCTGATCCTGGTGGTTGGGGCCACGGGTTCCGGTAAATCCACCACCCTGGCATCCATGATCGATTACAGAAACACCAACGCCAGCGGCCACATCCTGACCATCGAAGACCCCATTGAATTCCTGCATCGGCACAAGAAATCCATCGTGAACCAGCGGGAAATCGGACTCGATACCCACAACTACAAGAACGCCCTGATGTCCGGCCTGCGGGAAGCACCCGACGTGCTGTTGATCGGCGAGATTCGAGACACCGAAACCATGGAGGCCGCCATGTCGTTCGCCGAAACCGGCCACCTGGTTCTGGCGACCCTTCACTCCAACAACGCCGACCAGACCATGGATCGGGTACTGAACTTCTTCAACGACTCCCTGCACAAGCAGATCCTTCATTCCCTGTCGTTGAACCTGCGGGGCATCGTGTCCCAGCGCCTGGTCATGGCCAAGGACGGCAAGCGACGTGCCGCCATCGAGATCATGGTCAACACACCCATGATCAGCGACATGATCCGGCGCGGCGAAATCGCCGACCTCAAGCAGGCCATGGACAAATCCCTGGACGCCGGCATGCAGACCTTCGACCAGGCCTTGTTTGCGCTGTACAAGGAAGGCGTCATTGAACTGGACGAAGCCCTGGCCAAAGCCGATTCCCGCGACGGCCTGAAGCTCAAAATCAAGCTCAATGAGGGCGCTGCCAGTCCCACCGCTGACGAGTTCAGCGACGACATGATGTACGACCCCAGCTCGTTCTGAGTCCGCCTGACTACTGACCAAAGCGCCTTCCACCCGCCGCCAGGTATTCCTGCTCCTGTGGCGTGGAAGCGCGGCCCATCACCTGGTTTCGATGGGGGTATCGGCCAAACCGCTGAATGATCTCCCGGTGCTGGTGGGCGTAATCCAGACAACCCTGCACCATGTCCGCCTGCTCGCTGCCGCAGCGCTGCAGCAGTTGGTCCAGCTCCGCGATGCAGCGGTCCTGGCTGACCATGGACTCGTCGTGCTCCAGCGGCATCAGGAAAAAAACGGTCTCGAAGGGATGGTAGACCTCCAGGTAACCCTGTTGCAGCCCGTGCAGCGTAACCTCAAGGGCCCGACCGTCCCCGGAGAACGCCTCGGGTTGACCCCGGTAGATGTTGCGGGTCATCTGGTCCAGCAGGATGACCAGTGCCAGCGCACCGCGGGGCTCATCGCGCCACGAATCCAGGTGACCCGCCACGGCGGCGGCCACGGTTTCCGAAAAATTTTCGTGGATGGCCGCATCCTGGGACTTGCCGCCCCACCAGAGTTTGCGGTTGGGCCGCAGCGGCGGCGCACCAAACCAGAACTGAAGAACTTTTTCAGCGGTCAAGGCAGATGTCCTGCAGTCACGGGGGCCGGTCCGGGATGTGACAACCCGGAACCTTGCGGACCCCAATGCAATGCTTCAGGCTAGCACAACAGGAACCGGATTCGAGGCCGATGGACAAGGACAGGCAGACGCAAGCAGCAGACCAATCCCGATCCCTGCTGTTCGCAGATTCCGCTGCCCTGGCCCACGATGCGGCGCAACTGGTCTACGACGCCTTTGCCCAATACGGCCAGGACTATCGATCCATTACCCAGAGCAGTCAGCGCCGCTTTGAAACCCGAGACTGGCTGGGCGCCCAGGCAGACGCCGTGGAACGGATCGAACTCTACGACCATTCCGTGGCGAACTGCATCGAGCAACTTCGCGAGCTGCTGGATACACGGTTGAGAGATGCGGGGGTCTGGCGGGGCGCCCGGCAGCGCTACGAGGAGCTGCTGGGCGGGGGCATCGACCGGGAACTCAACAAGACCTATTTCAACTCACTCAGCCGGCGCCTGTTTGGCACCGTGGGCGTCAACCGGGCCATCGAATTCGTCGATTTTGAGCTGGGCCCTACAGACCACGTCACCACCCAGGTCAGTATCAAGCACTACCCGTTCACCGGCGAACTGGGTCGGACCTGCCGTCGGCTGCTGAACGACTTCGCCGTCAATGCCCCGTGGCGCGACCTGGGAGACTGCGCAGCGTTCCTGCACCGGGAGTTGCGCCGCCAGCTGGCCGAGCACGGCGGTACCGGCAGCATCCAGCATTTTGAGCTGGTGGAACCCGTGTTCTTTCGATTCACCCGGGCCTTCATCGTGGGCAAGATCCAGCTCGACTCAGCGCAGCTGCCGTTGATCGTCGCCCTGGTGCATCACCCCGACGGTGTGGCCGTGGACTGGGTGACCACCTCGGTGGACGAAGCCAGCGTCATCTTCAGCTACTCGCGATCCTATTTCCACGCTGACCTGGAAACCATCGCCGACACGGTCCTTTTCCTGGCCTCGATCCTGCCCCACAAGCCCATCGAGGAACTGTATACCGCCCTGGGAAGAGCAAAGCAGGGAAAAACCGAGCGATATCGGGGCATCCGACGTCATCTGCGCAACAGCAATGATCAGATGATCCCTGCCCCCGGCACCAAGGGGATGGTGATGGCGGTGTTTACCCTGCCCAACTACCCCGTGGTGTTCAAAGTCATTCGGGATCGATTCGCGCCGCCCAAGAAGGTAACCCGCCAGGACGTGCTGGATGCCTACGACCTGGTCTTCACCCACAACCGCGCCGGGCGCCTGGTGGACGCCCAGGAGTTCAAGCAGCTGAAGTTCCGGCTGGCGCGATTCAGCGAACCGGTGCTGGAAGAATTGATCACCGAATGCGGCCAGAGCGTCAGCATGGAAGGTGATTACCTGATCATTCACCACCTCTACATCGAGCGGAAGCTGAAGCCGCTGAACCTGTACCTGTCCGAGGCCCCGGAGCAGGAAGTGGAGCGGGTCATCGTTGACTACGGCCAGGCCATCAAGGACCTGGCCATGACCGACATTTTTCCTGGAGATCTGCTGCTCAAGAACTTTGGCGTGTCCAGCCACGGCCGGGTGATCTTCTACGACTACGACGAACTGTGTGGCATGGCGGACTGCAAATTTCGAAAGATGCCGCCGCCGCGGGACGACTTTGAAGCCTACAGCGATGACGTCTGGTTCAATGTCGGCCCCCAGGATGTATTCCCGGAGCAGTTTGTCAGCTTCCTTGGCCTGGGTGGCGAACACCTGGAACTGTTCAAGCGCCACCACACCGACCTGCTGACACCCCAGTATTGGAAAGAGATCCAGGAACGCCTGGCGCGCGGTGAAACTTTCGACGTTTCACCCTACGCACACGGTCGCACCGGACAGGCCTGGGCGCAGTCCCTGGAGATCATGGATTCCGCGGCATCGAAAGAGTAAGCTAGCTTTTAGCCAGGGGCGCGGAAGACTCAGAAGAAAACCAAGCAGGCCAGGTGGTTGCGATCCATCGCAATGACCCGGATCGGAGGAGGCTGTAATGGAACTAAAGCTCTATTCCTACTGGCGCAGCAGTGCGTCGTACCGGGTTCGTATTGCCCTGAACCTGAAAGAGCTGTCCTATGATTTGATCCCTATTCACCTGGTGCGCGACGGCGGAGAGCAGCACAAGCGGGACTTCATTGAAATGAATCCCCAGCGCCTGGTGCCGATCCTCACCGACGGCGGCCGGGTCTTCCGACAATCCATGGCTATCATGGAGTACCTGGAAGAAGCCTATCCGGACCCGGTTCTGCTGCCGGCAGAGATTCGCGCCCGCGGCCGCGTTCGGTCCCTTGCCCAGATCATCAACTGCGACGTGCACCCGCTCAACAACCTGCGGGTGCTGATGTACCTGGAAAAAGAGCTGGAAGTGCGCGGCAGCCGAAAAACCGGCTGGATTCAATACTGGATCAGTGAAGGCTTTACCGCCTTTGAAGAACTGCTGAACATCAGCCCCACCACCGGGACTTTCTGCGAAGGCGATTATCCCACCCTGGCCGACTGCTGCCTGATTCCCCAGGTCTACAACGCCATCCGCTTCAAGTGCGACCTGGAACCCTACCCCGAAATCCGCCGCATCTATGAAAACTGTATGGAGCTTGAACCGTTTTTCGATGCGTCGCCGGAGGAGCAGCCGGATTATGAGGAGTGAGATTGCGAGCTTTGCTCGCAATTCGTGACTAGGTGACTCCGTGACTAGGTGACTCCGTGACTCCGTGACTAGGTGATCGTTCGCTGCGCTCACTCCGTGATTAGGTGATCAGGTATGAGCGGGCCCGGGTAATGGGATATAAGGCGGACTGAGTAGTGGCACGCCGCGTGCCGCAACGCTTCGCTTGAGCGAAGCGTCCTAGTCACGGAGTCACGGAGTCACCTAGTCACGGAGCAGCCGAGTCACGGAGTCACCTAGTCACGGAGCAGCCGAGTCACGGAGTGAGCCCCCTCACGCCGCAGCAGCCACCGTCTTATCCCGCTCATAGTGGTCGGCAAGCACCTGCGCCACGCAGGTCGTCAGTCGCTTGGCGAAGGGGATATGCAGGAACTCGTTGGGGCCATGGGCGTTGGACTGGGGGCCCAGGACGCCGGTGATCAGGAACTGGGCTTCGGGAAAGCTGTCTCCCAGCATGGCCATGAACGGGATGGTTCCACCCTCGCCCATGTACATGGCGCTGGCGCCATAGCAGGCCTGGGATGCGGCCTCTACGGATTGTTCCAGCCAGGGCGCCACCTCGGGCGAATTCCATCCGGTGGCCGCCTGGTCTTCTTCGAATGTGACCCGGGCGCCGGACGGCGGATTGGTTTCAAACAGGGCCTTGAGAAAATGGGTGGCCTGCTCACCATCGATCAGCGGCGGCAGACGCAGGGACACTTTCAGCGAGGTTGAGGGGCGAAGCACGTTTCCGGCATCAGCAATGGCCGGCATGCCGGCAGCGCCGGTGATGGAAAGGGCCGGGCCCCAGTTTCGGGTCAGCAGTCGCTCCAGTGGTTCGCTTCCCATGGGCTCAACGCCCTGCACAAATGGAAAACTCTCGTGCACTTCGTCCCCCAGCAGCTCGGCTACCGCAGCCAGCTGGCGGCGGCGCTGATCCGGGATCTCGCAGTGCAGCTCCGGTGGCAGGATGCGCCCGGTTTTTTCATCCTCAAGCCGGCTCAACAGCTGGCGCAGCACCCGGAAACTGGACGGCACGATACCGCTGGCCGAACCGGAGTGCACGCCCTCGGTGATCACGTCCGCGGTGAGGGTTCCACTGGCCATGCCCCGCAGCGAGGTGGTAACCCACAGCTGGTCATAGTTGCCAGCGCCGGAATCCAGGCAGACCACCAGGCTCGGATGCCCGATCCGCTCCTTCAGGTGTTCGATGTAATGGGGCAGATCGTAGCTGCCGCTTTCCTCGCAGGCTTCAATGATGACCACGCAGCGCGCATGGGGAATGCCCTGCTCCTGCAAGGCCTGGATGGCCGTCAGGCTGGCGAAAGCGGCATAGCCGTCATCAGCCCCACCCCGACCGTACAGCTTGTCGTCCTTGATCACCGGGAGCCAGGGCCCCAGGTCATCGGCCCACCCCACCATTTCCGGCTGCTTGTCCAGGTGGCCGTACAGCAGTACGCAGTCATCGGAAGCATCACCGGGGATTTCCATGAAGATCAGCGGCGTCCTCCCCTCCAGGCGCACCACTTCGGCAGTCAGCCCGCGAATGCTCTGGGCCTCGCACCATTTGAAGATCAGCTTGACGGCGTCTTCCATGTAGCCGTGTTCTGCCCACTTGTGATCAAAATGGGGTGACTTGTTGGGAATCCTGATGTACTCAACCAGCTGGGGGACAATTTCGTCGTCCCAGACCTCGTCGACGAATCGCTGACCTGCCTGAATATCGAGGCTCATTAATCTGTTTCTCCGGGGATTTCTGTGATGTTTCATTGTATGAAAATCCTCGCCGGCTTGCCTGCCTTTCAGCGTTCCACCGGCAGGCCGGGTGATATGCTGGGGCATGGACGATCGCAGCCTCGGTGATTCCCTGGAACAGGTCATCAGTGTCCTGGCCCGTCGCCTCAAACAATGTTCTCCCCAGGTGTCTTCGGCACAGAAGTCTGTCATTGGTCAGCTGAGCAGCCGGGGACCCATGACGGTCAGTCAACTGGCCCGGGCACTGGGCGTGGCGCCGCCCACCATGACCCGGATGATTGACTCACTGGAAGAGCGCTCCCTGGTGCGCCGGGCGCGAGACAAGCGGGACCGCAGGGTGGTCTATGCCGTGGCGACCCGCGAGGGCAGCAGCCTGCTCAATTCAGCGGACGGCGGCGTCATTAACAGCCTGGTGGACAACCTCAGCGAATCTGAAAAGTCCCAGGCAGCCGCCGCTCTGGACACGCTGAACCGGCTGTTTTGTCGAGAACCCTCCGAAAGTTGATCGTTTTTCCGGGGTTACTACGCGTTAAAGGTAAAAAGCTGGGATCAAAAGCCGGGATCGACATCTGGTCAATAGTTGACCAAATGGCTGACACCGAAGGGCAAAACATTGTAATTTGGCCCGGGGACCCCATCTGCTGGCGTAGACGAGTTGTTTACGTTCATTTAACCAGCAGTTGGCTATAGTTTTTGCTGAGGCTCGCGTACCCTCCCCCTGCTTCCCCCTTTCTTCCGCGAGTCTCAAACCCCTGCCCGCCACTTTGTGGCGGGCATCTTTATTTTTGTCAGGCGGTTAGCGGGCATTCTTCGAGAGAAGTTTCGTGACTCCGTGACTCCGTGACCAGGTGATCGGGTGAAACGAGATATTCGACAAAACATCTTTCTTTAATACTGTCCTCCCGGATTTCCAGCGATTTTGCAGGACCGGTCCAGGTAGCCCCGAATACCTAGTCACGGAGTCACGGAGCCACCGAGTCACGGAGCCACGGAGCCACCGAGTCATCGAGCCACCAAGTACCGGTATCTCCTTATTCCGCTCGAGCAGCCCGTGTTCTAGCGTCAGATCAGCAGGAAAAGGCGAGGCGCGATGACCGATCACGCATACCAGGACCTCGTTTCCCTCGATATCCAGGAGCCCATCTGGGAACGGTTTTTTACGGTAAACCCCCTGGTCCTTGTGGGCACCCGCGACCCCGGCGGCGAGATCGACCTGGCCCCCAAGCACATGGCCTTCCCCATGGGATGGGACAATTATTTCGGATTTGTCTGTTCCCCTTCCCACGCCACGGCGGCCAACATCGAGAGAACCGGCGAATTCACGGTCAGCTACCCCCGGCCATCGCAGCTGCTGTTCACCAGCCTGGCGGCCTCCCCGCGACAGGGTGACGGCAAGCCCGTCCTGTCGGTGTTTCAGACTTTTCCGGCTGCCAGGGTCGACGGAGAACTGCTGACCGACGCCTATCTCCACCTCGAGTGTACTCATCACGCTACGTTTGAGGGTTTCGGGCGTAATATCCTGATCACCGGCCAGATCGTTGCCGCCCACGTGGCCAAGGATGCCCTGCGCAGTTCGGACCGGGATGACCAGCAGCTGGTGCACAACAGTCCCCTGGTCAGCTACCTGCATCCGGGACGGTTTTTCAGCATCGCCGACAGCAACGCCTTCCCCTTCCCGAAAGACATGAAAAAGTAGTCATGGACCGCGCGCTGGGACATCGCATCATCGATTTCCTGGACGATCAGCGCCAGGATATGCTCGATCTGCTGGAAGCCCTGGTCATGGCGGAATCACCCTCATCCAGGCCCGACACCCAATGGCAGGTCCACCGCCTGCTGGGCAATGCCCTTAAACAGGAAGGGTTGTCTGCCACGGCGCTGGAAGTGGACGGCAAGCCTCACCTCTACGCCCGACCGGAGCAGCGCACCCGGGGCACACCAAGGCAGCTGCTGCTGGGCCATTACGACACGGTGTGGCCCGTTGGCACCCTGAAAGACATGCCGTTTCGGGTGGAGGGCAATACCGTGCGCGGTCCAGGCACCTTCGACATGAAAGCGGGCCTGGTGCAGATCGTGCTGGCCCTGCGCAGCCTGAGGGCCCTGGGACTCGAACCCGAGTTGACGCCGCTGGTGTTCGTCAACGCGGATGAAGAGATCGGCAGCAGGAGCTCCACCCGCTACATCAGCTGGCTGGCCCGGGTGTGCCAGCGCGCCTTTGTCATGGAGCCCGCGTTGGGGCCCGATGGCAGCCTGAAGACAGCCCGTAAGGGTATTGGCCGATTCACCGTTACGGTACACGGCAAGGCAGCCCACGCAGGCCTCGACCCGGACGGCGGAGCCAGCGCCATCCTGGAACTGTCCCACGTGATCCAGCAGCTGTTTTCCCTGAACGACTCCGAGCGAGGCGTCAGCGTCAACGTTGGCACCGTGGACGGTGGCATCCAGCCCAATGTAGTCGCCCCCCACAGCCGCGCGGTGGTGGACGTGCGGGTTCTCACCAACGAAGATGGCGACCGGGTCACCCGGGCCATCCATGCCCTGCGTGCCACCACACCCGGCATAGAATTGGAAATCGAAGGGGCCATAGGCCGGCCGGCCATGGAAACCACGCCGCGAAACCAGCTGCTGATGCAACGCGCCCGGGACCTGGCCGGCCTGCTGGAAATTGATCTTGACGAAGCGACCGCCGGCGGCGGTTCCGACGGCAACACCACCAGCCAGTACACCGCAACCCTGGACGGACTGGGAGCTGTGGGTGACGGTGCCCACGCCCATCATGAATTCCTTTACATCGACAAGACCCTGGAACGGACAGCGCTGCTGGCGCTGCTAATCCTGTCTCCCTCCCTGGAACCCGAGGAACACTGACGTGCCCTTCTTTACCTCGATCACCCGAATCAGCGACCTGCGCCGCAGCGGCAACTTTGCAGTGGAAGCGATCCCACGGGAGCACTGGGCCCGGGGTGACTACGTCATGGGGACTGTCACCGGTGATCCCTCACCGCTATACCTGATCGAATCCACCACGGGACGCATGGTGCCGGTCATGGAAGGCGATCATGTGATTGGCGCCTTCGGCGACCGCGAAGCCACCCTGGAAGGCGTCGGCAGCTGGCAGGCCATCGAGGGCCGCAGCATGCATGCCCTGACCGCCGCAGGCCTGCTGGGACTGCTCACATCCAAGGCCGACATGGTGCCGGGCCTGATGGAGTTGGAGTACGTGGGTCACATCACCCGGGATTCCACCAAGCTGGGGATGGGCGATTTTGTCCGGCCCGCTGAAGCCCGGCAGCTGGACATCCCCGTGATCGCATTGGTCGGCACCTCCATGTCGGCAGGCAAGACCACCACGGGCCGGGTCATCATTCACGAGCTGAAAAAGATGGGAATGAAGGTGGCGGGCGTCAAACTGACCGGCGCGGCGCGCTACCGCGACATCCTGCGCTTCAAGGACGCCGGCGCCGACGCAATCTTTGATTTTGTCGATATGGGTCTGCCGTCCACCGTGATTCCCGAGGACGAGTACCGGCCCCTGCTGGACATGGTGCTGTCCAGGGTCATGGACGCGGGAGTTGACGTGCTGGTGGCGGAGGCTGGCGCATCGCCGCTTGAGCCCTACAACGGCGCAGCCTGCATTGAAGCCCTGAGCGGACACATGGTTTTGCGGGTACTTTGCGCCTCGGATCCCTATGCGGTGGTCGGTGTGCAGCGGGCCTACGGTTTTGCCCCGGACGTAGTGGCTGGCCCGGCGGCGGCAACCCGGGCCGCCATTCGCCTGGTCAAAAAACTGACCGGCGTTCCCGCGGTCAACGTACTGCACCGGGATGCATTCCCGGAAATTGCCGCCATGCTGAAGACATCACTGGGAATATCCTGACTGGACGCGCGCGCCGCCAGGGCGCACTATGCAGTCGCACCGGGTCGGGAGGGAACAGGCATGAAAGTCTTTTTGATCATTGTGGTGATTGTGCTGCTCGCAGGGCTGGCCGGGTTTGCCTGGCTGGGCCACAGTTCCCGCAGCAATCCGCCCCGGCTGGGGCTCAGCGGAGACCAGTTCGCGCCCTGCCCGGCCAGTCCCAACTGTGTCTCCAGCGACACGGACAGCCCGGATCATTCCTTTCCCCCGCTGCCGCTGGCGGCCAACGCCAGCTGGGCACAGATCGTGGAGCAGGTCACTGCACTGCCCAATCTGAAGGTGGTGTCCGACGACGGCCAGTACCTGCGAGGGGAGGTCCGCAGTCCGCTGTTCGGCTTCGTGGATGACCTGGAAATCCACCAGCGCGGCAATCAGCTGGCGCTGCGATCGTCCTCCCGGGTGGGGTACTCGGATCTCGGCGCTAATCGGAAACGGGCCGAACAGCTGCAGCAGGCGCTGTCTGAAGCGGGACTGCTGCAGTAAACAGCCGAGCCCTGGGCCACCCCCGGGCAGGCCGAAGGAAACATTGAAATGACCCAACGGGAGCTCGCGCGGTGCCAGGAAGGCATGCGACGCGCCACAACCTACGAGGAGTGGTACCAGGCCGCATCGGAGCACGACCATTTGTCAGGCCATGACGAGTGGAAAAAGAAAAAAGAGTGCGAAGACTACGACTACCGCCTGATTGCCGCCCGTACCGCCCTGCTGCGCAAGCTCCGAAAGCAGAACAAGATCCAGCGCCTGACCTTCTACCTGCGGGAAGAGATGCACGGCAACCTGGGCAACATGGCCAACCCGGCCCTGTACCGCGTTGGCCATGTGGGCACAAAAAAGCTGATTACCGACTACCTGGACGAGGTGGTGTCCACCCTGGAGTTTCTGTGCAAGGGAAACTTCAAGGGGGTCACCAACGCCGACAAGGACAACTTTTTCAAGCGGGCCGCCCAGAGTTTCGGTCGATCCGCCCTGGTTCTGAGCGGCGGCGCCACCCTGGGCCTGTTTCACGTGGGAGTAATCCAGGAACTGTGGCTGCAGGGGCTGCTGCCCCGGGTCATGTCGGGCTCCAGCGTCGGCAGCATCATCGCCGGCGTGGTGGGAACCCACACTGACGAGGAACTGGACAACATCTTCGACCCGGCCTACCTGGACCTGGAATGGTCGCGCATGCTGAAGGTCCAGCGCATCCTGCAGGGCCACGGTCTGCTGGACCAGCAGGTGCTGGAGCGCTCCATCAACCGCAATATCGCCAAGGTGACTTTCGAAGAGGCCTACGCCCGCACCGGCCGGAAGCTGAATATTTCGGTGTCCCCGGCGGATCCGCACCAGTTTCCGCGGCTGCTCAACTACCTCACCGCGCCCCATGTCCTGGTCCGGCGGGCGGCCACCGCGT
This sequence comes from Lysobacterales bacterium, assembly GCA_030065125.1. Classification (GTDB taxonomy): domain Bacteria; phylum Pseudomonadota; class Gammaproteobacteria; order Xanthomonadales; family SZUA-38; genus JASJDM01. Next base: position 97,254 of record JASJDM010000023.1, on the reverse strand, counting down.
CCAGCGCCATACCCGGAATTTTTCCGCCGGTGGGCCTGACCGCCAAGAACTTTGATGGCAAAACCGTGCGATATATGCCCCAGAGCACCTGGATTGATGGCTCGGTCCATAACGATGTGCCCAAAACTCACATCAATCGCATGCACAACGTCAACCATTACATCGTCAGCCAGGCCAACCCCCACGTGGTGCCCTTCATCACCGATGACGAGCCCGACCGGGGCGGCGGCGTGGTGCCGTTTCTCAAACAGCTCATGATTTCCGGTCCCATCGTCCAGGTCACTCACATCCTGGAGGCAGCCCAGCGCCACCTGGACGTGCCGGGCCTGCAGTCGGTGATCAAGCATGCCCATGCCATTTCCACCCAGACCTACAGTGGCGACGTCACCATCTACCCCCAGAACCAGTGGCGGGATTACGTTCGGACGCTGGCCAACCCCAAGCCCCGGCTGTTCCAGCGACTGGTCATGACCGGCCGCCGGGCCGTCTGGCCCGAGATCGAGCGTATCCGCAACACCACCCGGATCAGCCGGGCCTTCGACAACTGCCGTCGACACCTCAACCAGGACTGAACCGGTTCGACCCGCCGGCGCCGCGGCGGCATAATTCAGGCAGGGAAATCACAAAGCGCGAGGCAGCATGAAAATCAACTTCGAAGTAGACCTGACGCCGGCGGAACTGCGGGAAAGCCTGGGACTACCGGACCTGTCCCCATTCCATGACCAGATGCTGAACCTGGCCCGGGAACAAATGGAAGAAAGCATCCGCAACTACGACCCTTCCAACCTGGTCAAGCAGTGGTTTGAAGGCGGAATGACCGCAACCCAGGAGTTTCAGAAAACCATTGCCAGCATGATGGCGGCTGCCTCCGGCGGCAAGGGATAGGCCCGCCCGGTGAATTTCACCCGGTCGTTGTGGCTGCTTGGCCTGGCGCTCGCCCTGACCGGTCAGCCCGCCGCGGCCCGGACGCCCTGGCAGGATGACTTCCTGGCCCGCGGCCTGGCGGGCGAATGGACCGGCAGCGGCGTAGTTTACGGCAACCCGGTCACGCTGACCCGCAGTTGGAGCCTGGACCTGGCGGGCCGCTTCCTCAAGGCCGACATGAAGGTGAGCATGGGACAACGCGGCAGCTTCCGCGCGCTGGCGTACTGGCGGAAAACCGCCGCGAATCAGTATGAGCTGACCTGGATGGATGAATCCGGCAACCGGCTCAATCATCGAGGCCTGGGCGATCCTGAAAAAAGGCAGGTCGTGGTCGTCTATCTGGGCGAAACCCCCGGAGATCCCCCGGACTGGCGACGCCTGGTGTATCGCGTCACCTCGGACGACAGCTACGAAGAAACCATGTTTTCCCAGGCCGACGATGGCACCTGGAGCCAGATTGCGGCGTTTCAATTCAACCGGGTCAAACCCTGACGGTCAGGTCCTCAGATATCGATTCCTGATGGTCAACGCCAGGTAGGCGACCCCCATCAGCAGGAATCCCATCAGTACCAGTGCCAGAGGCCATCCGAGGCTGTCGCCGAAATACTGGGCGGTGATTTTGCTCAGAAATGAGCCCAGGCCAAGCGCGCCGAACACCAGGAATGACCGGCTGCGCAGGCGGATACTGAGATACAGCACCACGAATACCAGTCCCGGATAAACGGCTTCCCAGAACCAGTTCTGATCAGGTTTCCAGCCGCCCAGAACCAGTGCGGCACCCAGGAACATCAAGACACCCACGCCGTACAGCCAGCCCTGCATTGGACGGCTGTCGATGGCAGGCATGCCGTGGCCAATGAACATGTAGCTCAGGCCCACGGCCAGGAATCGGTAAGCATGGAAATCAGTGGAAGGAAACACCGGAACCGCCATGACCAGCCAGTCCGTGAACAGGAAAAACAGGCTGGTGCCAAATACCAGGCCGGCCAGCAGCAGGACCTTTCGCCGGAACAGCCACCAGGCGCCGGCATAGACCACGGTCAGCAGGCCCGCCACCAGGGGCGGCACACCGGGGGTGCCGAGCCGCACTCCGGATTCCTCCAGCGCAGTTGCCACGCCCAGGGGCATGACCAGGGCTGAAATCAGGAAAAACGCGGCGCCGAGTGCCCCCGGGCGCCGATCCAGCAGGACGCCGGACATGAAGGCAGCCATGGCCGAGCCCAGGGTAACGAAGACTTTCATCCCGGAGCCAAAGGAGCGCCACTCCTGACCGATCAGGATGATCAACCCCATGAAGACTACGCCGCCACCGACGTAGTAGAGAATTGATGACAGGCGGGAGGTGGCGGCGGCACCGGGGGCGCCTTCGTCCAGCAGGCTGCGGAGGTCCGCCGGATCGATGCTGCCCTGATGCAGCTGCCGGCGGACTTCCTCCAGCAGCAACGAGCTATCCATCAGTCACCTCCTGGCCCGGTTCCACCACCCAGCCGAGCAGGCGAAATGAGCTGCCGTAGTACGGTCCGCTGGCGGAAAACTCCAGGGACTGCTCAATACTGTGATGATTCCTGACCAGGAATCGACGGTTATAGTCATGCCGGTAATCGAAGAAAAACCAGCCCGGTTTGCGCCCGGACTCCACGCGAAAGCCGTCGGGAGACGCCGGCGCCGAATCCAACAGCAGCCTGCTTGCCTGGTCCCAGGTCAGCTCCCGGCTGCGATTGGCGGACACATCATGCAGATACAGCCGCGCGCCATCGCCGCGTCCGCCGTGAGCCGGCGGCTTTGAATCCACACGTAGCAGCCGCCCCTGCTCGACCCGGTAGCTGAATTCCTGGGGCCAGCCCACGGAATACAGGAAATCGAATGCCGGGTCGATGGGCGTGCTCAGCCAGCGTGGCAGGTGTATCGCTGCCGCTATGAAGACCACCATCAGAACCGGGATTCCCAGTCCAATAATCAGGCTGATCTTCTGGTGTTTCTGATCAGTTGTTGTCATACCAGTCTCCGATTCGTCGTCCCATCATCGGATATGCCGAACCCGGATTCGCCAATCCCGCAAAAGGTAGCGTGTGGGGATACCCGCGGTGACAGCTGGCGATGCGGGCTTTAAGATCACGTCACCAGCAGCCGCGACCCTCGGGAACGAAAACCATGACCGTGCCCAGCCAGATGCAGGCCATATCGATCACGCAGCCCGGGGGTCCCGAGGTGCTGACCGCGGTTCAGTGTGAGGTACCCCGCCCCCGCGACAATGAGGTATTGATCCAGGTTGCAGCCGCGGGGGTGAATCGCCCCGACGTATTGCAGCGAATGGGCAGGTACCCGGTCCCCGCCGATGCGGAACCCGGACCGGGCCTGGAAGTGGCGGGCACCGTCGTGGCCCGCGGCTCAACCGCGAATCGCTGGAGTCCCGGCGACGCGGTGTGCGCCCTGACCCACGGCGGCGGTTACGCCGAGTACTGCCGGGTACACCAGGACCACTGCCTGCCCGTGCCCGGGGGCCTGTCCATGACCCAGGCGGCGGCGCTGCCGGAAACCCTGTTCACGGTCTGGTACAACGTGTTCACACGCTGCCGCATGCGGTCTGGTGAGTGGTTCCTGGTTCACGGCGGCTCCAGCGGCATTGGCAGTACCGCCATACAGCTGGCCAAGGCCTTCGGCAGCCCGGTGATCACCACCGCTGGAACCGACGAGAAATGCCGGTATTGCCTGGAGCTGGGTTCCGACCACGCCCTCAACTACCGAACCGAAGACTGGGAGGCTGCGGTGATGCAGATCACCCGGGATCGCGGGGTCGATGTCATTCTCGATATGGTCGGCGGTGATTACCTGGCCAAAAACCTGGCGGTGCTGGCCAGGGATGGGCGCTGCTCGCTGATTGCCTCCCTCGGGGGCCCCAGAGCCGAAATCAACATCATGCCCATCATGTTGAAACGGCTCACCATCACCGGTTCGACCCTGCGACCGCAGACCGTGAAGGAAAAAGCCCAAATCGCCACCGACCTGGAACAGACCGTGTGGCCGTGGATCGAAGATGGAATATTCTCTCCGTCCATTTTTGCCGAGTTTCCGCTGGACCAGGCGGCCGCAGCCCACCGACTGATGGACAGTGGGACTCACATGGGCAAAATCGTGCTGGAAGTGAGCTGAGGACTGGCGCTACTCAAATCCGTCGGCAAACACCAGCTCGCTGGCCCGGGTGGTGACCACCACGACCCCTGGAGGCAGCACGTCCTCCACCGCCCCGGCGGCGACGACAGCGGTGTCCAGGCGGCCGCGGTCCATCAGGAAGGACCGCCGCAGAACGGTCTGTTCGGTCTGGTTCAGGCTGGGGCCCTGGTAGCGGCAGACGGTTTCCAGGCGCCCATCCTGCTCCGTTTCCTCGCACTCCCAGTCGCCGATCACGCCCAGCTCCAGGTCGTGCCTGCCGTTGCCCGGAACCCCGGTGAACAACCGCAGCTCGACCTGCTGCAGCGGCTCAATGCCTCCGTTGGTGACGGTGACCTGCAGATCTGCCGAGCCTCCCAGGGGCACAAGATCCGGAACCGTTGCCTCCCAGGCCAGGCCTCGCACCACCCGCTCTGTGGTCAGCGTGACCTGGGGCTGGTCGCTGCTGAAGCCAAAGTCGGCATCGATGGCAGCAGTACTGGAGAAAGCCGTATCGCCAGGGAAAACCCGGAACTCCAGGTCCAGGCGCTCACCGCCACCGGGATAAATGACGTCACCCAGCGCATCGCCGGAGAAATCGCATTCAAGCTCCGGGGACTGGCGACAGATCCAGCGCGGCGGTGCGTTGAATTCCAGCGGATGCACGGCCCCGGGAAATCGAAGCCTGATGCCCTGGTCGGCCGACACCGGCACCAGCCCGGTGTTGCGCAGATTCAAGCGGAAACTGCCGCGTTCTACGCTTTGCAGCGGTGACTCGGTGAATCCTTCCAGCCGCAGCCGGGGCCGCGCATCGCGCAGCCCCTGCAGGTACAGTCCGTCGGCTCGCGCTTCACCGGTCAGGTTGGTCGACGAGACAAAACCGACCAGCTGCTGTCCCCCCTCACCCGCCAGGGCCGGCCTGCCGCCGCCGCTGCCTGCCGCTCCGCCGGCAAGGTCGCGGCTGGCCAGGAACCACTGGTTGGCCCGCAGATCGTAGACCACCAGGTCAGTCTCACCATTGAGATCATCTCCAGCCCATTCCGGCGCGTCCGACTGGAAAACCAGCACACGTCCGTCCCGGCTGATGACGGGATGCTCGCTGGTTCCGGTCAGTGCCAGGGCCCCGGGTACCATGGCGGTGATGCCGTTGGCGCCGCCCTGTTCCTGCCACACGTAAACCTGCCGCGCCGCAACCGCAGGCTGGCCGGTCAGGTTCGTGGCATTGCTGGCAAACGCGATCACCGAACCGTCGGCAGAGATCGAAGGCTGCAGGCTGTCGCCGTCCGGGGCCACCAGTCCGCCGGCCCCGTCGGTTCCCAGGCTGATCAGTTCAACCTCCCCGGTGGTCCGCTGGTACCGGTAGACCCCGGCGGTGCCCATCGATGGCCGCAGCACCGGATCCAGGTTGCCATCCAGCTGGGAGTCCCGTGACACGAAGGCGACGTACTCACCATCGGCAGAGACAACGGGGGAATCGCTGCTGCCCGTGGCCAGCGTTCCCTGGGGCCGCGTACTGATCGGCTGTCGCTGGCCGCTGGCACGGTCAACCAGGTAAACCTGGCTCACCCCCGCCGGATTGCCGTCGGGTTCCAGGTTGCCGGCGGCGCTGGCAAAGGCAACAACGCCGCCGTTGTCGGACACGGAAGGCGGTCCGCTGCCGGTGTCGGCGTAGCCGGCACCGTCCACCGCCAGGGTCAGGACGTCCAACTCGCCGAGGGCGCAGTCGCGGTAGAACACGTCAGCGGATCCGTTGAGGTCGGCCGGGCCGTCAGCTCCGAGCAGGGGACCCGGCGTGAGGCTGACAAACGCGACACCGCAGCCATCCCCGGTCACCACGGGCGAATCGCTGTCCAGCCCGCTGACCGGCAGTCCCGCAGGGTCACCGCTGATCAGGCTGAGTCGCTGGAAAAACCGGTCGTAAAGAAATACGTCGCGGGCGCCGTTGCCGTCGTCGGGGACCAGGCCGGATTCATCGCTGGCGAAAACCACGAACCGGGCATCCCCGGACATTGAAAACTGCACTACCGCGGGCGGTGCCGCGGCTTCCGGCCGCAGGCTGAGGCGTGCCACCCCGGGGGCTTTCCGATCGCGCACGAACAGCTGGGGGGCGGTACTGGTCAGGGGATCGAAGTTGTTGGCCTGGCTGACAAAAAACACCTCACCACCATCTCCGGTGATAGCCGGCGTGGTGCTGGTCCCGTTGCCCGGCAAACGGTCTTCGGTGGCGCTGAGCAACTGGGTCTGCCGGGTGTCGCGGTCAAATGCGTAGACGTGGAACAGCCGTGGGCTCTCCTGAGGAATCAGGTTCGACGCGATACTGTCGAACACCACGACGCGCCCGTTCTCCGACACCGAACCGTTGAAGCTGTCACCGTCGGTGGGCGTCAATTCATCGGCCCGGCTGACCAGCTCGGTCTGTTCGGTCAGCGTGTCCCGCAGGAACATATCGAAATGGATATTGAACAACTCCGGGACCGGCTCCAGGGTAGTCGCCCGACTGTAGAAGGTCACATAGCGGGCGTCAGGGCTGAGCACGGCCCGGGCAGAGTCTGAGTTTGACCGGGTCCCCCTGGTGGAGATGTTGACCAGGCTTGTCTGCCCGGTGGCGCGGTCATGCAGGAACACATCGGGCAATTCGTCGAACTCATTGTCGGAGAAATTGGTCGCCTCCGAATGAAACGCCACATAGCGACCGTTGGCCGAGATGAATGGGACAAAACTTCCGGCGTCGGCCTCTTCACCGTCGGTGGACACCGACACACGCCGGGTGTCGCCGGTCTGCCGGTCATGCACAAAAACATCGGGCTGGTCGTTCAGATCATCAGCGACCAGATTGGACGCGAAGCTGCTGAAAGCCACGTAGCGACCGTCCGCGGAAATCGCACTGTTGATGCTGCCGCCGTTGGCGGGGACGCCACCCATGCCGATGCTGACCTTTTGGATGAGCCCGCTGGCCAGGTCCGCCACGAAAACATCCAGGGCGCCGTTGGTGTCGTCGGCGACCAGGTTTGTAGCGCTGGAATGAAAGCTGACCCAGGAGCCGTCGGCAGAGATTGCCGCATTGACGCTGCTGCCGTTCGGATCACCGCCGCCCATCGCGATGCTGACACGGCGAAACACACCGGAATCCCGCTGCAGCAGGTAGACGTCGTCCACTCCGTTGCCGTCAGCCGCCTCCAGCTCCGCGGACCCCGTGTGGAATACCACCCGGCGGCCGCTGCGTGAGGCCGAAGGGTTGGAGACTCCCTCTGCCAGGGGAGTCCGGGTCAGCAGGGGCTGAAAGGCAAAAACCTGGCCGTCCGGAACCGTTTGCGCGCCGGCCACCGACAGGGTGGCAGCGCCAATGACCGCGGCCAGCCGCCGGATCGGTCTGATCAATTTGGCTTGTCGGGGTGGATCAGCAGCAGGTCACAGGAACCGGATGCCAGCATGCCGCGCAGAGTACTGCCGATCAGGAGGTCCTTGATTCGGGATCGCGCCAGCGACCCCATCACCACCAGATCCACGTGCCGGGCGTCGGCGAACGCGCTAATGGCCTCGACCGGCGTGGTGTGCGGGAAGTGCAGCTCCACTGTCCGGCGTACGTCCTCCGGCAGCATGCTGCGAATCTCCCGGGTTCGCAGTTCTTCCTGCTCCTTGCGGAACTGATCCGGGGTCGGATCAGATCCCTTCAATTCCGGCGGCACGCCAACGGCGTGCAGCACGTGCCAGTTCACGCCCAGTCCCGCCCCGATTTCCGCCGCCGCGTCCACCAGCTTGCGATCCAGGTCCGCCGGCTTGTCGTGGGCATGGGTCGGATCCAGGCAGGCCATCAGGTAGGGTGACTCGCTCCATTCACGATGCCTCGCCACCAGCAGGGGCACCGGGCAGGACCGGACCAGCCGCCATTCCGCTGTGCTGGGATGGTCATCGTTGCGCAGCGCTGTGACTACCAGATCGGGCTTGTATTCGTCGATGGCCTCCACTACCCCTGCGTCGAACGGGTGTCTCCACTGGGAGGAGATGGTCGTATCGGGAACGCCCAGCTCACCGGCCAGCTGTTTCAGGTGGTCCTGTGCCTGTGCCACGTAATCCTGTCGCGCCTGCTCCATGGAGTTGTTCAGGTGAAACAGCTCCCGGGCGTAGTCGTGCCGTCTCACCACGCAGTGCAGGTGCAGGGATGCGCCCAGCTTCCCGGCCAGATACGCGGCACGCCGCGCCGCCGAGGTGTCCAGAGTCACTGGATTGACCGTCGCCAGAATCCGTCGAAATGTAGGCATGTTTTTCTCCCTTTTCTGATCCGGAATTATAGGCCACCTGTTTGCTCTCGCGACCGCCTGCCGGCTGACCGGTCCCAACCGGTCACCGCGGTCACCAGGAGCAGGCTGACCAGAACCAGCAGCCCCGGAATGCCAATCACGGGAATAGCTACTGGCGCCGGGACTACCCCGCCAGAATAGGACACTACCAGCACAGGCCGCGCCGCGGGATCAGGGTTTTCCCGGCTGTCCAGGCGCTTGGCCGTGCCAAAACCGGCCGCTTCGTTGCCAATGACAATCCACCCGAAATTGCTGGCCGGATCGTCCAGCCAGGCCTGCACGTCTGCAATCAGCTGATCCGATGTCCAGGTGTAGCGCCCGAGGTTTCGCACCGGTGCCGCGGCCGAGGCCATGGTCTCATAGTCACCACCCAGCTGGTCCCAGCTGCCGCCGCCAAGGCGGTTCTGGGTCCAGGTCGCATCTCCCGCCTGGGCTGGCGCGCCGGTGCCCTCCTGGCCCGGCGCATCCACGGTCCCCTCCCCCCAGCCGCGCAGCAGCCGATGCAACCTGACCGTGAGGGTGCCGGAAATCGTCCGCGACATGCTCAATTCCAGCCTCGCTGCCTCGATGGTTGCGCCGGCCGGGATGCTGCCCAGGTCGAACCTGATCAGGGCCCGGCGCCTGGCGCCGATCAGCGTTCTTCCGATGAACAGGTAGGCGCCGGCGCCATTGGACAGTTCGCCTTCCTCGAATATGGAGTTGTCCTGGGCCGGCAACAGGGTGATTTCGGTGGTTCCTGCCTGGGCCGGCTGCCCTCCCAGCAGCAGCAGCAACGCCCACCCCGCGGCGGCCATGGGCAGCAGCCGACGGGGCAGCGCCCAGGCGCCAAATAACCCCACCGCACGAATTTGTCCGACAAACGGTAGCGCCCCAGGGTGCTGATTCACTTTTTTCTAATCCCGCCCGTGTTCAAATAGCAAGCGCGCAACATAGCACAGGGGTTAGTTGCGCAGCAGCCACTCTGGGGAGAGTCATATGAAATGGAATTTGCCAACCCGCTGGATCGTGTCAGCTCTGCTGCTGACCAGCACTGTCGCTTCGGCCCAGATTTCGCCCGGCGACCTGGTATTTCGACAGACATTCGAAGCGCGCAGCGCCGACAACAACGCGGACGCTCACGCGTTTCTGCAGCGTGCAACTTTCGGCGCTACCAACAGCGACATAGCGACGGTGCGCAACCTGGGCTTCTCCCGCTGGATGGACCAGCAGATGGCCCTGCCGCCGACGCTGCACCAGCCCCGCCTGGCCGCATTCGGCACTGAATACGGACAGAATGAGCGCCAGCGGGTGTGGTGGGACCTGGCACTCAATGCCGAGGACCAGCTTCGCCAGCGGATGGCGTTTGCGCTGTCCCAGATCCTGGTGGTGTCGGACGTCAACGGCGATCTGGAGGGCCAGCCGCTGGCCCTGGCCGCGTACTACGACCTGCTGCTTCAAAACGCCTTCGGCAACTACCGGGACCTGCTGGAGCAGGTGACCCTGACCCCGGTCATGGGGCACTACCTCAGCATGTTTCGCAGCACCCGTGATCCGGTGGCAGGCATCGAGCCCGACGAGAACTACGCCCGGGAAATCATGCAGCTGTTTTCCATCGGACTGGTCGAACTGAACCTGGACGGCAGCGTTCGGCTTGACGGCCAGAACCAGCCCATCCCGACCTACAATCAAGGCCACATCGTGGCACTGGCCGAGGCCTTCACGGGCTGGAATTTCGCTGGTGCCGATGGCGGCGACGGCGACTGTGAGCCATGGGAATGGCGCTGGCCTGAATGGAACTGGCTTGCTCCCATGGAGCCCTGTATCGTGACGCGGCCCAACCAGGACCAGCCCGCCAATTACCACGTCACCTCGGAAAAAATCATCGTGGGGGACGTGCTGCTGCCCGCCGGCCAGACCGCTGAGCAGGACCTGCAGCAGGCGGTGGACACGCTGTTCAATCACCCCAATGTCGGCCCGTTCCTGGCGCTGCGCCTGATCCAGCGGTTTGTGACCAGCAACCCCAGCCCGGACTACGTTGCCCGGGTGGCGTCCACCTTCAACAATAACGGCAGCGGCGTGCGAGGCGACCTTGGCGCCGTGCTGAAGGCAGTGCTGCTGGACAACGAAGCCCTGGACGGCTACCAGATGGGCATCGCGGAATACGGCAAGCTGCGCGAGCCGCTGCTCCAGTTCATGCATTTTCTGCGGACCTACGACGCCCAGTTCAACCCCGGATTTGATCCGAACAACAGCTGGCCCGGCGCCATCTACCGTCCCGAGGGCTACTTCGGCCAGGGCGCCCTGCGATCACCCTCGGTGTTCAACTTCTTCAAGCCGGACTACACGCCCCCCGGCGCCATTGAAACCCAGGGCCTGGTCGCCCCGGAATTTCAGGTTGCCACCGAGACCCAGGTAACAACGATGGCCAACCTGTATCGGAGCGTGCTGATGCAACCCGTCTGGTCACCGGGCTCGTATCCCTGGGAGACCCATTACCGGATCAATATCAACCGCCTGTTATCCATGGCTGACGACGCGACTGCGCTGACTGATCAGGTCATCGACGATCTGCTCAAGGGACGGATGGACCCGCTGGCGCGCCAGCTCGTGATCGACGGCATTAACGACATCCGTGTGCAGGACTCGGACCTGCGGGTTGCCATGGCGCTTTACTACGTCGTGACCTCACCGCAGTCCATGGTGCAACGCTGAGGGAGATGGACATGAAAGCGACGAAAAATGGACTGAGCCGACGCCGATTCCTGCAGGCCGCTGCCCTGTCAGCAGTCAGCGGCAGCATGCTGGGAACCACCGGGCTGCTGCAGCGCGCCCAGGCGGCGGCCACCCTGGGCACCAAGGGATCCGGCTACCGGGCCCTGGTCTGCATCCTGCTGGAAGGCGGCGCCGACTCCTACAACATGCTGGTCCCCCGGCTGGCCGGTACCGGTAATCCCGCCACCGACTACAACGTCTATACCCAGACGCGCCAGAACATGGCAGTGGGATACAACGAACAGAACGGCACCTGGAACCCCGGGTCAATTCTGACGCTGAACGGCACCGACATGGGGTTAAACCCGGACATGCCCGGCATGCAGAGCCTGTTCAACTCAAACAGGCTGGCGGTGGTGGCCAACGTGGGCTCCATGATCGAGCCGGTCACCAAGAGCCAGATCCTGGGTGGATCGGCCAACCTGCCGCCACAGCTGTTTTCCCATTCCGACCAGTCGGTGCAGTGGCAGAAAGCCCACTCCGACAGCGTGGAGAACCGCGGCTGGTTTGGCCGCGTGGCCGACCTGCTGTCCAGCATGAATGCGCCCGGGCCATCGATGAACATCAGCGTCATCGGCAACAACGTGATCCAGGTGGGGCAGTCCGTGTTTCCTTATTCCATCGGCACGGACGGGCCCGTAGGCATCGACACCGGCTGGGACCCTGACGGTAATCGCCTGGCCACCGTCGAAGCGCTGATGGCGACCGCCGACAACATCTACGCCAGCGAACACGCCGTGATCAAGGGCCGCGCCCAGGACAATTTCGAAATGATCAACGCCGCGCTGGACGCGGCCACGCCCCTGGCCACCGTCTTCCCGGATACCTGGCTGGGTCAGCAGCTGCACATGGTGGCCCGCATGATCGGCATCCGGTCTGCCCTGGGCGTCAGCCGTCAGACCTTTGTTGTCGGAAACTGGGGCTGGGATACCCATGACGGCCAGAACGCGAACCTGCCGGGACTGCTGCAGGATCTGGACGGCGCCGCCGCCGCCTTCGATGCAGCCCTGCAGGAACTGAACGCGCCGGGTCAGAACAACGTCTCCTCCAATGTCACCACCTTTACCCAGACCGAGTTCAGCCGCACCCTGAACAGCAACGGTAACGGTACCGACCATGGCTGGGGCGGCCACCAGTTTGTGATGGGTGACGCCGTTGCCGGCGGCCAGATTTACGGCACCCTGCCCGATCTCACCCTGGAAGGCCCGGATGACATCGATCGGGGACGGATCGTTCCCACCCTGAGCGTGGAACAGTATGCCGCTACCCTGGCGTCGTGGCTGGGGGTCCAGAGCGGCGACCTGGCCAACGTGTTTCCCAACCTCGGAAACTTCAGCAGCAGCGACCTGGGATTCATGGTCTAGGCGCCACCGCCGGCACCGCCCAGCGGGTTTTGTGCGCCGCCCGGAGGAATCAGCGGGCGGCGCGGGCGGCGCCCTGTTAAACTGGTGCGTACGGGATAACACGGAGATTTCCCATCATGTTTCGATTCATGGTTCTGGCACTGGCGCTGGCGTTTGCCGGTTCAGCCTATGGCCACAGCGAAGCGCCCCTGAACAAGGATGGTTGCCACAAGGGCAAGCGCCACCAGGATTACCATTGTCACCAGGGTGAACTGAAGGACCGACGGTTCAAGAACGAGCAGGAAGCCCGCCGCGCCCTGATTCAGGCACGTATCGCCGCCAAGGGCGAAAGCAGCGCGGGACAGCCCGAGGGCGACGTGGACCCAAGCTAGGCTGGCCGTGACACCTCATTAGTCGCCCGGGTACCAGGCCCGGGCTCCGGCTCAAAAAGCAATCAGGGAATAGCCCCGGCTCTGGTAGTCCACCAGCACCGTCATGGCTGAGGTCGCCAGGGACACCGATTCAGCCAGATCCTTGCGGCTCCAGCCCCGCGCTGCCGCGGTCTGGCCGCACAGAAAGATCCCCACACCCGCCGATTTCAACCGGTCCAGCAGCTCCAGGTTCGGATTCTCCACCAGGAACTGGTCTTCGTAAGCCGCGTGCTTCAGCATGTCTTTCCCGGCGGCCCCGTGGATCACCAGGGCAAGTTCCAGGTTTTCCGGCTTCACCCCCGCCCGTACATGCATGTTCATGAACCGGGCCACCGTTTCGATACGGCGATTCAGCTCTGCCGGGTCATCCGGGGTACGCGCCACGTCGAAAACAACGCGGTACTTGCGGTCCGTGGGCAGGCTGAAATCCGGGTCGGGGATGTCGCTGACCGGACCGTAGCCTTGTATGGCCGGTCCCGTGCTGAAGCCGGCTGGCGCTGAAGGCGATTCCGCCAGCACCAGGCTGGTTGCGAAGACGCCGGCAAGGAGTATGACGCGGTGACTCAACAGATTCATAAGACTCTCATCCAAGCAGGGCCTCGAGCGCAACCTGGATGGCGTTGCGCGGTCCGCTCTGGCGCATCTCGGGTGATACAGACTCGTGGGTCAGCAGGCTGTCGGTAGCTACCATCACCGCCAGCGCCTCAAACCCTTCCTGCATGGCCAGGCCGTACAGCCCGGCGGCTTCCATCTCGATCCCCAGGAACCCGAACTGCTCCAGCAGCGATACCTGCTCCGGATCCGCCGCGTAAAACAGATCGGTCGAAAACACCGGGCCAACCTGGACGGGCAGCTCATGCTCAACGGCTTTCTGGTAGACCCGGTTCAGCAGGTCAAAGCTGGGTGTGGCGCCCAGGTCGTATCCCTTGAAGCGAATCCGGTTGACGCTGGAGTCTGTTCCCGCACCGGACGCCAGGAACAGGTCGCCCAGCCGCAGCCGCGGCGAGACCGAGCCGCAGGTCCCCACCCGGACAATTCGCTGGACGCCGTATTCCCGCACCAGCTCAGTGGCGTAGATCAGCATGGAAGGAATGCCCATGCCCGAACCCATGACCGATACCGGTTTTCCGGCGAAAGTTCCGGTGAATCCGTACATGTTGCGAACGGCCGTCACCCGCACCGGGTCGGTGAAAAATCCTTCTGCAATCTCCTGGGCCCTCAATGGGTCGCCGGGCAGCAGCACGAGCTCGGCAAAGGCATCGGGGCCGGCTTCGATATGGGGCGTTGGCATCAGCTGTTCTCCGTGGACAGCGTCACCGCCCGGGTCACGCAGTCCACCAGTTGTTCAGTTTCAGGTTCATCCCGTCCGTGGACCACGGCCAGCGGTTCTCCCTGCACCACGTCCTGCCCCAGCTCCACCAGCTCGGCGAAACCCACCCGGTGGTCAAACCGGTGCTGCCCGGGCAGCCGCGCCGCATCGTGCACCGCGTGTCCCAGCAGGCGGCCATCGACGCCATTGACCCGGCCGGCATGCTGCGCCGGTACAGGTCGCTGGACCGGCCCCAACTCCAGGTGACGGTCCGGGCTGTCCAGCAGATCGGTTGGTCCGTCCAGGGCAACCACCATCCGCTGGAACCGCTCCGCGGCCGCGCCGGATTCCAGCGCGCGCTGCAAACGCTCGCGGGCTTCGTCGGCACTGGTGCTGATCCCGCAGGCCATCAGCAGCTCGGTTCCGAGCTGCAGGTTGACCCGGTGCAGCCGGTCAGTGCGCCGGTCGCCGCGCAGGTAGGCCAGGGCTTCCCGCATTTCCAGGCCGTCTCCCACGCAGCAGGCCAGGGGCTGATCCATGTCGGTAAACAACACGCTGCAGTTGAGCCCGCAGGCTTCGGCGACCCCTTTGAGCATGTCCCGCAGCGGCTCACCGTCTGACGGGCTGCGCATGAAAGCCCCGCTGCCCACCTTCAGATCGATCACCAGCGCCTGCAGCCCTTCGGCCACTTTTTTCGACAGAATGGAGGCGGCAATCAGCGGCAACGACGAAACGGTGGCGGTTTGATCACGCACCGAGTAAAGCCGCTGGTCGGCGGGTACCATCTGGGCGGTCTGCCCGACGAGGGCCAGCCCCTCCCGGGCAACGACCTGCTGAAACCGCGCAGGTTCGGGAAACGGGTTGTAGCCGGGAATACTCTCCAGCTTGTCCACCGTGCCCCCGGTATGTTCCAGCGAGCGCCCGGAGATCATCGGCACATAGGCGCCACAGGCCGCCAGCATGGGCGCCAGCAGGAAGCTGATGATGTCCCCCAGCCCGCCGGTGGAGTGCTTGTCCACGGTGGGGCCGTCCAGGTCGAAGGAACCCCAATCTGCCTGCCAGCCCGATGCAGCCATGGCCCGGGTCAGGGCAGCGCTCTCGGATACCGACATGCCGCGGCAGTAGGCCGCCATCAGGAAGGCGCCCACCTGGGCGTCACTGACGCTGTGGTCGGTGACCCGCGCTGCCAGGGTATCGCACTGCTCCGCCGTCAGGGTTTCCCCGTCCCGCTTGCTGCGGATGATGTCGACTATGCTGATTTCCGCCACCGATCCGTATCCCGGTAAAACAAAAAAGGCGCACCAGCGCCCGTGGATGAGGTTTTGTTCATGGCGCAAGTCTACAGGAAAGAGCTGCCGTAATTCATTGATGGCAGGCCAAAAAAATCACACAGGCTTTGGCCGATATCAGCGAATGTCTGGCGCTGGCCCAGGGATTGCGGTTTCACGCCGGCGCCGCTGACCAGAACCGGTACGTGCTCACGGGTGTGGTCACTGCCTTCCCAGGTCGGGTCGCAGCCGTGATCGGCGGTGACCACAAGCAGGTCCGTCGGAGCCATGGCCGAGAACAGCTCGGGCAGGCGCGCGTCCAACCGGGCAAGTGCCTCGGCGTATCCCACCGGGTCGCGGCGGTGGCCAAAGCTCGAGTCAAAATCGACGAAATTGGTGAACACCAGGCTGCGGTCACCGGCCTGCCCCAGGGCGGACAGGGTGGCGTCAAACAGCCCGTCGATGCCGTTTGCCTTGATCTTTCGGGAAATCCCCTGGTGGGCGAAAATGTCGGCTATCTTGCCAACGGAAATGACCTCCCCACCGCTTTCCACCAGGCGGTCCAGCAGGGTTGGATCGGGCGGCGGCACCGCGTAGTCGCGGCGGTTGCCGGTACGCTGAAAGGACTCTGGGCCATCCCCCACAAAGGGCCGCGCAATGACCCGCCCCACGTTGTACGGGTCCACCAGCCGCCGGGCCACCTGGCATACCTGGTATAGACGCTCAAGGCCAAAGGCCTGTTCGTGGGCAGCGATCTGAAACACGCTGTCGGCCGAGGTGTATACGATGGGTTTGCCCGTGGCCATGTGTTCGCTGCCCAGCTGCTGGATGATCACGGTGCCGGAACTGTGCCGGTTTCCCAGCACGCCCGGCAGATCCGCCTCTGTCACCAGGTCCTTGAGCAGGCTGTCCGGGAAACAGTCTTCTCCCGGCGGGAAGTATCCCCAGTCGAATAACACCGGAACTCCAGCCATCTCCCAGTGGCCGCTCGGCGTATCTTTTCCGCTGGACAGCTCCCGGGCATAACCCCAGGCTCCGCGGGCGGGCAGCGATGGCGGCGCGATGCGGGCGTCGGTCCCGGTACTTTCCCGGTGGGCGCGAACCAGACCCAGCGCCGACAGGTTCGGAATGTCCAGCACCGTGTCGCTATGCCGGGCAAATCGCTCGGCCAGGTGCCCCAGGGTATCGGCCCCGACATCACCGAACTGGTCCGCGTCATCGGTGGCTCCGATACCCAGAGAGTCCAGCACCAGCAGGATGGCGCGGCGGCATTGCACTGATTCAGATTCCATGATGGGATTGTACCAGTCGCCCGGCCCTGTTCCGCGCCGGCAACCCTGGACCAGAACCAATCTTCCATACCCGTGAAAATTCTGCTTTTTCTCAGCACCCTGCTCCTGTCACTGCCCGGTCAGAGCGAGGACCCGCCGGCGGCACCGCCGGGCGCCCTGGTCGGCCCCTGGTCAGGATTTGCGTCGGCAGGACGTCCCGTCGACTTTGCCGCTCTGCTTGAGCAGCCTCAATGCCTGTCTGCCCGCCCCGATTACCTGCAGTGTTTCATCCGCGACCATCGCGGGGCCCTGTGGATTCGTGAATGGCGAAAACTCCGCTGGTCAAGCTGGCGCTCCCTGGAAGGCCAGCTCACCACGCCGCCGGAGTGCACTCTGGCGGGGGATGGGCAATTCCACTGCATCGGCGTTTCCCGGGGCGGCCAGCTGTCGCGACTGACCTCAAGCGCCGCGGGCCGGGGGGGCTGGGAGACCCTTGCGTTTTCCGCCAGCGATCAGCCGGTCTGCCTGACGGCAGGCTCCGTAGATCGAATTACCTGTTTTGCCCGTTCCGCACAGGACCAGACCCTGTGGCAGGTCACGCCGGGGAATGAACCGCAGCGCATCGGTGGCCCGGTGGCGGGACGCCCCACCTGCGTCAGCGGAGACGGCGGAGACGGCGGCGAGGTGGACTGCCTGGGCGTCGATGAGGACGGCGCAGTCCTCTGGAACGCCAGGCGTGAGGGCCGGTGGAGTGACTGGCAGGTCCTGGGCGGTAGAAGTGCGGGTCGGCCAGCCTGCATTCGGACCGGCCCCAGGCAGCTGGATTGCATTGTGCGTGGCGGCAACAACCAGCTGTTTTATCGCGGCCGCACCGGCGCAAAATGGGATGAACGATGGCAGTCCCTGGGCGGCGACCTGGCGGATGATCCGGAGTGCATTTCCCGGGGTCCCGGCCTGATCGATTGCTTCCTGCAGGGCGCCGACGGCGGCCTCGCCCACATCGGAGCCGTGGGCGGCAAGTGGCTACCCTGGGTCAGCCTGGGCGGCAGGATGAGAAACCACCCGTCCTGTACATCCTGGGGGGTGGATCGCGTGGACTGCTTCGTGCGCGGCACCGATGGGGACCTGTGGCAGCGGTCCTGGCCGGCCACCGTGTTCCACCGGCTGATCGCGACTCGCGGCCCCGACAATCCAGCCGACCGCTACCGGCTGATTCCCATTTCCCGCGCCAGCAACACGATCCTGCTCAGCGACGGGGAAGGAGACGTATCCTGTGGCGTGTCAGTGAGCCATCGTGGGCGTATCAACCCTGTGGCGGACCTCAATTCCATCCATACCCCAGCGGCCATGGCAAAGGCTACCGGGGGCAGGGCTCAGCTTCACCTGGCCAATGCCATCACCTGGTGCGGCAAGACGCGGCCGGGGATCCTGGCTTGCGGCAGCCCCGGGCAGAAGGGGCATGCCCTGGTGTATCCAAGCCCCCAGGATGCGGCCCTGCTGGTACACCAGCTGGGTCATTTGGTGGGCCTGCCGGACACGAATGTGGCCGACATGTTGATGAATCCCGCACTGTCACCGTCGAGCAACAGGCTCAGCGCCGCAGAGTGCCGTCAGATTCGCGGCGATTCCATCGCGAATGCCTCCGCATCTGTCGGGGAAGTGCCGCTTGCCGTGGAGGACTTTGTGCGCCGCACCCACGTGCACGGCATATCCATCGACCAGGCCCGGCAGTATGCCGGCGACCAGCTGGACGCCAGCGAGCAGACACTGCTGCAGGTCCTGGAGGATCCGGCCAGCCAGGCCCACTGGTCCAACGCCGCAGTGCTGCTGGGTCTGATCGGCAGCGCTGAGGCTTTCGTGCCCCTGCAGCAGATGCTGGAGCGCCCGACCGCCCAGGCCCTGACGCCTGCGGATTTCAGGGCGCGGACCAGCGCTCTGATGGCGCTGGGCTACCTGTCCAGCCGAGGTGACTATCCCGAGGCTCTGGATCTTCTGGCCCGGGCCAGTCAGCCTGATTTCTGGCGGGGGCCGGCCGAACACGGATCGATTCACTTCAGGCCGGAACAGGCCCAGCAGGAATTGTCCGTCCATGCCCGGCTTGGGCTGGCGCTTTCCGGTCAGCCCGAGGCCGCGGCGGCGCTGGGCCGACTGCCGGACAGCCCGCTCAAAGCCCACGCCCTGGAAGTCCATGCCCAGGTGGCGCGGCTGGGCCTGGAGGGCTACTACGGCGCGGCCGGACCTGGGGACGGGCCATGAATCTCCCCCGACTGACCGTGTTCGATATGGCCGGGACGACGGTGGAGATCACCAGCCACGTCCCCGACGTGCTGGCCGACGTGTTTGCCGCAGAGGGCATCCAGCTTGGCCCCGGGGAGCTGTCCCGGGCGCGGGGCCGGTCCAAGCGAGAGGCCATTGGCCAGCTGCTGGACAGCCACCTGGGCGACGACCACGCGCCGGCACTGTTCAACCGCATTCATGCCCGCTTCCAGCGTGAGCTGTTGGGCCGTTTTCGGGATAGCCCGGTGCGCCCGGTGGATGGCACCGAAGACCTGTTTGCCTGGCTGCGCAGCCAGGGCGTCAGTATCGCACTGGGAACCGGGTTTGACCGGCCGGTGGCAGAGTTGCTGGTGCAGCGTCTTGGGTGGCAGGACCGGATCGATGCACTGGTATCCAATGACGACGTGCCGCGGGGGCGCCCGGCGCCGTTTCTGATATATCGCGCCATGGAGTGGACGGGATGCGACCAGGTGGCGTCGGTGGCCGCCGCAGGAGACACCGTGGCAGACCTGGGCGCCGGACACAACGCCGGCGCGGGGTGGAATATCGGCGTGCTGTCGGGTGCCCACGGGCGGGACGAACTGGCCGCCATGCCTCACACGGCTTTGATCAACAGCGTGGCCGAACTGCCCGGGCTGTTCCGCTGAGCCTGCGGTCAGCCTGCCGCTGACGGGGTCCTTTTCACGCTGATTTCCCATTCCGGGCTGTACCATCGAAGCGTTTCTGAGATACCCCCTTGTCTATGTCTGTCCAAACCGGTTTGCTGATCCTGGGTAATCAGCTGTTTCCGCTCGAACACGTCGAGGAAACGGCTGGCCTGCCCCTGTTCATGGCGGAAGACCGCGAGCTGTGTACCTACGTCCGGCATCACCAGCAGAAACTGGTGCTGTTTCTGGCCGCCATGCGCAGTTTCGCCGAGCGGGCCGCCCAGGGCGGCCACCAGGTTACCTACTGGCGGCTGGAACAGCGGGGCGGGGAAAGCTATGAATCCCGCCTGGCTGAGTTCGTCGAGAACAACCGCCTGGAAGCGCTGGCCCACTTTGAGATCGAAGATCACTTCTTCGAGCAGCGCATCCAGAAGTTCTGCCAGGATCATGGCCTGCGCCAGATCGTCCTGCCGTCCCCCATGTTCATCAGCTCGAGACAGGAATTCTCCGACTACCTCGGCCGGGTGAAACGGCCGTTCATGGCCGACTTCTACAAACGGCAGCGGCGCAAAACCATGGCGCTGATGAACCCCGATGGCACCCCCGAGGGCGGCCGCTGGAGCTTCGACCAGGAGAACCGGCGCAAGCTGCCCAGGAACGTCGAGCCGCCGGCACCACCCCGCGCAGAATGGAACGGGCACGTTGACGATGTGGTGGCGCTGGTCCAGCGCGAGTTCAGTGATCACCCCGGAGACGCTGCGGATTTCTGGTGGCCGGTGGACCGCGGGCAGGCCCTGCAGTGGGTGCAGCGTTTTCTGGACCTGTCCCTGGAAAACTACGGCAGCTACCAGGACGCCATCAGCCAGCGCAGCGACACCCTGTATCACAGTATCCTGTCGCCCCTGCTGAACCTTGGACTGATCACCCCCCGGGACCTCCTGGAGCAGGTGCTTGCATGGTCCGAACGGCACCAGGTTCCGCTGAACAGCCTGGAAGGATTCGTGCGCCAGTTGATTGGCTGGCGGGAGTTCATCCGTGGCATTTACCACGAGTATGATCACCAGCAGCAGACGTCCAACTTCTGGCAGCACCGGCGCCGGCTGGGACCGTCCTGGTACACCGGCGACACAGGCATTCCGCCCCTGGACGATGCTATCAAAGCCGCCATGAAACTCGGCTGGACCCACCACATCCTCCGGCTCATGGTCATCGGCAACCTGATGACCCTCAGCGAGATTGAGCCGGGCCAGGCCCATCGGTGGTTCATGGAAACCCACGTCGACTCCTCCGACTGGGTCATGGGTCCCAATGTCTACGGCATGGCACTGTTCTCCGACGGTGGCATTTTTGCCACCAAACCCTACATCTGTGGGTCTAACTACCTGCTGAAGATGAGCGACTACCCCCGGGGCGACTGGTGCGACACCGTGGACGGCCTGTACTGGCGATTCATCGATCGGCATCGCGAGTTTTTCGCCGGCAACCCGCGGCTGTCCATGATGGTTCGCACCCTGGACCGCATCAACCCGGACCGGCGTGCCACCATCGACCGCGCGGCGCGCCTGTTTTTGAAAGAGCACACCCTGACGACATGAGTACCCGACCCACCATTCTCTGGTTCCGCAACGACCTGAGGCTGTCTGACCACCCTGCCCTGATCGCTGCCTCCCGGCGCGGTCAGGTCCTGCCTGTATTCATCCTCGACGATGAAGCGGCGGGCCGGTGGCGAGCCGGAGGCGCACGCCGATGGTGGCTGCATGGCAGCCTCCACGCACTGGCGGAGCGAATCGCGGAAGGCGGCGGCCAGCTGCTGCTGAAGCGGGGGGACACCCTGGACATACTGAGCGACCTGGCACGCGAATCCGGCGCCGATGCCGTTCATTTCACCCGTGCCTACGAGCCATGGGCGAGGCAGCTGGAGGAACGCGTTCACCAGCGTTTCGGCGAATCCATGGAGGTTCGCCGCTACCCCGGTGCGCTGCTGAGCGAACCCGACCGCGTCAGCACGCGCACGGGCGATCCTTACCGGGTGTTCACGCCGTTCTGGAAAGCGCTGCAGGAACAGGTGGGGCAGCCCGTTCCTGAGGCGGCACCAGAACCCGACTGGGTGTCCGCCGGTCCCGGGGATGACCTGGCCAGCTGGGATCTGCTGCCTACCCGGCCGGACTGGGCCGGTGGCCTGCGGGAGAACTGGATTCCAGGCGAGTCCGGAGCCGCCCGGCGCCTGGCCCGTTTTGTCGAGGCCGCGGCGTTGGATTATCAGACCCATCGGGACCGGCCAGACCTGGCCGGCACGTCCAGGCTGTCGCCGTACCTTCAGCATGGCGAAGTCAGCCCGCGCCAGGTATGGCACCGGCTGTCCCTGGCTGTGACCGAGGGCGCACTGCCCGGCCCGGCCGCCAACGCCTATCTGCGGGAACTGGGCTGGCGGGAGTTTTCCTACCACCTGCTGTTTCATTTCCCGGACCTGCCCCTGGCTAACTTCCGTCCGCAGTTCGATCATTTTCCCTGGCGCAGCAATGAGGCCCACCTGGACGCCTGGCAGCGCGGACAGACCGGTTATCCGCTGGTGGACGCCGGCATGCGCGAGCTTTGGCATACGGGCTGGATGCACAACCGGGTGCGGATGATCGTTGGCTCGTTCCTGGTCAAACACCTGTTGATCGACTGGCGTCGGGGTGAAGAGTGGTTCTGGGACACCCTGGTGGACGCAGACCTGGCCAGCAACTCAGCCAGTTGGCAGTGGGTAGCCGGCAGCGGCGCCGACGCGGCGCCCTACTTTCGCATTTTCAATCCCATCATCCAGGGCGAAAAGTTTGACCCCGACGGCGCGTATGTCCGGCGCTGGGTGCCGGAAATCGCGGGACTGCCCAACCGGTTTCTGAACAAACCCTGGGAGGCGCCGGCGGCGGTTCTGCGCGAGGCCGGCATCCAGCTGGGTGACAGCTACCCGTCCCCGCTGGTGGTGCACGCCGAGGCCCGCCAGGAAGCCCTGGCTGCCTACAACGTCATCAAGGGTGCCGCCCGTGGCTGACTTTGCGCCCAGCAGCAGCGTCGACCCCCGCGAGGTGGCCCACTACACCGCCCTGGCGAACACCTGGTGGGATCCGACCGGTCCATTCTGGCCACTGCATACCCTGAACCGGCTGCGGGTCGAGTGGATCCTGCAACAGCTGACAGACGCCGGACTGGCAACCGGGCCAGGCGACAGCCCGCTGTCAGGCATCTCGGTGCTGGACGTGGGATGCGGCGGCGGCATCCTGGCCGAGTCCATGGCGCGCTTCGGCGCCCGGGTGCACGGAATCGACGTGGTCGAACGCAACATCGCCATTGCCAGCAGCCACGCGGCCCCGGAGCTCGATCTCGAGTACCAGCAGGTCACCGCAGAGGAGCTCGCTGAGCAGGGTCGCAGCTATGACGTGGTACTGAACATGGAGGTGGTGGAGCACGTGGCCGACCTGCCCGGCTTTATGGCCGCCTGCGGGCAGCTGGTCCGGCCCGGGGGCGTCACCTTTGTCGCCACCATCAACCGAACGCCGCTGGCATGGTTTACCGCCATCTTCGGCGCCGAGGTGGTGCTGCGCTGGCTGCCCCGCGGCACCCACCGCTATGGACTGCTGCGGCGGCCGGAAGAGATTACCCGGGAGCTGGAAAAATCATCCATCGAACCCAGGGCCTGGACCGGCGTCCGGGTCAATCCCATCACCCGGCGCATGTCGCTGACCCGCTCCCTGGCGATCAACTACATGCTCAGTGCCGTGCGGGAGGGCCCATTCTGATGGAAGCGACCCTACCCCGATTCGAGGCCATGCCCCTGGATCGCGAGCTGGTCCGGGATCTGCGATCAGATCACGCCGGGGAAAGCGGCGCCGTGACGATTTACCGCGGGATCCTGGCGGTGTCCCGGGACGAGGGAGTACGTCGCTTCGCCAGAGAACACATGGCCACCGAACTGCGCCACCTGGCCTTCTTCGAATCCTGGTTGCCGGCTCGATACCGCAGCGCCCTGCTGCCCCTGTGGAACGCATCCGGTTTCCTGCTGGGCGCCGTGGCCGCCCTGCTGGGTCCCCGCTGGGTCTACGTCACCATCGACGCCGTGGAGACCTTTGTGGTGGGCCATTACCAGGAGCAACTGGATGTGCTCTCCGGCGGCGATCACAGCCTGTTACAGCTGGCTGAAGTGCTGCGTGGTTTTCAACAGGATGAAGGGCACCACCGGGACGACGCCGCCGACCGCAGGGGCGGCGGAATGACGCTGCCGCAGAAAGCCTGGCAGGCCCTGATCGACTATGGTTCCCGGGCGGGAGTCTGGGTGGCGCGGCGAGTTTAGGCCCGACTGGCCCGCTGTGTCAGGCTCCGTCCTCCCGCCGCCATTGATCAAGCGGGATGTCTTCGTATGCCGCTACGGCTTCCAGGGCCTGTTCGTACAGTCGTCGAACCCGGGCTGACGTTTCTCCCAGATACTGGTGAAGCCTGGCGTCCTGCTCGTTGCGGGAGGCACACTGAGCGCTGTAACTCTCAAAATGGGATACGGCGGAAAGCAGCTCCGCCAGGTGTCGCGGGCATTCGCAGGCGATGTTGGGGGAAACCGCCGCGACCCGCGCCAGCAGAGCCATGGAATATCGGGGTGGCGCATCCAGATTCACTGCCTGTCTGTCAGCCGTTTCTCGAACCAGCGCCATCACCGTGCGTTCGGTTTCCCGGAAGTTCAGCGGCAATCGCACACAGGCGGTATTCCCGGTGGAGAGCGATTCTGACTGGGCGTGGGATCCGAATCGGTACGCCACAATGACCGCCGCCACGCCGCTGCGCAGACGCAGCCGTTCAACGTCATTCAGGGCCGATGGACCGAGGGTCGCCATTTCCACGATCAGCCCGTCAAGCTCTGCCAGATCCCCCGCAGACAGATGCTCGAGACTGGCGGCGCGGGCCCGGATGCTCAGCCGTGGAAGACGGACCCGGTTCTGGGCCACCAATGCCGGAAGGCTGTCTCCAATCACGCCGATCCGAGGCGCTGACTCCATGGACGATTCGACCGCGGACTCCCCCGCCAGGGTCTGCAGCTGCTCCAGGGAGCTGGCGGCAATTCCGCTGATGCTGTGGCCCTGGCCGGTCAGCTGCCCCAGCAGCGCCAGGCGGTCGACATCGCGCTGGCTGTAGCGGCGATCACCCCCCGGGCTGCGCCCGGGCTCAACCGCCTGGTAGCGGTCTTCCCACTTGCGAATGGTGTGCGTGCTGACGCCGCTGGCGCGGGACGCGGCCCCAATGGAATATTTTGGAGTGGTTTTGTCCATATTTATTGGACATTTTTTATACAAAACCAAGATTTGTCAAATCTATAAGATATTGTCTAGATTTTTCACCGAATCTTCACCAGGATTCAGAGACCATACGTTCCGAGGTCACAGGGACGTGCCTCATTACACCCAGCCCGATCAGCGTCGAATCCCCTGTCCCCCTCGCGACCTGATCGGGCTTCTTTTTGCCTGCGGAAAACAGTCGTTAGAGGTGATGTGCTGACCGCGGAGCGCGGAAACCCTCAGCCCAGCAGCAGAATGACGTGGCAGACGGACGCCACCACGGACAAGCGGGGGCGCAGGCTTCGCAGCCACGCCGATTGACCTGCCGGTGGTCGCATCCAGTCGACCCCCGCCGCCAGCAGGTGGCCCAGCAGCAGCAGGGTGAGCGTGGAGGCCGTGTCGTCCAGCAGCAGTGAGCCGAAGGCCCACAGGCTGATCACGATACTGAAAACCACGTCGAAAGGATTGGGATCGGGGCGGCTCGCGTACACGCCCCAGCGAATGCCGCCCAGGAAAGAGAGTATGACGGCCGAATACAGGGCGAACCAGGCCGTCGGCCAGGCGGATCCGTCCGCGGCCACGAAGGCCGCAGCGGTGAGGCCGACAAACGGGATAAGGCCGGAGTAGCCCAGCAGCAGCGCCACCGGGGGCGCCGGGCGACCGGCGGCGCTGTCTGGGTCAGACACCGGTCAGTTCAGGGCTGTTTCGATGGCCTCTACCACCGCCGGGTCGTACGGCTTGGTGCGGGGACTGAATGCCTGGATGAGCTGACCGTCCCTGCCGATCAGGTACTTGTGGAAGTTCCAGCGCGGCGCGGTCTCGGCTTCCGCCAGCTGCTGGAACAGGGCGTGGGCCTGGTCGCCTTTGACCGTGGTCTTTTCAAACATGGGAAACTGAACGCCGTAGGTCAGACGACAGAATTCTTCAATCTGCTCCTCGGTGCCCGGTTCCTGACCCATGAAATCGTTGGACGGGAAGCCAAGCACCGCAAAGCCGCGCTCACGGTACTCCGCGTAAAGCTTCTCCAGACCATCGTACTGGGGGGTGTTGCCGCACTTGCTGGCCGTGTTCACCACCAGCAGCACCTGGCCCTGAAAACTGTCGCACAGGTTAACGCTGTCTTTGGAGGCCAGCTTGCGGAAATCGTGGTCCAGCAGGTCGCTGGAGCAGTCGGTGCCGGACAGCGAAGCTGCCAGCATCAGTGCAAATATGGAGTTCATATCGATCCTCGACGGTTCAAACCGGGCGCTATGATCTGCAAGCCGCGATCAACTTGCCGTGAAGGCTGGATGATCCTGGCAATGGGGGCAAGTGTACAACCGGCGCCCCGCCACCGTGTGCTTCCGGATTTCCTCGGCGCAGACATGACAGGGCTCGCCCGCACGGCAGAACGCATAGTGGCGGTATTGCGACCGTCGCCATCCCCTGGCTTTGAGGCGGCGAACGATCTTCGGGTCGTTGGTGATCCCGCCGGTCTGGTAGGCGCGCTCGGTGATCCGGATGATCTGCCGAGCCAGCCGGCTGCGCTCCCGGCCGCTCAGGGCGCCGATGGTCGCCTCGGGCAGCAGACCGGCGCAGAACAGGATTTCGGTACGGAGGTAGTTGCCGATGCCGGCAACGAACCCCTGATCCAGCAGCAGGGCGCCCAGGCTGCGCCGGGCGAAGCGAGACTGATTGATGTACCTGGACATCTCAGCCACCGTGGGGTGGTCCGACAGCACGTCGATACCCGCCCGGGCCACAAACGGATGCCGGTGGATCTCCTCGCTGGGCATGACGGCAATTTCCGAGGCGCTGTAAAGCAGCGCGGACCGGTCTTCGGTATCCAGCCGCCAGCGCAACTGGCGCCCTGTTCTGGGCCGCTTGCCCGCGCCCATGAAGTACCAGCGGCCGTAGAGCTGGTTGTGGCTGTAAACCGTCAGCCCGCAATCGAACTCGGTAAGCAGCGCCTTACCCTTGGTTTTGACGCCGGTCACGATGCTGTCGCCCAGTTCAGACTGGTACTGCTGCAGGTCAGGCCGGGCAAACCAGACCTCCTCCAGGGGTTTGCCGGCCACCGCCGACTCCAGCTGGTCAGCGACCCGCTTGATTTCAGGGCCCTCGGGCATCCAATGACTCTCCATTTCTCAGAGCGCACAAGTAAACCAGTCCGGCGTGATCCCGGCGTGAAGTCATGGCTTTTCAACCAGGGATTTCGGCGCTACGTTGCGCCAGGCCTGGCGCAGCAGGTCCTGCAGAGTGGATGGCGCGATACGGTCCAGCCGGATCCCGGTCCAGCCCTGGTGGGACCAGCCCGGGAGGAAAAAGGTCTCCGGGTCGCTGCCCACCAGGGCCGACTGGTCCGCCAGCGTAAGCTTGACCACGGCTTCTCCGTCTGCCTCTGCCAGGGTGGCAAATATTTTGTTCCCTACCCGAAATGACAAGCGGTCGAAATGCGGCTTTGTTTCTGCCTCTGGCAGCGCCAGCGCCAGGCTCTTCAAGGTTTCCGGGTCGGTTTTCATCGCAGGCTCTCCATCATATCTCCACGGGTCCGCACATTTCCGTCGGATCCCGCACGGCGATGATAGACTGCCGGATATCCCCGTTCTCCTGGCTTACCCATGACTGGCATCGATGCGGGACCGCTGCATCATCATATTCTCACTGAGCTGATCCGAAACGGCTTTGCCCCATCCGTAGCGGAAATGGCCACGTGGAGCGATTCGGACGAGGCCGCTGTTCGCGTCGCGCTGCGGGCCCTGGCGGCGGAGCATGGCGTGGTGCTGCACCCTGGCTCCGACGAGGTCTGGATCATCCACCCCTTCAGTACCGCCCCCACCCCGTTCCTGCTGCGAGATCTCGACGGCATGGAATGGTGGGGCAACTGTGCCTGGTGTGCCCTGGGCGCAGCCGCCCTGCTCGACCGCGAACTGAGCATCACCACCACCCTGGGCGCCAACGCAGGCCAGGTCACACTGCATGTCCGCGACGGCCAACTGCGGGCGTCAGACCTGCTGGTGCATTTCCCGGTGCCCATGAGCAAGGCCTGGGACAACGTCGTCTACACCTGCAGCACCATGCTGGTGTTCGACAGCGAATCCGCCGTTGACCAGTGGTGCCGCCGACATCGCCTGGCCCGGGGAGACGTGCTGCCGGTACTGGCGGCCTGGGAATTTGCCCGGGACTGGTACGGCCGGCACCTGTCTCCAGACTGGCGGAAATGGACAGTGGGCCAGGCCCGCAAGCTGTTTGAGCGGCACGGGCTGACTGGCCCCATCTGGCAACTGCCCGAAGCCGGGGAACGGTTTTGAACGGCACCGCCGGGTTCCCCGTGGTGCTGCGGCGCGGCGTGGCCAGCCTGGACCTGTGGATGGTCCTGGTACCTGTTGTTCCGGCCTTTTACGCCTGGATGGCCTCTATGGGGCTTTTTCCCATAATCCGTGAGCTGCTCGCGCTGGTCTTTTACGCTTTCTTCTTTGGCTTCGCGTTCACCAAGATGCGGGGCATTTCTGTCGGGGACAGTGAGTTTTCCCGCAACGTGAGCTACACCGCCGGCATGGGCATGGGAATGCGTTTCCTGCTGGTGCTGGCCGTACCCCTGGCCCTGCTGTACTGGCTGGAAGTCTTTCCCACGACCCATACCAGCTGGCTGCTGTACCCCCTGGTGATGTTCTGGGTTCCCGCGTCCGCACTGATTGTGGGCACCACGGACCGGCTGGCCCCGGCACTGAATCCGGCCGACATCCTGCGGGTCATGGGCGCCATGGGTTTGCATTACTGGCTCACCCTGGTGTGCTGCACCCTGGTCATCTGGGCCGCTTTCAACGGCGGCCGCTGGGTCCTGGGGGGATCCCAGTTGATGGGTGTGGCCGTCATGAGCTATTGCCTGATGGTGGGGGTCGCGCTGGCTCTTACCCTGCTGGGTGCGGCAGCCTTTACCCACGGCGAGAAACTCGGCATCAACGCGGCTTTTGCAGCGGACCTGGAGACCGTTGGGTTAAAAAAGTCGGAACCTGCCGAGCATGAGTTCATCCGTGTAGCGAAGATCCGCGAGCGCGAAGACGGCATCGAAGCCGCCGCCCGGTTCCTGGCGGATGAGCTGAAGGACCTGTATGCACCGCTGGAAGTCCACCGGTATCTGCTGGACCTGGAAATTCGCGCCGGCCGGGCAGAACAGGTGCTGGCCCAGGGACGGCGCCTGATCAAGCGCTGCCTGGACGAAGACCGACCGGATGTCGCGTTGATCACAGCTCGGGACTGCGTTACATCCGATGGCGCATTTGCCATCGGCGAGCTGGACGCTGACGATCAACTCATCCAGCTGGCGATGAATCGGGGACAGTATGAGCTGGCGGTGTCCCTGTGCGAGAGCTTTGTCCGAAACTTCCCGCGCTACCGCCGCTCGGTGGACATGTCAGTCGCCGCGGCCGATCTGCTGATTGACCGCTATGCCCAAACCGACCGGGCCAGATCGCTGCTGATAGACGCCATTGCCCGGGGCGCGCAAGGGGAACAGCTGGATGACATTCGCCGGGTCATGACCAAGCTTGGTCCCGGCGGGTGACAGCGCCTCGCCTCAGATGTTGTGCTCCGAGCGCAGCTGGTTGATTTCGGCTTCCCGGGTGAACAGGGCGCCACGGATCTCTTCCAGATCGGCCTCCAGTCGGGCTGCGACGGTCCACTGGCATGCCAGCCAGCCGACGATGCCGCCAATGGCCGCGGCCAGCACCAGGGAGAAGATGATTTCTCCAACCAGGTAAGTCATTACAGCACTCCCAGGAAAAAGTCCCACTCAAGGGCGGTGAGATCGCGGTCCGATCTTTCCGGCGAAGCGGAAGGGGCCGGTGCCATGACCAGGTCAAACCGGCTGTCGACCTGGCGCACCGAGGACAGTCCGGACAGCGACTGCTCCAGGTCGCCGATGGCTGATTGAACCGCGGCGTCAGCGTAGCCTCGATGGACGCGGCCGATCACGGTGACATCCCGTCCATCGACCAGTACGGCCACGTTGCCCGCGGCGGCCAGGGCCTGGCTGGCAGCCTGGCTGACGCCGGCTTCGATCCGGGGCGCGTGGGTAGCCACAGTCCACAGGCACAGTGCCAGCAACAATCCCGTCAGCACGGCCATCAACGCGAATCGCATCGCATGTACTCCAAGTTCTGATGGCTGAATTATCCCATGGCGGGAGTCGGCGCTGGCGGCCCTGCCACATTGGTTTGCATTGCAGAAACAATCGTTTACCGCGGATTCCGGGTGATTCGGTGTGCTTACTGGTAGATGATTTCCCGGCGCATTGGCGTCAGCCGGGCCAGCAGCCGATTCTGCACCGGAAGCGGAACACCGAGCCCATCCAGCACGTCGATCAGATCCTGTACAAAATTGTTGAACTCGGCCTCGCTGATGTCCATGCTCAGGTGTGCGCTCTGCATGTCGAGGCCGTCGTAGACGCAGGGACCGTCGGCGACTTCGCACAGCTGCAGGCGGAGCTTTTCGCCGAAGAAATCAAAATCGGTTTCCTCGAACAGCTCCTGGACGTCCTCGTCGGCCTGGATCTTGACGATCACGCCGTCCACGATGGCAGCGATGCCCGGCTCTCCACCCAGGTCACGATACAGGTTGCCCTGGGGCGGCCCGGCGGCACAACCTGCCAGCAGCAGGGACAGCAGCAATCGCCAGGTACTCCGCGCCATCAGAAGCTCACCTGCACCGACAGGTACCAGGCTTCCTGGTCAGGACGCCCGGCGATGTCGCCCAGGTCAACCCAGGCAGCCACGGCAGACCAGGTCTTGTTGGGGAACCAGGCCAGGAACACGTCACGCCAGTGGTCCTCCCCGGCAAAACTCAACTGATCGGGTTTCTCCCGGTATTCCCCGGCCAGCAGCCACTCCCGGGTCAGGAATACGCCCAGGGCGGCTTCGAACACCAGCTCCCGTGAATCCCCTGCCGCGTTACCAAATCCCAGCAGACCCGCCTGGTTCGCCGCGGTGGCACGCACCGTTCCGGAAATGAGGGTGCTGCGCCCGAACAGGCCGTCCAGGATCAGGCGGGTGGAGGACAGATAGATATCGGTGCCGCTGGCTTCTGCCGCACCCAGCGCCGTGACAATATCGGCTTGGCCGTGGTCCTTGTACTGGATGCCCAGGGTGGTCTGGGGCCAGGGCCCGTAAACCAGGTCACCGGTGAGCTTGAGCTTGGCGCTGACCACGGTCTGTTCCAGTTCGTCGACGGCGGCCCCCAGCACAGACACATCCAGCGACTGGCGTGCAGCGGACAATTCAACGCGATTCCGGAAATTCACCGCGGCGCCCGCCGTGGTGAGCGAGTAATCCCCCGTGTCCAGGTGGGTGGCAAAGGCACTGCCGCCAAGTTCGTCCCGGGTTGCATACCCGGTCAGTACCGCCCAGGGGCTCAACCCACCCCCGGCACCGCCCTCAATGGAACTGGCGGCGGAGGTGGCCAGCAACCCACCCTGGGCCGCTGCCACTACCGGGGCCAGGGCACACAGGATTACCACAGGAACCCAACGATTCATCGCGATTATCAGCCTGCTGCAGCGCCAGCGAAGATATTAGTCCAAGCCGGCAACAAATACAGGAAAATTTCCCAACGGGCCCATGGGCAGCCCGGCCCGCCTGAGAGTAAAATGCTGCTTTTTCGCCGGAGGGGCCCATGACGGCAGTGAATTTTGTCCGGGAACTGGAGCAGGTGACAGACTTCTGGTCACCCCGTGTGGTTGGCCAGGTCAACGACCAGTACGTCAAGGTGGCCAAGCTCAAGGGTGAATTCACCTGGCATCAGCATGATGCTGAAGACGAACTGTTTTACGTGGTGCGGGGCAGCCTGGAGATCCAGTACGAGGACCACAGCGTCCGGCTGGAGGAAGGCGATTTCCACGTGGTGCCCCGGGGCGTGCTGCACAATCCCGTGGCGCAGGACGAATGCTGGATTGCCCTGATCGAGACGGTCACCACCCGGCACACCGGTGACAAGGTCACGTCGCAAACCCGGTCCATCGCGCAACAGCTGGGAGAAGTCTGATCATGGCGGAAAACGGGATACTGAAAGCAGCAACCATCGACAAACTGCCGGAAAAGCGCTTCGTCCACCCGTTCAACGCCAAGGCCATTCGCCACACCCGGTCGCTGGGTGACCTGGCCGGTCTTTCCACCCTCGGGCTCCACCTGGTCCGCATCGAACCCGGTGACGAAACGACCCAGCACCACAATCACGAGTATTCCGACGAATTTGTCTACATCCTCAGCGGCAGCTGCACGCTCTACCTGGACGATGACGAGCACCCTCTGGCCGCGGGAGATTTCGTGGGATTCCCGGCGCGAGGGGCCTATCACTCCATGAAAAACACCGGGGACGATGACCTGGTCTACCTGATGGGGGGCGGCCGTCCGGAGGTGGACGTGGGCAACTATCCCCGGATCAAGCGGCGAATATACATTTTAAGCGGCCAGCGGGAATCCGTGGAGACGCGGCACCTGGAGCCATTGGCCAAGTAATGCAGGCGCACAACACCAAATCGAGGACTTTCATCATGATCTTGCAAGCAGGCATTCTGCTGGCCGCAGCCACCGCCACCGGCGCGGATTCATTCACCGCGGACCACCTGGTACGCATACCGCGGGTGGGCGCACCGGTGCTGTCCCCTGCCGGTGATGCGG
The DNA here is from genome assembly GCA_030065125.1 of Lysobacterales bacterium. Lineage (GTDB taxonomy): Bacteria > Pseudomonadota > Gammaproteobacteria > Xanthomonadales > SZUA-38 > JASJDM01. Next base: position 64,636 of record JASJDM010000023.1, on the reverse strand, counting down.
TGGTCTACACCCTGCGGACCACGGACATGGACGCGGATCGCGGCCGCCACGATCTATGGATCAGCAATCTCAACGGCAGCGCAACGCGCCAGCTCACCACCCACGACGCCAGCGACACCAGCCCGGCCTGGAGCCCGGACGGCCGTGACGTGCTGTTTCTCTCGTCCCGCAGCGGCTCCAGCCAGGTCTGGCGCATCGCCATCTCGGGTGGTGAAGCGCGGCAGGTCACCGAGCTGCCCCTGGACGTGGGCAGCTTCAAGCTTTCACCCACCGGCGACCGGCTGGTGGTGTCGCTGTCGGTTTACCTGGATTGCGACACCCTGAAGTGCAGTGCCGAGCGGCTGGACCAGGCTGAGCAGTCGAAGGTCACCGCTCAGGCCTATGACCAGCTGTTCATGCGCCACTGGGATCACTGGCTCGACCAGCGCCGGTCCCAGCTGTTCGGCATTGCGCTGAACGGTGACGGCGTTGCTGAAGGCACACCTGCCCGCCTGACCCGGCTGGACGCTGACGTGCCCTCACGGGTCTGGGGCGGGTCAGGCGAATACAGCATCACGCCGGATGGACAGACCCTGGTTTTCGCTGCCAGACTGCGCAACGCCGCTGAACCCACCTCCACCAACTTTGACCTGTACCGTGCCACCATGGACGGAAACGGCCAGCCGGAAAACCTGACTGCTGACAACGCCGCCTGGGACACAGCGCCAGTGGTGACGCCCGACGGTAAAAGCCTGGTCTACCTGGCCATGTCCCGGCCCGGGTTCGAGGCCGACCGTTTCCAGGTCATGCTGAAGGACCTGGCCAGCGGACAAACCCGCTCCCTGACCGCTGACTGGGACTACTCCCCATCCGGCATGACCCTGGCTTCCGACGGCAGGCAGCTGTTGATGAACGCCCAGGACACCGGCCACAAGACCCTGTGGCGGCTGTCCCTGGACGCCGGATCTGAGGAGCTGCCGCAGAAAATTATCGACAGCGGGTACGTCAGCGCCGTTGACGCCGCCGGGGACACCGTGGTGTTCGCCCGGGACGACCTTGGCTCACCCTCAGAGCTCTGGGCCACCGACGTCCGTGGGTCCAGCCCCCGACAGCTGACCCGGCTGGGACAGGCCAGCCTGGAGAATGTTGCGCTGGGTGACTTCCAGCAGTTCTCGTTCAAGGGCGCCGGCAACGCCACGGTGTATGGGTGGCTGGTCAAGCCGACAGACTTTGAGCGGGGCAAGCGCTACCCGGTAGCGTTCCTGATTCATGGCGGGCCCCAGGGCAGCTTCTCCAACCATTTCCACTATCGCTGGAACCCGCAGACCTACGCCGGCCAGGGATTTGCCGCGGTCATGATCGATTTCCACGGCTCCACCGGCTACGGCCAGGAATTCACCGACAGCATTTCCGGCGACTGGGGCGGCAAACCCCTGGAAGACCTGAAGCTTGGTCTGGCCGCGGCGCTGGACCAGTTTGAATTCCTGGACGGTGACCGGGTGTGCGCGCTGGGTGCGTCCTACGGCGGGTACATGATCAACTGGATCGCCGGCCAGTGGCCGGACCGGTTCCGCTGCCTGGTGAACCACGACGGCGTGTTCGATCAGCGCTCCATGTACTACACCACCGAGGAACTCTGGTTTCCCGAGTGGGAACACGATGGCCCCTACTACCAAAGCCCCGAGGCCTATGAAAAACACAACCCGGCCCGCTTTGTCGACCGCTGGCAAACCCCCATGCTGGTGATCCATGGCGAGCTGGATTACCGGGTCCCCGTCACCCAGGGTATTGCCGCCTTCACCGCGCTGCAGCGACGGGGCATCGAAAGTCGATTCCTGTACTTCCCGGATGAAAACCACTGGGTGCTGAAACCCCACAACTCAGTGCGCTGGCACCAGGAAGTCAACCAGTGGCTGAAGCGCTTCCTGCAGTGAGACTGCCCAGCTTTTGTCAGATGCGCCTCAGCCGGGACAGCACTACCCTGCACTCAAGGCCCGGCCGATTCGGCCTGAGTCCGCCAGACTGCAAGAGACCAAAATCATGAAAAGACTGTTCAAGTGGACCGGGATTCTCGTCGGCTCGGTCCTGCTGATTGCCGTCGCCCTGGCGGTGCAGGTGATTTACTTCCGCCCTTTCAGCATCAACGTGTTTTTCAATAAGGCGCTGATGCAGTTTGCACTGGACAACCCCGAGATGCTGTCGTCCATGGGCGTGCTGGAGTCGGTGGGCCTGAACTTCCATAACGACGACCTGGCCGATGCATCCATGGCCAAGGGCCGCGAGGACCAGGCCCTGATGGTGGAAACTCTGGAGACCCTGCGCAGTTACGACTACCAGGGGCTGGACGAAGGCCAGAAACTGTCTTATGACATCCTGGAATTTTTCCTGCAGCAGCAGGTCGACGGCATTCCTTTCAACTACCACAACTACCCGGTGAACCAGATGTTCGGCATCCAGAACGGCATGCCGACGTTCATGACCAATATCCACCGCATCAACAGCGTGGGTGACGCCGAAAACTACATCACCCGTCTGACCAAAATCCCAACCAAGTTTTCCCAGGCCATGGAGGGACTGAAGTACCGGGAAGAGCAGCGGATCATTCCGCCCCGGTTCACGGTGACCAAGGTCATCGAAGAAATGCAGGGATTCGTAGACACACCCCCTGCTGAAAACATCCTGGTGACGTCCATGCAGGAAAAACTGGACAAGATGGACCTGGCGGAGGACCAGCGCCAGCAGCTGCTCGACCAGGCAGAAATCGCCGTTGCCGAGTCGGTGTATCCGGCTTATCGTGAGTACATCTCATACTTCACCGGCCTCCTGGCCAAGGCCACTGAAAACAACGGCGTCTGGGCCCTGCCCGACGGTGACGCGCTCTACAGCCACCTGATTTACCAGCACACCACCACCCGCATGACGCCGCAAGAAGTCCACCAGATCGGGGTCCAGGAAGTGGCCCGGATTGAACTGGCCATGGACGCCATCCTCAGCGAAGCCGGCATGACCGAGGGCACCATCGGCGAGCGGGTCACCGCCATGTCCATGCGTCCGGAATTCCTCTATGCCGACAGCGACGAGGCACGGGACCAGATCCTGGAAGACTTCACGGCCATCATCGAGGAGATCAACCGTGACATGGACCGGTACTTCGGCGTACTGCCGCGGTCGCCGCTGGAGGTGAAGCGCATTCCGGAGTTTCGCGAGAAGACCTCTCCCGGCGCTTACTACCAGCCACCCTCCATGGACGGCAGCCGCCCCGGCGTGTTTTACGTGAATCTGCGGGACACCAGCGAAGTGGTCAAGTTTGGCATGCGCACCCTGGCCTACCATGAAGGTGTGCCCGGACATCACTTTCAATCCGCCATTGCCGCGGAACTGGAGGGTGTACCCATGTTCCGCAATATCCTGGGCTTCACCGCGTATTCCGAAGGCTGGGGCCTTTACGCGGAACAGCTGGCCAAGGAAATCGGATTCCAGGAGGATCCCTTCGACGACCTGGGACGGCTGCAGGGAGAGATGATGCGGGCGGTTCGCCTGGTGGTGGACAGCGGTATTCACCACAAGCGCTGGACCCGGGAACAGGCCATGGCCTACATGCAGGAAAAAACTGGCATGCCCGAGGCTGAGGTCGTGACTGAAATCGAACGCTACTTCGTGATGCCGGGCCAGGCCCTGGCCTACAAGGTGGGCATGATGAAAATCCTGGAGCTGCGGGAAAAGACCCGGAAGGCCCTGGGTGACCGGTTCGACCTGAAGGAATTCCATGATGTGGTCCTGGCCAGGGGTGAGCTACCCCTGGAACTGCTGGAACGGCAGGTGGATCGCTACATCGAGGCCAGGAGCTGACCATCCGGGGGGCGGGAGCCTACCGTCGGAACCGCTGCAGCTCCCAGTAGGTCAGCGATCGCCACAGCCACTCCAGTGGCCCGTAGCGAAACCGGGCCAGCCACCAGGGTGACCACAGCAGGATCAGCACCCACACACCCAGCACCACCAGCAGCTGCTGCCAGCGCTCAGCCTGTCCGAACAAACCCAGTCCGGTGCCGTAAAACAGCAGGAAGCAGATCAGCGTCTGGGCAATGTAGTTGCTGAAAGCCATGCGCCCCACCGCAGCAAAGCGATGCACCAGGGCCTGCAGCCGGCCGCTCTGGAACCAGAGCATCACCAGGCACAGGTAAGCCGTGGACACGGCCAGGCTGCCCCAGTAGTTGTACAAGGTGCCCTGGAACTGGGAATACTCCATGCGCCACTGGTTGGCCTCATGCTGCAGCAGGCCGTACACCACCAGCGGAAAGCCGATGACAACGCCAGCAGCGGCAAACCGGCGGTATCGGGCTGAGTCCAGGACGGCCGAGAAAAATCCCCACCTGAACAGGGCCATGCCGATGAGCATCAGGCCGCCGGCGCGCCAGAAACCCCAGGCTATGAATGCCCCGCTGTGAAACCCCAGGGAATGAGGCACCCGGTGGGACATCTGCTGCAGCCAACCGCCCCGATAGGCCGCTGTTTCCTGGCTTATTTCCTCGGGCGTCGGTGCCCACTGAGACCTCATTTCTGCGATGGCTTCGGCGGGCCATTGCGGCAGGGTCAAACCGGCGCCGGCAAAAATCGTCGTGCCGATCAGCAGCATCACCGCGCCGCAGATGAACTGGGTCAACGGCTGCCGTCGCCGAAACCAGACTACGATCGCCGCGCTCATTGCGTACATCACCAGGATGTCCCCATACCAGAGCAGGTAAGCGTGCATGGCGCCCAGCACCAGCAGCCACCAGGTGCGCCGGTAGTGCAGCCAGGTAGCGGAAACACCCCGGGATTCTGCCCGGTCTGCCATCAGCACCATGCCGGCACCGAACAGCATGGAAAACAGGGTCATGAATTTCTGGTCAGCGAACACGTGCTGAAAAACCCAGACGGCATAATTGATGCCGCCAAGATCGCCGTAGGCCGTCGGATTGAAGTACGCCGGGGCAATCATGGCAAACAACTGGATATTCATCAGGAGAATTCCCAGCACCGCAATGCCTCTCAGGGTGTCGATACTTTCCAGCCGGGATGCCCCGGCCGTGGGGTGCAGGTGTGGGCTCATTCAGCGGGCTCCGGATCGTCGCTGACTCGGGTCAACCGGATGCCGCGGTTGGCGCCGGTGAACAGACTGCGCAGTGAGTCCGGCGCCGATTCAATGCCCGGGCTCATCTCCTCCACGGCCTTGATTTTGCCCTGCAGGTACCAGCCGTGAAGCCGCTCGAAAAACTCCGGGAATCGCTTGACGTGATCCCAGATCACAAACCCTTCCATCCTGGCCCGCCGGCCCAGCAGCTGGGTGTAATTGGCCGGTCCCGGGGACCGCTCGGGCAGGTACTGGGTGGAGATGTAGCCGCAGATCACCACCCGGGCACCGAATGCCAGGTGCCCCAGGACCTGGTTGAGCTGCTCCCCACCAACATTGTCAAAGTAAACATCCACTCCGTCCGGGCAGTGATGGGGCAATTCATCAGACAGGTCCTGGTTCTTGTAGTCGATGGCCGCATCGCACCCCAGCTCGTCGGTAAGCCAGCCGCACTTGGCGGGCCCACCGGCAATTCCAATGACCCGGCAACCATTGGCCCGGGCGATCTGGCAGGCCATGCTGCCGACCCCGCCTGCGGCCGCCGACACCAGGACGGTTTTGCCAGGTGCTAGCTGCCCCAGGTCGTCCAGGCCGTATAGCGCGGCAAACGCCGCGCTGCCCAGGGTACCCAGATGCAGCTCGCTGGGCCTGATGCTGCGGTTTACTTTCTGTACTGACAGTACGTCCATGGACTGCACGGTCCCCCGCCCCAGGGTCTGAACCGACCACTCCTGCCAGCCCATGGAGGCATTCACCCAGTCCCCCGGAGCAAAGTCCGGGTGGTTGGATGCCTCCACGACGCCCAGCCCCCGGCCCCGCATGACCTTACCCAGGGGTACCAGGTCGGGCTTGCGGGTATCGACGTATCCTCGCTGGGCCGGAGAGGTCCCGAGCACCAGGGTCCGCACCAGGAATTCGTCCGGGCCAATCTCCGGGACCGGCGCCTCGGTCAGTTCAAAATGCTCCGGACCGATGATCTCATCGGGTGCCGGGTAACGGCGAACGCGCCACTGGCGATTGATCGTCACGGAAATCCCCCTGGCTTCTCCAGCGGCAAGTATAAAAGCAATGCCTGGCCGTTGTCCGGACAGTCCGCCGGTCTTAACATGCGGTAATGGACGCCGATCGCGTTTTTCCCGGATTCATGCTGCTGGTGGTGCTCGCGGTGATTGTGGCCTATCAGCGCCTGCTGGCGCCGAGTTTGAGCCCGGCCACGGCCGCGTGGATCAGCCTGGGCGCCCTGGCGGCCAGCGCCGGCGGCTGTGCCGGCACGCTGCACTGGCTTTCGGCGGAAACCAGTGGATCCGGCAGTTCCGTCAGCCCGCTGATCTGGCTGGGGCTGATGGTGGGTGGCCTGACCCTGTTCGGCGTCAACCGTGCTGCTCAGCGCCGGGGCAGCAAGCCCAATGGCTCTGACCCGAACCGCCCGGAAGGTCCATGACCAGGCGGCCGGCATGAAAACGGTCTTTTCGCTGATGAGCATCGCCGCCTTTTCCTACCTTGGCCTGCTGCTGCTGATCTTCCTGTTCCAGGACCGCCTGCTGTACCTGCCCTCAGTGGGCAGCCGGACCATCGTCCACACGCCTGCGCGATTGAACCTGGACTTCGAAGACGTCTGGTTGAGAACGGACGATGGCGTGCTGCTGCACGGCTGGTGGGTGCCCGGCACTGGAGATCGCACCGTGCTGTTTTTTCACGGTAACGCGGGCAACATTTCCCACCGCCTGGAATTCATTGACCTGTTCAACGGCCTCGGGCTTTCAGTCCTGATGCTGGATTACCGGGGATACGGTCAGAGCTCCGGCCGACCTTCCGAAGACGGCACCTACCGGGATGCGGCTGCCGCCTGGCAGCATCTGACGGAGGCCAGGAACATCCCCGCTGACCAGATCATCCTGTTCGGCCGCTCCCTGGGCGGTTCTGTTGCGGCCCACCTGGCCGCCAGCCTGGCGCCCGGCCAGACGCCGGCGCTGCTGGTGGTGGAGTCGGCATTCAGTTCCGCCAACGACATCGCGGCCGAGGTCTACCCTTACCTGCCGGTTCGGTGGATCAGCCGGTTCAGCTATGACACCCGGGACTACGTCTCCCGTTCTGTGGCCCCCGTCCTGGTCATCCACAGCCTGGACGACGAGATCATTCCCTATCACCACGGACAGACCAACTTCGACGCGGCGGCCGAACCCAAACAGTTCCTGCAGATTCGCGGGTCCCACAACCGCGGCGTCGGCAGGGGACATTACGTCAACGGCTTACGCCAGCACCTGCTGCCCTGATGGGTAGCGTTCAGGACTTGGTGGGGTCGTTTCGACCGTACTGGTCGTGGCTGGATACCCAGTCCAGGGACGAAATGGCTGCGGCCAGGGAGATCTCTCCCGCCAACACCGTGCCCGCCACGATTTCGGCGAACTTGATCACCTTGCCCACGCCGTAGCAGTCCATCAGTTCCAGGCTCTCCCGCTGGGTTGGCAGGCCGGTGCCGCCGCCCACCGTGGCCACGATCAGGGACGGCAGGGTGATGGACATGTAGAGGTCCTTTTCCGGTGTCAGCTCGGTGTACACCAGCCCGGCCGACGACTCGGACACGTTGGCCACGTCCTGGCCGGTGGCAATGAACATGGCGGTTATGGCGTTGGCGGCGTGGCAGCCGTTGTTGTTGGCGCCGGACAGCATGCTGCCGATGTTGGCCACCTTGGAGTGGAAGTAGATGGACTCGGTATCAGCGTCCATCACGTTTCGCAGCACGTCGCGCTTCACCACGGCTTCAGCGGTGACCCGCTTTCCCCGGGACCGCATGGAGTTGATCATCGAGGCTTTTTTGTCGGTGGCGAAATTGGACTCCAGGTAGAAGCGATCGATCTCGATATCCCTGCAGTTCTGCAGTATCCAGTTGCAGGCGGCAAAAGTCGCCTTGCCCACCATGTTCATACCCGCGGCATCCCCGGTCAGGTAGTTGAAGCGCAGGTAGGCAAACTTGCTGGCCAGGTAGTAATCGATGTACTTCAGCGTCACAAACGGATCGGACTCCTTGCAGACACGCTTGATGTCGTCGTTGTGCTCGTTGATCCAGTCCACGAACCGGCGCGCGTCGGCGGCATTGGTGAAACAGAACACCGGCGCCCGCTGCATGTTGTCTCCCACCACCGTGCACTTGACCCCGCCGCTCTGATGCAACACGTTCATGCCCCGGTTGTAGGAAGCAACCAGGGTTCCCTCGGTGGTGGCCAGGGGCACGTAAAATTCACCCTGGGCCGCCTGGCCGTGAACCAGCAGCGGTCCTGCGATTCCCAGTGGTATCTGCGCCACACCGGTGAAGTGCTCGATATTGCCACCGGTCACCTGGGGGTCGAAGGAGTACTGGCTGATGTGCTCCAGCGAACTGGGCGTCAGCTCCCGGGCAAACTGCTGTCTCTCGCGAATCACTTCGGGGCTGCGGTCGTCTTCAGCGTCCCGGGGAATGGTTCCCGGTAAACGCTCGGCGGTCTTCAGGGCGTCTTTGACATTGAACTTGAGGGTACCGAAGGGCTCGGTTTCAAAAGCCAGCTCCAGCTTGTGCTCGCCATGGTCCAGTTGGTCGATACCCAGGTGGAAGGTCACCAGCGTGCCCAGCGGAAAATCCACCGGGGATCCGGGTTGGATCCGGTCCATGGGAAACAGCTCGCCGGAATCGATGGTCAGCTGGACCTGCTCCGGCGCCAGCGAACTGCCGTTGAGCACAACCCGGTCTATGCGCTTCAGCGACGCCGGGCTCAACCGGTTCTTGACGGAGAACCGGACACCGTTGCCGGTATTCCTCAGACTGGAGCGGTTATAGAGCTTTCGAAGCAATGCGCCTGGAATCAGCGACATGGAAGTTTCCCTCTGGACTGGACTGGACCAGCACCCAGTCTAAAACCTGGGCGAATGAGAAACATTCGTGGTTTCCGAAGGCGGCACAGGCCGTTTCGGCTTTCGCGGCTTTCCTTGAGCTCAGCCGGGCCGGCGAAAAACCAGGAAGTGCTGCTGGGGCAGGAAATCCCGGGTCTCCTCCCACTGCAGGCCCAGGGCCTGCATCTCGCGAATGGCCTGGGCTTCGGTCATCTTGTGCAGGCGCTTGATAGGTACCCGGGGGTCTTCACCACGGTATTCAATCAGCACCAGCCGCCCGCCGGGCCGCAGGGCGCGAAACATGGACTGGCCCATCTCCAGCGGATGGGAGAACTCGTGGTAGGCGTCCACGATGAAAATCAGGTCCACCGATTCGTCGGCCAACCCCGGGTCGGTGGGGGTACCCAGAACCGGCTGGACGTTGGTCACACCCATGCTGTCAGCACGCTGCCTGACGATATCCAGCATTTCGGGCTGGATATCCACCGCCAGAACCCGGCCCTGGGGAACCCGCCGGGCCACAGGAAAACTGAAGTAGCCGGTTCCGGCCCCGATATCAGCCACCACGGAATCTGTCGAGACAGGAAGGTTTTGAATCAGCAGGTCGGTTCGCTCCTCCCGCTCCCGCTCGGGCCGCTCCAGCCAGGAGGCGCCCAGGTGCCCCATGACGTGGGAAATCTCCCGGTCCAGGTAAAACTTGCCAATGCCGTCGCGACTCGCACGGCCCGAGACGTACGGCCCATTCGAAGACCGACCGCCCACATCGGCTGTGATGCCGGAAGACGGTCCAGCAGCATCTTCGTCGGCGTGGCAGGCCGACAGCCAGGCGGCGAATAGAACCAGGATCAAGCGCATGTCCGGGGCTCCGGAGTTCAAAGCAACGATGGTAGGCCCGGGCCGTGAACGCAGCGTCAGGGCGAATCAGCTCCAGCGCTGTCTGAGGCTGTCGATCTCTCCCGGGGAATAGAAGTGTCGCACCGCGGCTGAGCTGTACACTTGATCCAGCATCTCTCCGGGCACCTGAGTGCTTTCGAGAAAACTTTTATAAGTTTCTGAATAAGATAAATTTCTCGCCTGGTTTCCTGGGGGGACCTCAATCCCCTCAAGCCCCAGGAATTCGCTGAAAGCCGCTTCGGCACTCGCCGCCAGCTGCTCCAGTTTCAACACCAGCACATCCAGGTTCTCCCGGCGGTGAATGCCGTAACCCCGGTCCCTGGGAAACGGTTCGCTGAGCAGGTCGATCCCGAAAACCGGCTCGAACTGGTGGCGAAACCAGTAATCGCCACCGTCCAGGTTGACCTGGCCCAGGAACCGGTCCCGCAGAGAGGACATGGATTGCTGCTGAAAATACCAGCGCCGCATGAACCCCAGGCGCAGCCAGCGCCGGATCTTCAGGTCCAGATTGTAGAAAAAGGCCGACGCTTCCCGGGCCAGGGGATCCCGGACCAGGGTGATCACGTACCAGTGGGCGGCGGACCGCTCCCATTCCCGGCGAATGCGGCGACAGTGATCCAGGTGCGCCAGCTGCGCTCCTGAACGAAACCACGAACGGCGAATACCGGCTTCAACGCCGTCCAGGTCATTGAGAAAATGAAGATGGTCGACCGGCATGGCCAGTTGGGAGCGTCGCAGCGCGCTCACCACAGCCTTGGATCCCACCTTGCCCATCTGGTAGACAAGCAGGCGGCTCGGCAATGGCTGGGAGGGCCGGTTGGTCATGGCGGGATTATGTACCGAGCCGACGCTGCTGCACAGCGCTGCATGGCACGTGCTAGGCACAAGTCCTGATCCGCTGAATGGACTGGGCTGGTACCGGGCTCAGGTGTGCTTCCGGTATAATTGTGGACCTTCATTTAACAGTGGCGAACTCGCCGTGAATCAACTGCTGGCTTCAGGGCTGCAACTCATGCTGGTTGGCATGGGTACGGTCTTCGTATTCCTGACTCTGCTCGTCGCCACCACGACGCTGATGTCGAGGATCGCCCTGCGCCTGAGGCCCGCTCAGGCGCCAGCCCCCACCCGCTTTGTCCAATCGGCGGGCACCCACGAAGAAGATATCGCGGTGATCAGCGCGGCCATTGCCGCACACCGGGCCGCACACCGGGCCAGATCAAGAGGCCCTGAGAAAAGGTAATCGCAATGAGCGAACAAAAATTGGGAATCACTGAACTGGTGCTGAGGGACGCGCACCAGAGCCTGCTGGCGACCCGCATGCGCATCGAGGACATGCTGCCCATGGCGGAGAAGCTGGACAAGGTGGGATTCTGGTCCGTGGAATCCTGGGGCGGGGCAACCTTCGATGCCTGTATCCGGTACCTGGGAGAAGATCCCTGGGAACGCATCCGCGTTTTGAAAAAAGCCATGCCCAACACCCGGCAGCAGATGCTGTTCCGGGCCCAGAATATCCTGGGCTACCGGCACTATGCCGACGACGTGGTGGAGAAGTTCGTGGAGCGCGCCGCGTTCAACGGCGTGGACGTGTTCCGAATTTTTGACGCCATGAACGACATGCGGAACCTGGAGACCGCCATCCGCGCCACGGTTGCCGTGGACATGCACGCCCAGGGCACCATCTCCTACACGGTCAGCCCGGTCCACACCATCGACCTGTGGGTGGAGATGGCAAAACAGATCGAAGACATGGGTGCCCACAGCATCGCCATCAAGGACATGGCCGGTCTGCTCAAACCCTATGTGGCCTTCGAACTGGTGAGCCGGCTCAAGGAGTCACTGGACATCCCGGTGCACATGCAGTGCCACGCCACCACCGGCATGTCCACCGCCACCTACATCAAGTCCATAGAAGCCGGCATCGACAACGTGGACACCGCAATCTCCTCCATGAGCATGACCTATGGTCATTCGGCCACCGAGTCCCTGGTGGCCATCCTGCAGGAAACCGGGCGCGACACCGGGCTGGACATCAGCCTGCTGGAAGAGATCGCCGCCTATTTCCGGGTGGTGCGGAGAAAATACGCGAAGTTCGAGGGCGCCCTGCGCGGCGTGGACTCGCGCATCCTGGTCTCCCAGGTACCCGGCGGCATGCTCACCAACCTGGAAAACCAGCTGCGGGAGCAGAACGCCACCGACCGGCTGGATGAGGTTCTGGATGAGATCCCCAGGGTGCGCCAGGACCTGGGCTATATTCCCCTGGTAACGCCCACTTCCCAGATTGTCGGCACCCAGGCCGTGATCAACGTGCTCATGGGAGAGCGTTACAGGAACATCACCAGGGAAACCGCGGGCGTGCTGAAAGGTGAATACGGCTCCACCCCGGCGCCCCTGGATCAGGCCCTCCAGGCCCGGGTTCTGGATGGTGCCGACCCCGTCACCTGCCGGCCGGCAGACCTGCTGGAACCCGAGATGGACAGCCTGACCCAGGAGTTGGACAAGCTGGCCGCGGAAAAGGGCATTCGCCTGGCCGAGCACAAGATAGACGACGTGCTGACCTATGCCCTGTTCCCCCAGGTAGGGCTCAAGTTCCTGGAAAACCGCGGCAACCCGGACGCTTTTGAGCCGGCGCCGGGAAGCGAACCTGTAACCCCGGCCGTGGCGCCAGCCGCGCCTGCACCCGCGCCAGCCGACGCCGGTCCGACCTTCTACACCGTGACGGTCAACGGCCGCAGCTATAGCGTTGAGGTCAGCGAGGAGGACGAAATCACCAGTGCGGAACCGGCCGCGGCCGCGCCAGAACCCGCCGCGCCCGCTGGAGAACCCGTCGAGGCCAAGCTGGCCGGCAACGTGTTCAAGGTCCTGGTCTCGCCCGGCCAGCAGGTGGCGGAAGGCGAAACCGTGGTGGTACTGGAAGCCATGAAAATGGAAACCGATATCAGCGCACCCCGGGCCGGCACCGTGGCCGAGGTGTTTGTCAGCCCGGGCGACACGGTCGCCGTGGGTGACCCACTGCTGTCGCTGAACTGACCGCAGCCACCCCGCATGGACCTGATTTTGCAGCTATGGCAGGCCTCGGGCCTGTACCAGATCACGCCCGGCCAGGCCGTCATGATCGGCGTCGGCCTGGCGCTGCTGTACCTGGCCATTGCCCGGCGGTTTGAGCCGCTGCTGCTGGTCACCATCGGCTTCGGCGGAATCCTCGCCAATATCCCGGGCGTGGAAATCGCCACCGGTGACGGGCTGCTTTACCTGGTCTATACCGTGGGTATCGAAACCGGGGCGTTCCCCCTGATCATCTTCATGGGCGTCGGCGCCATGACCGACTTTGGGCCCCTGCTGGCCAATCCCCGGACCCTGTTCCTGGGCGCAGCTGCCCAGTTCGGCATTTTCGCTACCCTGCTGGGGGCCCTTGGGCTGAGCACCCTGGGCTGGATGGATTTCAGTCTGAAGGAGGCTGCCGCCATCGGCATCATCGGCGGTGCCGATGGACCCACCGCCATTTACGTCGCCGGCATCCTCGCCCCGGACCTGCTGGGTGCTATTGCCATCGCGGCCTATTCCTACATGGCGCTGGTCCCCATCATCCAGCCGCCCATCATGCGGGCCCTGACCACCCCGGCGGAACGGGCCATCGAGATGACCCAGCTGCGGGAGGTCTCCCAGGTGGAAAAAATCGTATTTCCCCTGCTGCTGCTGCTGCTCATCGCATTGCTGCTGCCCTCGGCGGCGCCGCTGCTGGGCATGTTCTGTTTCGGCAACCTGATGCGGGAGTGTGGCGTGGTCAACCGCCTGTCGGAAACCACCCAGAACGCACTGATCAACATCGTCACCATATTCCTGGGGCTGGCCGTGGGCTCGAAGCTCCAGGCCGAGGCGTTTCTGTCCGCCAAAACCCTGGGCATCCTGGCCCTGGGCGTGGTGGCGTTCGGAATCGGCACCGCCAGCGGTGTATTGATGGCCAAGCTGATGAACCTGCTGAGCCGCAATCCCATTAACCCCTTGATCGGGGCCGCAGGAGTGTCCGCAGTTCCCATGGCGGCCCGGGTGGCCAACAAGGTGGGCCTGGAGGCCAACCCGCACAACTTCCTGCTGATGCACGCCATGGGGCCCAATGTCGCCGGCGTCATCGGTTCAGCCGTAGCCGCCGGCATCATGATCCTGTTTACCTCCTCCTGAGCGAACCCCGCCTCAACGGCTTTTCCATATCCAGGCAGCGATCAGGACAAGCCCCAGTACCAGCAGACTCCACAGCCACGCCCGGGTCTTATCGGCTTCAGGCTCGTAGGTCTCGGCGATCAGTCCGCGGAAGCCGTAGAGGGTCAGTTCATCCCGGGAGGGATCGTAATCCGAGTAGCCGTAGCCCGGCTCGAATGCGATCTGGTCCACCAGTTGCGACATAGCGGCCCTGACTTCATCGGCGGCCTCGGGCGTTGCCACGGCGGTCAGCGCCATGATTCCTTTGCGCCCCAGCAAGCGGTAGCTGAGATTGAGCGTCCGGCTGTTATCCCGGGGATTTTCCAGAGACTTGCCCCAGAACAGCAGATTACGTGACGGGTCGTACTGCGGCGACGGCGCCCAGCCGATCAGTTCCAGGCCACCATAGCCAAATTCCAGGTTGGCCAGGCGGGTTTGACGCTGCATCTCCTGCATCAGCAGCGCGACATCAGTCCGCTCAAATGCGTCATCGGGCAGGAAGCCGTCGGGCAGGTATCGAATAACTACGCCCCAGGCGTCATAGGACATCAGGTCCACGTTCAACGGGATCAGCAATCCGAGCACACCGGAGTCCTGGGGGTTTTCCCACACGCGGGTCAGCACGCGCTGGGCATCGTATGAATCCAGGTAGCCGAACCCGTCAGACACAACCAGGCTTGCCCTGGCGCCCGGAATCCGGACCTCCCCATCAACCCAGGAGATGTCTCCGACAACGGACTCTGCCTCCATTCGCCAGGCATCTTCGGAAACCGGCTGGCCGCAGACCTCGCCGCACAAAAAAACGGACACCAAAATCAGGAAAAATCTGCGAGTCATCAGGGTCACCGGGAATTGGGCTGAATCACTTTTGAAGGCCGATCCGCGCCGACGGACGGCCCGGCAGTAAAGTCCACCGGAGATCAGCCGATTAAAGGATCGATTGACCGTGAATATTGTAGCGCCTAAACGCGCTCGTGGAGTTTAAGCCGGTGCGCTTTACCGAATCCATCAGTCGCTGGGCACATCCTCGTGGATTCCTCGGCGCGGCCCTGCTGGGACTGTGGGCCTGTCCGCTCTGGTCACAGCCGGCCTTCGTCGGCGAGACGGTTGCGGTTTCTCCGGGAAGCTCCGGCAACGTCATCGTGTTTGACTACCTGGGAACCGGATCCGGCGCCATCGCCGGTCAGGCGCGGTTCGTGTTTCCCACCTCAGACTACACCATCACCGCTTTCGTGTGCCGACTGCCGACCTGTACCGGCAACACCGAGACAGGAGATTTGGCGTTCCTGACCCTGGCTGAAGTCCAGGACACCGCTGACGCGGTTGAGATCGTCTTCGATGCGGGCTCCCAGGCCCCCAGCGGCACCTTCCCGGTGGCGGTGGCCAATGAGGAATACCTGCCGCTGTTCGGTCCGGCGATCCTGCCCAATGGCACCATCGACGGCGCTGTGGTCGTGGACCGGCAACCCATGGTTTTCGACGATAGCTTCAACCACACCGAAGATGGCGGCGTGTTGACCGGTAGCGTATCGGTGGATAACGGTTCTGGCAGCGATGACCTGGCCGACCTGCCGGTGCGCTATTCCCTTCTGACCCCTGCAAGCAAAGGGGTACTGAACCTCGATCCTGACAGCGGGACCATCAGCTATGCGCCACAACCCGACCGGGACGGCATGGATTCCGCGACCTATTCTGTCACCGACGCGGATGGCGACGTCAGCAATACCGCAACGATCTCGATTTACCTGGACCCGGCCCCGGATCCAACCGATGACCTGGTCCTGCTGGACGACGATTCCATGATTGTGGATGCCAACGTCACCGGCAACCAGGGTAATGGCTCCGACGACCTGGGCAGCGGCCTGGGCACCGTCAGCCTGGGTTCGCCGCCCACCAACGCCGACTTTTTTGAGTTACGGGCCGACGGCGGATTTGACTACGTACCGGACTTGGGATTTGACGGAACTGACGCCTTCTCCTACTGGGTTACCGACGCCAATGGCGACACCGGACCGAGCGCTACCGTGGAGGTGGTGGAGGACGATCTGTTCGCCGATCAATTTGAAGACGATCTCAATCAGGCCCGCTGACCGGCCGGGCCTGCTGGCCGGAGGCCTGTTCCAGTTCCACCATCGCTGTCAGGATTCCCTCGGCAATCGCCGACAGGTCGGGAATAGCGTCCCTGCCGGCGACCAGGCCGAACCGGAGCTGCCCCTCGTGGGAGTAGATAGTGATGTTAATGGCGGTATTGGGGGCAATGGTTGAGATGGGGTAGGAGCCGAGCAGCCTGGCGCCCCTCAGGTACAGCGCGTGCTGGTGGCCAGCCACGTTGGAAATCACCACGTTGCCCAGGGGATGGAGCTTCTCTGACAGTCCGGTGACGTCGCCCAGCTGGGCCGCCAGCTGGGTCAACATGGAATAGGCTTCGGTGGCCTCCGGCGTCAGCGATGCATATTCGTATTTTACGTTGCGCGCGTGTTGATGAACCTCGCGCAGACGATTGAGCGGATCAGTGTGATTTGACGCCATTTCCAGCAGCGCGATGGTGATCTGGTTAGCCGGGCCCTGGCGCTCACCCCGCCGCCGCAGGGACATGGGCATCTGGGCCACCAGGGGTTGCTCCAGCGGCTCTCCGCGCTGGTCCAGGTACTGCCGCATCGCCATGTCGCAAAGGGTCAGCAGCACGTCATTGACCGACACCGAATGCTGCCTGGCAAGGTCGCGAACCCGTGCCAGTTCCAGGCTGCAGATGGCCACGCTGCGTCTATAGGTCAGCGGTTTGTTGTACAGGGTCCTGGGCGCGGAGAAAGGAACGGGCAGGTCTCCACCGTCCCCGGACAGCAACCTCAGGCCGTGCTTGATGATCAGCTCGGTCAGCTGGGGCAGCACCAGGGCGTTGCGCCCGACCGCCCGAATCGCGTCCACCGACCTCTGGCCCAGGGACAATGACGCCTTTTCCCGGTGTGCCGGGCCGCGGTCGTTCGCCCAGATGGGCGGTACGTCCAGCTGTTCCGGGTGCTCCGCCAGGCTGGCCACCAGCCGACGCGAAAAGCTCACGCCATCGGTGTAGGCGTGGTGCAGCTTCATGACCGCGGCGAAACGGCCATCGGCCAGGCCTTCGATCAGGTGGATTTCCCACAGTGGCCGATTTCGATCCAGCAGTGGCTCGTGGATGCGGGCAATCTGCTCCAACAGCTGCTCCTCCGAGCCGGGCCCGGGCAGTGCGGTGTGGACCAGGTGGTGGTCGATGTCAAAATCGCCATCGACTTCCCAGCGCGGCAAGCCTACCGCTGACGCCCCCAGTTTCCAGCAGAAAGGTGCCACCGGCTGCAGGGTCCGGTCACCCTCCAGCAACCGGGCGACAAAATCGTCCGGCGCCCCGGGCGGCGGCTCAAACAGGTGCAGCACGCTGACATGACGCGGGCTGGCCCGGGTTTCGGCCAGCAGAAAACCATAGTCGACCAGGGAGATGTCCGGCACAGAACGCTCGCTTAGAACCCCCAAACAGACTCCAGACTAAGGTGCCGGCGTGCCATCGCCAATTGTGATTTACCGAGTAGGACTGGCGCTGGTAATTCTTATAATGTTCCCCGGCCCCCTCCCAGGAAATATTGTGACCCGATATCTGTTCTGTGCGCTGCTTACCCTGTCACTCGCCGAGGGCGCCCAGGGCATCGACGGACGCTGGGCCGGAAACATCGACGTACTGGGCCAGCGCTTGGAGATCACCGTGGTGTTCGAGGCCGCCGCCACCCGCGGCACTATCGACATCCCGGTCCAGGGCGCCATGGGCATCTCACTGCAGAATGTCAGCTATCGCCCCCCCGTGGTGCATTTCGAAATCCCCGGCATTGCGGTAGCGGTGCTGGAAGGGCAGCTGGATGGCGATACCATCGTTGGCAGTTTCACCCAGTCAGGCATCGCGGGTTCGTTCGAGCTGGCTCGGGCTGGACAGGCAGTCGAATCCGCCGAGAAGGCTGATCCGCCGCCGTATCTCGAGCGGGAGGTGGAATTCTTCAACGGCAACGTCCGCCTGGCCGGGACCCTGACATTGCCCACAGCAGGAGGGCCTTTTCCCGCCGTGATTCTGATCACTGGAAGCGGGCCCCAGAACCGGGACCAGGAGCTGTTCGGATTCAGGCCCTTTCGCCTCATGGCCGACCACCTGACCCGCCACGGTGTCGCTGTCCTGCGCTATGACGACAGAGGCGTTGGCGGTTCCACCGGCAGTGTACCGGAGTCTACCTCGCTGGACTTTGCCGGAGACGTGGTGGCTGCAGCGTCGCTGCTGGCTGAGCGTGACGACATCGACGCCCGTCGTATTGGTGCCATTGGCCACAGCGAAGGCGGCGTGGTGGCACCCATGGCGGCCGCCAGCGGGCAGCTGGGATTCATCATTCTGCTCGCCGGGTCGGCGCTGCCCGGCGAAGACATCCTTTACGCCCAGGGCCAGCTGATCATGCAGGCTAACGGCGCCACCCTGCAGCAGCTGGAAGAGCAGAAGTCCATCCAGCAGATGATGTTCCAGGCGACCCGCTCCAATGCGGGCTGGGAAGCGGTGAGCGAAGGGGTGGCCGCTCAAATCCGACGGAGCCTGGACGATCTGCCCGAGGAACAGCGCCAGGCCATCGTGGACGTGGAGGCCTACGTGAACCAGCAGGTGCAGAGCCAGCTGTTCCAGGTCCAGACGCCATGGTTCCGCGCCTTCCTGGACTATGATCCGCGGCCGGCCCTGGAAGCACTGAATATCCCCGTGCTGGCTCTGTTTGGGGAACTGGACCTGCAGGTTCCCGCCGAGTCTAACGCCCGGGCCATGCGCCAGGCCTTCGAGGCATCGGGCCACGAGAATTTCCGCATCGAGATCCTGACCGGCGCCAATCACCTGTTCCAGACAGCGCAGACCGGCAGCCCGTCAGAATACCCGGATCTGGACAAATCCTTCGTGCCCGAGCTGCTGCCCATGCTCACCCGCTGGATCCTGTCTCAATGACGCTCACGAGCCAAACCCCAAGCTATGCCTGACCAGGGTCCATGGATAAGATAAACACCATAAGAAAAAGCGGCAGTCCATGAGCTCTCCATCCATTCTTTCCACAACGTCCTTGGCAAGCGTCCGTGCTGGGTAAGGTCTTTTCCGGAGGCTCAACCGGGCGATCCGTCCTGAAAGCGCTCAAATCCCACCTCAACACCGTGCTGTTCAAGGCGGAACACATGCACGAGTTTTCCTGGGTGTTTCTGGACCCGCGCAGCAGGAAATCTCAGAGGCAGCGCATACTGGAGCGAGCCACAGCCATTATTGAGTCAGACGCCCCGGTGGTGGCGTTACGGCAGTGGCTGTCACGGGTGATCAATGAGCAGGCCAAGTATGGGTCCATGCTGCTTCCCCCGGATCATCTCAGGGAAGAATTCGGGGTCTACGCGGGCATCTCCGGTGAAATCTCCAAGGTTCTGGACAACCAGGCCGTAGCGGAAACCCTGTCCGACGACCCCGACAGCGGCGTCAACGACCCGGCCTTTGAATCCTTCGCGGACAAGCAGAAGATCCTGGAAATGCACTACTGCCGGGCCAATTTTTACCTGGACTGTGCCGACCTGGTCCGGCGCGGCCTGGGAGACTGCCGCGAGCCGCTGATCGACGACTGGCTGCTGCCATACCGCCGCTCCATGTATGCCTGGTGGGAACACCATCACCGGGTGGAAATGAGCAACATGCTGACCCTGCTGTCCGACGAGGCGGCCAACGTGGAGCTGATATTCGACAGCTGTGTCAAAGCCGGTGACCGTTGGCCCGACGAGGAATTCAATCGGGCGAAGCAGCAGCTGCTGCACAACCGGCGTTAGTTGTCCCTGCTGTCTTCCCCGCCGTCTTCCATGCTGTCTTCCGGGGCTGGCCGCTTGAGACCGTAGAACATGACCAGGTGGCCGTCCCAGTCGATCACTCCGGCTTCCATGCCCGGCTTGCCTGCTTCGCGGCTCATGAATTCCATAGGCGGCACAATCTCCAGGCCCAGCGCCCTGACTTTTTCCAGGGTCCCTTCAACGTCGGCCACGGTCTGAACCCAGGCCACTGCGCGCGGCTGCCGGGGAATCTTCAGGTCCAGCCCCGGCACCTCACCGATGCCCAGGACGTTTTCCCTCCCCTCGCCGTGCAGGTAGGCAAACCGCTTCATGGAACCCGGCGGAATGGCAAAGAAAACGTAAGAGTAGGAATCCGGGCTGGTTTCAGAGATCCGTCCCGGCTTCAATCCCAGTACGTCGCGATACAGGGTCAGCGCCCGATCCAGGTCGGTTACCAGGATGGAGTGGCGATAAAGCGGCGCCAGACGCTCGACCGGCTCGCTCCGGCCATCAGGGAATGCCAGTAATCCCGCCAGGAAAAGCCAGGCGGTCGCCGCGGTGGTCATGCGCATGGAATGGCTCCTAGATCAAGGCACGCGGGCCAGTATAGAGGAAATCCCAGCCACCCCGGCTGGGCCGAGATCAGCCGCAGCCCCTGTCCATGCAGCCGTTTGCGAAACTGTAGCGGCTGCGCCCGGCCTGCTTGGCCTCGTACATGGCGGTGTCGGCCGCCTTGACCAGGTCTTCCATCTCCAGGTCCATGCTGCTGCAGGTGATCCCAATGGAACCGGTCACCGTCACTTCGTGCCGGTTGAAGGCAATGGGCTGTCGGATGGCATCCAGCAGTTTGCCTGCCGTCGTGCCGGTGCCCCGGCAGTTATCGACGTTGCGCAGGAGGACCAGGAATTCGTCACCGCCGATGCGGCCCACCAGGTCGGTTTCCCGCAGCTTTGCCTGGACTCTGAGCGCCACCTGCCTGAGCACCTCGTCCCCGGCCGCGTGGCCAAACTGGTCGTTGATCTGCTTGAACAGGTCCAGGTCCAGTGACAGCAGGGCGAAGCCAGCCCCCGACCGTCGGGACTGTTTGACGGTGTCGGTCAGCGATTCGAAGAACCAGGCCCGGTTGCAGACACCGGTCAGCGAGTCAAACCGCGCCAGCCGGATCAGCTTTTCCTCCATGGCGACGATGGAGGAGATGTCGATGGATGTGCCGAACAGGCGAACCGGCTCGCCGTCCAGATACTCGATCTTTCCCTGGGTCTGGGTGTGCAGAATGGACCCGTCCGCCCGAATGACCCGGTATTGCTTGGGCTCCAGGATGACCTGACCCTGCTCCATGGCATCGTGGATCCACGCCCAGATCGCATCCATGTCCTCCGGATGGTGGATGGACTCATTGACCAGGGTGATGTCGGTTTTTGCATCTTCGTCATAGCCCAGGAGCTCGAACATGCCGCTGGACCACTCCACCTCACCCGATTTCACGTCCCAGCAGAAATGACCCATCCGCGACAGCGACTCCGCATCCTTCATGCGCCGGGCAGTGGCAGCCAGTTCCGCCTGGTGTTTTTTCTCCTCGCTGATATCAATTCCGACGCCGACCACGGCCATCTGGCCATCACGGTCGATGATTGGATGATGAAAGACCCGGTAGCAGGTCGTTGGGTCTTTCTGCCATTCCCACTCCGTGGGCTGCCCCGTTTTCAGCACTCGCGCCACCGGGCAGATTTCGCAGGGCGACTGGCGATTTTTCAGTTTTTCGTAGCAGGGAACCGAAAGATCGGGTCCAAACAGGTCCAGGAATGCGTCGTTGGCAAACGCAATAGTGTTGTCTCTGCGCTGCAGGTAGACAAAACCGGGAATTCCATTGAGGATTCCCAGAAGCCGGTTGAAATCCACGGTGCCGTCGAATTGCCCGGCTACAGGCAGAGATGGTTTGGTGATATGAACCATCCCGACCGTACTCTTTCAGTCAGACCCTACCTGTTCCAGGCCCCTTCGGTAATCCGTAATTGCCCCTGTTTTTCGCTCCAAAATACTGATTTTGTGAGGTTTATCACAGGATAATGTCGGTCTGGCGCGTCCCACACGCCGGTTTCGAACCCGCAGCGGGGATGATTCCTTACCTGACTAACCAGATCATGACCATAATGGCCGCGGCCAGTTGGGTGTAGTTCAGGACCACGCTGGTCCGGTGGAGACGATCGAAGCTGGTCCCGCCACCCTCGCCGGCCAGCTGGGCATCGCGATGGCGATTGATGGCCGGCATCAGCAGCTGGCGCGCTGCAACGAACCCGGCACCCACCGCCAGCAACACCGCTGCTGCCAGCCCATCCAGGGGATAGCTCAAGGCCGCCGCCAGCAGGGACAGTCCCGCCAGCACCAGGTAGTAGACCGGGAACACCTGGCGGATGAACGGGCCCGCGACATCAGCGGGCAGCTTGATGAAAATCAGCGGGGCCATCACGCCGCCGAAAAACAGCATCGAACCCACCATGGTTCCCTGGACCAGCACCGCGAAGTCCAGCAGTGAGATGTGCTGTAACAGGTCGGACACGTCGAGATTCTCCCTAGAGTCGCAAGCCAGCCAGAATCAGCGATCCGGTGCGAAGGTCCGCTGATGGAAGCCCGAGCAGGCGGCCGGCCCAGTTTCCCGCAACGCCGCAGCCAAATCGGACAACGGTCCGCTGGCGGACGGCGACGTCCAGGGACAGGCCGGTTTTCTCCCAGATCCGGCTGGCGCCCGCCATCCGCCGAATCACCGTTCGCCGCCCGCCCGCAAGCCGCAGCAGACGCAGGCCTTCACGGAATCGCGGCAGCTCGACCTTCAGGCATCGGCCGTCGCCGCGGACGGTCAGGTGTCGTCCCCCGGGCGCGGTCACGTCCAGGTCGGCGCGCACATCCAGCACGGCTCAGTCCCCGTTGGCATTGTCCCGGGCACTGATTTTCAGCGCGCCATTCAACTTCCAGTGGGCGTGGACCGCGTCGTCTCCTGTTCCGCTGGGCACCCACACTTCCATGTTGTCAAAGTCGTAGGTGATTTCAGCGCCGCGTCCGGTGAGCTTGTCGTACAGGGCAATGGCCAGCTCTGGCCAGGTTTGAGTGTGGGCCATGGTGTTGTCCTCGCAGAAAAAGGCGAAAGCATCCCCTATGGCCGGTGAGCAGCACGTGAACCCGGCTACCGAATCTTTTCAGTCGATGATCACATCATCGATTTCCAACTGGAATGTGCCATGGGGCGCCTGGGCCACGAAGGACAGACCGCTGATCACGCCACCGACGTTGAACCCGTCCAGGGGAAATTCCAGCTGTGACCACTGGTCGCTCACCTGGAAGCTCGCGCTGGGTGGCGCGCCGGCCGGCATGCTGGCGCCGAACACCATGACGGTGTAATTCCGCTGGTCGCCCCGGGCCCTGAAGCGCAGGGTGGTTCGACCGGAGAAATCCAGCGGCGCCATGGGCTGGTCGCCGGGAAACCAGATGGCCCCGGCCCAGGGAAAAGGAAACCCCGGCTTGATGTCCCCGCTGATGCGCAAGGCGCCGTCAACCACCTCCAGCTCAGCCGCCGACTGCCCGCCGCGAACGTCGTCGGTGCTGGGAAACCAGCCGGCGCCGAAACTGGACTCCAGACCGGTGTCGAAACTCGAGATCAGTGTCACCGACGGGGCCATGGGGAATGCCTGGTCGGGTTTCCGTTGCAGTCGCCGGGTCACCGGTTCACCGTCCTTCCACAGCCGCGCAATCCGGCTGCTGAAGGACACGTCGCCCCGAATATCTCCCGCAATCAGCACCAGGTCAGCCAGCTGCTGGTCGGCCACCCTGCCCCGGTCGTCCAGGCCGTAGGCTGTTGCTGCCAGACTGGTTGCCGCCGCCAGTGCCTCGGCCGGCGTCAACCCGGCCTGGACCAGCAGGTCCAGTTCAACGTGCAGCGACAGCCCGCTGGCGGTCCCGGGGTTCGGAACATCGGTACCGGCAAGGATGGTAACGCCGGCCCGGTGCAGCCGGCCGACGTTCTGCAGAGCGATGTCCAGGTCGTGTTCGGACGTGGCGCCAAACTGGCCCTCCAGGGTACTGGACTGCATGGCTGACAGCAGATCTGCGTCCAGGCTTCCGGCCAGATCCCGGCTGGGGGTCTGCCCCGCCACCGACGCTATCACGGCCAGGGTCGGCGTCACGAACACACCGGCATCAGCAATCCGGGCGGCGTCGGCGTCGCTGATCAACTGGTCTGCCCAGACATGGACCAGACCGTCAATGCCCAGTTCAACCGCCATCAGTGCCGCTGACAGGCGGGAGACATGGGCCACGGCCAGCAGGTCTTCGGCATGGGCGGCCTCAATGACGGCGGCAATGGTCGCGCGATCCAGCGCTGCCAGCTGGAAGTCATAGGCGCTGCCGTCTTCGATCACAATCTTGATCCAGTCGGACCCCTCCTCCTTGCGCGCCCTGACCCAGTCACGGGCCTGTTCAGGCGCAGTCAGGGTATCCACCTGCATGCCGTACTGGGTGCCGTGCCCCCCGGGGGCCGTGGCCAGCATGCCGGCCGAGAACAGGTCAGCGGCGCCGCTGAAGCCGATGCTGCTGCGGTCAGCCACGCGGTTGGGCGTGAGGTCCAGCGCGGTGAACTGATCCAGAACGGTGGTCGCCCCGAACCGCACCGAATCGCTGAGCACGTCGCCAAAACTGTGCACGTGGGCATCAATCAGACCGGGCAGCAGGGTCCTGCCCTGGCCAGCCACCCGGGGCAGGTCATCGGGCAGCGCCAGCTTGCGGCCGACCGCCTTGATGCGACCCTGTTCCACCCAGACGTCCCGATGCTCCTGGAACTGTTCCCCGTCGAACAGCAGTACGTCGACGATGGCAAAATCGCCCCGGGGCGTCACTTCGTCAGGGGTGGTCCTGGGGGTCGGGAGTGTTGCCAGCACCAGCACGAAGACGGCCAGTCCGACCAGAATCAGGATGACACCCCGATCCAGCTGTCCAGTTTCAAATCGCATCACGTCAGTTCCTCAGGCCAAAGGTCGGCGCATCCCCACGGCGGCCAGCGCCAGGAATGCCATGGTGTAAAAGATCAGCACGCCCAGGTGCAGCACCGCCGACTGGCCCTGGTCCATGTCGATGACTTTCAGGCACAGCTGGGCGGCGTGGTAGGCCGGGAAGATATTGGCCAGCTTCTGCAGTACCGTTGGAAACGCCATGACGGGAAACCACAGTCCCGACAGGAAAGCCATGGGCAGATACACGGCGTTGACCAGGGCCATGGCGGCCTGGGCCTTGACCCAGGTGCCAATGGCCAAGCCCATGGCGCAGAACGGCAGTGTGCTGAGCAGCAGGACGCCCGCCAGCGTGAACCACTGCCAGCGGTAAAGCTCCACCCCGGCCAGGTAGCCGCCCATGCAGAACAGCCCCAGTATGATCAGCGACGAAAACAGCAGGGCCATGGACAGTTTCGCCACCAGGTAGGCTGCCGGCGGCATAGGGGTCGTCTGCTTGAGCAGCAGGGTGCCATCGGACCGTTCGGTGGACAGCCCCAATCCAAAGCCGAACAGCGCCGGGCCAATGATGCCGAACACGCCGTAGGTGGCCAGCAGGTAGGTCGGCATGACCAGGGACAATCCCCGGGTCCCCATGATGATGCCGAAAAACACGTAGAACATCAGCGGGAAAACCAGCGTCGGCACCGAAAACGCCGGCACCCGCCATACGGACAAAAACTGGGCCCGGGACTCCAGGGCATAAACCCGGAGTCTGCGGCTGAAGTCCATCCGGTTCACCGTTGCACGTATTGCAGCATCCATCTCAGGCCGCCTCCTCGTTTTCAGTTTGGGTCAGGGCGATAAATGCGTCCTCTAGACCGGCCCCGCTGACGTGCAGATCCCGCAGCGATCGGTCCATCTCCAGCAGCGTCCGCAGCACCTCCTCCGGCGCCGACGAAAGAATCTCCGTGTGCTGGCCGTTGTGTGCGGCGCGGGCCACGCCGGGAATCATGCTGAGGCGCTCCAGCGGGATCTCGGTGATACATGAGATACGCCGACCCGCTGACCGGGATTTGATCTGGGCGGGTGTTCCCTCGGCGATCACCCGCCCCCGGTGGATGACCACCACCCGGTCGGCCAGGGCGTCGGCTTCTTCCAGGTGGTGGGTGGTGAGCACGGCCGATCGGCCCATGGCACGCAGCTGGCGGATTTCGTGCCACAGCCTGCGCCGGGCCTCGAGGTCCAGCCCGGTGGTGGGTTCGTCCAGGAATACCAGCTCCGGGTCTCCGGCCAGGGCCAGCGCGAACATGACGCGCTGTTGCTGCCCTCCCGACAGCTTGCCGAAGCGGCGATCCGCCAGCTCTTCCAGACCGGCCATGGACAGCAGGCGTTGCTCGCCCAGGGACCGGGCGTAGTAGCTGCGAAACAGGGAAATATGCTCACGCACAGTCAGAGTCTCGGCGACACCCGAGATCTGCAGCATGGCGCCGCGCCGCGCACGCACGGCCTGGCTTCCCGGGGTCTGGCCAAAAACCTCTGCCACTCCCGATTGAACCGTCAGGGTGCCCAGCAGCAGGCTGACGGCGGTGGTTTTGCCAGCGCCATTGGGGCCCAGCACGGCCAGCACCTCGCCCTGCCGAATCTCCACGCTGACCCCATCCAGTGCTACCACATCGCCGTATTGATGCCGCACCTGCTCCAGGCGCGCGATTGTCTGAGCCATCTATGGGTTCCTTGACTTGACCACGGTTCCCATCTTGAGGACATGCCGCCATCCCCGACAGTGGATGGGGTCAACTGATCGATCTGACATTCGTCACCCCGAGTTTCATCCTCACGGGCCGGATCCCTCACGCTGAATCGACATCAACCCACGTACTGTTAAGCCGCTGACCAAACAATCGAGACTGTCAATGACCCAACCTGTCGTCCTCGACGAAACCATCGAAGTCACCGCCAGCCTGCCCGACGCATTTTCATACCTGGCAGAGTTCGCCCAGATCGAGCAGTGGGACCCCGGCGTGGCCCGTGCCCGCCAGTTGAGCGCCGGCGCGCCCGGCGTGGGGACGGAGTTTGAAATAGTTATGAAAGCCGGCTTTTCCCTGTTTTACCGGATCGTGGACTTTCAGCGGAACCGGAGAATCCTGATGGCAGTGGACTCTCGATGGTTCACCGCCCAGGAGGAAATTCTGTTCGAGTCGACGCCGTCCGGCAGCCGGATCCGCTACGTGGCCAGATTCA
Source organism: Lysobacterales bacterium (assembly GCA_030065125.1). GTDB lineage: Bacteria > Pseudomonadota > Gammaproteobacteria > Xanthomonadales > SZUA-38 > JASJDM01. The sequence continues at coordinate 37,540 of JASJDM010000023.1, read as the reverse complement.
ACTTTCCACTGGTGCTCCGCCTGCTCAACCGTCTGGCCCCCTCGGTCATGGACCGGGTCGGCAAGAGCGCCATGGCCGGGCTCAAGCGGGCGCTGTCCGGACCCGCGGAAGAAACCGCCGGAGCGGCAGGCGCCGGCTGAGCCTTCACAGATCCGGCCACTGGTCCAATTCCTGTTTTCCCCGGGGTGACACCGCATAGGTCCCCAGGGATACCCGCTCAAACCACCCGTACACATTGCGGTACAGGATCTCCCGGGCCTTGGGATCACCCAGGGCACTGGCCACCTGGGATGCCTTGGTTGGACCCTGCTCCACCAGGTAGCGGCCGATAGCCAGCGCGCGCTGCCGGTAAACCGTCATGATGCCCTTGCGCCGGCCGCTGCCCCCGGGGTTGGGATCGCCGACCCGGTGCAGGAACTCCCCCAGCAGGCGCTCACCCCGGACCCTGGATTTTCTAGGTGTGTAAGGCAGCGGGTCCACCAGCACTTCCACGTTGTGATTCCGACGGTTGGGGTCGATCACCAGCAGTCCGATGCCCAGCATGCGCAGCATCTTCAGCACCCGCTTGCGGCGTTTTTTCAGCATGGGCCTGCCGGCCAGGGTGGCGATGTAGACCTTGGGCGTCAGCGCCAGACGATCCACGGCCTGCAGCACGACCTCCAGGTTGAACGACAGCTTGAGTTCCACCACCACCGGGTCATCGTCCCCGCGGACCGCCACCACGTCACACTGCTGCACCTCACCCTTGACCTGGTACCCCTGCCCTTGGAGAAACTCCTTGATAAACGGGTAAAGTTCCGTCTCCTTCAGCGTGGCAGGCGACCGGTCAGCCATGGGGGTCGCGCCGCAGCAGCACCACCGTGATGTCGTCGATCTGGGGCTGATCACCGCCGTACTGCCGGACAACACGCAACATGTCGTCGATCAGTTCTTTCATGGACCGCGATCCGTGGTTGCGGATCAGCTTACCCACGGCATCCCGGCCGAACTGGTCGCCGTTGCCGTCCTCGTACTCGTAGATGCCGTCAGAGATCAAAGCCAGGATGTCGCCTGGAGCCAGCTCGACAGGCTCTGCTGGCGGATGCGGCACGTCCGCCATGAAGCCCAGGGCAAAGGAAGACGGCGCCAGCCAGTCACAGCGGCCGTCCGCGGCGTGGAAATGCAGCAGCGGACCCTGTCCAGCCGAATGGTAGTGGACCTGATGAGCCTGGCTGTCCAGGATGCCCAGGAAAGCCGTCACGAAGCGGTCATCGGGCAGGTCCACAGCCAGCTGGTCGTTGATATGGGTCACCGTCTCTTCGATGCCCGCGCCCAGCCGAACCGCCAGGCGGTTCATGGCACGCACCTGGGTGGCACTAAGCGCCGGGCCGATACCGTGGCCCGTGGCGTCGCCCATGAGGACCATCAGCCGCTGCTCGCCCAGCGGCACAAAATCGAACAGGTCACCCCCGGTTTCATCCGCCGGGATAAACCTGCCCGCCACGTCGTATCCCGGCAGTTCCGGGTCGCTGTCCGGCAGCGTGCCCGTCTGGATTTCGTGGGCCACCGCAATTTCCTGCTGCAAACGTTCGGTCAGCAGCATTTTCTCCGTCGCCCGGGTCCGCTGCAGGGCTACGGCGCAGTGGGCTGCCAGGGCCGCTGCCACCTCCTGGTCGTGGGCATCGAACACGCCGTCAATCTTGTTGAGGATCTGCATGACGCCCACCAGCCTGTCGTCTTCGGAGTCGATCAGCGGCAGGGTCAGCATGCAGCGGGTGCGATACCCGCTCTGCTTATCAGTGCTGGGATCAAATCGCGGATCGGCGTAACAATCCGGCACGTTGATGATTTCCCGGGACCGGGCACACTGGCCGGCAATGCCACGATCGGCCGGGAACCGAATGGACTCGACATCGGTGGCCACGCTGGTAGACAGCTCCGACGCGGCCTCGTCGTACAGGTAGACCGTGCCCCGCTCGGCACGCAGTACAGCACGAGCTGCGTCCACCACCTCTTCCAGCATGGTGGCCAGGTCAAAAGGCGCCGCCAGTTTCCGGGTGACGTCCAGGATCTGCCGCAGGTCGGATCGGCTGAGCAGTTGGGGGCCGTTGTCGTTTTTGCTTTGGGTCAATTTTCTGGCCGTGAAGCTGAACCACGATGGTAGACGGCTGCGCCGAAGCCAACAATGGCAAAGCGGCAAAGAATTCTCGAACGGCCGAGAGATACAGGCACTATGACGGCCTGTTGGGCTACAATAGCCGGCTGTTTTTTGAACGTGCCGACCGCAAAACATGGGAAAGCTGTACATCAAAACCCACGGCTGCCAGATGAACGTGTACGACTCCGCCAAGATGGCGGACGTGCTGGCCGAGTCACATGGGCTGGAATTAACCGAGCGCGAGGAAGACGCTGACGTCATCCTGGTGAACACCTGCTCCATCCGGGAGAAAGCCCAGGAGAAGGTATTCTCCCAGCTCGGTCGCTGGCGCCAGCTCAAGCAGCAGGCGGAAGCCGACGGCCGCAAGGTCCTGATCGGCGTCGGCGGCTGCGTGGCCAGCCAGGAAGGCCGGCACCTGGTGGAACGCGCGCCATTCGTGGACCTGGTGTTTGGTCCCCAGACCCTGCATCGGCTGCCAAAGCTGGTCAACGAATCCCGGCACACCGGCAAGCCGGCCATCGACATCTCGTTCCCGGAAATCGAAAAGTTTGACGCCCTGCCCGAACCGCGCAAGGAAGGCCCCAGCGCCTTCGTATCGGTGATGGAAGGCTGCAGCAAATACTGCTCTTTCTGCGTGGTGCCCTACACCCGCGGCGAAGAGATCAGCCGGCCGTTTGACGACGTCATCGCCGAGGTCTTCAGCCTGGCGGAACAGGGCGTTCGGGAGGTTAATCTGCTGGGACAGAACGTCAACGGTTATCGCGGCCAGACCCACGACGGTGGCACCGCAGACCTGGCCCTGCTGGTGCGGACCGTCGCGCAGATCGACGGTATTGAACGGATCCGGTTCACCACCTCCCACCCGGTGGAGTTCTCCGACCGCCTGATCGATGCCTACGCCGAGGTGCCGGAACTGGCGGCATTCCTGCACCTGCCGGTGCAGAGCGGATCCGATCGCATCCTGTCCGCCATGAAGCGGGGCTACACCGCGCTGGAGTACAAAAGCAAGATTCGCCGGCTGCGCAAGGCGCGCCCGGATATCACCATCTCCTCGGACTTTATCGTCGGTTTTCCCGGCGAAACCGAGGCGGATTTCCAGGCGACCCTGGACCTGGTGGAGTCCGTGGGGTTCGACCACTCCTTCAGCTTTGTCTACAGCGCCCGTCCCGGCACCCCGGCCAGCAACCTGGCGGACACCACGCCGGCCCAGGAGAAAAAAGAGCGCCTGTATCGCCTGCAGGAAATGATCAACCGCCAGGCAGCCGCAATTTCCGAGTCCATGGTGGGCACTACCCAGACCATTCTGGTGGAAGGACAGTCCCGCAAGAGCACCAGCGAGTTGTTTGGCCGCACCGAGAACAACCGTGTGGTCAACTTCCCGGGATCGCCGGAAATGGTGGGACGGTTCATGGATCTGCAGATCACCGCTGCCCTGGCCAATTCCCTGCGCGGACGGGTCGCCACCGCGGAGGCCTGCTGATATGGCGGAGCCCGGTGTAGTCACCATGGAGTTTGCCCTGGAGTCCGTGGACAACGAGCGCCTGGCCAATCTGTGCGGAACCTTCGACGAACACCTGCGCCAGATTGAGCGGGTGACCGGTGTCACCATCATGGCCCGGGGCGGCGTGTTCCGGGTGGACGGCGAAGACAGGGCCGTCAAGGCGGTGTCGCGGCTGCTGGAAAAGCTGTACCAGACCACGGACCAGATGACCCTGACCCCCGAGGAGATCAACCTTCAGCTGCAGGAAATGGACACCGACTCCCTGCAGGAAGCCCGGCCCGACCAGATCCTGATCAAGACCCGGCGGGGCATGGTGAAGGGCCGCGGGCCGAACCAGAACGGTTACCTGAAGCAGATCCACGAGACCGACATCACCTTCGGCATCGGCCCGGCCGGTACCGGCAAGACCTACCTGGCCGTGGCCTCAGCGGTGGACGCGCTGCAGCACGACCGGGTGGAGCGGCTGGTGCTGGTACGGCCTGCCGTGGAGGCGGGTGAGCGGCTGGGTTTCCTGCCCGGGGACCTGGTGCAGAAGGTGGATCCCTACCTGCGGCCGTTGTACGACGCGCTGTATGAAATGCTGGGTTTCGACCGGGTGACCAAACTCATCGACCGCAACGTCATCGAGATTGCCCCGCTGGCCTTCATGCGCGGGCGCACCCTGAATGATGCGTTCATCATCCTGGATGAAGCCCAGAACACCTCGGTGGAGCAGATGAAAATGTTCCTGACCCGAATCGGGTTTGGCTCCCGGGCGGTCATCACCGGGGACGTCACCCAGATCGATCTGCCTAAGAACCAGCAGTCCGGCCTGGCCCATGCCATCCAGGTTCTGAAGCAGGTCGACGGCATCAGCTTTACCTTTTTCGACGCCAAGGACGTGGTCCGCCACCGGCTGGTCAAGCGCATCGTCCAGGCCTACGCGGCCGCCAAGGACAGCGACACCTGAGCCGGCACCGGCGCATTGAACAAGGCCAGCTTCGAAATCTCCGTTGAAACCGACGGCGCGCCCGAGAGCCAGGCGCTGGCCGGTTTTCCCGTGACAGACTGGTGTATCAACGCCCTGCGCGATTTCGTCGCGGGCGGTGGCGTCGACATACGCATCGTGGACGAACCGGAGATGTCCGCGACCAACCGGCAGTACCGGGGGCGCGAGGGCCCCACCAACGTGCTGTCGTTTCCCGCGGAACTGCACCCGGACGTGGAAAGCCCGCTGCTGGGCGACCTGCTGATCTGCGCGCCGCTGGTTGAACGGGAGGCCCGGGAACAGGGTAAGTCCACGGAAGATCATCTGGCCCACCTGGTAACCCACGGTGCACTGCACCTGCTGGGGTATGACCATGAAAACGATGAGGACGCGGCGGGAATGGAGGCTGAGGAAGCCCGCCTGCTGGCTCGAATCGGCGTGTCCAACCCGTACCAGCTAAGCGGCGGGTGAGCATATTCCGCTGTTTTTATGCGGTTTTGGCGCTAGAATACCTGTCCCTTAACGATCGGAGCTTTTTTAAGCTTCATGAACGACGACTATCCCAGTAGCAGCGGCTCTGAGCACCGCTCCTGGCTGGAAAGACTGGGCCATGCCCTTTCCGGCGGAGAGCCTCGGAGCCGGGCCGAAATCCTCTCGCTTCTCAAAGACTCCCAGGACCGACACATCCTCGACGACGACACGTTCCGCATGGTGGAAGGCGCCATGCAGGTGTCGGAGATGCAGGTGCGTGACGCCATGATTCCCCGGGGCCAGATGGTTTGCCTGTCGGCCGAGACCAATCTGGCCGAATCACTGACCGAAATCGTAGAGTCGGGCCATTCCCGCTTTCCCGTCATCAAGGATGACAAGGACGAGGTGCTGGGCATTCTGCTGGCCAAAGACGTGCTGAAACACTACGTCAGCGAAGACACGGAGATCGACATTACCTCGCTGCTTCGCCCGGCGTCGTTTATCCCGGAAAGCAAGCGCCTCAACGTGCTGCTGAAGGAGTTCCGCATTTCCCGCAACCACATGGCCATCGTGGTGGATGAGTACGGCGGCGTCGCCGGGCTGATCACCATCGAGGACGTACTGGAAGAGATTGTTGGGGAAATCGACGACGAGTACGACGACGAGGAAGCGCCGCTGATCCGTGCTCAGGAAGGCCGCATCCTGGTGGATGCGCTGACCCCCATCGAGGAGGTCAACGCGTACTTTGACACCGAGTACGGTGACGAAGAGTTCGACACCATCGGCGGCCTCATCCTGGGCGAGCTCGGGCGCCTGCCCGAACAGGGGGAGCGTGTGATGCTGGAACCCATCGAGTTCGAGGTCATCCAGACCGACAGCCCCCGCCTGGTCATGCTCGGTGTCTGGCAGACTGACGATTGAGCATTCTGCCGCTCTGGGTGCTGGCGCTGAGCCTGGCCCAGTTACCCGGCAATACGCCTGCCCCGCCGCCGCCCCTGGTCCAGCTGGCCACCGCTGCGCCCGGGCCGACCTACTGGGAAAGCTACGGGCATAACTCCCTGGTGATCCGGGCTGACGAAGACCGCCCGGGCATTTCCTACAACTACGGCATTTTTGACTTTCGCCAGGAAAACTTCCTGCTGCGATTTCTCGCCGGCAGGATGCTGTACAGAATGGCGGCTTTCGACGCCGACGAGGAGGCGGCCGGCTACCTGGGCCGCGGGCGCCCGATCCTGCTGCAGACGCTGAATCTGACACCCGCCGAGGCCTGGCGCCTGGTGGAGTACCTGCAAACCAACGCCGAACCGGCCAACCGGGACTACCGCTACGACTATTTTCTGTCCAACTGCTCTACAAAGATCCGCGACGCCCTGGATCATGCCCTGGATGGGCGCCTGCAGTCCCGGTTTGGGGACGTCGAAGCCGGCGTCAGCTTCCGCCGGCTGGCCCGCACCTACTCGTCGGTGGTGCCGTGGATGGACATCGGTTCCAGCCTGGCCCTGGGTCGGCCCACCGATCGGCCCATCAGTGAGTGGGAGAGTTTCTACATCCCCGACCGGCTCGCGGCGGCACTGGAAACCATGACCGGCAGCAATGGCCAGCCCCTGGTGACCCGATCCCAGACCCTGGGCCCGGCCCGCGCGCCCCTGCCCTCAGCCCCGCTGTGGCCCTGGCTGGCCGGCGGAATCCTGCTGGCGGCGGCCGCCTGGCTGCTGCGGCGCCGTCCCGGACTGACCGCTGTTGGCTGGGTCGCATCGGGCCTGGTTGGCCTGTTGCTGTGCGGTCTCCTGCTGACCGACCACTGGGCCGCCCGGTGGAACGAAAACATCCTGGTGTTTTCTCCCCTGGGACTGGTGCTGGGATTTCTGCTCTGGACGCGGCGCCCACCGGGGCCGGCCCTGCTGATCGCGGCCGCCCTGGTCCCTTTGTGCGCGCTGCTGCTGAAGCTGCTGCCGGGCAGCCAGCAGAACCTGGAGTTCCTGGCCCTGGCGCTGCCACCGCAGCTGGTGGGGCTGTTCGCGCTGTCCGTTAACGGCAAACATCGGACCGCAGGTCAAACAGGTTAAATTTTGTTTTATTTCTCATACAGCAGTGCTGTAGTGGTGCTGCTTCGGTAAAATTTGCCTTCTGAAGGTTTGGGCTGGAGATCGCTAAATGTGCGGAATTGTCGGTGCCATTGCGCAGCGGGACGTTGATCTGATCCTGCTGGAAGGATTGAGGCGGCTGGAGTATCGCGGTTATGACTCGGCGGGAATCGCCGTGGTGGACCGTGAGGGTGAGCTTCATCGAACCCGTCGCGTGGGCAAAGTCGCCGCCCTGTCGGAAGCCCTGGCCGACCAGCCCCTGTCCGGCCCCCTCGGCCTGGCCCACACCCGCTGGGCCACCCACGGGCCGCCTACCGAGCTCAACGCCCACCCGCACTTCAGCATGCCGCGGGTGGCCCTGGTCCACAACGGCATCATTGAGAATTTCCAGGAGCTGAAAGAACGCCTGCAGGACGACGGCGTCAGCTTCGAGTCCGACACCGACACCGAGGTCGCAGCCCACCTGATCAGGAGGCGGCTGGAGAACGGCAGCGGCACCCTGCTCTCCGCCGTGCTGGACTGCGCCCGCGAGCTGCGGGGCGCCTTCGCCCTGGCGGTGATCGATCGGGAGAACCCGGACGTCCTGGTGGGCGCCCGCCGCGGCAGCCCCCTGGTGCTGGGCATCGGTCTGGGGGAACACTTTCTGGCCTCTGACGTGGGGGCCCTGCTGCCGGTCACCCAGCGCTTTGTCTACTTGGAAGAAGGTGACGTGGTCGAAGCCACCCGCTTCGGTTACCAGGTCTTCGACGAAACCGGCGCGCCGGTTGAGCGCGAGGTGGTGTCCTCCACCCTGAGCACCGAGGCGGCGGAGAAAGGCAAGTACCGCCACTACATGCAGAAGGAAATCCACGAGCAGCCGGACGCCATCGCCAACACCCTGGAGGGACGCATTGCAGATTCCGCCATCCTGTCCGGCGCCTTTGGCCCCGACGCGGCGGAGATCCTGCCCCAGGTCCGCTTCGTGCACATCGTAGCCTGTGGCACCAGTTACCACGCCGGGTTGATTGCCAAGTACTGGATCGAATCCATTGCCGGCATACCCTGCTCCGTTGAGATTTCCAGCGAGTTCCGTTATCGGGAATCGGTGGTTCCCGACGGCGCCCTGTTCCTGACCATCTCCCAGTCCGGCGAAACCGCTGATACCCTGGCCGCCCTGAAACGGGCGAAAACCCAGGACTACCTGGCCACCATGACCATCTGCAACGTGCCCGAAAGCTCCATTGTCCGGGCCTCGGACCTGGTCATGATGACCCGGGCCGGAACCGAGGTCGGGGTGGCGTCCACCAAGGCCTTTACCACCCAGTTGACGGTGCTGTTCCTGATCACCCTGGGCCTGTGCAGGGAACGCCTGGATCCGGAACGCCAGCGTGACCTGGTGGGCAAACTGGAGCAGCTGCCCCGGCTGGTGCAGGACCTGATGGCTGTTGAGCCCCAGGTCATCGAGATGTCCGACGATTTCGTAGAGAAGGAAAACGCCCTGTTCCTGGGCCGGGGCGCTGAATACCCCGTGGCCATGGAAGGCGCGCTGAAGCTCAAGGAGATCTCCTACATCCACGCCGAAGCCTATGCCGCCGGCGAACTCAAGCACGGCCCCCTGGCCCTGGTAGACGAACACCTGCCGGTGGTGGTCAGCGCACCCAGCAACGAGCTGTTGGAGAAGCTGGTCTCCAACCTGCAGGAAGTCCGAGCCCGCGGCGGGCAGCTGTACCTGTTCGCCGACCAGGGCGTCAACGTGCCCGAATCGGATATCGTGCACATGGTGGAACTGCCGGTGGAGGCCAACGAACTGTCGCCCATCCTGCACACGATTCCCCTGCAGCTGCTGGCCTATCACGTGGCGGTGCAACGCGGCACCGACGTGGATCAGCCTCGGAACCTGGCGAAGTCGGTGACTGTGGAATAGCGCCTCTTCCGATCCGGTGACCCGGGTTAACGACTTCCGTGATTGAGAATGTCGTTATTCAACCTCCGGTACATCTCGTGGTGGCCCAGACTTCGCGCCAGCGGTGCGCAGGTTCGCGCCATAAAATTCGCCAGGCAGTATTCCCGGTGGTCGTTCCACAGGCCAGCAATCCAGTTCCAGATCGAGCCTGACATGCTGCCGAAAGCCAGCACATCGTCCCCGCTGTCCCGCTTCAGATCGGTAAGCAGGGTCAGCAGGCTCATCCAGATGGAAAAATGTTCGAATCCGCTGACCTTTTGCCTGGAGTTCTGCAGCGTCACAATCGACGATTGAAGATAGCCCAGCGCTTTCTGGCGCTCTTCCCAGGTGTTCATATCCGCTTCGCGATCCAGCGCGTGGTCGGAACTTCCGGCCCGGAAGTGAGCCCGGAAATGGGCAAGAACAGTGCGCTCCAGGTTCTGCCATGCCGCGTCCGGATTCGGAACCCCCAGCACCTGGGCGCGCTGACGCCATAACAACCCCTGCCCGGGATTGAGAAGCAGTCGCATGGCAAGACTGCGTTGTGACTCCTCGCCTTCAACATGCCCGGTGTATAGACCAGCGATCAGTGCATCCCGACTGGCTCTGGCCTCTATTTTGTCATCCGCGTTCAGCCGGCGAATGGCTGTATTCGCCAGCTTGTAGTAACGCAGGTTGCATAGCCAGAGGAATCGCAGCATTTTGCTTGGCGGCGCGTTTTCCCGTCGCAGCCAGGCCGCTTCAAACAGAAACTTGGCCAACAGGTTGTAAGCGGGTGTATCCCACTGCTCGGCAATAGACTTGATCTGGCGCCAGTTCCAGCCGGGCAGCACCGGCAACAGGGCAAACTTCAGGGCTAGCACACTGACTGGAGCCGGGATGGATGGCTTGCTCACGGTCTTCAGGCACCTCAACTGCCTGGCCAGAAATGCCTCATCCCCAGGCCGAACCAGGTGGGCGTCGATAATGACAAACATCACCATCTCACCGGAATAAATCTTGAAACGTTTACCTTGAAACCGATTCCTCAGCCAGGTCAGCGCACGCCGCCGGCGATGGGGATCCTTGATGTATTGGCTCGCCTGGAATCCCCGGTAGTGCGCGCCGGCCGCCGGGTCTCGGTAAAAGTACATCATGGCCAGGCGCCCCAGGCAGTAGGCCGGCGCGACCCATCCCAAACGGACAAACACCAGCGACACCACGCTTGGAATAAACACCAGGGCCCCGATAATCCCAATGAACGGCCACGGAACCTGGAACGCTCTCAGGATCACGAACAGCACAAAGGCAAGGACCCACATGCCGATCGCGTAGTTGTCGTGAACTGCGCGCTCATCCCCGGGCGGACCAGAACCCCCGATAAGGCGCAACAGCAGAATCAATGACAACAGGACGAGGAAGGTCATGCGTCAAGCCCCAGCAGTTGCCGCCAGTAATCGACCGAGGAAAGGTTCTCGTCTGCCCCAGGGACCCTGGACCCGGGATCAATGTACCAGAACTCAGCCAGTAACCGTTGATCAGGGTCCAGCAGCAGGTTCCTTGCCTCTCGAACCAGGGCTTCATCGCGCTGCAATGTTCCCGGAACAGCCTGGAAATCTGCCGCACCGGGGACCCCCAGCGCCAGCTTTGCGGTGATTTCCCGGGCGGCTTTTTCCACCTGGATGTCGCTGCACTCCGGTCCGAGCTCAAGTACCCAGAACGGCCAGAAGTGGCAGAGCGGCGGTTCAGTAAACGCCGGAATCATGTGGATCCTGTCCGCCGCCCAGGTGCTTGCGGGGAATCAGCGAGGCCAGTTCACGGGTCAGGCTCTCCAGCTTTGCCATGTTGTTGTCAGCTATCGCCTGCCGGCCTTCGGACACAATCGCCCTGGCTCTGCGTTGGTTTTGCGCCTGACCAATGAAACTCGCCCAGTAATCAAAGGCGTCTTTCCAGAACGCCGGACTCTTCCGGTGCACCGACGCCTGCAGAGACTCCAGCCCTTCAATGACCTTTTCAATCTCGCTCTGGCGTCCACGCTCCGTGGCCCGGCCCATACGGGCGCCCAGGTCCTGCAGCAGTCGCCTGTCGGTTGGATCGCCTTGGCTTTCCACCTGGTAGGACACCTCGACGTATCTGCTCTGGCATTCTTCAATCAGGTTTTCGATCTGATCTTCGTTTTCGATCTGCTCCAGTTCCACTTCGATTTCGATCAGGGATCTGTGAATTCGCAGGCGGCTGTCCGCGTCAGATTCCAGCTCCGGCAGTGCCCTCTGGGCCAATTGAATCTGCTGGCTCAAGGGCTCCATGCGCGCAATCATTTTTTCGTCGCGCTCCCGAAACATCGCCTGGAAATGGTTGTTGATCCGGACGGCGAGGCTCTGGCAAAGGGCTCTCAGGCTTTCCGGCGATGGATCCCCCATGGCCAGCTGAGCTACGCCTTCGATCAGGACATTCTGGTCCATCAGGAAGGCCTGGGCTTTGAGATCACCACCGCGGTCAACCTCGATGGTGATTTCAATGGGCGCGCCGACCTGGACGGTTCGTTTGATGTCAGACGACGTCAAAACCAGCTCGCCCACCTGGCGGCAGAAACGGGATTTGTTGCGTTCACCCTGGACGATGGGGATGGTCAGTCGGCCCTCCCCACGGGGAGCGAGTGATTCCGCGGAGTGTTGGACGAAGGTGCGCTTAGCGGGTAACGGCGTGCCCCGCTCGATGAATCTCCGGGTACTGCCATCCGCAAGCGCCAACCCGATAGACCGTGACAGCGGCGGGTCGGACATGGAAATGCCGTGGGTAACTTCAAATCCGGGCTCGCCGATATCGACTCTGTTGCCGCGTTGATCAAAACCTTCAAGCATGAAGCGGTTGCGCTGTCCCGCACGGATGGTCAGCTCAATTACAAACAGATTGTCTTCGATGGGCACCTTGTCGCTCTGCCAACCTGATTGGGTCTCGGTGGCCCGAATCGATGTCAGCGCCATCGTTTCGTCCAGCACCCGCCCCAGCAGATTGGGATTCAGATCGCTGCATACGGTGGGATGCTGCAGCCACAGTGCCGATTGGCGGGGTTTCGCCGATTCACGCTCCCCGTGGCAGGCCAGTCCAATAGTGGCGGCATAGAGTGCCGCACCCTCTGCCACCAGCGCCATGGGGTCAATGTCGGATTTGGCAATGGGCGCCAGGTGCTGTTCCACCTGGGCACCGACCATTGGCATATGGGCAGGTCCACCCACCAGGACCACTTTTAGGATCTGGTCGGGTTGGAGCCCTTTTGATTTGACCAGCCGCTGACAGATGTGGATGGTTTTCTGGATGATGTCCTGGGACAGCGTTTCCAGGTCATGACGGCTGATGGACTGGTCAAGTGCCACCTCCTGGCCGTCGTACTCAAACTCCAGCTCGATCAGCGTGCTATCCGCCGTTGAAAGCCGGATCTTTGCAGCTTCCACAGCACTTTGGATATGCCGGATGGCCGGTTTGAAATCGCCATGGCCGTCGTCCAGTTCCAGCCTGTAAGAATCACTCAGCTTCTGCCTCACCCACTCGGTCATGGCCCGGTCAATGTCCCTTCCACCCAGGAAGTTGTCGCCATCGTGACCGACGACCCTGAGCAATCCCTCTCTTGACTCCAGCAGGGACACATCAAACGTTCCCCCGCCCAGGTCGTAGACCAGCCAGGCGCCTTTTTCTTCCTGGTCCCAGCCCGCCGCCAAACCCGAGGCCACCGGCTCGGGCAACAACTCGACACCCTGGAAGCCGGCGATTCGAGCGGCGTTGGCCGTGGCATGGCTCTGGGGTAACTCAAACAGGGCCGGCAAGGTAACGACGACCTTGTCAAAAGTCGCGTCGCAGGATTCCTCAGCAGACCGCTTCAGTGCCTTCAGCACTTCAGCCGACAGCTCCACCGGACTCCATTGCTGACCGTTTCGGTCTGGACCCGCCAAGGTATTGGTGCCCATCAACCGCTTGAATTCCTTGAATGTATTCTCGGGGTCGTCGAACAGTTTTCGCTGTGCCTTGCGACCCACGACAATTCCCGAGGGAGTGACTCGGACCACCGAAGGCGTGCTGATGTCCCCCATGGGATCGAACACCGGCCTCACCCTACCGCCTTCGAACACAGCAACCGCTGAATTGGATGTCCCCAGGTCAATGCCCAGGTACCTTGATTCGGTCATGGAAATCTTTCCTTTGTTGCTCCCCCGGTGACCTCGCCGATCACAAGCAACACCTGGACTCAGGGAACCTCCCCCTCAGACTAGTCCGATACAATCGGGCAGACAACCCTGATCCGGCTGGGTCACAAATCAAGGTAGACAAGGCGACAATCAGGGCTTGGCGTATACTGCCAGCTTGCCTATTCGAGAACACCATCAGCGCGCCATCCATCAACTGGCTGACGCCTACCGCGATGATCCGGAATTCCTCGGCCTGATCATCGGCGGCTCGGTGGCCAAGGGCTTTGCGCGGGATGATTCCGACGTGGACTTCCTCATCATTGCCACCGACGAGTCGTTCGACCGGCGCCTGGCAGCGCGCGACCTGTTTATCAACCGCACAGACCTTTGCGACTATGAAGGCGGCTACGTGGACGGCAAGATCGTCAACCTCCCGTTCCTGGAAGCCGTGGCTGCCAAAGGCAACGAACCGTCCCGCGCCGCCTTTGAAGGCGCGTTTGTCGCCTATTCCCGCGTTGACGGGCTGGATGAACTGATCAATCGCATACCCGTCTATCCGGAAGCTGGGCACGAAGCGCGGCTGCGAGCCTTCTACTGTATGGCGTTTATGGGGCACTGGCTGATGAACGAAGCACAGCGCCACGGCAACCGCTACGCCATCACCCGCGCCGCCAGCCAGCTGGCGCTGTATGCCGGGCGATTGATCCTGGCCCACAATCGCCGGTTGTTCCCGTTCCACAAGTGGCTGCCCAGGACACTGGAGGCCGTCCCCGACAAACCGGCGGACATGATTTCCAATTTCAACCGGCTGCTGGATGAGCCCAACACCGACCACGCCGCTGCGTTGTTCGACTCGATCCGTAGCTTCCGGGACTGGGGCGTCACCGACCTCGAGGCCTACACCTGGTTCATGACCGACGTGGAGTGGAGCTGGATGTCGGACACCACACCCATGGAAGACTGGTAACGATTCACAGAAAGGACCAGGCCTATGCCCGTCGAACTCAAGGTACTCGGATACGCTGCCCTGCTGCAGTTCCTGCAATTCGTGCTGATGGCGGTTCCGGTGAACCTGCAGTTGGGCGTGACCTACACCGGCGGCAACCGGGACGTACCGCAGCCGATCACGGGCGTGGCAGGCCGACTGAAACGCGCCATGGACAACCACTTCGAAGGATTGATCCTGTTCACCATTGCCGTCCTGGTTGTGGTGCTGGGCGAGGCCAGCACGCCGCTCACCCAAAACTGCGCCTGGGCGTATCTCTGGGCACGGATTCTGTATATCCCCGCCTATGCCTCCGGCGTTTTCCTGGTCCGCTCGCTGGTTTGGAGCGTCGGATTTGGCGCAACCGCGGTGATGCTGGTGGCAGCTCTGACCTGATCCATACTGGACCGCGTGAGGCCGCGGATGGTCCTAGAGATTCAAAACGACATCCAGCACCACCAGTATTTGAACTGGTGGTGCTGGCAAGCTGGGTCCGGGCCGGTGCGGCCGGCGCTGGCTTATTCGACCGAAAAGTGCTGCAGCTCTACCGGTACGGTGGCGCCGCTGATGTAACAGCCCGCCACTACGGCGTTTGGCAGAACAAACGTGGCCGTCGCCAGGAAGTCCTGGGTACCCATCGGCGGGCCGCTGAAGCTCACGCGAAACGGCCGAGGCGTTGGCGGGAAGGCGAGCGCGCCGACACCGGGCCCCGGTCCTGGGACTGAAAACAGGCCGCAGGCAACCCCCGCGCCGGTCGGAACCGCCACCGTGGGTGGCGTGCTGGGGAAGATCCCCGGTGCGCCAAACAGTCCACTGGTCATGGCTGGCGGCCCGGGAAGGGAAGCCGTTGCAAACCCGTTCCACATCATGGTGCCGACAGGAAATGGACCGTTGGCAACGCCAGCACCCAGGGTCGCCATGGTGGGTGGCCCGGTGCCCCAGGCAAAAGCGCCGGTGACGAAGAACGGATAGTAAGAAGTCGGAAAGTCACCCGGCGCGGTAAAGAAATTCCCGATGAAACTGGCCGGGGCCATAGTGGGGAAAAACCCGATCGATACCATGGTGACACCCGTAGTGGCGCCGGGGTGTTGCAGGGTTGCCATGGGCGACGGGGACGGCGGACCCTTATCGTATGGCGTCCTCCAGGGTGTGCCCTTGGCATCGCGATCGAGCAGCTCGTAGCCGGGCCCGCTCTCGGGGATGTCTTGATCGGTCTGGGCGATTGTCAATCCGGTCAGCAGTGCGGTGACCAGGACAACCAGAAACGCGGATCGAAGTGCTTTCACTGAGGCCCCCTTATTAAGTCCATCTCGGCCGTCGGCGGGGATTGTAACATGTCATTGCGGTACCGTAATCGTCCGGTTCCCACGCCTCTTATTGAGCACGAAAAGCGGCCGGGGTACCATGGCGCGATGATATCCAGACCGCTTCGTTTTATGTGCGCTGGGGCGGTCTTGATGGCCTCCCTGTTGCTGGCATCCGCCTGTTCCCGCTCGCCGGAGACACTGGCGACAACCGATGCCGAAACCATCACCGTTACCGACCTTGAAGCCTACCTTCTGACCCTGCCCGAGTCCGAGCGACAACTCCCGGCCGCGGGCGCTGCTTCCGACGCCATGGAAAGCAAGATCCGGCGGCTCGCGCTGGAGAAGGTCCTCGAGGCATCGGAACAGGCCCGGGAGCTGCGCGCCTCTCCCGAAGCCGTGGCTTACGATCTGTGGCTTTACACCAGCGCGTTGAAATCGGCCCTTTTGAAAGCCGTGGCCGCTGAGCTGGTCCCAAGCGAAGAGGCCATCAGGGCCAAGGTTGCCGAGTTGTCCGCCAACCAGTCCAATGAGCCTGTCCTGAATTTCCAGCACATTTATCTACGACTGGATCGCGCGTCAGAACCCGGGGAAATCGATAACATCCGGGCTCGGGCAGATGCCATCGCCCGGGAGGCCCAGGCGGGTGCGGATTTTCACGAACTGGTGCGCCAGCACTCCGACTCCAGCGACGCCGACGGCGGCGGCATGGTTCTGAACGCACGTCCCGCCGACCTGGATGAAAACACACGGGAAGCCCTGCTGGCGCTGGAAGAATACGGCATCAGCGGCGTGGTGGAGTCGCGCACCGGGCTGCATATCCTGCGCTTGATCCGAAAACTGCCGCCGGTCGCTCCCAGCGCTGCCCAGCTGGAGGCCACCGCCAGGAACCTGCTGATGCAGGCCGATTACCGGGTCGCCCAGGAGAAGCTGGTGCAGGACCTGCGAGCCGGTACCGACGCCCAGACCGACAACACGCCATGGAATATCGCCGGCTGGTCCATTGACGCGACGACCCTCGAGATTCTTCTTCCCGAGCCTGCCGACGGCCGACAGCAGCTGGTCGACCACTTCCTGCTGGCCGGAGAAGCGCTGAAGCGCGGCCTGGACAGCCCGGCACTGAAAGAAGAGCTGGCCACCACAACCCGACGTCAACGCCTGGACCGCCTGTTCAATGACCGGCGCGCCACCTTCGACGAGCAGATCCCGATGGACAGGCTCCGGCAGTATTACGACGCCCAGCCCGCATTGTTCAGCGAGCCACAGAAAGACCACCTGGACCTGATTTTCATCGCCCAGGGCGACGACCCTTTCACGACCCAGAGACGCGCTGAAGACCTGGTGGCCGAGCTGCGCGGCGGTGCGGATTTCGCCGACGCCGCACGCCGGCATTCCACCGGGCCCGGTGCTGACAACGGCGGCGACCTCGGCCCGCTCGCCCCCGCCGCGGCGGCCCGCCTGGGTCCTGCCATTGTCGCCGGCCTGACGGACATGGAAGTCGGAGACATCTCTGACCCCATTTACTGCACGGGCCGGGTGATGTCCCACGACCCCTGGATGCTGCGCGGCGGCTTCGCCATCCTCAGGCTGCGCGACCGAACCGAGGATCAACCCATGGCATTCGACCAGGCGCTGCCCAGGGTCCGCAGGAGCTACGCCTCGGACAATCGCAGGGAACTGGACCGGCAGCTGCAGGATCAGATCCTGGCTGAGGCCGGTTTCAAGCTGCATCGGGTCCCAGAGGCCGGTGACTTTCTGAGATGATCCCACCGCTCTTGTGGTCCAGGAGGCCCGCTCACTGGGTCTGTAGCATTGCGGTCCTGCTGCTGCTCGGTGGCTGCACGGACGATCGCCCCAATGTCTTCCTCATCACCCTGGATACCACCCGGGCGGACCACCTGGGGTGTTATGGCAACGCCGATATTGAAACGCCCAGCTTCGATGCCCTGGCCGCGGCGGGAATCCGCTACGACAGCGCCTTTACACCCGTCCCCATCACTCTCCCGGCCCACACCTCGATCCTGACCGGCACCTATCCCGTGTATCACGGCGTGCGGGAGAACGCCGGGTTTTACGTGCCTTCGTCAGCCCGGACCCTGGCAGAAATCCTGCTGGAAGAAGGTTATGACACCGCCGCCTTCGTCGGCGCGTTTCCACTGGATTCCCAGACCGGCATCGACCAGGGGTTCGAAGTCTACGATGACAACTACCCCTCGAGCCTGGACAAGACGACCCACCCCCAGCTGCGCCGTTTCTTTGACGAGCGGCCCGCCGCCGACGTCAGCCGCGCAGCCCTGGCGTGGCTGGACCGGCGCCAGGGGGACGGGCCTTTTTTCCTGTGGACGCACTACTTCGATCCCCACCAGCCCCTGCTGCCCCCGTCACCCTACCGGGAACGTTACCCCGACTCTCCCTATGACGCCGAAATTGCCTCCACCGACGAAGCCGTGGGAAGGATTCTCGCCCGGCTTGAGCGGGACGGTGAGCTGGATAACACCCTGGTGATCCTGACCGCCGATCACGGTGAAGGACTGGGCGAGCATGGGGAAGCGACCCACGCGCTGCTGCTGTATTCCTCCACCCTGCGCGTGCCCCTGATCCTGCGCGGACCGGGTTTGGACGCGGGAACCACTGTGTCGGCGCCGGTCAGCACCGTGGACATCTTTCCCACGGTCCTGCAGCAGCTTGGGCTGGAGATTGCGCCGGAGGTCCAGGGTCAGGCCCTGCCACAGTCCGACCAGGAGGCGCCGGAGCAACGGGAAATCTACGCCGAAACCATGCTGGGCCGCCTGATCTACGGCTGGAGCCCGCTGGAACGACTCACCGCCGATCACATGATGCTGATCCGTGGTCCCAGCGATACCCGCCTGTACGACCGCGCCGTGGATCCCGACGAACTCAACAACCTGGGGCCATCCCGCCCGGATGAGCGGGATCACCTCACCGATCGCATGGCGCAGACTAAAGACCTGCTGGCCTGGGAGGGCCGTCGGTTCAGCCGCGGAGAAGACGCCGCGCCCGGCGATGCCGCCGAATTGCAGGCCGCGCTGGCACGGCTGGCTTCCCTGGGCTACATCGGGGCCGGCGCCGCCGCCGCGACCATGGACGACGAGATTGACCCGGACCGGCCCGACCCGCTGCAGATGATGGAGGTATTCAGGCTGCACAACGAGGGAACCGCCCTGGTGGAGTCAAAAAGATTCGACGGCGCATTGGCCGTATTGCTCCGCGCTGAACAACTGGACCCCGGAAATCCGGCCGTACTCCAGGCGCTGGCCCAGGCCCACCAGGGCAGGGGCGACGGTGACGCCAGTGAACAGGTGCTGGACCGCCTGCTGGCGATCAATCCCGAAGACGTGCGCACGCTGCTGCTGCTGTCCCAGCACAACGCCAATTCCGGGCAACTGGAGGAGGCCACCGGCGCCATGGAGGCAGCCCTGGCCATCGAACCCAGCAACCTGACCACCCGTCTTCTGCTGGCCCAGATGCTGGAAGACCTGGGTAACCTGGAGGATTCGGAAGCAAACTACCGGGAAATTCTGGCCCAGGACCCGGACTACGTCCGCGCACTCAACGGTCTGGCCACCCTGCTCTACCGCCAGGGTGATACCAGCGAGGCCATCACCCTGCTGGAATCCGCCCTGGAAAAGCAGCCGTTCTATGCCCCCGCCTGGCTGAACCTGGGCGTGATCCAATGGGGCCAGGGTAACGCCGAGCGTGCCCTGGAACTGGCCGAACGCGCCCTGGAGCTCAGGCCTGGTTATCCCCAGGCGGAAACCCTCAGGGCCCGGAGCCTGGCGCAGATCGGGGAGTAATCCACGGCCATTCAGGCAAGCACCGATCAGAGCACTGGTGGATGACTGAAGTGCTGCAATCCAAACCTGACCCCGCTGTCTCGGATTGATAAACTGATGCCATCGCGTTTGGGGGAAGGCGGGGTGTCATTCTACGAACAGCTCAAGCGACGCAATGTCTTTCGCGTCACAGCCGCCTACATCGCGTTTTCGTGGCTGATCGTTCAGGTCATCGAAACGCTGTTTCCGGTTTTCGAGATCGGTCCCGGGGTTATTCGCGTCATCGTGATTGTGCTGGCCATCGGATTGGTCCCGGTCGTGCTGTTTTCCTGGCTGTTCGAATGGACTTCCGAGGGCATCCAGCGAGATGCGGAAGTCGACCCCGATTCCGGCCCGAGCCTGAGATCACGACAGCGATTGAATCAGCTGGTCGTTGTCTCCCTCACGCTGGCGGTGAGCTATTTCGCGGTTGACAAGTTTGTACTGTCTGGAGACGCGGGCAGCTCCACCAACAGCGAGCACTCAATCGCCGTCATGCCATTCATCAACCTGAGTGACAACGACGACATGACGTTTTTTTCCGACGGCGTTGCCGAAGATATCCTTGGCCGCCTCACGCGGACCCAGGGGCTCCGCTGTATTGCCCGGTCATCGTCGTTTCTGCTGAGGGACCAGGAACTGGCGCCGTCGGATATCGCCAGTCGTCTGGGCGTCACTCACCTCCTGACCGGTTCGCTTCGAAGTCACCAGGGCATGATCCGCATGTCCGTGCGCCTGGTTGAAGCCCAGTCTGATACCCAGGTCTGGAGCCACAATTACGACCGTCGGCTGGACGATGTTTTCGCCATCCAGGACGAAATCAGCCGAGAGGTTGTGGCGGCCATTGCGCCGAAGCTGCTGGCTGGTCTTCCCCACACGCCGGTACCGCCGCAGGCGGAAGTGTATGTGGATTATCTGAGGGCCCGGGAACGTTACCTGATTGGCAGGAACAGCAGCGATGTCGACCTGATCCGTTCGGCCATGGACATGTTCGAAGCGGTAGTGAGACGCAGTCCCGGATATGCGCCGCCATACGCCGGCCTGGCAGACGCATGGGGAGCCCTGGCCATAGAAGGAGAGGCAGACAAGACGGAGGCTTATGAGAAAGCCCGGCGATATGCTCAGCAGGCTTTGGCCATCGACGATGCCCTGCCCGAAGCCTGGTTTGCGCTTGGCGATATTCAGATCGAATTCGACTGGGATTTACCGGCGGCGAATCACTCCTATCAACGAGCCCTGGCATTGGCGCCCCAGGACGCCGAGGGAATTCGCAGCTACGCATACTTTTTGAGCATGGCCGGGCAATTCAATGAAGCGGATAAGACCTATCGCAGGGCGCTCGCCCTGGATCCCATTTCAAACCGGGCCTACGCGGGCCTGTATATGAATATTGTCAGAAGCGGACGCTTCGATGCCGCAGAAGAGTTCCTGACTACTGAGATCAGCGCCTGGGTGCCCCAGGAAGTCAGCAACGCCATCCGGCGAACCACTCTCGCAGCCGCCAGGGATTTCGAAAGACTCGCCGAACTGCTGCCTGTTAACGCAGTCTCCCTGTTCGACCATATTCATACAGCCATGGTCCATCGGTGGCGCGGAGAAAATGATCTGGCGGAGCAATCCATTACCCGGGCAATGGCCGTCGATCCCGGCTCGCTTCCTAAGAAAAGGATGGTGGCGGCGTATTACGCGGCGTTTGGTGATTTCGACCGCGCACTGGCCTTGCTGCAGGAAGCCGTGGACGACAGGGAAGTACTGATGGTGGAGGTTCTGTACATGCCATCAATGAAAGAGCTTCGGGAAGATTCTCGGTTCTGGGAGCTTGTGGAGCGAGCGGGCATAAAGCCCCTGCCCATTTCTTCCACGGCACCGCAATAGATCCCGTCCATTGCACGAGCATTGAATACTTCGAAAGTTTCAGCGGTAACGCCGCGGCAAATTTATGACCTTAAACAGGTACCTCCGGAGGCCCAGAGGCTGACTCCGACAGGCTGATCAGTTGATCCGGAAGTACCAGTCATAATTACCGCAATTGTCGAGGGCGTCACTGAGTACCGTGCACCCCTGAGCCGCGTCAAACTCGCAGAAATTGCCTGCGGTCACCAAATTGCAGCGCGCGGCGGTGTCGATATTCCCGGCCGGGCACACGGCGACGGCAACAAATGATCCGCAGCTGGAGGCCAGAACCGTTGGCGAACCGAAGTTGTGCTTTTCAAACGTCACAGCTCCATTCGCCAGGTCTACCGTGGTCACCCCGCCGTTGGCGATTGCGGGAGAACCGACCGCAGCCGTGGCTATGTCCACCGATCCCACCGAGCCGTTGATGATTTCGGCCGAACCTACGGCGTTGGTGTCTATCTCGTCAACGCCCACTGACCCGCTCCCCAGATCGTCCGAGGTAATGGTGTCGTCAACGATATCGCCACTGGTAACCGCGGTAAGCCCGATGCTGTCAGCAATGCAGGTGACCGTGCCATCTTCGGAAATCGCTTGAACGTACCGCCCGGCAGAGCAGCTGTCTGAGATCCGCAGCTGAACCTGGGAGCTATCAACTTCAGTGCTGCCGACGGCTCCCATTGCGACCATCTCAGCATGCAGCGCATACGGCGCCACCGTGAGTTCCTGCCTTGGCAGCAGAATGGTGTGCCCACCGGGGCTCGAACCCTCTCGGACACCAACCTGCAGCCAAAGCTGGTCACCCGCGAAAGGCGCCGTGCCAAAGTCCAATTCTACTGTGAAAATGCCGTCAACCACGTTCACCTCCTCCAACGGAGATGGTTCCGCGATGGCTACACCGCCTGATTGCAGGTCAAATAACTGAAAATCGAAATCAAATGCACCGTTTGCAGGGGTGCCAGACTGTTTGAGGTGGCCTTGATAGGTAAAGGCGGTCCGCAATGGTTCGGCGATAACAAACTGCGCCAGAATCAGAAACAAAATTGGCATTACTTTGATAAACACAACAGTTCCCCTATTGCGCTCGTATTACTGAATATATGGGTGGTGGGGAACAGCTTAAGAATCGGGAAAACCCGAAGCTCCGGGCTACACCACGCGGATCAGGTACCCGGAGAGTTTCAGCGGTAACGCGGCGGCGGACTTTTGCGCATTACGAACTCGACTTGAGTCAAGTTCTGGCTTTTATGTCAACCGGTCAGCGGCGGCTTCCCGGCGTCCCTGCATCTGATTCTGGATAACTTCCTGCAATTGCCCCTGGCTGAAGGGCTTGGAGATATAGTCGTCCATTCCAGCGTCGAGACAATCCTGCCGGTCGCTCGTCGACGCATTGGCGGTCATCGCCACGACCGTGGTCCGCTGGCCTCCATGCATCTCCAACTCGCGAATTTTCCTGGTGGTTTCAAACCCATCCAGACCCGGCATGTGACAATCCATCAGGACCAGGTCAAAGGTCTTCGATGACATTACTTCGAGCGCTTCAAGACCGTCCGAGGCAATGTCTGCTTCCATACGCAGTTGTCGGAGCATTTCCTGGGCCACGAGCTGATTGACCTCATTGTCCTCGACGAGCAGTATCCGAAGGGTAGAAATTTTTGACTCGGCTTCGTGCTGGTCCGATTTGTTGTCGGATGCATCAGGACGGGTTCCCAACAGCCTGGTGAGACAGTCAAACAGCTCGGACTGACGGATCGGCTTGGTCAGGTGATCATCAAGTCCGGCCACAAGCCTTTCGGTGCCCTCGATGGCGACCGAGCTGAGCAACGCCGTTGGCATGGCTGGGATTTTGGGGTCGGATGAAATCAGCTGGGCACATTCAAGCCCGTCCATGCCGGGCATATCCAGATCCAGAAGTAACAGTCTGAATGGATCCTGCTGTTTGGCTGCAGCACGAAGCTGTCCCAGGGCCTGCTCGCCACTGAAGCAGGAATCACAGCGCAGTCCCCAGGCGGCAAGCTGATTCTCAAGAATTTCGCAATTGGTGTCGCTATCGTCCACGATCAGGGCGCGCACGCCCTCCATCATGTCCAATTGGGACTGGGGCGCCATCAAGGCGCAGCTTCCATGCTGCAAAGGCAAGTCGATCCAAAAGGTTGACCCCTTTCCCTGAGTCGATTTAACGCCGATCTGTCCGCCCATCATTTCCACCAGCTGACGGCTGATGGTCAGTCCAAGACCTGATCCACCGAATTTCCTCGTGGTTGAGCCATCAGCCTGGCTGAACGACTCAAACACCAGCTTTTGCTTGTCGCTGGGGATGCCAATGCCGGTATCCTCAACTTCAATACGGAACAGTGATTCTTCGTTACCTTCCTGCAGCACAAATGACCGAATCACAATGCGGCCTTCCGAAGTAAATTTCACCGCGTTGCCAATAAGATTCACCAGGATCTGGCGAATTCTCATCTGGTCACCCACCACGCAGACCTCGCAATCTGGTGGAACAAAGACCATCAGCTCAATGCCCTTCGCGTTGGTGGACTCAGAGAACATGAAGGCGGTGTCCTCCAGGAGTTCGCGCATATCGAAATCCAGGGATTCGAACTCCAGCTTGCCCGCCTCGATCTTCGAGAAGTCCAGAATGTCGTTGATGATACCCAGCAGAGACTCAGCAGATTTGTGGACAGTTCTGGCAAACCGGCGCTGCCGATCATCAAGCGCTGACGAGAGCAGCAGTTCGGTCATTCCCATGACGCCATTCATTGGCGTACGGATCTCGTGACTCATCGCGGCGAGAAACTCGCTCTTGAGGCGGGATACCTCCAATGCGGTATCGCGAGCTTCCACCATTTCTCCATGGCTGGTCTCCAACCGGTCGGTCAGTCGATCAAACCGGTTAGCCAGCGTCCCAATTTCATCTTTGCCGTTGCTGGCGATTCGCTTTGATAGATCACCGCTTGCTTCAATGCTCGCCATATGGCGGTCCAGTTTTGCGATCGGCGACAGAACCAGTCGCTGCAGCAGGAATGCCATTGCCAAAAAAGTCACCAATCCCGCGGATGAGAGGGCAACCAAGGTGACGACCACTGTTTTTTCCCCCATGGCAGATATGTCGGCCGGCGTCGTGGCTTTGAGAGCAGCCACCGGCTGGCCATAGGCATCTCGGAGTAACTTGCTGCTTCGCAGGTTTTCACCGACCGCATTTGTCTTCCACGTGTTTTCCAGGCCGCTGTAATCCACTGCCCCGCCGGCAACGCCTGGATTTGACAGCGGGTAGAGTTCAACACCGACCCTGGTGTGTTCAGAAATGCGGTCAATCGCCTTTTTGTCGAGAAATCTGCCCGTGAACACGGCTCCAACAACGGGTCCCTTTTTGTCGCTGGTCAGGACAGGAAACGATGCAAATGCCAGTATGTCATTTCGTGAGGTGGGTAACAGCCCGGTCTTCTGACTGGAAACAGAGCGATGGTTGATCAATGGGAATACGGGCGCAAGTTTGGGGTTTAACAATCCATCAACGGGCAGAAAGGTATCGCTCGAACCACCCGAGACACCGCCCCATCGGAGGTTTCCGTCTCTGTCGTAAAAGGCGATAACGTCAATCCCCAGATTCTGCATCCAGTTCGAGTAGGCAAAATTTTCCTCGATATAGGCCGGTCGATTGCCTTGAAGGAATTCATAGGTTTCGTCCCAGGGAGAGAAATCCAGGTTGATCATGGTGACGGCATCCACCTCGCCCTGAATGGCTCGATCTACCCGCGCAAGGTTTTCCCCGACCATTTTGTCTTCCAGCCTCGCGAAAGGATCCAGGATGGCCCAATCTACGACCCAGGCGCACAGGACCAGGTAGCCGCAGACGACCGCGGACAATATGGCGCTGATTTTGCGTCTCAGGGACATACGCTCCTTCCCACCCAAAAATTCAAGAAAGCAGAATATGCGGTATAAGATCGACCGCTTTTGGGTTTGTCTTTAGTGGAAGGCTCGCGTCGGACAAAGCGTCCCGTGAGGCCGGAGCAGCCGCGATTGAAGATCAGTCTACGATTCGCGCCCCCAAGGTGGATTTACCTGGTGTTGGGGGCAACTCGATCCTGAGCTGCCAAAGGTGACAAATCCTGGAGCGCCCTGGGGTTTCTCACCACCCACCGGAGTCGGGTGCTCCGGCAGTCGGGCACGGGAATCTGCTTTGAATAAGCAGGATCAGAATCGATAGTAGAACCCAAATCCGGCTTCAATCTGATGGTCATCAAAAACCAGCGGGCTGTCGGCCACGTCTCCCAGCAGCTTCTCATAGTCGACTTGACCGTAGAAAAACCAGTTCGGGCTGAGCTTGTACTCAGCGTTGAGTCTCAGGCCAAAAGACTTGAGCCCACCGTCCGGTTCGTACACCGGGAATCCGCTGACCGTGCTCAACTCCGGGGTAATGCCAAAATCGGTTCGTTGATTGTCTTTGTCCGAACCGCTGAGATCCGCATTCACCGTCACCAGAAGGCGGTCCTGCTGCCAGGTCCGCCCGGCGCCCAGGAACCAGACCACACCCTTGTCTCCGGTGGCAGGCGCCAGGGACGCACCGAAACTCCAGGGACCCAGGAAGTAGCGGCCAGTGATTTCCAGCTCAAGTTCTTCCTCCTGGGCCAGGCCAATCAGGCGGTCGTCGTCACCGTCTTCCCTGGCATCCTCGTCTTCCAGCTGAAGCAGGATGCCAAAGTTATCGGTCAGCATGCGACTGTAGCCCAGACCGTCGCCGGCAAGAAAGACATTGCCCCAATCAAACCGGTAGGAAACCACCAGAAACGGGTCGATCTCGGTATCGGTCCTGTCGCTGCCCTGGTAAGTGGGTTCCGATTCAACCCCCAGCCCCAGGCGCACACCCCAGGGACTGGCTTCCTGCAGCGGACTGCTGTAGCGGTAACTGAGATCAACGTCCAACAGTTCCGGCCACTCGGGTTCGGAACTCGCCGTGCCCGCCACCATCGCCAGAAGCAGGCCCATCCCTATCCTTTGCATGATTCAAGTTCTCCGTCTGGTCCGAACCCAGTCTAGATTGGCATTGCGCCGTGAAGTGCTTATATTTCATGGACTTGACGTATCCTTCTTGAATCGTCCGGCTAGTGTCTTGAATCGTCACCTCAAATCATGGCTGCCCGAGCCTTCGGGCCGGAACCTGCGCTTTCTTGTGCTGGTTGGCCTCGCGGCGGCGGTGATGCAGCTGAGGGATGAGCTGGTCAATGCCAGCGCACTTGAGAGCATCGCCTTCTGGGTTGCCCGATTGGGCGGGCTTCTGGGCAGCCTTTTTTTCGCGGCCTGGGTGGTGGACAGATGGTTTGCCGGTCACCTGGAAACCCCCGCATGGTTGAAACCAGCAGTGACGGTCACCCTGGTGGCGGTTGTGCCTTTGACCGCCATAGAAGTCTCCCTGGAGCAATGGCTGCCACTGCTACCGACACACGACGACAGCGAACTGCGTGAGTATTCCCAGGTTCTGGCGTTTGTGGGCGAATACGCGACCCTGGCCAGCGTGCTGGTGCCCGCCAATGTCCTGCTGTGGTTCTTGATTGACGCCGGGCTGACCGGAGGTCAAGCGCCGCAGCAGGACGCCCCGATCCGCCCCGACTTCCTGGAAAAGCTGCCGGCGACCGAGGCTTCGGACATCATCGCCATAGCTGCGGAGGAACACTACATTCGGGTGATGATCGAATCAGGCAGTGAGCTGGTCCACTACCGCCTCGGTGATGCCGTAGAAGAAATGCCTGAGAGCCTGGGCGCCCGCGTACACCGCTCCTGGTGGGTCGCTGATGGCCACGTGACCGGTGCACGCCGCGGGCAACGCCGCTGGAAGCTGTTATTGTCCAACGGCACCTGGGTGCCCGTGAGTGACAGCTACGTACAGCGGGCGCGGGACCGGGGATTCTTCAAGCAGCGCGCGTAAAAACTCGGGGTCAGGTATCGCACGCTCACGAGGTGCTCAATGAGCCTCGATCCAGGTCATTGATGCCGGTGTATCGCCTGCTGCAATGCAAGACCGCCGTACCCAACTGCGGACCTACCCCCATTTTTCGGGCACGTTTTCCGATCGGTAAGTACAACTACAAATAGAATCGATTCCTGTCGGTCCCCACATCCATTAGGAGGTTGGTCAAGCGAGGAGGTGACAGGCCATGAACCCTACAATGCTTAGCAGCCCACGGAAGGTCGTTCGGTATCTGAAAAAGCAAGAGGAAAGGGAAGTCAAGCGCCGTCGGAAGGCCGCGCGGAAAGCGCAGCGGCATGCCCAACTGGTGGCCAATGCCCTCGAAATGCCTCCCCCGGATTCCAATGTCATCCACCGTCTACAGAACCTTGCGGAAGAGTGGTCGTCGGAACTGGCCGTCGAACGGAAGGGCTTGCGGGCAGAACTTACCGACAATCTAGAGGGTACTTTGCTTCAGCAGCGAGGCTTCCAGGATTGGTACCTGTCCGAGCCAACAGGCTCCAAGTTCAAATGGGTCCCGTTTCCCGCGGACTATTTCCAGGGTCAAGTGACTTACACCAGCCCAATGGGTCAGGCCAAGGCAAAATACAAACCCCTGTCGTCTCCGGTTTCGAAGGACAAGGAGAATGACCTCAAATGCAACAGGTTCGCCTTGGATTTGATGGCGGTTGAGGGGTTCAACTGGAAGGAGGAATACTGGGATCTGAACTCGGCCTACCTGCTCATCGGTGCGATGTACGAGGTCCCCGGATCGATGATCAGTCAATCGGGCATTATGGATATTGTCCCATTGAACCAGATTGCCGGCATCGTTTGGGGCCAGAGCTTCGCGGATCTCTTCAGTCCCCTGGGTAAGATCAGCGCGGGTGCCTGGATCAATGAAACCTGCGTTGCCGTTGGGCAAACCTACGGGAAGGGCGGTGGAATACTGGGAACCAACTTCAGTCGATCCCTGTTCTCCAAAGAAGGAAAGAACATCCAGTTCAACACCGCAATCAGCGAACACTTCGCGTCGAACTGGCTTATCAACAAATACTCCGTCCCGGTGGTTCAGGGCGTGGGGCTCAAGATCTATACCTATACGACGTTTGACTGTGACGCATTTGGCGTTGGCTCCGGAGCTGGCATGCAGCTGAACTTCGAGTCCTCAGGGCTTCTGCTTCAAGTGCCCTGAATTGACTGAATCGTCTGCGGCACGTCGATCAGGTTACGCAGTTGCGGGCTGAAGAAACCTCGGGCAACCGCTGGTTCAGACGTGGGAGCGGCTCATTCATCTCGTCGGTGTTGTGCTGCTCGTACCGCCCGGAGCCGCCTGTTTCTCGCGTCTCGAACCAGCCCGGTTTCAGGCGCGGGGCCGGTTTTGTTCAACCTGCTGGCGCTGGATCGACAGATCCGCCTCCACCTCCTCCATCATGGACCGGAACTCGGGGTCATCACGCAGGCGTTCGATATGCGGGCTTAGCTTGAGTCGCAACCAGTTACCCCGGGCGCCTTGGTCGATGGCGCTGCGTAGCGCAGCCAATGCCTTTCGGGTTTCGCCCAGCCGCGCGTAAAGCTCCACGTCGGCAAACCCGAATCCCCGCATTCCCAGTCGGGGCATCGTGTTGAGTACATCGAGCGCGGCGAGGACCAGTTTCCTGGCACAGTCCGGTTGGTCCGTTCGCTCCAGGGCCAGGGAAAGCTGCAGGGCGCGCCTCAGGTTTCCCCGGTTGACCCGGCTTGGCTCCTGGCACCGCGACTGTTTCTCGGGGTCGAGGTCGACCGCCTCCCGATATTGGCCGAAGCTGACCAGGGTGGCCAGACCAAGGTGGTTGCCGGGGCTCATGGAAAGGAGTCGGCGCGCCGCGGTCAAAGCTTCCTGTTCACGTCCTCGATAGCGGTGCAGCAGGGTCAGGGCTTCGTTGGGCGCCAAATACTTCTCGGGTCCCAACGCCAGCGCCTGCCTGATCCACTTTTCAGCCTCGGCGTCAGACCCGAGCTCCAGATAGGTCAAGCCCACGCTGCTGACGTCCCGGGCCCGGCTGGAATCTATGTCCACGCCTTTGCGGTACCACTCCAACGCGAGGTCGAGCCGACCGTAAACGAAGCGGTGCATATGGGCGACCACCACGTGGCCGCTGGGGTATCGGGGTTCGATCTCAACCGTGGTTTGAAACAGCTCCATGGCCTCGGCGAACCTCCCTACCCCGTCATAAGCTTCACCCAGGGTCAGATTGATTACCGGTGAAAGGGGATCGAGTTCCAGCGCGCGCTCCAGGGGGGCTATTGCCGCTTCGGGGCGTGCCATCACCCCGAGCTGCATGTTGCCGTACCAGTGGTGGGCCGCTGGATAATTCGGGTCGAGCTGGATGGCCCGCCGGTAAGCGATTTCGGCTTCAGCGAGGCGCCCGGTCTTCTCTCGCAGAAGCCCCAGGGACGCATATGCCTCAGCCAGTTTGTCGTTCAGAATCAGCGCCTGGTCCAGGGCCGGCTCCACGGTCGCGACCAATTCTTCCAGCAGCGTTTCGCCTTCAGCGCCCAGCAGCATGTGGGCATCGGCCAGCCCGACATACGGCAAGGCATAGTCCGGATCGATGTCAATGGCCTTCTGAAAGTAGCCGGCAGCTTCCAGCAGCGCCGTCCGCGAGCGTTGGACCATTCGCTGTCGCCCCAGTAAATAGGCCCGGTAGGCTTCAAGGCTCTCCGTAGGCAGCCGCGCCAGGGCCACTCGCTCCCCTGGCGAAAGGGTCGCACGCATGGCCAGTGCAACGGCCCCGGCGATTTCACTCTGGATGGCCAGAACATCCCGTGTGGTGAGTTCCCGGTCGAAGGATTGGCCCCACAGGTGGCGGTCCGCCACGGCGTCGATCAGCTGGACATTGATCCTGAGCCGGGTTCCCTCGCGCTGCACCGTGCCTTCCATGACAGCCGTAACGCCGAGTTCCCGAGCTATCTCCGGCATCGCCTTTGTCGTTCCCCGATAACGCAGGACGGAGGTCCTGGAAATCACCTTCAGCTCGCCGATTCGGGACACGTGGGTCAGGATGTCATCATGAATTCCTGCGGCGAAGGGATCGGTCTCATTGTCGCCGCTCACATTGACAAAAGGCAGAATGGCGAGAGATTTTTCGGTCGAACTGCTGATGGTGGCGGACCTTTCACTCAGGTTCGTGAGCCGGTCAACCGTGAGGACCAGTACAGCCGCAACCAGTATGCCAATGATGACGAAATCGATTCGACGAGCGTCTCTCCGGCTGCGCGGCAGGCTGCGATCCACCTGTTTTTCCAATCGCAGGCCTTCGGGGGTCAGTTCCAGAAACCACGAAGCGATCAGGGCCAGGGGAAAGCCCACCGCCAGCAGAACAAACACCAAGGTCAAACCGCCTTCGGGCAGACGCAGGACCGCAAACGCAATATCAGCAACCTGCAGAATCAGCCAGGAGGCAACGGCGTACGCCACCGCCACTCGAAAAACGTGACGCTTTTGCAACTCGTTGAAAAGGTGTCGTGGACCCACTGATTCGATGGAGCGCTAGGACCGTCAGATGTCTCCAGAGAATAGCATTGAGACCCCGAACCTTTCACTGCCGGTCCCGGCCTGCGGATTCAAGCGGCCGCCAGTTTGCGGTCAACCAACGCCTCAAAAACCAAAAACGGGTCAACGGGAGCGGCGTCCGTGAAGCCGTGAGGAGGGACTGCACCCGGGCGGGCTGGGGTGGTCAAATTTTTTCTCTTCCGGGCAGTGATTCTGGCAATATCAAGAACCCCTGCCGGAGGATCAGCTCATGAAAGCTCTCGTCACATTCATTCTGATTGTCTGTTTGTACCCAGGCATCGCCATGTCAACTCGGGACATGCCATTGACCGAGTACGTGATCGAAATTACCAGCGCCACGCCGGGTACGGAAGTCGAGTTCAAGGGCGCCATTGGCGCACACGGAGAACTCGAACTGATTGAGGAAACGACCCCAGTCAGAAAGCCGCTCAAAGTATTCATGTTCACTGCCATATTCCAGGCCCTGTCTGCTGAGCAGCACATTCACGTCGTCCTGCACGAGCGAATCGACGGTGAATTGACGAAAGGCGGTTCTTTTACGGGAAACTCCGGAAGGGTTTACGTCAACCCGGCCGATGAGCTTTCTACAAAGGGGTTCGGCGCATTCTGATTGAGCGAGGCTGGCCGCAGTGCAGGCTGCAGACCATTGCTTGAGGGCGATGCAGATGATTTTGCAGAACACCATGATTGGTCGAGATCGTTACTTAGCTTTCGATCGGACGTCGCATCAGTACAACCGCGATAGCCATGACCACGAGACCGGCAACGCGTTGGCTTGAAAGAGACGCCTGTGGTGCGTTCAACCATCCGAAGTGATCGATCATTGCCGAGGCAAGCATCTGGCCGAGTAACACCAGGACAATTGAGTTACCCACGCCTATCTTCGGGGCGATGAACGTCACCGACAGAACGTAGAACGCAACAAACAGACCGCCCAAAAGGTACTGCGGCGGTACGGCCGCGAGATTGAATACAACTGGCCTGGACTGGAGCATAAGCGCGAAAAGCGAGATCACCAGGGCCAATGCAAAGAGAAGAGTCGCCGCTTGCACCGGATTCCCCAGGCGCGCCCCCAGGCCGCTGTTCAATGCGGCCATGATGGGTATTCCTGTCCCCGCCAACACCATAATCACGCTCATCGCAGGCCCTGGAAGACTGTTCATGATGTCGTGTCACCGCCGGTCTTTGCCTTGCGGAATTCCTCGACCGGCAATCCGCCGATTCCCCAGCCAGGCAGGTCTATTTCTTCAATCACGACGAACGTCGTGTCTGGGTCCTTGCCCAGCACGTCTACAAGCACCCGGGTCGTGCCGCTGATCAGCGCTGCCTTTTGTTCTTCGTTCGCGCCTTCTCTGGTGATTTTGATGTTCACGTATGGCATTTGGCGTCTCCACATTAAACAATTTGAAAGATCTTCGAGATGATCTGCCACTGGCCTTCCTCGTCTCGAATAAGGGTCAGGAAATCAACAAAGTCGCTTGAACCAATGGAACATCGCACCCGAGCCCGCGCGGTATTGGCTCCAGCAAACTCAATGCTGTCGATGTGGTCTTTGCGCGCGTCGCCCCGGGACTGCGGAGATTCACGGTTGCGGAGGACGTCCAGGTAGGTTCGCTTGTCCCGAGTAAGCGTGGGGTGTTCATCAGCAGTCGCGTAGATACCTTGCGCGTGAAAAATGCGGTCCATCTTGGTCGCGTCGGCTTCATGCAGGGCATCGAAGTAAAGTTGTAGCACTTGAACAACCTCGCGTCGGGCGGCCGCTGGACTTTGACTCGGTGGCTGGCTTGCCAACAGCTCAACGGCATTCTTTTTTGCATCTTTGGTCATGGTTGGGATTCCAATTTGTTTGGCAGCGGAGGGCCCAGCGGCACTCCGCGGGGATGGGTCACTGTGGCAGACGAACGTCGATGCCCTCGCGCTCGACGGCTTTAACGAACTCAGGCAGTGTTGTCACGCGCTCGATCAAACGTCGCGCGTTGCGGCCAATCTCGATCCTGGCTTCGGGCACTGCGTTACCCCAGTTGGCGTAGATCGCGAGCAGGTAGTCGATGATGGTGGGCGAGTCGCCGACCATAAACTCACGGCCCTCGAGGCGAGACTCCACAATGTTCCACAGTGCCGACAAACGCTCCGACACATTTTCAATCAGGACCTCGCGACTCTCGGCGTCCTCTACGACGTTCGTGACCCCCGCAACAAAGAGCTGTGAATAGGTGGGATGAAGCGTTGCGTAGTTGAACATCAACCACTGCCGAAATACGCGGGCTTCCCGACCGGGCAGCGGCGCCAGGCCGTACGCTTCGAGCAGATGCATCACAATTGCAGCCCCTTCGGTGAGTAGCTCATCACCCGCTTCCAGAGCTGGAACCTGGTTTGTCGGCACGAGTGTCGAATAGTCATCAACATCGTCACGATTAACGACCTCGACCTCCTGGCCAAGCTTGTTCAAGAGAACATGGATTCCGGTCGAACAACTGCCGGGAATGGCATACAAACGATACATAACAATTCTCCTAAGTCTGATGGCTTACGTGTTTTGGCCTCTCACCACGGCTGTGCGTTGCCGATCGGCGCTGCCAACTGAGACACCGTGGACACCATACCGATAGGTCGATATTTCCTACAGAGAATGTTAGTAATAGTTACCATGACAAATAGGAATATTAAGAACCTTCCTCTCCTGGAGGCTTTCGACGCCATCATGACCAGGGGAAGCGTTGTGGATGCGGCGGAGGCGATGAACGTCACCCAATCGGCGGTGAGCAAACAATTGAGTCAGCTTCGCGAGTGGTTCGCCGATGAGCTGTTCGTTCGAACACGCGAGGGAATGCAACCCACACCCCATGCGTGGTCCCTGAGGGAGCGAATTCAGTTGATACTTGCTGAAGCGAACGCCCTCACAGCCGGCAATGTGCCGCCGCCCAAAGATTTCTCGGGCAAGTTCGTTTTGAGTGGAACGGATGAAATCCTGGCGCGTCTTGCGCCAAAGCTGGTTGACCGGCTTGCTCACGAGGCTCCCAAATTGCGCCTTGTCACATTACCGCTGGTCAGGGATTACCTTGTGCGTCAACTGGAGGCGGGCCAGGTGAACCTGGTCGTCGCAGTGAATTGGAACGCACCCGAGTTGCTCAAACAAATGCGATTGGGGAGCGATCCCTTCGTTTGTGTCATGCACAGGGATCACCCGCTGGCTGAAACCAACTTGACGCTCAAGCGATATGCTGATGCGACACACGTGCTCGTTGCCCCGTTGGGAAACGAGAGAGGCGTGATAGACATCGAGCTGGAGCGAAAAGGTCTGCAGCGTCACGTCTGCGCGTCGGTATCCGCATTCCATATGGTTGACGAGGATCTTCTGGGCAAATCGCGCATCGCAACACTGCCGTCAAAAGTCGCAGAAGAG
The DNA here is from genome assembly GCA_030065125.1 of Lysobacterales bacterium. Lineage (GTDB taxonomy): Bacteria > Pseudomonadota > Gammaproteobacteria > Xanthomonadales > SZUA-38 > JASJDM01. The sequence continues at coordinate 3,375 of JASJDM010000023.1, read as the reverse complement.
GTGCTTCGGAACGGACCCTTTGTGGTCAAAAAAATACCCATGACGCTGCCCACGACCGACTACTACGCGCTTTGGCATTCACGCTTTTCGGCTGAACCACGACTCCGTTGGATGCTCACGGCCATCAGTGACATGTTTGACCCTGGTCCACCGTCAGGTGATGCGTTGCCGCGCCGTGAGTTTCCGCGGTAACTCCGATGCGCCAGAGTGGGACCGCGCGGCGTCCTCTCCAAGGTAACTACAGCATCGACCGAATCTCAGTCATCAGCGCGCTCACGCTGAACGGCTTTGCCAGAAAGCCATATTCTCCCGACTCAACGCCTTTAATGGCCAACTCCTCTTCGACGAATCCTGAACAAATCAGGATTTTCGCTTTGGGCGAGTGTCTTTCAAAGGCGCCGAGAACGTCGCTCAGTGTGGCGCCAGGGAATACGGCGTCAGCGCACAAGATATCGAATGAAGAAGTCTCATGACGCATGACCTCCATCACTGCGTTGCCGTCTTCCGCCGCGACAACATCAAGGCCGGCTCGACGCAAGGTATGAGTAATCAGTTCGCGTACCGCCTGATCGTCTTCCAGCACCAATACCCGCGCCGTTAACGGCGTAGTTTTCTGGGCGACCGGAGCATCTTCCTCCTCCACCCGGGGTGAGGCTCTGACCAGGGGTAGAAAGATCGACACAACTGTTCCCTCACCCGGTTGACTGGTGAGTTCAATATGACCTCCGCTTTGCTCTACGATGCCGTATGCGGCGGAAAGACCCAGGCCGGTACCGTGACCCGTTTCTTTGGTCGTGAAGAATGGTTCGAACGCCCGATCAAGTGTCTGTTCGTCCATTCCAACGCCTTCATCTTCCACCTGGATGAGTACCCACTGCTCATCATTGGACGGTCTACGTGGGTGTTGGCCGGTTGTCGGGCCTTCGTGGTCGAGACGAACTCGCAGGTGGATGTCGCCGCCCTCGGGCAAAGCGTCTCGTGCGTTGATGACGAGGTTCAGTATCAGCTGTTGAAGCTGAGCTTCATCGGCATAGACGGTCAGGTCCTGTTGCGTCTCAACTTTCAATTCGATACCGGCGTGCAAGAGCGTCTTAAGGCTCTGTCCGGTATCCTCGACAATCCGGTCTGCTTGAAGATAACCAGGCGCGCGAACCTCTTTCCGGCCTAATGTCAACAGATGTCTGGCTAGCTGGCTGGCCTGCAGCGTGGCCTGGCTTATAGCCTTGGTCGCTTTGGATTGCTGGACATCACTATCCGACTGCCCTCGGATTTCGTTCCACCCTTGTATCACCAATAGCGCATTATTGAAGTCGTGGGCAACCCCGGCTGCAAGCCGACCCACTGCCTCGAGTTTTTGCGCCTGGTTCGCTACCTCGACGGCTTTGCGTCTGGCACTTTCGGCTACTCGGCGCTGCCTGGCCTCCTCCTCCAGTCGCGCTACCGCTGAGTCTTTTTCTCGCAACGCTGTGTCGCGACGCGCCACGCCGCGCTCCATGTCGTCCACGACAAGCATCACCGACAGGGCAATTGCGCCCCAGAAGACGGCGGACATTAATGTGATCCGCAGCCAAATCAAAGGATCGCCCATGGCCCTCTCCTCATCGGCCGGACCCTCCCAAACGCCCAACCAGACGGATCCAGCAACCAACAACGAAACCAAAATGATCCCACCCAGCGTGCCTGCCATCGCCCGTTTTCCAAGCAGCAAGCCCGAAATGACGATGCATAAACCCGCGGAAAGCACCGCGCCCGGATTAAAGCCAACCGTCACATACGCGATGGCGGACCCAAGAAACAGCGCACCAACCGTAATCCACGCGCGCAACGCGTAGGCAAGGTTAGGACGAGAAAAAAGGACAATGATTGCGATGGCGATCCCAAGCACGGCCACCCCGCCGAAACGAAGCAAGTCGGTACGCACGAGTGTGGTAGTCAGAATGCCAGCAATGACAAAAGCGGCCAGGACAACGAAGCGAACGCGGCCAAGGAGGATTTCCCTCCAATGGCCTCCTTCAAGGTCCGGTTCAGTGTTCATGGAACTGACGATCTCCCTGTCCTCCGGACGAAACTCTAAGGCTTGTAGGGAAATTTTCCAAATGGCCAGATGCACCGATCTTCACACGATTTGGCTGGATCGTGCCGTCTTGACTTTCCAAAGAACCTGGGTTCGCAGCCGGCTTCCAGCTTGAATGATTGTCCCAAGCCGAAAGGAGGCGGTTTGATGCCGACTTCTGGAATGGCCTTTGAGTTATTGGACTACGAACGGACCAGAGATCTCTGTGCAGCCAACTCGATTTGTTGGTGCCGGTGCGCAGCCTCTAACTATCGTACCTGACTAATAAAAGCGCAGTTCAATGCGAATGCTCAGTGGCGAGCGCTCATCGATTCACTTCCTGAAACAAAACCAGGAAAGGCACCCAAACCGCGACGCGGACACAAATCGGCACACGCGTCATGCCGCCGCGACAGATGAAAAAATACCGCCCATACCGGCAACTCGACCTAAAGAGCTACACCAAACCCAAGAAGCCACCGGTCGACCTTGTCCAGGGTGATCACGGAGTGACCCTTGGTGTAACTCGCCACAAGCCACATATTCGCTGCGATTCGGAATTGGAGGTCCGCGCTGTACTGGCCAAAACCCTCGTCCAGTGAATAGTCATGAACCCGAGCGGCTGAAGCAAAGAACTGCAGTCGATCGTCGAGAATGCGCGGCCAGTATTGGGCTTCAAGTTTGGGGATGAGACGATAATAGGTGCCGGCCGCCTTCTGCATAGCGAGCATCGCATTGCCGCCGTCGTCCGCAACCTTGCCTACCTGAGCTTCCAGCGTCGGCTGCCACGCGAAGCGCAGGCCGCCGTGATCGGCCAAAGGGTATCCCATCCGGCCCCAGGTCTGCTTAGAAAGAAGGCCCTTCCAACTTGCCTGGTAAACGTCACGATCCCAGTGACGATCCGTTGCGTAGGATATGCCCAGGGACGAGTTCCATCCAAAACGCCCATCCTCCGCAGCCGTCCAGCCAGGAATCAAGTGCCAGGTCCGCCCCCAGGCAAAAGAGATCGTGTCTTCCTCAGTCTCGCGAGTTTGGTCGACATCGAAACTCATCGTATACAGATCTTCTACAAATGTAGACCGTTCGCTGGGGTCAGTGGCAGGTTTCTGAGAGACGACGTTGCTCAGTTGAACGCTTCCATTTACGACCAGCCGCTCGGTTTCCTTCTCGCCATCTTCCGAATAGCTCAGGATCAATGCCCTGCCTGGAGCGCTTTGCACACCAAGCCCGATGCTGTCGGCGAGTTTACGTCCAACACGCACCACCCTGTCGCTCGGCTCCCGTTCGGCGAGTTTTGGCGGGTACTGCTGCGCATTCTGCTG
>JASJDM010000082.1 GCA_030065125.1 Lysobacterales bacterium | reverse complement strand
AGGTGCGCCACAGAGACCAGCACAACAGCGCCGTGCTCACCGCCGCGATAGCCAGCCAGGGACGCTCCAGCACCAGGCCGACTGTAATCGCAACCCCGAAGAGCAGGGCCAGCCTGATCAGAAGTGCGCGCCAGTGCCGGGGGATGGAAGGCCGGTTCATGCCGGGGGATCGAGGGGCGAAATGCCCACGTCAATTGATGGTGGTGGAAAACCGGTAACCCGCGCCCCGTACAGTCTGAATGTACTTGTGGTATTCAAATGGCTCCAATGCCTTCCTGACGCGACGAATATGAACGTCAACCGTCCGTTCGTCCACGTAGGCGTCACCGCCCCACACGTGGTCCAGCAGTTGCGAGCGGGAGTATACCCGTTCCGGGTGGGTGAGCATGAACGAAAGCAGGCGAAATTCTGTTGGACCGAGGTTCAGTATGTCCTCACCTGCAAAAGCCCGGTGAGCGGCCAGGTCGACGGTCAGGCCATTGCAGCTGACCACCTCGTCTTCCCCAACGGGTGATGACCGGCGCAGTACCGCGTTGATCCGGGCGATCAATTCCCGGGTGGAAAAGGGCTTGACCAGGTAATCATCTGCGCCGGAGTTGAGGCCGAGGATTCGGTCATCTTCCTGGCCCCGTGCAGTCAACAGGATGATAGGGATCTCCCTGGTCAGCGATTCCTTGCGCAACCTACGGGCGTAATCCAGGCCGCTCATGCCCGGCAGCATCCAGTCCAGCAGGATCAAGTCGGGTACCGATGTGATCACCCTTTCCTGGGCCTCGCGCACGTCAGCGGCCTCTTCGCACAGAAAGCCGTGGCGAGACAGGGCGAAAACCACCATCTCGCGAATCGCTTTTTCGTCTTCGACGATGAGGATCTTTCGGTTCACTTGCTGTGACACTGTTATGTAACGACCAGATTTAACGGCACCAATGTTACAGGTTCATGACACCTGGTGAAGTTCAAATCATTGAAATAGCGTCGAAAAGTCCTACATTGTGGGCAAATGACTCGCATCGCAATCATGCTTGGGACAGGGCCGGACAACGAATCGGCCGCGAATACAGTGCTTGGCTTCGTTGAGGCCGCCCTGGCGGCCGATTGCGCCATAGAAACTGTTTTTCTCAACCATGACGGCATCTACTGGGCCCATGGCGCACGGCACACCGCAACCGATGATTTCGACCCGGTCTCGCGCCTGGTTGCCCTGGCCGCGGCCAATGACCTCGAATTGGTGGCCTGCAGTGCCGCGGCCCAGCGCCGCGGGGTGATGGACCAGTCCCTGGCGGCGGAACGGGGAGAGGCCGTCAGCCTGCGCGAGGGGTTCACACTGGCCGGGCTGGGACACTGGTGTGAGGCCGCGGCTCGCGCGGACCGGGTAGTGCAGTTCCGATGAAGTGGATGATCACCATCACCGACGCGCCTTTTGTTGACGGGCGCGCCCGGGAGCGCCTGGACCTGGCCCTGATGGCCCTGGCCCTGGATCACCAGGTGTCGGTCGTTTTTGCCGGCGAGGGTGTCCTGCAGCTGGTGCCGGATCGTCAGTCGGGACCCATTCGGGATTTCACCCGGGCCATCGGGTCGCTGGCGCTTTACGGTGCCCGGGGTGTCTACGCCAGCGCCGGTTCGCTGCGGCGCTACGGACTCACGCCCGATCAGTTGACTGTCCAGGTCGAAGTCCTGGACGACGAGGGTCTGGCCCGGATGCGTCAAGACCAGGAGGTCCTGTCATGAGCGCTGTCCTTCACCTGGTGCAGAGGCCGGACCGTCCGCTGGTTGGATCGTTTGCGCCGGGTGACGCGGTGGTGTTCATGGGGCAGAGCGTGGCTGGACTGGCGTCCTGGTCTGACGCCGGGTCGACTGCAGGCTCGGCTCCCGGGGTGAGCTGGAACGCCCTGCAGGCGGACTGTGAGCTGTTCGGCGTCGATGTCGATGCGCTGCCCCAGGGCTTCAGGACGGTGGATTACCCGGGCCTGGTGGATCTGGTTGTACGGTACCCGCTGTGTCAGAGCTGGTGAACCGACGGGTGGCGGGGCGGGAACTCGCTTTTGACCAGGCCGGCTACCTGGCGGACTGGGATCAGTGGGACCGCGACGTGGCCCGGGCCCTGGCAGCGGAAGATGAGCTGGAGCTGTCGCCGGCGCACTGGGAGATCATCGAGTTCCTGCGGGACTACTACGAGGAGTTTGCCATGGCGCCGCCGATCCGGCTGCTGCTCAAGGCGGTGGCCGCCCGGCTCGGCCAGGACAAGGGGCAAAGCCGATACCTGTACCGGCTGTTTCCCGAGGGTCCGGCCAAGCAGGCCTGTCGCTACGCGGGATTGCCCAAACCCGTCAGCTGCATATAATGCGGCGCCGCGCAACATCGTGAAATGATGTCAACGGCCCTTTCTGCCAACGAAAAAAACAATCAGAATGAGTCCATGTCCAAGATCCTGATGTACACCACCGGTTACTGCCCATACTGCCTGGCCGCCAAGTCACTGCTGGTCGGAAAGGGCGTCTCCTTCGATGAAATCCGCGTGGACCAGGAACCGGCCCTGCGCCAGGAAATGGAGCAGCGGTCCCAGCGGCGGACGGTGCCGCAGATTTTCATCGGCGAAACCCATGTGGGTGGCTTCGACGAGCTGTCCGGTCTTGAACGGTCCGGGGAGCTTGATTCGCTGCTGGCCGAAAGTTGAATAGCCGCGCGTTCATGGTCGGGGCTAAAATCCTGCGCGTTTGATCCTGTGATCGGCCTCATGATTCACCCGAGGTTGGTCCGGCGGTCGCCACTACACAGCACACGTTATTAGAGGAATTGAAATGTCGCACATCGTGACGGTCATTCCCGGGGACGGAATTGGCCCGGAAATCATGGACGCCACCCTGGCGGTACTGGAAAAGCTGGACTGCGGACTGGAATTCGAAACCCACCAGGCCGGGCTGCGGGCCATGGAGGAAACCGGTGAGCTGATACCGGACGCCACCATGGAGTCTATTCGTCGAACCGATGCCTGCCTCAAGGGTCCGCTGACCACGCCGGTGGGTGAAGGCTTCCGATCCATAAACGTCCAGCTGCGTCGCCTGTTCGATCTGTACGCCAACGTACGGCCGGTGCTGACCGTGCCCGGTACAAAGGCACACTACGAGAAGGTTGACATCATCACGGTGCGGGAGAATACCGAAGGCGCCTACCTGGCGGCCGACGCCCGGTTCACCGATGATGGTGAGCGCGCCGAATCCAAAATGGTGGCGACCCGCAAGGGCTGCCGACGGGTGGTTCGCTACGCTTTCGAAATGGCGTTAAAAATGGGCCGCAAGAAGGTCAGCATCGTGCACAAGGCCAACATTCTGAAAATGGTGTCTGGCATGTTTCTGGAGGAGGCCCGGGCCATTGCCAGGGAGTATCCGCAGATCGAGTCCAACGAACTGATCGTGGACAACACCTGCATGCAGCTGGTCATGAACCCCTGGCAGTTCGACGTCATCGTTACCACCAACCTGTTCGGCGACATCATTTCCGACCTGTGCGCGGGGCTGGTGGGGGGGCTCGGCCTGGCGCCGGGTGCCAATATTGGCGACAACGAGGCGATTTTCGAGGCGGTGCATGGCTCGGCCCCGGACATCGCAGGTCAGGGTGTGGCCAATCCCTGTGCCCTGATGCTGGGTGCGGCCCTGATGCTGGGATACCTGGGCCAGGAAGAAAAAGCCAGGATGCTGCGGACGGCAATTCGAGCCACCATTGCCGCCCGGGATCACATTACGCCGGACCTCGGGGGCGGCCATTCAACCGCCGAATTCGGCAAGGCCATCGCCAGCCGCATCCAATGAGTCAACGAAACTGTTGCATTTTGGCAACAGTTTCCCTCAAAAAAACGCCCTAAAGGCTTGAGCTTAAAGGGTTGAAGTGTGATTTCCGTCGTTGACACCCTGTTGTTTTCTTGCCATAGTCCGGCTCTGAATGGGGACCTGCGCATTGGCATGTTGAAACGTCAGAAAATGAGGCTCAAAGGGCTGTGTGCCGCGGTGGCGGCGGGCACGTTGAGCTGTGGCGTGGCAACTGCCGACATGGGACCTGCGGCCGGGGGCGGGGCCCTGGGCCATAGCATTGGCCAGAGCGCCTCGAAAATCACGGCCGCTGCCTACCTGCAGAGCCGCGCCCTGTCGCCGCTGTCGGCCCTGCTGTTTCGCGGTATGAACCTGGGGCTGTGGCAGGAATACACCGCCCAGGCCCTGCTGCCCGATTTTGCCCGTAAACTGGGATTTGGGTACGACGTCGACGTCAGCCTGCTGGCCCAGCATGAGTCCATGTTGCTGCCGGCCTACGTGGACGAGCGCTATCCGGTCAGCGCTGACACGACCCTGTCTTTCGGGCTGGCTGCGTTCCGGGTTCCGGAAACCCCGCTGGTCAGTGACTTCAGCTCACGCCTGCTGGGTCTCAGCGGCTCGGGATATGGCTTTGACCGCTCGGTGATGGCGTCCGGCCTGAGCCGCAAGTTCGGCCAGGGTAATGCCCTGGACGTGGCGGCGGTGTTCGCCTACCAGCGCTACGCCTCCCAGGGCATGGGTTCCCGGGTGTTTGAATCCGGCGTTCCCACGCTGCCCGGTGAGCAGTCCAGCGGTGCCGGCGTGCGCTTCGGTTTCAGCAGTGAACTGGCGCCTGGCGTGGAGTTCGGTGCGGCCTACCAGTCCCGCATCGACATGGACGCCTTCCAGAACTATCGCGGCGTGTATGCTGAGCCCGGAGACTTCGACATCCCGGCCAGTGCCAATTTTGGCATTGTGGTGAAGGCCAGCCAGAAGGCGTCATTGAGCTTCGACGTACAGCGGGTGCTGTACAGCGAAGTCAATACGTTTACCAGCAACCTGCTGCCTGACCGCTTCCTGTCACTGCTGGGTGACAGCGCCAGCCCCGATTTTTCCTGGCAGGACCTGACGGTTTATCGGGTAGGCTGGGACTGGCAGAGCAGCGAAGACATCACCTGGAACGTCAGTTACAGCACCAGCCAGCAGCCCACGCCGACCTCCGATTCCCTGGCCCGCGCCCTGTCGCCCCAGTTCGCCGACCGCAACATGAGCTTCGGTTTTTCCAAGCGCACCGGACGCCAGGCCCGGCTGAACTTTGCCGCGAGCTACGCACCGTCGGAATACCTGCTGGGAACGCCCAGCCTGTCCCGCGGATCCAATCTCGACGGCGACCAGTTTGAATTCGAAGTAATCTGGGTCTGGGATTTCTGACCCGTTACCGGGTAGCTTCAATCCAGCTGCTTCAAACCTGTTCCAAGCCGCTCTCGGTGACGCCACTCCAGTAACATTCGGAGGTCCCGGTTCGTAAGGGATTCGAGTTGCGCTCACTGGCGCATTCGTCCAAGCTTCTGATCATTGCAGGTACAGGAACGGCCTTGGTAGATCTCATCAAAGACTGGTTCGTCCGGCGGTTTTCCCACCCACAGGTGTTTATCCTGATGCTGCTGGTGGTGCTGGGGCTGGCGCTGGTGCTGACCCTGGGCGGAATCCTGGCGCCGCTGATCGCGGCGGTGGTGCTGGCCTACCTGTTGGAAGGTGTGGTTAGTCGCGTTGAGAAAATGGGGCTGCCGCGGCTGCTGGTAGTGTCCGGGGTGTTTGTGCTGTTCATGACCTCGCTGGTACTGCTGATCATTGTGGTGGTCCCGCTGCTGCTCAACCAGGTAACCCAGCTGGTACAGCAGTTGCCATCCTACGTGACCACCTTCAAAGACACATTGCAGGAACTGCCGGAACGCTATCCGGATCTGCTCAGCCAGGGTCAGATTGCCGGCCTGCTGGACGCCATTGGCGAACAGCTGACCGGCATGGGCCAGGCCCTGGTGACCCAGACCCTGTCATCCATTTCCGGCGTGATTACGCTGATCGTATTCCTGGTGCTGGTGCCGATCCTGGTGTTTTTCCTGATGAAGGACAAGGTGCAGCTGGTGGAGTGGGTGCAGCAGTTCCTGCCCAAGGAGCGCGGGCTGGCCATCTCGGTCTGGCGGGAGGTGGATGTTCAGCTGGGCAATTATGTCCGCGGCAAGACCCTGGAAATCCTCATCGTTGGTGCAGTGACCTTCGTGACCTTCCGCATCCTCGATCTCCAGTTCGCTGCATTGCTGGCGACCCTGGTCGGGTTCTCGGTACTGGTGCCTTATATCGGCGCCGCCGTTGTCACCCTGCCTGTAGCCATCGTCGCGTTTTACCAGTTCGGCTGGAGCGGCCAATTTGCCTGGATCATGGCGGCCTACGGCATTATCCAGGTGCTGGACGGCAACGCCCTGGTGCCATTGCTGTTCTCCGAGGTGGTGAATCTGCACCCGGTCGCCATCATCGGTGCGGTGCTGTTGTTCGGTGGTATCTGGGGATTCTGGGGCGTTTTCTTTGCCATACCGCTGGCGACCCTGTGCAGTGCCATCCTGCGGGCGATAAGAGTGCCTCCGGCAGAAGAGCCCGGGGCGGAAGGCCCGGCCGCGGCGGCCGAGCAGGAATCCGAGCCGGCGCCGATCCAGGAGTCAGACGCCGCCTGATCGGGTCCCGGGCGGCGCTACAGCTGCTCCGAGGCGAAGTCAGCCAGCCGGGAGCGCTCGCCCCGGGTCAGGGTGACATGGCCGCTGTGTTCCCAGCCCTTGAACCGGTCCACCGCGTAGGTCAGGCCCGAAGTGGTTTCGGTCAGGTAGGGCGTATCGATCTGTTCCACGTTGCCCAGGCACACCATCTTGGTGCCCGGGCCGGCCCGGGTCAGCAGGGTTTTCATCTGCTTGGGCGTCAGGTTCTGGGCTTCGTCGATAATCACGTACCGGTTGAGAAAGGTGCGGCCGCGCATGAAGTTAAGGGACCGGATCTTGATCCGGTTGGTCACCAGGTCATTGGTGGCGGCCCGGCCCCAGTCGCCCCCATCGGAGGTACCGGTGAGGAATTCCAGGTTGTCGGTCAGGGCGCCCATCCAGGGCGTCATCTTCTCTTCTTCGGTGCCCGGCAGAAAGCCGATGTCCTCACCCACCGGAACCGTGGCCCGGGTCATGATGATTTCGCTGTAGCGCTTGTGCTCCAGGGTCTGGGCCAGGCCGGCGGCCAGCGACAGCAGGGTTTTGCCGGTGCCCGCGGTGCCCATGAGGGTGACAAAATCGATGCTGTCGTCCAGCAGCAGGTTCAGCGCAAAGTTCTGTTCCCGGTTGCGGGCGGTGATGCCCCACACGCTGTGGTTGTCATTACGAAAATCCGTGGCAATGCGCAGCCGGGCCTTGTTTCCGGCAACTTCCTCAACAGTGGCCTCGGTGCCACCCTCACCATTGATGTAGAGAAACTGGTTGGCGTGCCACTGGCCGGCTTTTTCGTGCTCGAATTCGTACAGGGTATGGGCACCCTCGGTCCACGAATTCAGCCCGTCCACCTGGTCCCAGAAATCCTCCGGCACCTCGGCCGCGCCAGTGAACAGCATGGACAGGTCATCCAGCGCCCGGTCATTCTGGTAGTCCTCGGCGGGCAGGCCCTGGATCATGGCCTTGATGCGTAAATTGATGTCCTTGGACACCAGCACGGTGCGCAGTTCCGGATTGGCCGCGCGAAGTTCCAGTGTGGCCTCCAGGATCTGGTTGTCCGGCAACCCCTGCCGGCCGGCACCGTTGGAGCCGTTGGTCTGCAGTCGCAGAAAACCCCTGGTGTCGTTGCCGGGCAGATTCAGCCATTCCGGGTGGATCAACGGCACGCCACCGTTGATCTCGCCGTCGCAGTGTTCCATCAGCTCATTCAGAAAGCGGCTCACCTGCCGGACGTTCCTGGCGACTTCGGACATGCCTTTCTTGGCGGCATCCAGTTCTTCCAGCACGATCATGGGCAGGTAGATGTCGTGTTCCTGGAATTTGAACAGCGCGGTGGGATCGTGCATCAGCACGTTGGTGTCGAGAACGTAAATGCTTTTTTCGCGGCTCATAAGGGTGTGGGTGGTCTGGGCCGCTGCTCGCGGCCGGCCGGCACCGGTCGGGGCCGGCGCGTCTGGATCTGGTAAGGGGGGACTGGGATCAACTGGGTGTGCGGATGTCAGTCCAGCGCCTGGGCGGCTTCAAGTACCGCGTCAACATGCCCGGGGACGCGCACCTTGCGCCATTCCTGGCGCAGCACGCCCTTGGCGTCGATCAGAAAGGTACTTCGCTCGATACCCATGACCTTGCGGCCGTACATGTTCTTCTCCTTGATCACGTCGAAGGCCTTGCACAGCTTTTCATCCGGGTCGGACAGCAGTTCAAAGTCAAACTCCTGCTTTTCCGCAAAGCGCAGGTGTGACTTCATGCTGTCCCGGGACACGCCGAGGATCACGGTGTTGGCCTTGGCGAATGCCTTGGAGCTGTCCCTGAATTCCTGGCCCTCACGGGTGCAGCCCGGGGTGCTGTCTTTGGGGTAGAAATAGATCACCACGTTCTGGCCTTTCAGTTCGGACAGTTTGCGGGTGGTTCCTGAGGTGCTGTCAGCTTCGAAATCGGCAACGGCTTTACCGACGGTGACCATGTAGTACTCCTGATCCTGATCAGCGGTAATCTAACCATGAAGGGGAGGGGGAGTCTACAGATTTTCGAGACCGCACCGCGCAGTGCCGGATACCGCGGGATCAGGGCTTGCGGCGGCCCCGGGGGATGACCGCGTGGGCAAAACTTGTATGGTCCCGAGGGCAGCTTTACCATGCGCTGACGAGTTGCCCAGCCTGGTCCGGGAATCCATGAATCCAGACGCATTGAAAGGCAGTATTGTTGCCGTGGTCACGCCCATGTCGCGCGACGGTGGCCTGGACCTGTCGGCCTTCAGAAACCTGCTGAGCCTGCACCGGGCTGCGGGCACCCGGGGAATCGTTGTGGCTGGAACCACCGGTGAGGGCGCCAGCCTGGTGGAATCGGAGTTCCAGGCGCTGCTATCCGCCGCGGTGGAACATCTGGATGGCAAGCTGCCGGTGATTGCCGGCGTGGGTTCCCCGGACACCGCCAAGTCGGTCAAGCTGGCGGGCCTGGCGGCTGGCAGTGGCGTTGACGCCCTGCTGTGCGTAACGCCGTATTACCTCAAGACCACCCAGGAGGGATTGCGCCGTCACTACGGTGCACTGGCGGACGCCGTCGATCTGCCCATGGTGTTGTACAACGTGCCGGCCCGCACCGGCGTGGACCTGCTGCCCGAAACGGTGGAGGCCCTGAGTCGCAGCGCCCAGGTCATCGGCATCAAGGAGGCCAGGCCCGACCTGGACCGTATCCAGGAACTGGTGCAGCGGACAGGGCCCGGTTTCCACGTTCTCAGCGGCGATGACCCAACCGGCCTGGGTGCCTTGAATAACGGGGCCGTGGGCATCATCTCCGTAACGGCCAACGTCGCGCCGCGGGCCATGCAGGACATGGTCGACATGGTGGCGGGTGGGCAGGTTGACCAGGCGCTGCGGCTCAACCAGAGGCTGGATGAACTGCATCGGCTGATCGGTCGTGAACCCAACCCGATCCCGGTCAAAGCCATGCTGGCTGCGCTGGGGCTGGTCAAACCGGTGATCCGGCTGCCCCTGATGCCGCCCTCGGCGGCGCTGGCCGACGACATTGAACGATCGATCACCGGCGGGTTGCGCGATCTGTTGATTGCTTGAGATAAACATAAATCGTGGGGACAACCATGAAAAAAATCAGTCTTCTGACGCTGTGGGTCCTGGCCATCAGCCTGACCTCCTGCGGCTGGATACCCAAGCAGAATGAATACGAGAAGGTGGGCGAGGGGCGACCGCTGGAAGTTCCACCTGACCTGGATGAGCCGGACACCTCCAATGGCGTCCGCATTCCCAATGCCACCTACTCAGCGGTTCGCGGCGGTCCGGTCGACGTGCAGACCCCGGATCAGCAGTTGGCAGCGATTGAAGGCGCCCAGGTGCTGGATTACCAGGGCGACCAGGTGCTGGCCCTGGCCGACGCAATGAACAGCGCCTGGCGCCGGGTTGGCTTTGCCCTTGACCGGATCGGCGTGGAAGTGGAAGAAGCACGGGAGGAGTCCCGGGTCTACCTGGTGGAATACGTGGACGTTGATGCGCGGGAGCAGCGTCCCGGCGTGTTCTCGCGATGGATCCTGCGGCGCAAGGGTCCCACCGATCACAGCGGCACCTACCAGCTCCGGCTGCGGGCCCACAGCGATACGCTGACCCTGATTGACGTGCGGGGAGAGAACGGTGGACGCGCCGCTGAACCGGTCAAAGATTCCATCCTGAATTCTCTCAGGGACCGGCTGGGCTGAGATTCGGGACGAAGCGGTTCTTCAATCCAGGCGAGGTCCCGGCAGTCCCGGGCCGTGTGTCAGCGTTCCAGCAGGTGCAGTTTTTCCTTGACCGTCTCCCATTCCTTGGCGTCGGCCGGCGCTTCTTTCATTTCCGCGATGACCGGCCATTCCAGCGAAAGCTCGGCGTTGAGTTCGATAAACTTTTCCTGGCCCTCGGGAAGGTCGTCATCCGGGTAAATGGCCTCAACCGGACATTCCGGTTCGCACAGGGTGCAGTCGATGCATTCTTCGGGGTCGATGACCAGAAAGTTCGGGCCCTCGTGGAAGCAATCCACCGGGCACACTTCAACACAATCCGTGTACTTGCACTTGATGCAGCTTTCCGTGACGACAAAGGTCATCGATGTTCTCCGTGCTAAAAACCGGCGCCTATTTTGGCATTCCAGGCTGCGTGGATAAAGGGTGCCGGCGTCCAGCGCCTGGACCGCCAGGTTGCCGGCCCCGGAGCCGGGTTGTTAGGATATTCACCCAGCCGAAACGCGGTCAGCGGAATTGACCGATAGAACCCGGAAAAGGAACCACTCCAGGGTCTGCCAGACGGCCCTGAGTTTTATGGACCGACGTTGCCGAAAAACGGGATCCAGTCCCGCCAGAGATCTTCCCGATTGCCGCATCTGATCAATAAGAATCCTGATCATCTGACGCGCGACTCCCACGGGATCCGGCGCGAAGACATCCCCAGGAATGCACTGACCGTAACCGACGGGCTGGTGCGTAAGGGTTACCAGGCTTACCTGGTGGGCGGCTGCGTGCGCGACCTGGTTGCGGGCCTGGAACCCAAGGATTTTGACGTGGCCACCGATGCCCGTCCGGAGGAGATCCGCAAGGTGTTCCGCTCCTGCCGGTTGATCGGGCGCCGCTTCCGGCTGGCCCACGTTCATTTTGGCCGTGACTACATCGAGGTGGCGACCTTTCGGGGGTCGGGCACCGGCAATGAGAAACAGCGACGCACCGAGAACGGCCGGATACTGGCAGACAACGTATACGGCAGCCTGGACGAGGACGCGCATCGCCGGGACTTCACGGTCAACGCCCTGTATTTCGACCCCCAGTGTGAGGAAGTGCTGGATTTCGTCGGCGGCTTCGACGACCTGACCCAGCAACGCATCCGCCTGATCGGAGACCCCGAGGCGCGCTTTCGCGAGGACCCGGTCCGGCTGCTGCGGGCGGTGCGTTTTGCCGCCAAGCTGTCGCTGGATATCGATCCGGCCACTGAATCTCCCATGGCGGGCCTGGCCGGGCTGCTGCGCGACGTGCCCTCCGCCCGGCTGTTTGACGAGATGCTGAAGCTGTTGATGGGCGGCCACGGCCTGGCGTCATACCGGTTGGCGCGGAAGTACGGTTTTTTCGACGTGCTGTTTCCCGATACCGTCCGGGTAATGGCAAACAACGACGGCTACCACGCCATGCTGGAAGCCGCCATGGCCAATACCGACGATCGGATTCGAACGGGCAAGCCGGTCACGCCGGCGTTTCTGTTTGCCACTCTGCTGTGGCCGGCCTACTGCGAAGCCCTTCAGCTGCAGGGGAATGGGGACAAGCCAAACTTCGTGATTCGCCAGAATGCCGCCGACCAGGTCATTGCGTCCCAGGTCAGGCGCATCTCCGTACCGCGCCGGTTCAGCTCACCCATGCGCGAGATCTGGCAGATGCAGCCTCGATTTGCTGTCCAGAGAGGCAAGAAGGCAAAACGCCTGATGAGCCATCCGCGGTTTCGCGCGGCTTACGATTTCCTGCTGCTGCGGGTGCGCGAGGACCCCAACCTCGAGCCGCTGGCCCAGTGGTGGACGGAAATCCAGGAGCTGAGCCCGAGCGCCGTGAATCGCCGACTGTTCGGGCAGCGCCGTCGATCCCGCAGGGGGCGCGGCGGCAATGGTCGCGGTGATGGAGGTGGCCATGCCGACGAAACTTGAGCAGCGCGTGTTTGTCGCCCTCGGCAGCAACCTGGCGGAGCCGGCGCGACAGCTTTCGCTGGCCCTGGCCAGGCTCGGCGGGCATCCCGCCATCTCCCAGCTTACGCCCTCGTCCCTGTACGAAAGTGAACCCTGGGGGAACCCGGACCAGCCGGCCTTCATCAATGCCGTGGCCGAGCTGCGGACCAGCCTGGAGCCGGATGAATTCCTCGCCCTGTTGCTGGACACCGAGCGCCGGCAGGGTCGCGTCCGGAACGGGCACCGCTGGGGACCCCGGGTGGTAGACCTGGACCTGCTGGCCTGGGGTGACAGGCGCATTTCACAGACTGGCCTCAAGGTGCCACACCCGCAACTGGCCGGCCGGCGTTTCGTCCTGTTGCCGTGGGCCGAGATTGCCCCGGAGTTCCAGGTTCCGGGCCTGGGGCGCGTGCAGGACCTGCTGGAGCGCTGCCCCGATACTGGAAGTGTGTCGCTCCTGGCCCGGGAAGACACGGCGCGGCCGGAAGCGGCGACAGCGGGGTAGGCCGTCGTGCAAGTGGTTGAAACCGTCGCTCAGGTCCGCGACCAGCTGGCCCGTTGGCGGCAGCAGGGCCAAAGCATCGCCCTGGTTCCGACCATGGGGAATCTGCATGACGGTCACATGTCCCTGGTGGATCGCGCCGGTGAGCTGGCCGACCGCGTCTGCGCCACCATCTTCGTCAACCCTTCCCAGTTCGGACCGGGCGAGGATTTCGAGCAGTACCCGCGTACGCCGGAACACGACATGGCCCTGCTATCCGAGGGAGGTTGCGATCTGCTGCTGACGCCTTCGGTGGCGGAGATGTATCCGACCGGCCAGGACAACAGCACCCGCGTTCGGGTACCGGGATCCGACCAGGGCCTCTGTGACGCCTCCCGCCCCGGGCATTTCGACGGCGTGGCGACGGTGGTCACGGCGCTGCTCAACATTTTCCAGCCCCATGTGGCGATATTCGGGGAGAAGGACTTTCAGCAGCTGATGGTGATCCGCCGCCTGGTGAAGGATCTTCATCTCCCCGTGACCATTGTCGGCAGCCCAACGGTCCGGGAGGCATCCGGCCTGGCGGTGAGTTCGCGCAATCGCTACCTGGATGAGGATCAGAAACAACGCGCCGCGGCGATTTACGCGGCCTTATGCGCGGTGCGTGACGGTGTCCAGGCAGGGCACCCCCAGGATGATGTCTCCACAGGCGCCTGGAGGTCCATGCAGGCGGCGGGACTCGAGCCGGAGTACCTGGAGCTGCGTCGAACCCTGGACCTGGCGCCGGCCTCACCCGAGGATCTCGAGCTGGTGGTGCTGACGGCTGCCCGCATGGGGGGCACCCGATTGATCGATAACCTGAGCTTCCCCAGGACGCCTTGAATGGGATTTTGTTGCAAAAAAACGACAGGTTGGGGAAAAGCCACAAAACGTTGCGTGAAAGCTGGCTTTTTTTAAGTGGCGGTGGTATAGTTTGTTCAACCTTGGGATATCAGAGACCTTTAATCATCCCATAAGGCTTCTGCCCAAGGCGCAGGGCGCATTTGTTTTAAGGTAATCGTCACTCCGATTCTGCCCCCTTTACGCAAGTAGAGGGGGTTTGTTTTTGCCCATAACATTTTGTTTCTATTAGATTTTCTGGCTACGGCGGCGGGAGACGTCAGATGCAGGAACTCGACCGGATCTGGTCAATGTTGCGTGAACGCAACACCGTTGTCCCCAGCATTGAGTCGCTGTTTGACAGCGATCCCCAGCGCGGCCCGCGCCACACGCGACAGCTCGGCGAACTCCGTATCGATTTTTCCCGTCACCCCCTGGACGACCAGAGCTGGTCGCTGCTGTTGCAGCTGGCCGAGTCCAGGGATCTGACCCAGGGCATCGAGCGCCTGCTGGCTGGCGACAAAGTCAACATCAGTGAGGGCCGGGCTGCCCTGCATACCGCGTTGCGCAGCCCCAGCATAGCCGGGCGGACCGGCGTATCGGCAGATATCGAGGCTGCCCGTGCACGGATGTACGACTTTGCCCGGGCGCTGCGCTCCGGCACCTGGCAAGGCGCCACCGGGGAAAGCATTACGGATGTGGTCAACATCGGCATCGGTGGTTCGGACCTGGGCCCCCGCCTGGTCGTGCAGGCCATGTCCGGTGGAGACGGTCCCCGGCTGCATTTTCTGTCCAACATCGATGGGGCAGCAGTCCACCAGATTACCCAAAGCCTGAATCCCGCCACCACCCTGTTCTGCATTACCTCCAAGAGTTTCGGAACCCGGGAGACGCTGACCAATGCCCGCACCGCTGCCGCCTGGCTGGGCGAATCCCTGGGTCTGGAGCAGTCGCAGCTGGCCGCCCACTTCGTGGCGGTGTCAGCCAATGTCCAGCGTGCCACCGAGTTTGGCATTGCGCCGGACCGGGTCCTGCCCATGTGGGACTGGGTGGGCGGCCGTTACTCGCTGTGGTCGGCGGTGGGCTTTCCCATCGCCGTGGCGCTGGGGCCGGACCGCTTCGACCAGCTCCTGCAGGGAGCAGAACTCGTAGACGTCCACTTCGGATCCACGGAACTCACTGACAACATCCCGGTGCTCATGGGTCTGCTGGGCATCTGGCATCGCAATGTGGCAGGCATACCCGGTTACTGTGTGGTTCCCTACGACGAGCGTCTGACCCGGCTGCCCAATTACCTGCAGCAGCTGGACATGGAGAGCCTTGGAAAGTCCGTTGACGTCAGTGGCCAGCCCCTGGCCCAACCCAGCGGGACGCTGTGCTGGGGTGGAACCGGTACTGATGGACAGCATGCTTTCTTCCAGTGGCTGCACCAGGGCACCGATCCCATGCCGGTGGAGTTCATTGCCGCCCGCACGCCGGATCATCCGCACCAGGAGCACCACCGCCAGCTGCTGGCCAACCTGTTCGGCCAGGCAACCGCCCTGATGCAGGGGCGCTCGCTGGAGCAGACGCGGGCCAAGCTGCTGGACGACGGCAAGTCACCGCAACAGGCCGAGCTGCTGGCACCTCACAGCACCTTCCCGGGCAATCGCCCCAGCACCATCATCATGCTGGAGCGCCTCACGGCCAGCGCCCTGGGGTCGCTGCTGGCCCTGTACGAGCACCGGGTGTTCGTGCAGTCCTGGGTGTGGAACCTCAACGCCTACGATCAGTGGGGCGTCGAGCTGGGCAAAACCCTGGCCAACCGGGTGGAAGACCAGATGCAGGGTGATCGCTCCCAGCCGACTGAGCCGTCACTGACCCACTGGCTGGACTACGTGGAATCCGGCGCCTGACCGACTGACCGGCCATGCCGGGCCAGGGCCCAGCTGACGTGCTCCCTGACAAGGGGTGACGGGTCCTCGGCCCGGGACGTAAGCGCGGCAATGACGCGATCACAGGTGTCGGCATTGCCCAGCCCTACCGCGATGTTTCGCAGCCAGCTTTCATAGCCGATGCGCCGGATGGGGCTGCCCTCCATGCGGTCCAGGAACTGCTGCCGGGTCCAGCCGAACAGGGCCACCAGGTCTGGCTGGTCCAGCCCCCAGCGTGGGCTGAAATCCGTTTCTCCGCTTTCCTCGGCGAAGCGATTGAACGGACACACCAGCTGGCAGTCATCACAGCCGTAAATGCGGTTCCCCATCGCCTGGCGGAATTCTTCGGGAATGGTACCCCTGTTCTCAATGGTCAGGTAAGAGATGCAGCGGCGGGCATCCACCTGGAACGGCGCCACGATGGCCTGGGTGGGGCAGGCCTCGATGCAGCGGCTGCAGCTGCCGCAGTGATCCGAGGCGGGGCGGTCGGCGGGCAGCGGCAGGTCGGTATAGAGTTCTCCCAGGAAGAACCACGAGCCGCAATCCTGGCTCAGCAGATTGCTGTGTTTGCCGATCCAGCCCAGGCCGGCTTTCTCCGCCAGGGCCTTTTCCAGCACCGGCGCGGAATCAACGAATGCCCGGCAACCGAAAGGTCCCACCTGCTGCTGGATGCGGTCGGCCAACTGCTGCAGCCGCCGACGCATCACCTTGTGGTAATCCCGGCCCAGGGCGTAACGGGAGACATAGCCGGCGCTGGCGTGGTCCAGCAGGCTGACGGGATCCGCGCCCGGGGGCAGGTAATCCATGCGAACGGAAACGATGCGGCAGGTGCCCGGCACCAGCTCGCCGGGGCGGCTGCGCCGGGTGCCGTGGCGCGCCATGTACTCCATGCTGCCGTGAAAGCCTTTTTCGAGCCAGTTCAGCAGGTGGGTTTCGTGGTCCGACAGCTCGGTGTCGGTGATGCCGGCCCGCTGAAAACCCAGTTCCCGGGCCCAGGTCTTGATATCCAGAGCCAGCTGGTCGTAGTCGGGAGACGGGGGCGGCATGGGCGTGACGGCATGGCTCTCGGCGGAATCCCGTCAGTATACGAAGATCAACCGGAGAAGGAGACCGGGAACGGGTTGAAAACCCCGGTTTTTCCGCAAGCTTCGCCCAGACCGGGGAGGTACTGGCATACAATGAAAGGCTGGAGTGCCCCATGCTGCCTGAACGACTCTACACCGCCCAACAGTCCCGAGACCTGGATGCCGCCGCCATTCAGGGCCATGGCGTCCCCGGCTACACGCTGATGTGCCGGGCCGGTGAGGCCTGCATGGCCGCCATCGATGAATACTGGCCTTCGCTGACTTCGATTTCAGTTTACTGCGGTTCCGGCAACAACGGTGGCGATGGCTACGTCATCGCCCGCCTGGCAGCAGGGCAGGGCATGGAGGTGGAAACTCTGGCCCTGTCCAATCCGGAGCGCTTGCGCGGCGATGCTGCCAGGGCTTACCAGGAGTTCCGGGAGCAGGGCCTGTCGGCGACACCCTGGTCCCCCGACACAGAACCCCGGGGCTCGCTGCTGGTGGACGCCATGCTGGGTACCGGTCTGGACCGGGCGGTGGAGGGCAGCTATGCCGGCGCGGTGGCGCAGATCAATGCTTTGCCCGTGCCGCGGCTGGCGGTGGACATTCCGTCGGGATTGTCGGCCGACCGAGGCACCGTTCTGGGCTGTGCGGTCCGTGCCGACGCGACCGTGACGTTTATCGGGCTCAAACAGGGGCTCTTCACGGGGTCGGCATTGGATCATCTGGGCCGCCTGCGATTCTCTGGCCTGGGTGTGCCCCAGGCGATCTATTCCGAGATTGAATCCAGCGGTGTCCTGCTGGATAGCAGGACTCTCAACCGCTTTTTGACGCCACGGCGGCAGGACGTGCACAAGGGCAGGTTCGGCTCAGTGCTGGTGGTTGGCGGGGATCATGGCATGCCGGGCGCGGTGCGGCTGGCAGGAGAAGCGGCCCTGCGATCCGGCTCCGGCCTGGTGCGGGTAGCGACCCGATCGGAACATGCCGTCATGTTACCCATGACCTGTCCGGAATTGATGGCTGCCGCTGTGGAGGACGCGGGGGCAGTGGGGCGGCAGCTCGGCTGGGCCAGCGTGGTGGCGCTGGGCCCCGGCCTCGGTCAGACCCCCTGGTCCCGGGAAGTGTTCGGCGCCGCCGTAAACTGCGAACGGCCGCTGGTGCTGGATGCGGATGGATTAAACCTGCTGGCCGGTGGCGGGGTACAGCGATCCAACTGGGTGCTGACTCCGCATCCCGGGGAGGCCGCTGGTCTGCTGGGGTTGTCGACCAGCGACATTCAGGCGGATCGATTTAGCGCTGCGCGGGAGATTTCAAGACGCTTCAATGCGGTCTGCGTGCTGAAAGGCGCCGGCACGGTGGTCACTGCCCCGGACGGCCGCATGGCGGTCTGCGCCCTGGGTAATCCCGGGATGGCCACCGCCGGAATGGGTGATGTCCTGACCGGCGTGATTGCGGCCATGCTGGCACAGGGGCTGGAGCTGTTCGATGCGGCCTGCACCGGCGTCACCGCCCACGCGCTGGCGGGAGACCTGGCCGCCGCCGATGGCCAACGCGGGCTGGCGGCCGGCGATGCCATCGGGCGATTGCGGGAGGCCGTCAACCCGTGAAATTCGAGTGTGAGGATCTGGCCGCCATGGATGCCCTGGCGGTGCGCATGGCCGTGGCGTTGACGCGCCTGCTGCAGTCGGACAGCCAGTCCGGACTGCCACCCGATCTCCTGGTGACCTTTCAGGGCGAACTGGGTACCGGCAAGACCACGCTGATCCGCGGGCTGCTGCGGGCGCTGGGGTTCAAGGGAAAGGTCAAGAGCCCCACATACGGGCTGCTGGAAACCTACGATCTTGCCGTGGGGGTGGCGCTGCATTTCGACCTGTATCGCCTGGCTGACCCGGAAGAGCTGGAGTTCCTGGGCTTGCGCGACCTGCTGGATCAGCGGCCGCTGCTGCTGGTGGAGTGGCCCGATCGGGGCGCGGGGGTCCTGCCCGAGCCGGACGTGAGAGTACGCCTGGACTACGCGCAACCCGCCGGGCGCCAGGTTGAGCTGTCGGCCGGATCACCCCGGGGACAGCGGTGGCTGGCCCAACTGCCGAAACCAAATTGATCAAAAACAAGGGTTTATAGCGTTTTTTCGATAAAAAAGTTGAAAAAAATGGCGTAATGCAGTAAATCCAAAGGCCAGGGCATCTGCCCCGGGTTGTCGTGCCCGGCTGATTTTGAGCAGATGACCCCCTTGATCCGGCAGGCATAAGACCGTGATGTGGCGAATCGGTACAGCAGTGATGGCCTTGGTCCTGGGCGCGTGCGGCGCAGCCCAGGCCGCGGACGTGGAAGGTCTGCGGCTGTGGGCCGGGCCGGACAAAACCCGGGCCGTGCTCGACCTGTCCGGCAACGTGGAATACCGGCTGTTCACTCTCACCGGCCCGGATCGGGTGGTCATCGACATCGAAAATTCGAGGCTGGCATCCGATCTCGGCTCTGAAGGGGACGGCAAGCTCATTGACGGAGTGCGCAGCGGCAAGCGTGGCAAGAACGATCTGCGGGTGGTGTTCGATCTCAAGCAGACCACCCGACCCAAGAGTTTCCTGCTGGATCCCGCGGCCCAGTACGGGCATCGCCTGGTAGTGGACCTGTACCCGGATACCGCCGCCGAAAAACCCAGGACGATCAAAGCGGTGATGGAAACCGACCGGGACATCATTGTTGCCGTGGATGCGGGCCACGGCGGTGAAGATCCTGGTGCCATCGGGCCGGCAGGGACCTACGAGAAGGACATCGTGTTGTCCATCGCCAAGAAAACGGCTGCGATGATCAACCAGCGCCAGGGTTTTCGCGGCGTTCTGGTGCGCACCGGGGATTACTACATTCCGCACCGTCAGCGTCCCGGCAAAGCCCGCAATATGCGGGCGGACCTGTTCCTGTCCATCCATGCCGACGGTTTCCACGACAAGCGGGTCAAAGGCGCCTCGGTGTTTTACCTGTCCCGTGGGCGGGCCACCAGTGAGGCGGCCCAGTACCTGGCCGACCGGGAAAACGCGTCGGACCTGGTGGGAGGCGTCAGCCTGTCCGACAAAGAGGAAACCCTGGCCGCGGTGCTGCTCGACCTGTCCCAGGGCGCCAGCATTGAAGCCAGCAAGGAGGTGGGCCGGAAGGTGCATGCGGCCCTGGCGGACATCGTTCCCACCCACAAACCCCACATCGAGGGCGCGTCATTCGCTGTGCTGACCGCGCCGGATATACCCTCGTTGCTGATCGAAACGGGTTTCATCACCAACCCCCAGGAAGAGCGGCGCCTGCGGACCGATAAATCCCAGTACAAGCTCGCCCGCGCCATCGTCAACGGGGTCGAAGACTATTTTTACAGCCATCCACCCCCGGCGACCTGGCTGGCCAACAACCGCATCCGGGGATCTCACGTGGTGGCCCGGGGCGAAACCCTCAGTGGAATCGCGGTGAAACACAAGGTCAGCCTGAAGCGCCTGCGCGACGTCAACAACATCCAGGGCGACATGCTGCGCATCGGGGCGGTGTTGCGGATTCCTGGGGCATAGTCTATGTCCAGAACCGGTCTTCCTGACCGGTCTGGAGCCGGGATTTGAAAATGTCATTTCCAAATCCCTCACATTTTCCTCGGCCTGCGGCCGCTGAAAATGCCGGCACATCCCTGTGCCTGCGGGTATCGCGGCTCCCGCATCCTTCACTGTCGCTGTTCACCGCCGCAGGTTGACTGGTATCGCAGCAGGATTTCCGGGCCGCTGCTGGACCGCCTGGATCTGCAGATCTGGCTGTCGCTACTGACGCCGGGTGAAATCCAGGATGCGTCACCGGGAGAGTCGAGTGAAGACGACCGCCAGCGGGCGCCTACGGGTCCAGGTCCAGCGCCATCAGTAATCGGGGGCAGGGAGACGATTCCCAGATGTAATCCGAAAGGCAAATCGAGCGCGGTGCTCGTTGGTTTTCAATCCCGTGTGCCCGCCGTGCGGATCGGTTTGTGTCCTGATGCAACAAGTCCTGTGATGAGAACCATTGCAGCCATCAAGATGACGAACGCAGAACTCAACGCGGGGATGGGAGCGGCCCGCCCGAATCCAAGCGCTGAAAACACGTCAACCAGGTACAGCTGAAACTGGCCGTTGGTCTCAGCGGTGAAGTTCGTGGCCTCCGAGGGGAATTGAAGAAACCGTCCGTTTGAGGATAGGGCCAACACGCGTCGAAACCCCCGGCCTCCGGACTGGGCGTTACCCAGCTCTCCACCTTGGGTTCTACTGACACAAACCGTCAGGTCACTGACCCGATCCCGAACGAAGACGTCGCTGAATCCGTTCTGGTCGTTGCCCACCAAATCCGTTGCATCAGAGGAGAATGCGACGATCTGGCCGTTTGCACTGACCTCGGGATTGTACGAAGCCCCGTTCCCCGGTCCGCCTGCCAAGTTTCTTGAGACCAACTCGGTGGTGCCCATTTCCAGGTCGGTCAGGTAGACCTGCGGATTGGTGGATGAAATGCCGTCTACCAGCCCGCTACCGGCGTAGGTGTAGACGATGTAACTTCCGCTGCCGCGAATTCTCCCAAAATCGTAATACTCTCCGTCGGAAGCTGAAAGGAGTGCTCCGTCAAAGCGCCTTATTGCGACCTGGAATTCATTGCCCGGGCGATCGTACACAAATACATCTTCCTGGCCGTTGAGGTCATTCTCGATGAAATTGTCGTTCGCGCTTTTCAGGAAAATGCGGTTGCCGTCCTCGCTGATACCCAACGCCAGCGACCTGAACGGTCCTACGTTTCCGTCCGCGCCCCGACTGACCCACTCAAGAGACCCCGTGGCTCTATCGAGATAAAAAGCGTCTAGTTCCCCGTTTGAGTCGGTCGAAAAGCCCATGTCTGTTTCAGAGCCTAAGACAAGGTGCCGGAAATCGGATGATACGCCCCCATAGCCGACACCGGGGTAAGGCACTTCCATGCCAAACCGGTCGAAAGCGATTCTGACGTTGGAATCGCTCTCGGAATCGTAGAGAAAGACGTCGCCTCCCCCGAGATCCGGAAAAATAAGCGGATCGTTGTTGTCGTCAGGAACAATATTGCTGGCAATGGAAACGTACATCACCAGGTTTCCCGATCTGTCGATGGTCGGCGCGAGGCTGCCTCTATTCGGGAGCTGGCCGCTTGGTGTTTTGCTGACGAGAACAAATCCCGCACCAGGGTATTCAGTGCGCATGTAGATTGCCTGACCGCATTCGAATGCTGACCGTCGTCCATCGTCTGTAGTATCCCCTGCAATACACTGCGCGAACGAGGCGACGCCGTTGAACTCGCTCAGCAGTTGAGGGCCGTCGAAGGCGCTGGCTTCGACGGCCACTATTAGAAAGCTTACGAAGCTAACGCTCCTGAGTGCTGTGATCATTGAGATTCAAAACCATCGCTAAACAGCATGTCCACGCGATAGTTGGCAATCAGAGGAGCCATCTTCTCAAAAGTAAGCCAATTGTTTGCATCCTCGTCCCCGTTTGCTGCGTTCAGCACTCCCATCCTTGGGGAGTCGGGAAACAATTCGGCAGGTTGAATTCCGTTTGCCCCAGTCCATGCGAGGTTCGGATTCGAAAACACGGGTTGACCTGGGCAGCCAGCCGATGTTCCGCCCACGCATCCGAGTGGTCCGTCACGGAATTGCCCCTGAATGTACGATGCCACCGCCGTTCGAAACCTTAGCGCCGGATCCGGGTTTTGACCGTCTCGGTGCCCGTAACTCCCAGGACACGCTGGGTCTGGCGCCAGCGCAGTTGGGGCTGTAGTCTGTGAGTTGCGAGGGTCATGGTTAAGGCCCAAGAGGTGTCCTAGTTCATGGGTGAAGTCCTGGAATCCAATCGCGCATTCCAGTTCCACGACGCTGTAGGCAAAAGG
Source organism: Lysobacterales bacterium (assembly GCA_030065125.1). GTDB lineage: Bacteria > Pseudomonadota > Gammaproteobacteria > Xanthomonadales > SZUA-38 > JASJDM01. Next base: position 1,981 of record JASJDM010000082.1, on the reverse strand, counting down.
TTCGTACGGTGACCCTGGATTGATACCCGGCCCCCCAACTGAGAATTGATAGGGAATAAAAGCGAGCCCGCAAAACTCCTCGCGGTTAGGCCCGACGAATTCGAATGCGTCATCCAGCAATAAAGTCACAACGTCTGCGTAGTACTGATCTCGAAGTGCAATCACCGAGGGATTGCCAACGTTGGATGTGTCAACTTCAACGTCCTGCGTTCCTGCCACCCAGTCAAGATGGTCAGTGAGATCCGTCGAAGAATCCTCTCCGTGTCCATTTGGCGCTGGCTGAAGACCTGCCAGCCTTACTTCAGCGTTGGTTATGCCGCTGTTGTCTATTGTAGCGTTTGCGTCGGCGACTGCCGCGTGCGCCATGGTTTCCAACAAGGCCACGCCACCGGCCCCAGATGCGGCTTCTGGCGTATACAGAAACAGGACATCGATGAAATGCTTGCCCGGGCCTGGCATGCCGTTGCATCCGGGATTCCATTCTACGATCGACCCTTTCAATGAATCGCTCGACAAAGAATCTGTAATTTTCTTCTCCCTCGTATTCGGGGGGTGCATCTGAATGTTGTCCTTGAAGGCTTTGAGAACGACCTCGTTTCCAAGCCCCGTGCTGGAAACGAGATAATTACCATTCGGCGATTGGATTCGTCCTGAGATAAGGCCTTTCCTCATGTAAAGTGAGACCGAATGACCCTCGGCGAACCCATGCCATTCGTAGCTGTAGCGCATTGGATCAGATAGTGCTCGGGTCTGAGACTCTGGATTTCGGTGATCTGCGTATCGCCACGGACTGATCTTGACAGCCGACGTCCCCGGCAGGTTGAGGGACAGCGCGTAACGGTGTCTTCTCAGCTGGATAGGGTCTACGCTGGCAAGGGTCCTCGCGGTCAGGTTGCGCCGGTTCACTTCAACTTCAACGGCGCTGCCCTCTTCCAAGAATGGGCGACCCGGCAAATCAGAATAGCGACTTTCTGTGAGTGTCGTAGAGCCTTTTGTTTGCCCACCCGAAACAGTCAAGGTCGCAGAGTTCAGTGTGACAAAGAGTTCGCCTCCGGCAGAGTCGAAGCCAACCGATTCCGTAGTGGATAGTGCTAGCGGGTATTGCCCCGGAGTCGCGGAAGGTGAAATTGTCAGACGTATTAGGGAAAAATATCCGGTTGGTAGAGGCGTCAGATCTACCTCACCGATGGCGAATCGCAGAACGTTGTCGTCAGGGGCTGATAGGTGGTTGCAGCCCCCAAAGCCATTGAAGGTAGAGGTAAAACACCCATTTGTCGTGAGATCAACATTTGATATCTCTTCAATCGGAATGAACAGATCAAATTGGACTCCAATAGCTGAGCCGTCGTTAATGAAAAGAACGGGGATAGTAACGGTGTCTCCAGGATTTGCGGTGCTACTGCCAACTGTTAGGACAGGAGCTGAGAAGGACAAGTTAGAGGCAATCAGAAATGCGGGAACTAGAAGAAACTTGTAACCGTTCGTCGTAGCATTGTCAGTCTCCCTTTCACGAAACGAGAGCAAAGCTCATCGCCTTGCCATCGGTCAGGTTAGCTCGTACCGGGAAATTTTCCCTAAGAGAAATCCACTAGGCCAGGTTGCCTTACCGTCGATTGACGACGAAATCGCCTTCGACTGGGGCCGAAACTCCATCTCCAGCGTGCGTCTTGATCGGGGCCTTGTGTGGTACGCTGAAGGATTGCGGAAGGTCCAACCAGGACACTTGCCCCGGGATTTGAAATGTCATTTCCAAATCCCTTACATTTTCCTCGGCCTGCGGCCGCTGAAAATGCCGGCACATCGTTTAGTTCTTGGCCGGAACCGGCCATCCCTGGCCGGTCCAGCCCCGGGATTTGAAAATGTCATTTCCAAATCCCTCACATTTTCCTCGGCCTGCGGCCGCTGAAAATGCCGGCACATCGTTTAGTTCTTGGCCGGAACCGGCCATCCCTGGCCGGTCCAGCCCCGGGATTTGAAAATG
>JASJDM010000081.1 GCA_030065125.1 Lysobacterales bacterium | reverse complement strand
GACAGAGTAAAACCGGTTTTACTCTGTCCCTTTACTCTGACCCCGGCCTTCCCGGCCTTCTGAACCCCGGCCGAATGGCCCGCCTGCCGGATGAATAACTTACAATCCCCCCATGAACATAGAAAAAAACAAAGTCGTCAGCTTCCACTACGACCTCAGCACCGAGGGCCAACCCCTGGAATCATCCCGGAAGGGTGACCCCATGAGCTACCTCCACGGCGCCGGCAACATCATTCCGGGGCTGGAGAAGAACATGGAAGGCCGCCAGGCCGGTGACCAGTTTGAGGCGACCGTTCCGCCGGAGGAGGCCTACGGGCATCGGCAGCAGAACCTCGTGACACGGCTGTCCGCCAAGCGCCTGGGCGTGCCGGCCAGTAAGCTGAAGCGCGGCATGATGCTTCAGGTTCAGACTCAGCAGGGTCCGCAGATGGTCCGCGTATTGAAGGCCGGCCGATTCATGGTGGACCTGGACGCCAACCACCCCATGGCCGGGCTGACCCTGACCTTTGACGTTGAGATTACTGACGTGCGGGATGCCACCGCCGAGGAACTGGCCCACGGACATGCCCACGGGCCCGGCGGGCACCAGCACGGCGAAGAAGAGTAGGTGGGACCTGCCCTCCGGCCGGAGGGCAGATCATCAGCCCGTCAGGGCCTCGCCTTACTGGGGCGGGATGCGCAGAACCTGTCCGGGATAGATCCGGTTGGGGTCTTTCAGCATCGGCGTATTGGCTTCGAAGATCACCATATACTTGGAGGCGCTGCCGTAGAGCTTCTGGGCAATGCCACCCAGGGTATCGCCGGGCTGTACGGTGTAGGTGTCCGCCTGCCAGTCCTCGGGGGTCGCGTCCGCTCCGGGAGTGGCCGGTGCTTCTGCACTGGTGGGCGCCGGAGCATCTGCCGCCGACGCCAGCTGCATTCGGTCTTCGACTTTTTCCACGTCGCGCACGTTTCCGATGATCATCACGATCTTTTCCTTATCATCCTGGGAAGCAACTTCCCCGGAGACCACGATGCGATCGCCCTGGTATTCGATGTCCAGGCCGGACGGATCGATGCCGTTCTCACGCAGGTGAGCGGACAGCGACTTGGTTGGGGCGGTGATGTCCGCTTCCTCGTCTGACCCGCCAAAAATCGCGGCACCTGCATCTTTGACAAAACTGAATAGACCCATGGAATCTCCCCTGAGGTTATGGAATGACGTGACGGCCGGTCGTGGCCGCTCACCCTGTAAGAATATCATCCATCATGGCGATGCCGTCGCCAATTCCAGTCCACGATTTTTGACATTCCAAAAAAAACCGCCAGCCCGGCCCGCTGGGGGCTGAAGCTGGCGACCCTGAAAAAATTCGGTGCCCGGAGAGGTCAAGAAGGAACAGGGGGTACTCCAAGGACCGGGGGGTTCCGGGCACCGAAAACCGCTCAATCATGCGTTCGGGCTAGCCTAGTCCCAAGGGGCGGCTCATTTTGTGATTCAAGTCATGAATTGACCGGGGCAGTGATAGATGTTGTCTATGTTTTTTCTATTTTTGATTGGATTATCCGGCCTAAATTTTCATCAATACAAAAGCCTTTCCCGCCCGGGCCACGGTGAGTTGATCCGATTCCCTACAAACCCGGGGACGCCTCCCCGATACACCCGCGTCCGCACCGGCGCTACCCTGGGTTGACCTGTAAGTCGTGCCACCATGTCCAATCTGACCAATACCGAGAAAATCGTGCTGAGCTCCGTTGCTCCCGCCCGGCCGCCGGACAGCGCTGAAGATCGGGCCAGACTCGATGAGATCCGCGCCCGGGCCAGGTCGGCCCGGGAACCTGTCATGGAACCCGCCCAGGGTCGTCCCTGGCGAACTCGGCTGGGGATTGGACTGTCCCTGGTCGCCAGCCTGGCCGCACTGCTCATGGCATTGTCTCTGGCTGTCGGCTGGTAAGTGACCGAGTCCGCATTTCCAGGACCGAAACCGGAATATCTACAGACGAATCCTCACAATCGTGCAAAAATAGCCGGTCGCCATTGGGAGTTTTGGCACAGTACGAAGGTGTTGTAGTGTGATACAACACCAGTATACCTGGGAGTAAGTCCATCGGGCACTCTCGCCCAACACACAGGAGTCACAGATGAACTGGCTATACAATCGCGCCCTGGTCGGGGCACTGCTGGTCTGCGTCGGATTGACCGGCTGCAGCGATGACACGGAGGAGGCGGCCCCGGAGGCCCAGAGTAAAGCAGCCGCGGCGGCTTCGGGTGGCGGTGGTCAATCGCCCCTGCTGGCTTACATCCCGGACGACACGCCCTATTTCCTGGCCAACGAATCGGAAATCAGCGACGACCTGGTCGACCTGATCTGGGAAATGGCTGAGCCCGGCCTGGGCTACGCGGAAGCAGCCATCGCCGCCAAGCTGGCTGAGGGAACCGACGATCCGGCCGAACAGGCCGTACTGGAAGAGCTCAGCGGCAAGCTGAACCGGGAAGGCCTGAGTGAACTGGGGCTGGACCCCGGCGGCAACATGGCGATCTATGGTCTGGGTGTGCTGCCGGTGCTGCGCGCAGAGATTACCGATTCCTCGGCGCTGAAGGCCACCATATCCCGTATCGAGGAAAAATCCGGGAAGGCGATCCCGAAAGTGAACCGCGGTGGAATCGAGTACTACGAGCTCGGTGACGCCGAGGGCACGATCATTGTTTCCGTGAATGATAACCAGGTCGTCATGGGAGTGACGCCCACCATTGCCAAGGACACGGTGCTGGACCAGATCCTGGGCATCGAGAAACCCGCGCGCTCAGTAGCGGACAGCGGTCGGATCTCGGATCTCAACAAGGAATTTGGCCTGTTGCCGGTGGCGACCCTGTTTGTGGATCCTCCGGCCCTGGTCGATGCCGTACTCAGCGATGACAGCGAAGCGGCCCAGATGATGTTCTCCGAAGAACGCGCCAAGATGACCCCGGCGTGCGTGGCCGAAATCCGCGGCATGGCGGAAATCATGCCGCGCATGGTATCCGGCTACACCGCCCTGGACCGCAGCCGCATGGACCAGGTCGCCCACGCTGAACTGCGATCGGATATCGCCCAGTCCCTGCAGGGCCTGATGATCCCCATGGCGGGTATGGGCCAGGAAGCCGGCGGACTGTTCAACTTCGCCCTGGCTTTTGACCTGCTCAAGACCAAGCAGTTTCTGATCGATCGCGCGGCGGCCGTTTCAGCCGAGCCCTACCAGTGCGCCGAACTGGCGGACATCAACACGGGCATGGCAGAGCTGCAGACCAAGCTGTCCCAGCCGCTGCCTCCCATGGTGGGCAACATCCAGGGCCTGCGGATCAACATCAAAGAAGCAGAGATGGCTGCGGGCGGCATGCCCACCAACCTGCGCGCGCTGGTGATGGTGGGTATGACCAATCCCCAGCTCATCGTCGGCATGGCCAGCGCTTTTGTACCGCAAATGGCCACCCTGCAGATGGACACCAACGGTACCCCGGTGCCGGTGCCACCCAACGTGATCCCGTTCCCGCTGGACGAACCTCACGTGGCCATGATGAATCACGGCCTGGCATTTTCCGTAGGCGTCGGTGAGCAGGACAACCTCAAGTCCTTCCTGGATGCCGAGCTGCCCGATGAGCCCAGTTTCATCACCATGGGCTATGACGCCGCTGCCATGCAGATGTATCAGCAGCAGATGATGCAGACCATGGCGGCCATGAGCGGCGAAGCCGGCATGCCGGACATGCCGGCTCCGGCCGATCTTCTCGACCGCGTCCACGCCACCATCAGCTTCTCTGACAAGGGTGTCGACATCGTCTCGACCTCGACACTCAAGCCCTGAGTTCGCTGACCGCAGAAACCCAAGGCCCCGCTCCAATGAGCGGGGCTTTTCTTTTGCACCGGGCGCGAGAATGACTGAAACAGGCCACATCGACGCTCCCCGGATCAATACACCGGCACTGTCACCCGGCAGCCCGGACATGCCGCCAGTCCACCTCGCATTTGAACTGCAGCAGCATTTCTGTTTCATTTGAACCTCGCTTTTTCAAAGATTGATCACCCGGTCCATGGCTAGAAAACTGTTTTCAAGACGACTGGGACCCCGGCGCGGTGTATTGCGGACACTGCTCACCTGGGGTCGCAACCTGCTGCTGCTGGCGGCGGTGGTCGTGGTAGGCGCCAAGTTTTACGTGGACTACCGTCTGGGCAACAACATGGACCAGTGGAAGAATCGCAGCGCGCCGCTGGGCACCATGACCTACCAGGATATCTACGCCACCTTCGGCGGTGACATCGTGTTGGAGGGATTTTCTTTTCTGCCGGACCGGGCGGCGCCCATCCCGCCGCTGGTCGTCGAAAAAGCCATACTGCATACGCCCGGCTTCCTGTTCATCCTGGGATTCCGAGGCGATGACAACATCCCCGAATCCCTGGGGGCTTCGGTTGTGGGTTTGCGCGGTGGACTCAGCGATCTGGCCGTGGGGGGCGACAGCATCGAGCCCTCGGTCAGTGGCATTCCGTTTGAAACCCTGGCCTGCGGCAACGTCAACCGCTTCCAGGATATTGACATGGACGCCATGGGCTTCGGGCCGCTGTCAGTCAACCTGTCTGCGCGCTACCGGGTCGATCCGCCGGACCGGATCGACGTGCAGATCATTCAGGAAAACGCCGACGCCGCAACTTTGACCTCAGATATCGACCTGGCCGTGCCCAACCTGGCAGACGCCAACCGCGGTCGCGCGGCACCGGACGTTCGCATCAAGGCAATCACCGTCGCCATCAACGCGTCGGAGTTCAACAAGCGCCGCAACCAGTACTGTGCTGAATCCTCGGAGACCAGCGTCCAGCAGTTTCTGAACAATCACATGGACGAAGTGCTCCTGGCCATGGCCGAATCGGGGTATGTCCCTGGCCCCTCCACCATGAGCCAGTACCAGCAGTTCGCCGAGGGCGACGGGACCTGGACCTTCCAGGTCAGGCCCGACCGGCCGCTGCAGTTGACGGACCTGATGGTCAATGACCCGCTGGAACTGGTCAGGCTCGTCAATCTCAATTCTTCCATCGGTTCCCGTATACCCTCGCCGGTCACCCTGACCCGGGCGGTACGAGCCAGGGCCGAAGGTGAGGACGATAGTTCAGATGTTCCGGTGGTTGAAGGCGAGTTCGGCCTGACCGCCAACCAGGGCAGTTCCAAGCGCATTCGCTGGGTCGAAGTACCGGTCTCCAGCCTCGGTTCCTACGTCGGTGGCGGCGTTCGCCTGGGCACCCGGTTTGGCAAACAATATACCGGCCGGCTGATCCGTATCGACGCAGACACAGCCTACGTGGAGACGCGCCTCCCCGGCGGCGACGCCACGGTGCCGATACCCTTGTCACAACTGGTCGAGGTTCGAGTACCCGAGTTCGAAGACTGAACTTCCCGCCGCCTGCGGCCAGGCAACGAATGGATTCCCCTCAGGCGCGGGCCATGACCCACACGTCTACCTCCCCCACACCCTGCTCCCGCAGCGCCGCGGCACATGCCGCGGCCGTACTGCCGGTGGTCATAACGTCATCCACCAGCACCACACGGGCCGGCGGCCTGCCGTGAAACGACGCGGTGATGGCACCCGCCAGATTTCTTTCCCTGGACCGGGCCGGCAGCTCGCTCTGGGGCACGGTGTAACGGCATCGACCCAGCGCTCCAGTCACCAGGGCACCGCAGCCACGCCGAGCCAGCCCAGCGGCCAGTTCGCGCGCCGGGTTGAACCCCCGCTGGCGCAGGCGGCGGAGGTGCATGGGCACCGGCACCAGGGCACCCGGCATAGCCGGTGAGGCATGCTGCACAAACAGGTCGCACAGGAGAGAAGCCACTGCCAGCCGTCCGCCAAACTTGAACTGGTGAATGATGCCGCGAACGGGCTCCTGGTAGAGCAGCGGGCAGGTAACCGACGCGAAGGGCGGTGGTCGGCGCTGGCATCGGGCACAAAGCGAGGCGTCATCATGGTGTCGGGGCGCGGCGCAGCGCGGACATCGCTCATTCAGCCACGGCAGTTCCGCCGCACACGGACCACAGAGATCCACACCGTCCTGGCCTGGAGCATGGCACAGCAGACAGCGCGACGGAAAGCAATGCTTCCACAGCCGATCCAGCCAACCGTATACTCGCGCTGGAGCCGAAAACGCCTGGTTCATAATCCAGGACGCGCAAACCATGCTGGATACCGATCGCGCCAGACAGTTCATGATCAGGGCAATGGATTCCCCGGAGGAGTCGACCGCGGTTTACCGCGAGATCGAAAACCGTCTTCTGGAGCGGATGAGCTGGTCCCGCCAGTCCCCGGAGCGAATCGTGGACCTGGGCTGCGGGCGCGGCCAAGCGTCGGCCCACCTTGCCGGTCGCTTCCCCGACGCCCAGGTGCTGGCCCTGGACCACGCCGCGCCGATGCTGCGTCAACTGGGACCGGGGGTTGTGGGTCTTTGCGCCAGTGCCGAGCGAATTCCACTGCGCTCGGCCAGCGTTGACACGGTTTTCTCCAACCTGCTGCTGCCGTGGTGTGCCGACCCCGGCGCGGTCATTGGCGAGATCTGCCGGGTGTTGCGGCCCGAGGGATCCCTGTGGTTTACCAGCCTGGGACCGGATACCCTGACCGAATTGCGCCAGGCCTGGTCCCGGGTTGACGCTTATCCCCACGTGCACCCTTTCGTCGACATGCACCATATCGGCGACGCGCTGCTGTCGGCAGGACTGCAAAACCCTGTGCTGGAGGTGGAGACACTGACCGTGACCTACCCGGATCCGCTGGCCCTGATGCGGGAGCTCAAGCAGCTTGGCGCCCAGAATGCGCACCGGGAGCGATTCCGCGGACTGACCGGTCAGCAGCGGATGGCAGGCATGATGGAGGGCCTGGAGTCATTCCGCCGGGATGGCGCCATTCCCGCGACCTGCGAGGTGATCTACGGGCATGCCTGGGGCGCACCCGAAGGCCTGCCCCGCCGGGAACAGGGTATGGATGTCGCCACCTTTTCGGTGGATTCCCTGCGTCGCAGTGCCCGGCGCTGAGCGATTCAGTGAAACCGGGCAGGCCCCTGGGGGCGATCTGCGGGGTCTTCGTCGATGACCAGGTCCCGGCGCACGGATCGCCCCAGCAGCTTGGCACACAACATGAAATCATCCTCGGCATCTCTCTTGAGCTGTTCCAGGGCAGGTCCGGCGCCGCGTTGATCGGGTGCGAAGGCCTCGCTGTAGGTGCCAACGGCCAGTACGCCGTTGACGTTCAGCTCGATGGCGTACTCGCTGACCAGGACTTTGCCCTGTTGCGGGTGTTCTTCTTCCCACTCCGAGTAGGCCAGTCGGCATTCCCCCTGGCTGGACTGGACCAGCACCGAGTCCACCACGAACGACTCCTGGATATTGGATGACGCGGTCACTTCGAAGGTGCTGGCTCGAGGCATGAACAGTCGCCCCAGCGTCTCGGCACCCAACTCAAAACTGAAGACATGTGATCGGTTTCGGGACATCCCGCTGCTCCCTTAGCAATTAGTGGGACTCAGGCTCAATCGGCCAGAAATCCGATGAATCGATCTCATCATGCGATCCCTTTTCCCAAATAGCTACGGCTAAGGCCGATGCTCTTTGGCCAGGTATTCATGGGTCTGCATTTCGATCAGCCGACTGACCGTTCGTCTGAACTCGAACGCAAGCCGCTGTCCGCTGTAAAGCTGTTTGCGTTCCACCTCGGCCGACACGATCAGGTTGACCTGACGATCATAAAGTTCATCCACCAGGTGGATAAACCTCCGGGCTGCATCATTTTCCTCGTCGGCCATCGCGGGAACGTCACTCAACAAAACGGTATTGAATCGGCGCGCCAGTTCAATGTAGTCCGATGGGCTGCGCGCCGTCTGACAAAGCTCGGCAAAAGAAAACCAGCCTACGCCCTCACCCAGGGCCCGGGCTCTGACCGACCGATGGTTGATCCGGATATCGGTGTCCCGTCGTACCTGTCCAGGCGCAAGCTGGCTGAAGCTTCTTTCCAGGGAATCGTCCGCATCCCGGTCCAGGGGCCAGTGGTAAATTTCAGCGGTTTCCAGGATGCGAAGCCGGTAGTCGATCCCGCCATCCACGCGCAGGACCTCGGTGTGCTGCTTGATCAGGTCGATCGCCGGCAGGAACTTGGCCCGCTGCAGACCATCACGGTAAAGGTCGTCCGGAGCCACGTTAGAGGTGGCCACCAGCACCGTCCCCTGCTGGAACAGGATACGCAGCAGCTGGGCCAGGATCATGGCATCACCGATGTCGGAGACGAAAAACTCGTCAAAGCAAAGCACCTGGAACTCCCCGGCCAGCTCCCGCCCAACCTGCTCCAGGGGGTCGCGCTGATCCCGGTGGCGCTCCAGTCGGTCGTGAACGCCTTCCATGAACCGGTGAAAATGGACCCGCCGCTTGCGCCGGAGGGGCAGCGACTCGTAGAAGCAGTCCATCAGGTAAGTTTTTCCGCGCCCCACGCCGCCCCACAGGTAAAGGCCCGTCACCGGCTGTGGCCGGCGTTTGAACAGTGACCACAACGGGCCGGGGCGGACCGGATCGGTCAATCGCAGGTAGAGAGACTGCAGCCGCTCGATGGCGGCGGCCTGGGCCGGGTCGGGGATAAATCCAGCAGCCAGGTCCCGCTGGTACCGATGGCTGGGCGACTCAGGGGTCTCCAGCATCTTCGCTGATCTTCTCCTGTCGGCGGATCCCATTCTTGATGACCCCCCGCAGGTCCATCAGCCGCCGATGAAACTGGTGGTCGGCGTTTTCCATGGCGACCAGCTGGGGCGGCTCGTCCATGTCCTGCACCCAGGAGTAGACGGCATCGGGATTGACCCACTCGTCGGCGTCGCCCTGGATGACCAGCCAGTGCGCCTCGGGGCGCGGAAGGGCCTTGAAATCGAAGTCTTCCACCGGCGGCGCCACCGAAATCAGGTGGGTCAGGGGTATTTTCTGGGCAGCCATGGCGGTGACGTAGGAGCCGGAGCTGTAGCCGCCCAGCCAGAGCTCATCGTCAGGCCGCACCCGGCGCACCCATTCCGCCACAGCCAGCAGGTCCTCCGCTTCACCATGTCCATCGGAATGATGCCCCTGGCTGCCGCCCACGCCGCGGGAATTGAAGCGAACGGTACGTGCGCCCATCTCCCGGGTCGCCCGCTCGATCATCTGAACCACCTTGCTGTGCAGGGTGCCGCCGTCGTCGCTGAGGGAATGGCAAATGATCGCCACCACCCCAATGTCAGCCTCATCCGGCACATCGGTAATGGCTTCCAGGTCGCCTGCAGGGCCGGACAGCAGGATTTCCGCCTGCTGTTCGGGAAAGATCTCGGGATTTCGTTCGGCTTCTTCGCTCATAGTCGGCCCTGCCAGGGGGCACACATCATAACCTGTAGCCACTGCCCAAGACGAGCGAGGCGCCGGCCGGGCCGCTCACGCCGGGGTTTCGCCGGGTGCCCACGGGCGGAGACGGCCAGTGGAACCGAGCCCCGGCCCGCGCGCCTCAGTCGAAAGGACGCGGCAGGACCAGGCTGACGGCCACAACAGTCAGCGACTTCGGGTTGCGGTAGACATGGGGCTGGTCGGCCGGAAACTGCAGCACTTCGCCGCTGGCCACCGGGTAGTCGCCGCCGGCCACGGTCACCTGCAGCTGACCCCGAACCACGTGCAGGTATTCAACCGTGCCGCGGGCGTGGGGACGGGATTTCACCACCGTGCTGCCGGCCATCTCGAGCCGGTCGAATCGCAGGTCCCGGGGCGGGTCTGGCAGCAGCCGCACCAGCTTGACGGCGCCGTCCGATTGCTCCCGGGTCGGCACCTGGTCCTTGCCCAGCAACCGGATCTCGTTCCTCGGCCGAGCCAGCAGGTCCTCGATACTCAGTTTCAGCGCGCTGGCCACCCGGGCCAGGTTGGACAGGGAGGGATTGCCGGCGCCGGATTCCATGTGGGTGATGGTGGATCTCGGTATTTCCGCCAGTCCGGCCAGCTGCGCCTGGCTGAGCTGCCGCTGTTTGCGCAGCGCCGTCAGGTTGTGAGCCAGATTGTGGGCCAGGTCAGTCACGCCAATATATCAGCATGAACGCTAATGCATTGGCAAATGCGCGAGCTCCAGTCAGCGTCGACCTAACATTTGCCAGTGAACTACCTGGCCCATGCCGTTCTGTCCGGACCCGACCCGCTGTGGCAGCTGGGCGGTTACCTGGGTGACCACGTTCGCGGCAGCCGGTGGCTGGATTATCCCCGCGCTGTCGGCCTGGGCATCAGGCTGCATCGCAAGATCGACAGTTTCGCCGACCGCCACCCCGCCACCGCCGACAGCCGTTGCCGCATGGATCCGGGCTACCGGCGTTACGCCGGGATCATGCTGGACGTTTTCAACGACCATTTCCTGGCCGGCAGCTTCGAAGTCCTGACCGGCCTGGATCTCAATGCGTTCGCCCGCCATTGCGATCATCTGCTGGACCAGCACTGGGCGCTGCTGCCTGACAGCCTGCGGCGCTTTGCCCGCTATCAAAAGGAATCTGACGTGCTGCGTCGATACGCCGACCGGGAGTTCCTGGACCAGGTATTCGGCGGCATCGCCAGCCGGCTCAGCCGGCCAGGCCCCCTGGCATCGGCGCGGCGGGAACTGGATCGGCTCGAATCAAACCTGGAACAGAATTTCCGAGAGCTGTATCCCGACCTCACCCGCTTTGCCCAGGCCACCCGGCTGGAGCTGTCCTAGTGGACTGTAACGGCCGTTTAGTCGAGCTGGAAGTCGAATACAATCGGGTCATGATCTGAGCTTCGCACCGGACCGGGATCATTGGAGCTGCGATAGTCCAGCAGGTCGGCGTAATCGGCATTGATGTGCCAGACCGTGGCCAGGGCCAGTTGCCGAGCCATCAGGCCACCGGCAAACCCATGATCAAGCAGGCCTGACCGGCCCCGGAATACATAGGAGTACGCCGGCGTCTGGCGATCCAGCAAACGCAGAAATCCCCGGGCCTCCATCACCCCCAGCGGGTCCTCCCGCGAATAGGCGTTGAAGTCCCCAACCACCACGGCGGCGGCCGGATCCAGCTCCGCCATCAACCACTGGGTCAGGGCACGGGAGGCTTCCACCCGCTTGCGATTCCAGCAGCCCTGGCCGTCCCCCTGGTCAGCGTTTTCCGAATCGGTCTCCCCACACCCCTTGGACTTGAAGTGCACCACGACAACGGAAAACTCCTGACCCGATGCGTCATGACGGAAGGCCTGAGCCAGCGGCGGCCGGTTGTAGTGGTCGAATGGATAGTCCCGCAGGTGGAGGGACGGGCCGACAGCTGAAACGGCCTCCGCGTCGTAAATGATGCCCACAGCGATGCTGTCATCGTCGGGCTGGGGCTCATCCACAGACACCGCCCGATAAGGCCGTCCGCTGGCCCGGGCCAGCGCGCTGGCAAGGCGGGTCACAGCGCTGTCCGGCCCGGAACCGTCATTTTCCAGCTCCGACAGGGCAAAAACCTCGCTCTGGAGCGCCACCATGGCAGCAACAATCTTGGCTTCCTGGCGTTCGAACTCCCGGGCAGTGGCGGCGCCGCGCCTGGTGGGAAACCCGCCGCCGGAGCCGTCGCCGTTGAAATAATTCAGGACATTAAATCCGACAACGCGCAGATTCCCGGCAGGAGCCGGGGCTGCCGGAGCCCCCTGCTGGCGGACCTCACCCACGTTGCCCTCCAGGTGCAGGCGGTAGCCGTACCGATGGTCAACCACACCCAGGGCACCGCCCAGCAGATCACCCGCCGCCAGCGCACCGGGGCGGTCCCACCAGGCGACCGCAGCAGGCGACCGCTCCAGGCTGGCGTCATCCAGCACCAGGCTGCGGCGCAGGTTCGACAGCGACAGGCCGACGGCAAGCTCTCCCGGCTCAGCCACTTCGGTGGGCTGAAAAAGGCGCTTGCCGCTGCTGACCACTATCTCGCCGCTGCTGCCCATGCGGCTGGAGCCCGTCACGGTCAATGGACCTTCCACCGCAATCCGCATGGCCTCCAGGGCCTCGATGGGGCGTCCTTCGATGGGCAGCTTGACGGGGACGGGTGCCGGCAGCTGTGCGGAGCCACAGTCCAGGTGTGCAACAGGCTCCAGGGCCGTCACCGTGGAGCGGCCCTGACCGGATTCGGTCACGCGCCCACGGACCCGGTAGCGCTGGCCCACCGGCAGCTTCAGGCCTTCCACCAGCAGCCCTTCCGAGGTGTCCGGGCGGGCATCGGTATCCGGATTGCCCGAGGCCAGTGCCGCCATCTGGAGAAAAGTGCCGCCGGTTTCCGACTCGCTGCCCTGCAGGTTCAGGGTAGCCACACCCTCGATTTCTACCTGCTGGTCCAGCATTGGGGAAACGGCCTGGGTGCCCTGAATCGCCGGTATGGCGACCGCCGGATCGCCACAGACCAACTCGGGAGAATCGGAACAGGCCGCCAGCAGGAGGGCGCTGAGCGCTGCGGGCAGCGCGCGATTCAGGCAGTCAAGCCGGATAGTCTGGAGGCTTACTGGAGGTTGTCGACCATCCACTGGACGGTGACCTCAACCTGCTCGTCGGTCAGGTCCATTTTTCCGCCCCGGGCCGGCATGACTCCGGCTGAGCCGGTGTAGCCCTCGATGGCATGCTGCACCATCACTTCCATACCCTGGGCGATCCTCGTCTCCCAGTCGGCCTTGACCATTTTTGGAGAGCCGGCAACGCCGCTGGTGTGGCATGCACTGCACACTGAGTTATAAATCATCTCCGCGTCCAGCGATCCGTCGAACGCTGCGGCCGGTGCTGTGGCCGCTGCTGCCTGGGCCGCAGCCAGTGCATCGCGACCGGTGTCGCCGGCGTACACCTGGCCGACCGGCGCAATGCGTGCTTCCAGGGCGGCAACCTTGTCCGGATTATCGGGCCGTGAGGACAACTTGTTCAGCTGGATTCCAGCCAGGATGATGACCACCGTGAACACCATCAGGCCGGCGATCAGCAGGGTGAAATTTTTTATGAATATGCGATCTTGCGCGCTCACTTTGTTTCGTCCATTTCTTCTGGCCCGTAGCTGGTGCGGTATGTGGGCGTGGAAAGGGGTTGCCATCACCTGATGCCCCGGTGACCGCCGGATTATACCGACACCGCGAGTGCAGGAAAACCTGTGGGCACCCCGTATTCAGACCCCTTCCGCAGTGCGACTTCCAGCCATTTCTTGGCTAAAATGATCGACCCGGCTCGGGATTCCGTCCGGGAAACCATGCGGCGGCCGCCACAGGGATTTGTGCCGGCAACCGCCAACAATCTGGCGCTTGTGACCCGCCGACATCGCCCGGGAAACCGGTAGCGGGCCGGAAGCAAAGGAGCAGAGGATGAAGTTAATCGCCCGGGCGTTGGCCTGGCTACTGGCGATCGTGGTTCTGTTGGCCGGTGCATTTGTACTGGTCGGCGTGTTCAAGCCACGCGTTGATTACCAGATCGAGGTTCACGTCTCGGCCGATCGGCCGACGGTTTTCGCTGTGTACAACAATCCCGAACGCATGGGGGACTGGGTCGAGGGATTTCTCGGCATGGAAAACCTGAGCGGCCAGCCCAACGAAGTGGGCAGCCGCTGGCGCCTCAGCTTTGAACACGACCGCGGAGGCGTGATGGAGGTCGAGGAAAAAGTCATCGCGTTTCGCCAGGATGAGCTGTTCGCTTTCACCGCGGATTCGGATTTCGCCACCATGGACTCCAGGACCCGGTTTGAAGATGCTGGCAATGGCACGGTGATCCGGGTCGATGCAGAACTGGAAGGCAAGGGTCTGATCTGGCGTTCCATGGCGGTGCTGTCTGCCTCCATGATTCGCGACCGCACCGAGCGTGACCTGTTGCGGCTGAAAAAATTGATAGAGGAAGGCTGATGGCCAGGAATAAAACCGACGTGGTCATTCTGGGAGCCGGCGCCGTGGGCTTGAGCTGCGCCTATTTTCTGCACCGGGCCGGACTGAGCGTTCAACTGCTGGACTCGGGTAAGGCCGGCCAGGGCGCCAGCCTGGGCAATTGCGGCCTGATTACACCAGGGCATGCGCCGCCGGTGTGCTCTCCAGGAGCCATGAAGAAGGCACTCAAGTGGCTGTTCAAGGATACCGCGCCGCTGCATGTGCGGCCGCGACTGGACCCGGCGCTGGCGGGCTGGATGCTGCAGTTCGCCCGAAATTGTGATGCCAAGGAAACCAGCCGCATCATGGCCGCCAAGGCCGCGCTGCTGACCAGTTCCCGGGATCTGACCCAGAAGCTGATCGAGAAGGAGAAGCTGGACTGCGAGTTTTCCGATACCGGCCTGATGTCCGTCTGCCTGACCGACCAGGGCCTGCAGGATGCCGAGGAGGTGGTCGCGCTGCTGCAGTCAGTGGGCATCGACGCCAGCCTGGTGGACGGGGATCAGGCGCGCGAAGCGGAGCCCGCCCTGTCGTCGGACGTGATTGGCGGCGCCTGGTTTCCCCAGGACGCGACCCTGCGCCCGGACCGGTTCACTTCGGAACTGAACTGGGCCCTGCACAACAAGGGGGTTGCCCTGCAGGAAGACTGCCAGATCAAGGCGTTCAATTTTGGACCCAGCGGCAGGCTCGAGTCCGTGTTCACGGACCGGGGCACCTACGAAAGCGAAATTTTTATCGCCGCCGCCGGCGTCTGGACTCCCCGGGCCCTGGAAAAGCTGAAAATGAAGATCCCCATTCAGGCTGGAATGGGTTATTCCCTCACCACCAAGCGCCCCGAGCCCTGTCCTGCCTTCCCCCTGCTGATGCAGGAAACCCACGTGGTGGCTACGCCGTGGGCGAGCGGCTACCGGCTGGGGGGCACCATGGAATTCGCCGGAATCGACGCGTCACCCAATCCGAAACGATTTCTGGCGCTGATCGAAGGCGCCCGGGACTACCTGATCGAACCCCTGGGCAAGGGTCAGCCGGAGAAATGGCATGGGTACCGCCCCATGACGCCGGATGACCTGCCGCTGATCGGGACGCCGGCCCACATCGAGAACCTGTGCTTTGCCGCGGGCCACAATATGCTGGGCATGAGCATGGCCGTTGGCACCGGGCGCCTGGTGGCTGAAATGATGACCGGCCGGCAAACCCACATCGATCCGGCGCCTTACTCGCCGGGGCGTTTCAAGGGAATCAATCCGGGGTAGTTTTTGTCCAGGACCGGCCCTCCTGGCCGGCTGAGTGTCCTGGGTAGAGCCTTCGCTGACCTTCAGCGTGCCACACAAGGTCCGGATCACGACGCGCGCTACTGCCAATGGTCATTCCCTTGGCAAAGCGTGCAACGTCGAGCCGGGCCTTGTGTGGCGCGCCCTGCGGGTGACCGCCCGCGCGCTGCCACCCGCGTTGTGTCCCTTGCCAAGGGAATGACCATTGGCGGCGAAACACGCCTTGCTGGCAGCGCGCCCGCCGATGTGACCGTTATCGGCCGCAATGGCCAATATTTTCAGTCGAGGGCGCCGGCGGATCGGGCCCAGTCGATGGTGTCCCGCAGCAGTTGATCCAGGGGCGTGATCCGGTAATCCAGCGCCCGCTGGGCCTTGCTGCTGTCAACCCGGCAGTCCTGGGATGCCAGGGCCGCCTTTTCGGGGGTCAGCTTTGGTTCAACTCCCCGCAGCCCGGCGATGGCGTGGACCTGTCCCAGCAGGCGCAGCAGCAGGGGCGGCACCGGCCTGGCCTTGACCGGAACTTCCAGGATCTGTGCGGCTGAACGGATTACGTCCGCAATCCGGGCATTCACGCCACCCAGCAGATAGTTTTCACCGCTGCCGCCGTGATCAACCGCACGCCGGTGCGCGCGGGCCACCTCGCGCACGTCGGCAAATGAACCTGTCCCTGGTGGAATGCCAGGAAGGTCCTGATGTGCAACCCGCCTGATCAGCTGAATCCAGTTGCGCTGGTCCAGTGGGCCCAGCAGGTTGGCCGGATTCAGGATCACCGCGTCCAGGCCCGACTTTCCGGCTTCCCGCACCAGGGTTTCGGCCTCACGCTTACTGCGAAAGTAGTTGATCCAGTTGCTGCTGGAATCCCAGGGCGTGTTCTCGTCAATGATGTCCTCAGGAAACCCATAGACCGATACCGTTGAGGTATGGACAAAGCGGGCTACACCAGCTTCCCTGGCGGCCATCAGCAGGTTGTGGGTGCCGTCCACGTTGACCCGGGTCTGATGGGTATTGTTGCGACGCCACATGCTGGTGCTGGCGGCCACGTGAAACACGGCATCGAAGGGCTGATCGCAGCCCCGGGCCACGGCATCCGCGTCGGTGATATCCCCGGCGACCCGCTCGATCTGGTCCAACGGCAATTCCCCGGTGGCGGAATCGCTGCGACACAGGACACGTACCCACCAGCCGTGGTCCACCAGCTGGCGGACCAGATGCTGTCCGACAAACCCCGTGGCGCCCGTAACCAGTGCTTTCCGGCTCATATCCTTCTCCACCAATTCCGCATATCCTAACCCCTGGGACTCTGGGCAGTAGAAAAATCATGGCTGCACAACAGTCGGGCTGACCGGCGTCATGAGAAAGACATTTTTCCAGGAAATGCGCGCCACCCTGGTTCTGGCCGTTCCGCTGATCATCGGCCAGGCAAGCAACGTGGGCATGTCATTCGTAGACACTCTCATGGCCGGCCGGCTGTCGCCCCAGGACCTGGCTGCGGTGGCCATTGGCGCGACCCTGTGGAACGCGCTGACCTTGATGCTGATCGGCACTCTGCTGGCGGTTCCGGCATTTATTTCCCAATTCGACGGCGCCGGCCAGCGGGACCGCATGGCGCCTTTTGTGCGCCAGGCCCTGTGGCTGGCTCTGAGCATCGCCCTGGCCGTCCTGCTGCTGGGCCGGCACACCCAGGGCGTGATGCAGCTGATCGGCATCCCCGACGAGGTTATTCCCCTGGCTGACGCCTACCTGCGCGGCATCACCTGGGGCGCCCCGGCCATGGGCGGGTACCTGGTATTGCGGTTTTTCTGCGACGGCCTCGGCCGGACCCGACCAACCATGTTCATTGGTCTGATGGGCATGATTCTCAACATTCCCGCCGACTATGTCCTGATGTACGGCAAGCTGGGATTCCCCGCCATGGGTGCCCAGGGCTGCGGCATTGCCACGGCCGTGGTGTTGTGGTGCCAGTTCCTGGTGGTCTCCCTTTTTGTTGTCCGGGCCCAACCTTACCGGTTCCTGAACCTGCTGCGGGATTGGGAATGGCCCCAGCCCGAACGCCTGTGGGCCATCATTAAGGTCGGCGGTCCCATCGGCGCCGCCATCTTCGTGGAAGCCAGTCTGTTCGTCAGCGCGACCCTCCTGATGGGGTCCCTGGGGACCACCGCCATCGCCGGCCACCAGATCGCCCTCAACTTTGCCTCCCTCATGTTCATGGTGCCGCTGGGAACGGCCCTGGCCATTACCGTGCGGGTGGGTAATGCCGTCGGACGGGGCGAGATGGCAGAGGCCCGCTTCAGGGGATTTGCCGGCATCGGCCTGATTATTGCCACTGGCGTCCTGGCAGCCATCATCATCCTGCTGCTGCGCGACGAGATTGTTGCGCTTTATACCGCGGACCCGGCCGTATCGGCCCTGGCGGTCAGCCTGCTGCTGTTCGCGGCCTGGTTCCAGGTGCCGGACGGCGTGCAGATCGCATCCACTGGCGCACTGCGCGGGCTCAAGGATACGGCCGTTCCACTGATCATCATCGTGCTGTGTTACTGGGTGATCGGCATACCCACCAGCTACACCCTGGGTATTGCCATGGGTCGCGGGGGCGGCGGTATCTGGACCGGCATGATCGTGGCCCTGACCATTGCTTCGGTATTCCTCACCCTTCGCTTCCATCTGCGCACGCGGGCCTACCGTCCGGTCGCCGCGACCAGGGGCGTGGACTGACCCCCGGCGCTGGCGCAGGCCACCGCGCATTCTTATCCGGCGTGGCGGGGTGTCTTCGGCAAATCCGGGTTGAGTTGGCCCGGCCAATCAGCGCAGAATGCAGGTTCCTCAAAATGCATTCGCAAAGGGGTCAACCATGAAAATGGTGACGGCTATCGTGAAGCCCTTTCGTCTGGACGACGTTCGGTCTGCCCTGTCCGACGTGGGAATCCAGGGCATGACCGTGACGGACGTGCAGGGGTTTGGACGGCAACGTGGCCATACGGAGTTGTACCGAGGCGCTGAATACGTGGTGGATTTTGTGCCCAAGGTAAAGCTGGAGATTGCGGTGTCGGACGACCAGTTGGAGCGGGTCATCGATGCCATCGTGGAATCAGCGAAAACCGGCAAGGTGGGCGACGGCAAGATCTTCGTGTCGGACCTTACCAACGCCGTGCGCATTCGAACCGGCGAGCGGGACCAGGAAGCGCTTTAAACCGGACTGCGGGGTGGCAGTCTAGCCAAGGGTCAGGGGCGATTGTTCGGCCGGCAACCGCTGGTCGATGAATTCCAGCGTTTCAGGCTCCGCCCGGGCGAGTTCCAGCCACTGCTGGAAAGAACTCAACGACTGCACCTGCCGCAGAAATTGCTCGGAAGCGGGACCCGTGGACAGGCCGTAGGTGGCGAAGCGCAGCACCACGGGCGCATACATGATGTCCGCGATGGACAGCGGGCCGAACAGCCAGGGGCCACCGGAGCGGCCGAGCTCCTGCTCCAGAATGGCCTCGATCCGATCAATCTGGGCTCGGCAGGCAGATGACAGCGTGTCCAGCGGCAGGCTGGTGCGTGCACGCAGATTCAGGGGCAGCTCATCGCGCAGCGCCATGAAGCCGGCGTGCATTTCGCAGGCCAGAGACCTGGCCCTGGACCGTTGCACCGGGTCAGTCGGCCAGCCAATGCCCCCGCGCTCGGCCAGGGTTTCGAAGATCGCCAGGCTGTCCCAGACCGCGTTTCCGCCATCCAGCAGCACCGGCACCCGCCCGGCAGGTGAGTATTTCAGCAGCTCGTCCCGCCAGTTTCCGGTGAACAGCGGTACCCGGATCTCTTCATAATCCAGTCCGCTTTCGCGCAGGTACAGGCCGGCCCGCAGCGACCAGGATGAATAGTTGCGATTGCCGACGATCAGTTTCAACACCTTATGGTCTCCCAAGGCCCAAGGCCATCGTTTCCGCGGCGTCCGCTGCCGCTTCAAAATAGTTCAGCGCAGGCGCCGTCAGGATCAGGCGCACGTGGGTGTCACGCCCGACCAGCAGATACTGCCGGACACGCCAGCGCAGGGCATCCCGGTCCACGTAATGCAGATCGGTCACGATGCCGCGGCCCGGCAGCGACGCAATCCGGTCCAGCATCAGCTTTTCCGGCTGGTATTCCTGCCGTAAATGGATCAACGACTGCTGCTGGCCCGGCAGGTCGATTTCACAGGACGGCGAGGCCGATTCAGGCCGGTGGAGATCAATCCGGGTGAGCCGCGCGGCATTGGGCGTCAGAATCAGTTTCTCCCCCGTCTGCAGCGCCACCCGGACACCGTCAACCCTGGGAACACGGAGATCGCCAAATTTCAGCCTGGGCCCGGCGGCAGCCCGCATCGGCCCGGGCTCACGGCAGCCCTGTTCGACCAGCGCCGTCAGCAGGTCCGCGTCGGCAGCGCCTGGCTGCTGGGCCAGCAGGTCCCGCCAGGCCGCCAGGGCCTGGGCATTTCGACCCTGCTGCTGCAGGGCCAGCGCCAGAGTGCGTTGGGCCTGCAGGTTACCGCCGACACTCGCCTCCCCTGCAAGCTCCACTGCCCGATCCAGCTGACCGGACAGGCGGGCCATTTCTGCGGCCCATGCGCGGCGCAGCGGCTCGTCCGTTCCCACGTCCGCCAGCAACCGTTTGACAGGATCCAACCGGCCATGGGCCAGCAGCAGCTCTACGGCCGCCTGCCTGGCCCGGGCCAGCGCCTGGGGAGAAGCACCATCCGCCGCAACGATGTGCCCCGGGGCAAAAAGTCCCGACTGGCGCAACTCCGTCCGGCGCCGATCACCACGCCCGCCGGACTGGCCCTGATCGAGGCGGGTCAGCAGTAGTTCGATCCCGCTGGTGGCCCAGCCGACGTCGGGGCGGGCGAGTCGCTCCAGCGCATCGCGATCGGCCTGGATCTCCACTGCCTCGGCCAACCCCTCGCCTGGCTCCTGCAGTTTCAGCGCAACATGCCGGTTGGCAACGTGAGACGCCTCGTGGGCCAGAACGAACAACAGGTCCTCGATGCCCCGCAGGTCGGCCAGCAGCCCAAGATTGAAGTAGATGTGGCCGTTGGCCAGCGACAGCGCGTTTGGGGAAGGGTCGGCCAGCATGAAGAATTCCAGTGGCGTTTCCGGATAGAGCGCCTGCACCTGGGCTGAAGCCAGTTGAAAAATTTCGGGCGGCTGGTCTACCAGCCGACCCTGGTCCAGGTAGGCCTGGTGGAGACGCTCGGAAAATGCCTCCAGCGCGGTGTCCAGATCCGAGGCCGCCGCACTGGCCAGTTGAGTGCAGAGAACCAGGGCCAGCCGGATCACGGACTCACCTTCCGCAGCAGGCGCCGCGTGTGCCGCCTGAGGAGGTCCGGTTCGGCCTGATCAAACTCCACGGCGGCCAGGCGCAGCAGTTTACCGCTGGCCAGATCAATACTGCCCAGGGACAACCAGCCCCGAACCGAGTCCCATTCCCCCATCAGCACCAGCCCCTGGCGGCATTCCTGACCGGTCACCAGGCCCTGCAGCGAGGGACCAACCCCGTGGCTGCCGTCGGCCAGCTGGGGCCGGGCCAGCATCTCCTCGGACAGGCGCCGGTACAGCGCCAACCCGCCGCGCGCCTCCTCCACAGCAGCATCGGTCGCAGTGCAGGCGTTCGACAGGTTCCGTTCCAGGGTGTCAGCAATGGCCGCCGTGAAGCTGCTGCTGGCGATCGGCTCGGGCAGGACCTCTCCGCTGACGGTTTGCCACACCCGGAATTCCACGGCCAGCAGCAGCGGCGGCCCGGGCACGGGGCCCGCGTTGTCGACGACTCGCAGGGGCGTACAGGCTGCCGCCAGCAGGCCCAGCGTAATGGTGATCAGGAACGCTTTGCGGGGGGCGGCCATGGACGCCAGTATACCCGGCGCCCATGACTCCCAATGAGTAGCTCAGTATTTGCGGTAACGACGGTCGATTTCACCCATGCGGCGATCCCAGTCATCCATCGCCGGATCTCCGGTACCGCTGTGGCGCACAGCCAGGGCGCCCAGCACGTAGACCGGAACCGTCACCAGCGGCATCCACCAGGCCGCCAGCACGGTGGCCACCCGCAGCCCGGTGACATTCCATTCCAGGCGGTCAGCCAGATGGGCGCAGACACCGCCCAGCCAGGGTTTGCTCCTGCTCATGGATTCCGCCTACTCCGACTCCTGGCCGCGGCCACGTACCCGATTTCGGATGGCCTCCAGCTCCTGCTCCACCCGGGGGTCGTCCGCCACTTCGGGCATCGGAGCCGGCCCGGGCCCGATGTCGTATGCTTCGACCCGGGATTCCAGGTGCTCAAGCTGGGACTCCAGCCGCTCGAAGCGGGCCATCACGTCCGCCAGCTTTCGGTCGGCCGGGGAGGTATAAGGGGTCACCGTCCCGCCACCCGCGGGCCGTTGCCTGCTCTGCACTTCGCGCTTCATCTCAGCCTGGCGCTTTCGTGCCTCCTGCAGGCGCGTCTCCAGGTGACCGATGTCCTGGTGCACCCGCTCCACGCTTTGATCGGCCTGGCCGAGTCCGGCCTCAACCTGGGCGCGCTCCGCTTCGGCCTGCTGCTTGGCAGCGATGGCTTCCCGGGCCAGGTCTTCACGTTGCCGGGACAACGCGTGCTCCGCGCGCTCTTCCCATTCCGACACCTTGGCGTCCAGTTCCGCGGCCCGCCGCTTGAATCGCTTTTGATCGTCCAGGATGCCCGCGGCAGCTTCCCGGGCCTCACCCAGGGCGTCTTCCATTTCGCGGATCAGCGCCGCCAGCATTTTCTCAGGGTCTTCGGCACGCTCCAGCAGCGCGTTGACGTTGGCGGAAACAACGTGCCGAAATCGAGTAATGGTTCCCATTGAGTTCTCCGTAACAGTGGTCTTGTGCCTGATACCCATACAGAATCCATGCCATCTCTATATTTTGCTCTAACTTATTGATTTATATGGCCTTCTATTGCAGCCTTCCTGGCGGGCCCGGTTGATTTGGCGATTTCCACCACCCCTCTTGGCCAATCGCGCCAACCCCGACGGCCGGCGGTGGATCCCTGACCATGGACATTGTGCCGCGCCGGTTATTGCCAGTAGACTCGCCGGATAACCACGTCAAACCTCGTTCAATGTCCGATAAACCCAACCTGCTGATCCGGCTGTTCCGCGGAACCTGGCGCCTGATCGACTTCTCCAGGCGGATCGCCCACCTGACTTTCCTGCTGATTTTTTTCACCGTGGTCGGCGGCGTCATCGTGGCGACCAGTGGTGAACGTGTGATCCTGGTTCGCGACGGCACCGCGCTGATCGTGGCCCCGGAAGGCATGGTGGTGGAGCAATACTCGGTCGAACCCACCGAACGGGCCATCAGCCGTTTGATGGACGAGGAAACACCGGAAACCCGCATGCGGGACCTGATCCAGTCCATCCAGCTGGCCACCACCGATGACCGAATACAGCGCATGGTGATCGATACCGACTACCTGTGGGGTATCGGCGTCTCCAAGCTGCAGGAACTCAAGGGCATCATTTCCGAGTTCAAGGCAACCGGCAAAGAGGTGATTGCCTACGGTCACGGCATGTCCCAGCACCAGTACTACCTGGCGTCCCTGGCGGATGAAGTCTGGCTGCACCCGGAAGGCCTGGTGCTGCTGGAGGGCTACGGCGTTTACCGCAACTATTACAAGGAAGGCCTGGACAAGCTGTCGGTGGATGTTCACCTGTTCCGGGTGGGTGAGTACAAGTCTGCGGCGGAGCCTTTTGTACGAAACGATATGTCGGACTTCTCCAGGGAAGCCAACAGGTACTGGCTGGACAGCCTGTGGGAAGAGGTGCTGGAAGACCTGGCAGCCAATCGCGGTATGCGGCCGGAGCAGCTGAGCGAGCACGTAGAGCAGTTCGCCGAACGACTGCGGGAGGCAGGCGGGCGCGGCTCCGAGGCGGCCCTGGAAGCCGGACTGGTGGATCGGCTCGCGACCCGGGACGAACTGCGGGAGTATCTGATCGACCGGGGAACGTACGATTCCAGCATAGAGAGCTTCCGCCAGATCGATTTTGACACCTACCTCAAGGCCGTGCAGTCGGCACCCCGACCCTTCACCGACCGGGTGGCGGTGGTGGTGGCCCAGGGCGCCATAGTCGGCGGCGATCAGCCCCAGGGTACGGTTGGTGGTGAATCCACCGCCAGGCTGATCCGGCAGGCGCGCACGGATACACAGGTCAAGGCGGTGGTTCTGCGGGTGGACAGCCCCGGCGGCTCGGTCCTGCCGTCGGAGCAGATTCGGCGGGAGATTGAACTGACCCGCCAGGCCGGCAAACCGGTGATCGTCTCGATGTCATCGGTCGCGGCCTCCGGGGGCTACTGGATATCCATGAGTGCTGACGAAATCTGGGCCAGTCCCACCACCATTACCGGCTCCATTGGCATCTACGGCCTGCTGACCAACTTTCCCCGCACCCTGCAGAAGGTCGGCATCCACACCGACGGTGTGGGCACCACTCGAATTGCCGGCGCCACCCGCGCCGACCGCGACCTTCCGGATAACATGGCCGACATCATCCAGCAGATCATCGACGACGGTTACGAGCGGTTCATCGAAAAGGTGGCGGATGCCCGCGACATGACCTCCGAAGCGGTGGACCGGGTGGCCCGGGGGCGCGTGTGGAGCGGCGCCCAGGCTCGTGATCGCGGCCTGGTGGACGAGCTTGGTGGACTTGAGGACGCCATCGCTTCGGCGGCGCGGCACGCCGGGATTTCCGACTACCAGGTTGAATACGTGGAAAAACAGCCGTCAGCCATCGAGCAGTTTTTCATCGACATTACCGCTGGTCTGCCGCGCCTCACCCGCTCGGGGAGCGCCATGGGCTGGCTGAGCGGCATGCTGCCAGCGTCCATGAAGACCGACCTGCAGCTGCTGATGGACCAGCCGCGAAACCAGCCGGTTGGGGTTTACGCTTATTGTTTTTGCAGCGTGGATTAGTTTATCCGCAAGACGGGACGGGTTGTCTATCCGCAAGACGGGACATCCTGTCCCGCTCGCGGGTGCTACGCAAAATGCGATTTTGCTTCGCTTACGGCCTTCGGCCGTTGGCACATCCCTGTGCCAAGACGGCTTCGTTCACAAAATACGCC
>JASJDM010000022.1 GCA_030065125.1 Lysobacterales bacterium | reverse complement strand
TGACCGAGCCGATAGGCCCGCTCCAGCGAATCCAGCGCCAGTCGCGGTTCACCGGCCCGGGCGTAGAGCTGGGCGAGTGCCACCTGGTCTTTGAACTCGGGATCGCGGTCCAGCAATGAATCTGC
This sequence comes from Lysobacterales bacterium, assembly GCA_030065125.1. Classification (GTDB taxonomy): domain Bacteria; phylum Pseudomonadota; class Gammaproteobacteria; order Xanthomonadales; family SZUA-38; genus JASJDM01. Next base: position 133,007 of record JASJDM010000022.1, on the reverse strand, counting down.
GAGGGCCCGAATCGCGCCGGGGTAACCGGAATCCGAATAGCCTTGGTTCATCGCTCGGAGCAGCATCTCATCCTGGCCCCAGGTCATCTTGTATGCTTCGAACGCCTCTTCATACCTGCCCTTGAACCATAAAGCTTCACGATAAAGCGCCAGTTGTGCTGCCTGATCGGCATCGTCAACAGCGCTGTTTTCGGCCTCTTCGATGACCTTGTCGTATTCCCTGGCAAAAACCCTGTGACCATTCAGGGCCACACGCGCCACGGGAGAAAGCGGATCGTACAAGTGCCCTATTTCCATCTGGCTCAGGCTTTCTTCAATGTCGCCCATGACAATCAGGTAATCCGCGTAGGCGTGCCGGATCCCAACGTTGTTCGGGTCCAGTTCCAGCGCTCGGAGCAGGCTTGACCTCGCCAGCCCCCAATCGCGGTCGTAGTAAAGCTGGATGTTGCCGAGGGTGGCGTAACCGCCAGCGGAATTGCGGTCCAGGCTGATCGCTTTCAGTGCGGCCGCCCGTGCTTTGGGGACAGCCTCGGAAACGGGTGCCCTGCCAAAAAAGCCCTGGGCCAGGTGAGCCCCGGCTATACCAGCATGCCCAGGCGCATAACTCGCATCCAGATTGATGGCCTGCTGGTAATGTAAAAGACTCTGGTCAAACTTGAGCCGGTTGAAATAGTGGTCTCCCCGGAGGACGAGTTCGTGCACGTTGAAATCCACCGGGCTTCGCCGCAACCGGTCCTCTGCCTCCCGCTGCTTGACGGTGACTTCGATCTCGTCAGCAATGGCCAGCGAAATTTCGCTGATCAGGGCGAGCACCTGGTTTAACTCGCGGTCGTAGCTGTTGGCCCAGACGTGCTCATCCTGGGCGCCGCGAATCAGTTTCGCTGTAATGCGGATCCTCCCCTCGTCGCGAAAAACCGAGCCTTCCACCAAAGCATCCACATTCAGTTCGCGGGCAATTTCCGGAATCGGCTTGTCGGTTGACTCGTAGCGCAATGTCGACGTTCTGGATATCACCCGCAAGTCGGTAATCCTGGACAGGCGGGTAATCAGCGCCTCCTGCATTCCCTCCACGAAATACACCTGGGCCGGATCCTTGGACAGGTTATGCAACGGCAAGACCGCTATTGACGCAATGGCCTCGTCCGGCCTGATGGTCCTGTCCGTTTTGGACCACCAGGTGTGCCAGGCGAACAGGATGACAGCCGCGGACAGCAGCGCAATGACGATGATGTCCATACGCCGGCCAGTGATACCGGTCATGGACTCGCCCGGGCGAATGTCTTTCTCAAGACTGAGTCCCGCTGGTGTCAGTTCATAGAACCACGAGAATGCCAGGGCGATGGGAAAGCCCAGCGCAAGCACGACCAGGACCACCTGTCCTGTCCAGTCGGGGAGCGCTGCCAGGCTCAACACGACTTCGGCGACCTGGGCGATCAGCCAGGCCGCCACCACGTATAGCGCCGCCATACGAAAAACGTTGCGGCGCTTAAGCTCCGACAACAGGCCCATAGGCTACCGTGTACGCTTGTTGCCGGGTCGGCACAATCCGTAGCTGCCGCAGACCCAATTTCCGCTTCGGGATGGGACCAGCCACGGTACCGAGGCGTTCAGGCTGCGGTTAAGCCCCCCCGGTGATCTCCAGCACAGCGCCACTGATATAGCGGGCCGCGTCGGACAGCAGGAACAGGATGGGACCGGCAACGTCCTCGGGCACCCCTACCCGCCCCAGCGGGACCAGAGGGATGTACTGGTCCAGCTTCAACCGCAACGGCGGGCCTTCTTCCCTGCCACCGCGGCCGAAGCCGCCGCGCATGAAGGCGGTATCGATGCCTCCGGGTGAAACCGCGTTGACCCGCACGGCGGGGCCGTTCTCGTTGGCCAGAGTCCGGGTCAGGGCCTCAATGCCGGCCTTGGCCGCGCTGTAGGGTCCGTAGCCCGGCCGGGCGGCCCGGGCCAGGCCCGAGGACGTATTCACGATGGCGCCGCCGCGGGGCGCGGCGCGCAGCAACGGCAGCGCGCAGCGGCAGCTCATCGCCGTGGCCCGCAGATTGCCCGACCAGACGTCGTCAATGTCTTCCAGGGGCAGCTCATCCATCGGCAGGAATTCGCCGGTGTAGCCGGCCAGGTTCACCAGGCCGTCCAGGTGGGGCCAGGCCTGTGCCAGCTGCCGGTAGGCAGCCTCTACCTGGTCCGCGTTCCGGGCGTCCAGCGGGATCTGGCGCACGCCGTCGGGAAAGGAACGCTCGGCCAGGGACTGTGGCAGATCCATCACCGCGACTTCCAGACCGTTCTCCAGGCAGGCCGCCACCAGCGCCATGCCGATACCGCCACAGCCGCCCAGCACTGCGATGCAGCTGCCCGCCGGTGGCGCCAGCCGGGTGACGTCCATGGGACCCGTCGAATTCAGATCCTGTTCCGGGTTATTGTGTGCCATCGAAAGGAGCTCCCACGTAATGACCAAAGGCCTGTTCAAGATCACCCCGGGACTGAGAATCCACCACAACTACCGGCTGGATACCGCCTTCACCGGGCGCTACCTGACCCGTCGGGAGGACGGCAGCCTTGATTTCCTGGACCGCGTCCAATCAGAGGGCACCACTGCGCGGAAAGGCCCGGGGCACATCACTCCAGGTAGGCATCCCTCAATTCATTCTTGAGGACCTTGCCCAGGGTATTGCGCGGGAAGTCCCCGGGGTAAATCACCAGGTCACGCAGACGCTGGTGTTTAGCCAGTTTGTCGTTCGCCCATTGCTTCAGGTCTTCCGCGACCACGGCGCCGTCAGTCCTGACAAACCCCACCGGAGTCTCCCCCCATTTCTCGTGTTCCACGCCAATCACCGCCGCGTCAACCACGGCATCATGGGTCAGCAGCACCGATTCGATATCCACCGGGTAGACGTTGACCCCGCCCGAGATAATCATGTCCTTGGCCCGCCCGCGCAGGGTCAGAAACCCTTCGGAATCAAACTCCCCGATGTCGCCGGTGCGGATAAAGGTCCGGCCGGTCTCACCACGCCACAGGATCTCAGCATTGGCATCCGGCCGGTTCCAGTAGCCGCTCATCAGCCCGCCGGAGTAGCCAACGATTTCTCCGGTGCCGGAGAAAGTTACATCGTTGTCCTCGTCATCGATCAACCGAATCTCACAACCGTGGACCGGCCGGCCCACGGAGTCCGGGCGCTCCGCCAGCTGGCTGGGGTTGATCATGGTAATGACCCCCTCGGTCAGGCCCCACAGTTCCCACAGGCCGTCGCCGGTTAGGCGCCGCATGGCCTGTTTCATGGCGGCAGGCATAGGAGATCCGGCCGTCAGGGCGCACTCGAAACACTCCAATCCGGCCTGTTCGATGTCTGGATGATCCAGCAGCGCGCCGCACATGGCGGGTACCACGAAACCATGGGTCGGCCGGTGCCGCTGGATCACCTCGATAAACGCTTCGGGACTGAACTGCGGCAGGATGACCGTGGTGGCACCGCACCACTTGGCCGGGCACCAGCTCAGCCAGGCGCCGTTGGAGTGCATGGGGATGCTGGACAGGGCCACCGACTCACAGTGCATGCGCATTTCTCCGCCCAGCACCGCGCCGAAAGAGAAACGGGACTCGTGGTTATGCACGATGCCCTTAGGTTTGCCGGTGGTGCCGGACGAGTAGATGATGACCGCCTCGTCGTCAGCGCCGAGTGCCATCCCGGGATCCGTATCCGGTGATCCGGCCACCAGCTGATCAAACGCGTCGCCCTGCACAAGCAGCGGCAGATCCGATCCGGCCACCGCCGCCCGGGCCAGGTCAGCGTAGCCGGTGCTGGCCAGCAGCAGCCGCGCCTCGCAGTCTTCCAGCATGGTCCCCACCGCATCAGCCGTCAGCATGGTGGACAACGGCACCGCCACCGCCCCAGCTCGCCAGATCCCCAGCAGCACCTCGTGGGACCAGATCCCATTGGCCACCAGCATGGCCACCCGGTCACCCTTTCGAATTCCTGCTGTTTGCAGGCTGTGGGCAATCCGGTTTCCGGTGCTGGAGTAGCTGGCCCAGTCAACCGACCGGCCTCCTTCGATCAACGCGGTGTCACCGGACCGGTAGACGGCATGCAGCCGAACCTGGTCCGCAAGACTGGTAAAAACAGGTGCATAGCTGGAAACGAAAGACACCCTAATTCTCCTCTTACCTGATCACCTAATCACGGAGCCACGGAGCCACGGAGTCACGGAGCCACGGAGCCCCCCATATACCGCGACCTCTCCCCCAAAATCAACGACGCCTGGGATTCGATGACCTCAACCATGAAAGCCCGCCCGGCCCTGACCCTGGCCGCGGATCGGAGATCGACGTGGCTCAATACCCATACGCCCCAGGTCGAGGGCGTCAGCTCAAGGTCCAGCCGCCGCACGTCTCTGTGCCGGTCCGCCTCGTAGCAGGGCATGCGGGCCAGGCCCAGGCCCGCTGCCACCGCGGCAAGCATGGTGCTCAGGTTGTCCGTCTTCAGCGCGACCCGGGCGCCGGGGAAGTGCTGCTCAACCCACTCCGGCATATTCTGCTCGCTGCGGAACAGGATCACCTCGGGTGCATCTCCCGGTTTCCGAAGAACCTTCGGCGCACCGTATACACCATGCTGCAGAGGCAGTACCTTGCGACCAATCAGGTAGTCCGGCGGCCTGGCCGTGAGGCGAACCGCGATATCGGCCTCCCTGGCGGCCAGGTCGATCAATCCGGTTGTCGTCAGCAGTTCGAGATCGATGCAGGGATACTCCTGGCGGAAGCCGCCGAGCCGGGGCACCAGGACGCTGTTGGCGAAATCGTAGGGAGCCGTCACCTTCAGTTGCCCACGCAACTCCGCATCCTGCCCGCCGACGGCACGGTCGATGGCCAAAGCGGTTTGTTCCATTTCCACCGCCCGCTCATACAGGTCTTCCGCCGCCTGGGTCATGGCGTACCCATCCCGGGAGCGGTCAAACAGCCGGGTACCCAGCTGCTCCTCAAACGCGTTGACGCGACGGGCGACCGTGGTATGGGTCACCCCCAGCTTGCTGCCGGCGCGGCTGACCGAGCCCTGCCGGCACAGGGCCAGGAAAATGCGTATGTCGTCCCAATTCATTAATGTGCATTTTTGCACATTAACACGTCATTTTTAACTATTTACGTAAACTGATGCACAACCTAATCTGGCTGCGTCTTTCAACACACACTCGAGGAACAACCCATGATCCTGAACAACCGAACTGTACTGGTCACCGGCGCCAACCGCGGCATAGGCGAGGCCCTGGTCAAGCAACTGCTGAGCCAGGGGGCGCGCAAGGTCTACGCCGCCGCCAGGGATACCCGCCGCCTGCCCGACTTTGGCGACCAGCGGGTAGTCCCGCTGCAGCTGGACATTACCGACGCCGCCCAGGTGGCCGCGGCAGCGCAACAGGCCAGCGATGTGGACCTGCTGATCAACAACGCCGGCGTTGCGGCATTCACCGGCCTGCTGGACGGCCCGGAAGACCTGCTGCGCCGGGACATGGAGACCAACTACTACGGCACCCTGTCCATGGTGCGGTCATTCGTGCCGGTGCTGGAGTCCAAAAAGGACGCTGCCATTGTCAACGTGGTCACCATTGCGGCGTTCGTGAATTTCCCGGTGATTGGCGGATACAGCGCCTCCAAGGCGGCACTGTTTTCGCTGTCCCAGGGCATCCGCATCGAGCTGGCGCCCAAGGGCATCGCCGTACACACGGTGAATCCCGGGCCCATCGACACGGATCTGGCCCAGGAATTCCCTACCGACAAAGCCGACGTCAACGAGACCGCCGCCCGAATCCTGGCCGGCCTGGAGAACGACGAGGCCGATATCTTCCCCGATGATATGGGCCGCAGCATGTTCGACACCTGGCGCGGGGACTACCGGGACCTGGAGCGGATGGTCCATGATATGACCAACGCATCCTGACTCACCAAGAGGCTATTCCTGATGAAATCTCACACAGCAAAACTGGCCGCCGGCAGCGAGTTTCCCTCGCTGCCGGTGCAATCCCTGGACGGCGAAACCGTCGATATCAGCAAGCCCGCCGGCGATGCCGACTGGAAACTCGTCATCGTCTATCGCGGCGTCCACTGCCCCCTGTGTACCCGCTACCTGAACGGGGTGCCGGACTACGTTGAGCGCCTGAGGGCCATCGGAGTGGATATCGCGGCAGTATCCGCTGACAGCGGCGAGCAGCTGCAACGCCACCTGGAAAAACTGGAGGTCAACTTTCCGCTCTACCATGGCTTGACCCTGGAGCAGATGGAGCAGCTGGGGCTGTATATCTCGGTTCCGCGATCCGAGCAGGAAACCGACCACCTGTTCCCGGAGCCCGGGCTGTTTGTGATCAATCAGGACGGACAGCTGCAGGTGGTGGATGTTTCGAATAATCCCTTCGTGCGCCCGGACATCGAGCCCCTGGTCAACGGACTGGAGTGGATCCGCAACCCCGACAACAACTACCCCATCCGGGGCACCCACCAGTAACCAGCACCCGGGCGTCGATGCCGGCGCCCGGGATTACAGGGTCCGTTTGAGGAAATCGCCGCCCTTCACGATCACCGGCATTTCCTCCCGGTAGCGTTCAAACAGGGACAGATCCTCCAGCGGATTGCTGTTCAGCACCACCAGGTCCGCCTGGTAGCCCGGTGCAATCCGACCCAGCGTGTCAGCCCGTTGGGCAATCTCCGCGTTGATCGATGTGGCGGACCTCAGCACGTCGATGGGTTGATCCACCTCGCCGCGGTAGCGGAACTCGCTGGCCTGCATGTCATGGAACTCCGTGCCGAAGATGTCTGTGCCCAGGCCGATCTTGACGCCGGCCTGGCGGCAGTTCTGGACAGACTCCAGCATCTGTTCCCGCAGCCCATCCACCTTGGCAATGCTCTCGGGGGGCATGCCGGCATCAGCTCCGCTGACCAGGATTTCGTGAATCACCGCCAGGGTCGGCACGGTGTAACAGCCGGCTTCAGCAATCAGCCGGGCGGTTTCCAGGGAAATCTGGGTGGCATGGTCAATGGACCGGATTCCGGCCTCAACGCAGCGCCGCGCGCCCGAGTCGGTATGGCAGTGGGCCACCACATACTTGCGCCGGCTTTCGGCCTCCTCAACCGCGGCGCGCAGTTCCTCCATGGTGAACTGATCCATCCAGATGGGGTCCGTGGGTGATGCCACCCCACCGGAGATGAACACCTTGATGTGGTCGGCACCCTTGCGCAGCTCCTCCCGGGCCACCCGGCGCACCTGGTCAGCGCCGTCCACCACCTGGCAGATGGCGCCGGAGTAGGCACAGTTGCAGGGTTCTTCTTCCACCCCCGGGCGCATGTCACCGTGCCCACCGGTCTGGGACAGGGCCTTGCCGCCATAGAGAAAGCGCGGTCCCTGCACCAGCCCGTGCTCGATGGCCAGCGCCAGGCCCACGTCGCCGCCACCCGGATCCCGTACCGTGGTGAAACCCCGCTGGGCCGCGTCCTCCAGGTGCTTGATGGCGTAGCTGACCAGCAGCGGCTTGGGCATGCGGTCCAGCTGCTGCATGTCAAAACTGGCCGAATAGGCATGGAAATGCAGGTCCAGCAGACCCGGCATCAGGAAGCGCCCGTTGAGGTCGATCACTTCAGCGCCGTCCAGCTTGACCGGCCCGTCGCTGACTTCACGAATGACCTCACCCTCCACCACAACGTTCATGCCGTCCCGGAGTTCGTCACTGACTCCGTCAAACAGCAGGCCGTTGGCAAAGATTTTCATCATGAGCTGCTCCCTCACCAGACTTGACTGGAACCCATTGTACGACCTGCGGAATTCCCGGAAGGAATGCACTTGCCGCGGCGCCTTCGTTTCCGTACAACTTAAGGGTCGGAGCAGCAAACCGAACCCGATGCATATTCGATGGCTGATGGCGCTTTTGTGGTTGCCCGTGGCGGCAGCAGCCGAGGCACCGCTGTTCAGCGATGACTCGGTGATACGGGCGGTGCTTACAGCACCCCTGGCCCAGGCTCACGCACAGAAGCAGCAGTCCGCCCGCCTGTACCTGCCGGGCACTTTTGCCTACCTGGACGATGCCGGCAACAACCAGCGACTGAGCGTATCCATCCGCAGCCGCGGCAATTTCCGGCGACAGCACTGTGATCTGCCACCGCTGACGCTGAACTTCGCCCGCAAGGAAGTCGGCGGCAGCCTGATGCAGGGCCAGGACAAGCTCAAGCTGGTGTCACCGTGTTTCAACCAGTCTGCATACCAGCAATACGTCATCCTGGAGTATCTCGCTTACAGAACCCTGGAAACACTGACCGATTTCAGCTTCCGGACCCGCCTGCTCCGGCTGAGTTTCGTGGACAGCGATCAGCAGCTCAAACCCTGGACCGCCCTGAGTTTCGTGCTGGAGGACCAGGTGGCCATGGCGGATCGCGTGGACCTGCCCCTGAGCCGCATCGATCGCGTGGGCTTCACTGACCTGGACCGGGACGCCGCCGCCGTAGTGGGGCTGTTTCAGCTGCTGATCGGCAATAACGACTATTCCATGCTGCTGGCCGAGGGCGACGGCAATTGCTGCCACAACGTCAAGCCGCTGCGCCGACCCGATACCGGCCTGTTTGTGCCCGTACCCTACGATTTTGACTTTGCCGGGCTGGTCAACGCGCCCTACGCCGCGCCTCCGGGGCACCTGCCGGTGAAGACGGTGCGCGACCGATACTACTCCGGGCTGTGTCACCCCGAAGCTGTGATGGAGCGGGCAGTCAAGCTGTTCCAGGAAAAGCGACCGGACATCAACCGGCTGGTCGAAACCGCCGCGGGGCTCAGCGAAACGGCGTCAGCAGCGGAATTTGTTGACGATTTTTTTGATCTATTGGATTCACCGGCGCGAATGCGGGAAGAAGTGCTGGACCGCTGCCGTGGCGGCCATCTGCTCGGCGATTAATCCGAGCGCCTGATCCGGCGCATGGGCCGCTCGCGCCTTTCCCGCCGGTTTTTCTCGGCTTTGCGCTCTTCCTTGGCAATCTTGGCCCGGCGTTCCCGCAGCAGCGCGTGCTGGGACTCCAGGCCGTCGCCATACATGCAGACCAGCACCGCCGCGTAGTTGAAAAATACCGTGAGAATCACGGCCACCTCCAGCGACTTGATGCCGGCGGCGATGCCCACACCGATGGACGCCAGGATGAACAGCGTATCGAAGGTATCGCTCAGGGCCCGGCGGAAGCGTACGCCCGCGACGATGCCGGCCAGACTGAACGCCAGCGCCAGGCTGTGCTGGATCACCGTGACGATGCCGGCCACCACCGCCGGCAGTACCAGGGTGGTGGTGTCGATGGAGTGGTCGTAGTCGCTGTCGTGGTGGATGGATTTGTACACCCAGGACACCGGCAACATCAGCAGCAGCGTTGCGGTCATGGCGTAGAACAACCCGATCGAGTTCTCCAGCCACAGCGGGGTCGCCTCGGTGCGGACCCGGCTGGTCTCGGTGGCCAGCCGCTCCAGCTCATCGCCGTCAGCGCTGAGCAGGGCTTCCTCCAGTTCCAGCAGGCCGGCGCTGTTGTTGCCCATGATTTCGCTGACGCCCCCCAGGGGCAATTCCGAAACGATCCCCGGAAACATGCCAATCAGCGCCGCTATGACCAGGGCCAGGGCGATGTAATAAACCGTGATCAGCCCCAGGGTCCGGTTGAGAATCCGGTGGTGCCTGGCGATCAGCGAGGACATGAAATTGTCGTCTTTCATGGGCATCCGAGACTATCCAAGGCTCTATTAGGCCACAACTGGCGATTCCACGTATAAGTGCACCGCCAAGTACACCACCTGAAAAGCCGTGAAAGCCGGGTCGGCCTGGGGTAGTCTGCATGGCCGAATGACGCCCAGGAGTCGCTGCATGATTCTTCACCGGTTGATCTGCGTGCTGGTACTGTCTGCCCTGGCCGGCCTGGCAACCGCTACCGAACTGACGGCCCACACCAGCGGCGGCTTCACCATTCCGGCCTCGGACGGGTTTGACCTGTGGTTCGATGCCCAGGGTGACGGCCCCGGAATCATCTTCCTGGCCCGGGAACCCAACGAAAACCGCAACCTGGCAGACGCCCTGTCCGATCAGTACCGGGTGGTACTGTTCGAGCCGCGGTTTGTCACCCGCTCCCAGCAGATCACCGTGCAGCAGGTGGCTGAGCCGCTCACCCGCTCGGCCCTGGAGAACCACCTGGCGGACCGCAACATCGACTGGGAATTGCCCACCGAGCGTTTCCCCATGGAGCTGATGATCGACGACCTGCACCGGGTGGCCGACGCCGTGGGCCTGGATCAATTCGTGCTGGCGGGCTACTCGGGAACCGCCCGGCTGGCCTCGCTGTTTGCACCGGAGAGCGACCGGGCCATCGGCCTGATCGTGGGCGGATTCGACATCCTGGGCAGCCTGGAATTCTGGCTGGGCTACACCTCAGGCAGCTCAGCGGCGGTCCTGCAGCGGCCCGAAGTGACCCCGGACGAAATCAGCATGGCGCTGTTCAGCCGCACGCTGCACCAGTACGAGATCGGTCGGGACAATACGAAGGCTTTCGGTGGCCTGCCAGGACCCAAGGTGGTCTGGGTCGGCGGCCAGGACGGCGGCCCGGAGGACGATCTGGCGAACCGAATTTTCTGGCGTGCCGACATCGCTTCAGGCGTGGTGCGGCGGATGGCGGAATACCGGCGGCTGGGTTTCTCGGTGATCACCATCCCCGGGGTGGGACACCTGGACGCTTTCATGTCCGCTGAAACGGCGGCCGCCGGCAAGATCCGGGCAGCTTTGATCCAGGCGGGGTACAAGTAGCGCTCGGCGGCCCTGCCAAACGTCAGGGTGACGAAATCAGGGCAAGACACTCCCCCAACACCGCCACCAGCTGATCCACATGAGTTTCCCGAAACGTCAGCGGAGGTCGGATCTTGAGGACATTGTCTGATGGCCCCTCGCTGCTGATCAGCACGCCGCGCTGGCGCATGGCGTTCACCACCTGGTGCGCGGCGGCCTGGTCGGGTGCGTTGCCGTCCACCAACTCCAGGGCGGCCATCAATCCGGCGCCACGCAGATCACCGATACGGACATGTCTGTCCGCCAGCTGAGCCAGCTGCTGATGCAGGTAGCGGCCGGTAGAGCGCGCGTTATCCGCCAGCTTTTCCTGCTCAAACACCTCCAGCACCATCCTGCCGACCACGGCCGATACCGGGTTGCCGCCGAAGGTATTGAAGTAATGGGCATCCCGAGAGAAGGCATCCAGGTGCTGATGCCGGACGATGGTCGCCGCCAGGGGATGGCCGTTGCCTATGGGTTTGCCCAGGGTGACCAGGTCCGGCGCCAGGCCGGCCCGCTGGAAACCCCACAGCCCCTCACCCAGCCGGGCAAATCCCGCCTGCACTTCGTCAGCGATAAACACGCCACCGGCGGCGCGCACCTTGTCCACGGCAGCCCCGAATACCTCTGGCGGCGGCAGGTGAATTCCGTCGCTTGTGAAGGCCGTGTCCAGCAGCAGTGCAGCCACGCCGTAACCCGACCGCCGCAGGCCCTCGATGGCCCGGTCGATGCCCGCCAGGAATGATTCGGGATTGGAGCGATAGAAGTCCGGCGCCGGCACCGTTGCAATCCAGGATTCGCGCTGACCGTGGAAGGACCCATTGAGCTGGGAGGTTATGAAACCGGTGCCGTGGTACGCACACTCGGTGACCAGCACCCCCCGCTTGCCGGTACAGGCCCGGGCCACCCGCAGGGCGAATTCATTGGCTTCACTGCCGGAACAGCCGAACACTGCCCGGTCCAGGACATCCGGAAACCACCCCAGAAGATGCTCAGCGTAGTCCAGAATGGCCTCGTGCAGGTAGCGGCTATGGGTGTTGAGCTCGCCGGCCTGGCGGCTCATGGCAGAGACAACTTCGGGCCGACAATGACCCAGCAGCGGCACGTTGTTGTAAGCGTCCAGGTAGCGCCGGCCATCCCGGTCAATCAGCCATACGTCTTCACCGCGAACCACGTGTAGCGGTTCGTCGTAGAACAGCCGGTAGGCGCTGCCCAGCAACCGTTGTCGTCGCTGGATCATCGGCTGGTTGTCGCCGGACCGGAACATGCGGGGAAGAATATGTGAGAATGCTCCGCATTGCAGCCAGGCGTTCATAAGAAAAACAACGTGGCAGTGCGCAATCTCATCATCCTGACCCTGTGCCAGCTGATCTCCGCCACGGGCGCCATCATCATGATCACCCTGGGTGGCATCATTGGCGCTCGGCTGGCATCGGATCCGGCCCTGGCCACCCTGCCGGTTTCGATCATGGTGCTGAGCATTGCTGCCACCACCATTCCCGCCACCCTGCTGATGCGGCGCATGGGCCGCAAGCGTGGGTTTGCCGTGGCAGCTCTCAGCTCGACCCTGGCGGCGGGCGTGGCTGGCTTTGCACTTTACGCCGAGAGTTTCGGCCTGTTCATGCTGGCCGGGGCCTGCTTCGGCATCAACATGGCGTTTACCCAGCAGTACCGCTACGCCGCGGCCGAGAGCGTGGAGCCGTACCAGGTGCCCCGGGCCATTTCCATCGTGCTGCTGGGTGCCATCGGCGGAGCCCTGGTGGGACCGGAACTGGTGCGCTTTGGCCAGTGGACATTCCCGGACGTGGAGTTCCTGGGCACGCTGCTGTCCCTGGGCCTGCTCTACGTTGTCCAGGCCGGGCTTTTCCTGGGACTCGGCCCGCTGCGGGGCGAAGGGGAAGACACCCTCCCCCACCCCGGGCGCAGCTTCAAGCAGATGCTGCTGCAGCCCATCTTCCTGGTGGCGGTGTTCAGCGGGGCGGTGGCTTATGGCGTGATGAGCTTCATCATGACGGCCACCCCTTTGTCCATGCACGTCCATGACGGCTTTTCCCTGGAGCAGACCGCCCAGGTCATCCGCAGCCACGTGCTGGGCATGTACGTCCCGTCCCTGTTTGCCGGACTGCTGATTCAGCGCTTCGGCGTGCTGGCGGTGATGTGGGTTGGCGGCCTGGGCCTTATCGCCGCCTGCGTGGTTGGGCTGCAGGGGCAGAGCTACATGCATTACTGGTACGCCCTGGTGCTGCTGGGCGTGGGGTGGAATTTCCTCTATGTCGGCTCCACCACCATGGTGACCCTCAGCTACACCCTGGCCGAGCGGTTCCGGGCCCAGGCGGTCAACGAGTTCGCCGTGTTTGGCACCTCGGCCGCTACCTCCCTGCTGGCCGGCACCATGATCCATCTTTACGGCTGGACCGCCATCGTGGTGGCACCGCTGCCGTTGCTGCTGGCCGTGCTGGTTGGCCTGTTCGCGGTCCGCGGGGAATCGCGTCTGGCGCGGCAGTAACTGCCCGCACCTCAATCATCCGGGCATCAAAAGGGCATCCGCGGGTCTTTGAACGTATCACCATCCTTGTGGGTGAGCAGGATCTGCTTCAGCAACCGGGCGGTATCGGTCACGTGCATCATCTCCTGGTCCGGGCTGGTCACCCGGGTGAGATGCACCCACACCAGGTCAAGGCCGGGGATTATCAGCAGCATCTGTTCCCCGGTTCCTCGCCCGGAGTAGGTCCCGTCCGGGAATTTCAGGAAGGGCAGATGGTCGCCATGGGCTGCGCTCCACCAGCTGTGGCCGTAGCCACCCAGGATGCCCAGCTCGGAAACCGCGGCCGTACTGTCGATGACCCACTGACGCGGGATGAGCTGCCGGCCCCGCCACTGGCCCTGGTTGATCATCAGGACCCCGAATTTCGCCAGGTCCGAGGCTGACAGCCAGAATTCCACGGCGGGGTGCCGGGACGAATCTTCGACGATGTAACGGACGTTCTCCGTTGAAAAATGCGCCATGCCCAGGGGTCTGGCAAGCCACTGTTGGAACGCATCCGGGATCCTGCGGCCGGATACCTGTTCGAAAATGGTATTGAGTGCGTTGAAATCCCAGTTGTTGTAGTACCAGTGCTCGCCGGGCGCGTGCTGCCCTCTTGCGGGCCGGTTGTTGATCATTCCCGGTGTCTCGTAGGCGGCGGGATGATAGACACCGGATCGGCTCATCAGCAGCTGCCGGACCGTGGCGGATTTTTCTGTCTCGGTCAGGCCGAGGTGATCGTCGATGTCCAGATCCGCAAGGCTTTTTTCAAGGAGGCCGGGATTCTCGGCATTGAGTATCCCGAACATGGCACTCAAAAGGCTTTTGCGAACCGAGAAGATCTGCAGGGGTTCATCGGTGTCCCCCCAGGACCAGATGACCTGACCCGACCGGTCCACCAGCAGGGTGGAATGCGTCAGGTAGCCGAGAGCCGCCGGATCAATGGCGGCGAGGCGGTCGGAGTCCCAATCGGTGGACTCGCCTGCCCCGAACAGGCCAGCCAGCAGGGTGAGGAGACAAAACACTTTCATGATGCGGCACCGGGCTTTTGTGTTGGACGCCGGCGGCGCTGAAAAAGATTAAGGCAACGATGTTTGAGTGGGGACGACAGCGAAGGGACTCCACAGCCTGTGGGGAGCGACCGCCCGGGGTGGGCACTCGCCAGGCGAAGCAGCCGCGACTGGGGTGGGCCAACCTGGATGTCCTGGACTAGACTTTGAGTGTGCGGGATACGAGAGATTCCAACGAACTGTACGCAGGGACACCTGGGGGAGAAGGATGACAAAGGACCAAACGGAAGTCATCCACGCTCAACCGGCGCACCAGTTACGCGGACTGTGCGCAAAGATTTTGCGCGTGCTGAGCCTGGCGGCCCTGACGTGCTCGGCCAATGCCGTGACGCCACTGGCAGACGACTACGCCGGCTGTGAAGACACGATTGTTTCCAGCACGGTGGTGGTAGGTCCCGCGGAAAACTACCAGTCCGCGGTGGACGCCGCGGTGGCCGGACAGCGGGTCCTGTTCCAATCCGGCACCTACTCCAATGGATTGCGCCTCTACGACCTGATCGGTTCTGCCGGCAACTGCATCATCATCGAAGGCCCGCCCGACCAGTCCGCGGTCTTTGTGGGGCTGCCCATCAACGGCGTCCGCAACGTGGTGCAGATCAGAAACAGCAGTTACCTGGTGCTGCGCAACCTGGAAATCGACGGCGCGGGCACCACGAACCTGGATGGAATCAAGTCCGACGCCAATCTGGTGGGCGGTAATCCAAATCCGTGGTCCCACCACCTGGTCCTGGAAAACCTGTATATCCACGATTTTGATTTCAGCCAGCAACAGGTGGGCATTTCCACCAAGGGTCCCGCCTGGAACTGGGTGGTGCGCCACAATCGAATCGAACGGGTCGGAACCGGCATTTACTTCGGCAACTCCAACGGGGCGGAGCACTTCGTCAATGGTCTGATCGAGTACAACCTGATCACCGACAGCGTCGGTTACAACATGCAGATCAAGCACCAGTTTGCGGCGTCGCGGCCGGATTCCGGGGCCCCGGGCTACGAGTCGCTGCCGGCAACGGGCCGAACCGTGATTCGCCACAACGTGTTTCACAAGGGCGCCAACTCGTCCGGCGGCGCCAGCGCCAGGCCCAATCTACTGGTGGGGGCGCAACCACTGAGCGGCGACGGCGCCAATGACAGCGTCATCATCAGCCAGAACTTCTTCTACCAGAACCCTACCGGCTTCGAGGCACTGTTCCAGGGTGAAGGCAACATCACCCTGTTCGGCAACCTGTTGTACAACGGGCTGGGCCCTGGTGTGTTTATTCAGCCGCAGAACGGCGAAGTGCGCGAGATTCGGATCTTTCAAAACACCGTGGTGGCCGACGGCACCGGCATCCGCGTATCCAGCCCCAACGGGGCCTTCGCCCAGCTCGTACGCGGCAATGCGGTTTTTGCCAGCGGAACGGCCCTGTCCGGGGGAACCCAGACCGAAAACATCATCGACACGTTGAATAACGCTGATCAGTACCTCAACAATCCAACCGGGTTGTTGACAGGCGCTGACCGGCTGGACCTGTTTCCGCTGAACGGGGCACTGACCGGCGCGGCACTGGACCTTGATCCCATCAATACCGCGCCCGACTTTGACCGGGATTTCAACGATGCACCTCGAACGGGGGGTTTCCGGGGCGCCTACGCCGGCGAAGGCAGCAACCCGGGGTGGCTATTGGCCCTGGAGATCAAACCGGAGTTGAACCCCGACATCCTGTTTGCCGACAGCTTCGAGTAGCCACGGTCTACGTGAACTGTTTTTCCAGGTACTCCGACCGGAATCGTTGGAGAAAAACCGGGCTGGGGAGGACAGCGAAGGGACTCCAGCCTGTGGGGAACGACCGCACCGGAGGGTCGAATCTACCGGACAGGCGCGTCTGCCGCGATAGTGGTCTGGCCGAAATCCCAACGCTGTTGGACTTCAGGGCGCCCGCGATCGGCGCCCGATTTTTCTGTTGCTCACTCGAATCCGTCAAAAAACACCACCTCGGTGACTCTCGTACCGCCCGCCATGGGGTCCGCGCTCCAGCCCAGGGCCTGCCAGTCTACCGGGGCACCCGAATGGCAGTCGTTGCAGCGTGCGTTGTGGCCCAGGGCGTCTGCAGGCGGGGCGATTTCGTGGTTAACCGACAGCAGCATGGTGGTGTCGGCGAAACGATGGCTGCCGGTATAAGTCTGCCCCGTGTAAGCGGCGCCGTCCTGCAGCGCCAGGCTCCAGTCGTAGAACATCCAGTAGGGGTTGTCGCCGTTGGCCAGGCCGTGCAGGTGAGGCACCAGGACCGTGTTGTTCATCTCATCCACGGGCTGGTTCCCGGTCATTTTCTTGTACGGGAAGATCATGGCGTCCAGCTCGGTGTAGTTTCCCATGGGCGCGGCCAGGCTGATGGGGTCAGCGTTGGATCGATCACTGCTGCCCACGATCATCCGCTGCCACATGCCGTTGCTGTAGCGCAGGGTGGGCCGTACGTTGGATTGCCAGACGAAGCTGCCCAGGTTCTTGTCGTAGGTTTCGCGGCCGGTAACGGGATCTACCGGAATGGGATCGATATCCTGGCCCGCGTCGGCCCAGTTCCAGGTCACCATGGTAGACACAGCCTTGGCAATCTGCGGGATGTGGCACACCCGGCAGTCCAGTCGGCGGTGCCTGCCAGCGCTGAACAGCGTGGCGGCGGTGGTTCCATCGTGGATCACCGTTACACCACCCTCGTGACAGTCCACACACTGACTCATGGCGCCCTCGTTGACCGAGTGCAGGGACATGCCGCCGATGCCGTGATCGTTGTTGGATCCGTGGCAGTCCACGCACAGCATGTCTTGACCGTCCAGGCCCATGTGCACGTCGAACGACTTCGTCGTGGATACCAGATCGGAAGACAGATCTCCGTGTTTGGCGTTGTCACCGCCGCCGGTCTCCGCATGGCAGCTCAGGCAGGCCTGGCGACTCGGCAGACCGCCGTTCAGGCCGACGCTCCTGGCTACCGCGTTGAGATCCACACCGGGATCAGGCAGCCCATCCTCGCCCTTGAAGTAGGTTCCGGTCTGATCGTGGCACACCAGGCAGTCGATGTTTTCCGGGTTGGTGAAATCAAAGGTGTCATCGACGTAGCCGTAACCGATATGGCATTGGCTGCAGCTTCCTTCGTTGCTGCCTACTCCGATGAGAAAACTATTCAAAAGATCGCGTTTGCCATGGATTTCCCCTTCAACCCCGTCCACCTGGGTCATAGTTCCGGACCATTTGAAGTGCGCGGTCTGCAGCACGTCCTGGGCCTCTGCCAAGTGGCATTCCAGGCAGGACGCCGTTCCGGTATACGGATTGTTAGTGAATCGGTCCATGTGGAACTGTGCCGGATCCCTGGCCATGGGTGTGTCCTGCACAGGCGCAGCACCCACCAGCGACGACAGCGCTACCGGCAGGATCAGTAGCAGAAGAATCTTCAGCGGCGTGCGCCGCCGGAACCCGTGGAATGCGGGTCGGTTAAAACTTCTCATAGTGTCACTCCTTGCCGCCTTAGCGGCATGGTGCCGCTGTCAAAGCTGTAAAGGGCCGGCCCCGCAGGCGCAGGGCCGGCACAGCTTTCAGCGGGTCCGGAATCCGAACAGGCGACTGCCCAGGATCCGGTCTGGAGTCACTTCACATCGATCCAGTTCCTCGAACACACCGTCCAGGGTCAGACGGCATTCCGTGTAGTCGTAGCACTCCACGGACACCTTCTGGTCTTCGCTTTGAATGACCGTCAGTGAGCCGCTGCGCGCGACCTCCTCGAACAGCACGTCGTCCAGCACCATGCCGGTGTCGCGGTCGACAAAGGTCCAGGATCCGATGAGCATCGGCGCCCGTTCCTCGCCGGGCAACGGCTGGGCATCAAAGCGGACCAGGTGGACCGCCCGATCCGGGCTGTTGCCAAAGCTCAAAAAGGCTTCACCGGTGCCGCGGACCATGAACTGGACCGGCTCGGTATCCTGAACCAGGGTCGGGTCGATGCCCGTTTCGCCACAGGCAATGCAGGCGCCGTTGGCAAAGCCCAGGAAGGTTGTGTCCAGGGTGCCACCGACCAGGGGTCCCTGGGCGGTGCGCCACACGGCGTCTCCGGTTCCGTTGAACATGAAGCCTGCGACAAACAGGAAGTCACCCATGTCTTCGATCGCCATCCCGCTGCCGTTGTAGGCGGCATCCCAGTAAACGCCGGAACTCAGGGCGAGATGGGGCATCTCGGCCGGATCGAAGGTCAGGTCCAGCTCACTCACGGCAACTTCCGTGCCGTCGACGATGAAGGTCACCTTCATCGGAAGGTCGGGATTTAGGAAGTTCACCGCGTTCTCCGGCAGCCGGAAGGCGCCGAAGTGCTCGGTACCCATGAAGCTGCCACTGTCGCAGGACGGCACGTTATTGGCCGTCCGGAACTTGATCTCGAATCCGTCGTTGCTGTACGAACCGGTGACCACACCGGGCCCCAGCAGGCAGGACTGTGAATAGGTACCCTCAAGCGAGGCAACGAACGGCGTGCCAGGCATGACCGTTGCCGGGGTCAGGTCCAGCACGGGTCCGTTGATCTCCACGCCCTGGGCGGAGACGCCCAGGAGCGTGGTGATGAGGGCTGTCATGAAACGTAAGATTTTCATGTCAATCCTCCCGGCTTCTTCAGTTGCCCAGTCCCGGGCCATCTTCGAAGCCGTTGTTGAAGATCCGCTCGGAAGTCTCGAGGTCGTATGCATCTTGGGAGATCCATTCGTCGATGTACCAGACGCGCCGGACTATGGCGTTAGACTCGATGTCTTCGCCGGTTTCCTTGTCGTGCTCCATCTGCGACCAGGCGCCGTACATGAACTCGCCGCCCGGGTTGGACTCGATGCTGGCCTCACTGGCCGACACCGTCTTCTTCCCTTCGAGTTTGTCGAACTCATTGCAGAAGCCAGAGCCTTCGACTTCGACGGGAACGTCTTCGTCGTCATGGGCAGCCGAGGGATAGCACTCGGTGAGATCGTCTTCTTCCGTCCAGACCTGGTAATGGTCGCCAAACATCACGGCTCGGCTGTAGTAGAGGTTCAGCGGTTCGGCTTCACCTTCTTCCACCGTCGAGTTATCGCCGGTCTCATAGACCAGGAAGTAGCGGGACGGATCTCGGACGTCTTCGGGGTCACTCCAGAGGATAGTGTCCACCTCTCCCGGGTACCGATCCAGTTCAGGCTCGATAGTGGCCTTGGTCTTGGCATACCTCGGGTCCAGGGTAGTGAACTTCATGGACTTGAGCTGGGTGACGTTGCGGGCCATCTCGGGTTCGCCTGCACCGTAGGTGTAGCAGACATGGGGTTCGTCCAGGCTGCTGCCACCGCCCGTTGCTTCTTGCCGGTAGGCTTCGCAGGTGGTCGTGCCGTCACCACTAAAGGTCTGCCCGTCACTGGCCGTGAAGCCAGCCGGCAGGGTCGTCCACGTCCCTGCACCATCGAAGGATCGCCTGACATACAGTTCATAGCGGTCCTTGCCCTTGGCGTTCAGCTTCCAGTTAGGTGACCAGCCATACAGGATCATGGCAAAGTCACCGTCCAGGTAGCCACGGTGGCCCTTGGCCACGTCAAGCGGGTTGTACCAGGACTGGTCCGTCAGGTTATTGTCGTCGGGCTCGCAGGATTCATGCACGGAGGGGCACTGGTACCAGGTCAGAACCTTGGTGGTGCTGGGCTCCACGTCTTTGCCCTGCAGGATCGGGTTGGTGTCGCCAACACCATTCTCATCAACCGTCGGGCAATCGGTGCCGTCGTCAGACGTACAGGTCTCAGGTACCGTTGCGGACAGGTTGATGGCCGGTGAGAGACACAATCCTCCCGGGTAATACGGGTTCACTTCAGAATCGTATACCCAACCATCATCAGCATTGGCAGGATCATCCGCACACACCATATTGGCGAAGGCGTACGGGTTGCTGGTCGAAAAATCCAGACCACCCGGAATCACGATTCGCCGCACCATTACGTCAGCCGGTCCACCCTGCCGCATAACGCCCTGTTTCCAGGAGGGCAGCGCGACCAGTCGATAGGTTGAAGCGTCAGCCTTGGTTGGCGACTGGGCCAGCAGGCTGCCGCGGCGGGCAATTTCTGTCCGGTAGATCTCGTAGTCGTAGTCACCACCGAAAATCCACATCTCATCTGTATTGAGCACGGGATAGAGATCTCCGGTTTCCCAGTTGGTTTCCGGCTGGTTGAGCATATGCCCCTGGACACCAATGTTGTTGACCAGAGGACGCTCGTCCTCCGCACCGCCATCGCCAAGGAAATCCTGCAGGGACATGGCGAAGGTCATGTAGCGGATGTCTTTGCCGTAGTCGGCCACATCGCATCCGGTGTCGGGGTCAATCGTTTCGCAGGGGTTCCCGGCGTCATCGAAGTAGAACTCTTCGTCACCCAGGCCCTTGGACTCCTCGAAGACCACCACAGCCCAGCCGTTATCGGGCTCACCGTCGTCGTCACTGTCATAGCCAAACAGGCCGGTACGCGGCCGCGTGGCGGCTATGTTACCCAGCAGGGGCATACCGGGGGTGGTCAGTTCTGCGGGGGCAGCCCAATGCTGAGCAATGCACACCTCGGTTGTATCACCCTGGGGACCCTGTGCGGGTTCGACCGTAGCTATACACATGTCTCGCATGCCGTAATCCAGCGGCAGCAGTTCCTCTTCTGGGAACGCCGAGGTCAAGGCAGATCCAATGCAGTACGGCTGCGGATTGGTGATGTTGCACTTGGCGTTGTTGGTGAGCCGCATGGGCATGGCGAAGGGAATGCCGACCTTGGGTCGGGTGTCACCGAGGTAATCAACGTAGGGGATCGGCGTGTAATCCTCGTCACTGGTCTGCACCAGTTGAATGAATTCCCAATCGATATAGCTGTACCAGACGTCGGTCTTATGGTTGGCGATGGCACCGCTCCAGCCTTCACCGGGGCCTTCACCCTGGCCGGGGCGCAGACCATCCGGATCTTCCTGCCAGGTGATTACCGCGCCGACACCTTTCACCATCTTCACCTCAACGCGATTGACGTCGCGGCGACCGGAGGTCAGCCGTTCCGCTTTGCGCCACACCATGTCAGTGGTGTCGGTATCAACATCGTATTCCAGCGTTCCGCGGGCGACCCACAGACAGTTGTACGGCACCTCGCCCACCGGGCGATTCTGCTCAAACTTGTCTAAGGCATAGTCCACGGAGCCCTGGGATCCAGCGACACCAAACATATCCAGCAGATAGATATCTTCAGGTGATTCGCTGCCATCGGCGGGGTAATCCATTCCGGGAATAAAATCATCCATATAGTCGGCAATGGCTGTCAGGCGCTCTGTCCGATCCGTGCTTGGTGTGTCACCGGCAAAGATCGGCATTCCGCCCCGGCAGTAGCGGCTCTGCCAGGCCACCACGGCCACGTTTCCGGCCGTAGCCTGGAAGATGTTGACCACGTCTCCCGGATAGGCGCCGCTCAGATCATCGAACAACTCGATATCGGTCCGTACCACCGAACTGGAGGACTGGTCTGCCGAATCAGACAGGTTGGTCCGTTTCCATGTGTTGCCGTCGTCGGTGCTGACGGCAGCAAACGCGTCCCGCCGGCCGTGGCCAACGAAACCCGTGCCGTCGATATGTTCCACCGGTCCGTAGATATAGACTCCGACCAGGGGCTTGGCGGCCTCCCGGGTATCCACCAGAGTTCCATCGATGTTGATGTATTCGATGGGCACCGGGTCGCCACTAGCCGCCTCGGAGTCAACGTAGAATGGCATGACGTCGACGAACGCATGCTCAGCTTCGGAGATCGGCACGGTATCCGGTTGTCCCGGAGCGCGTGAGATACTCTTTCTGAGCAGTTCGCCGTCGTCGGCCATCACGCCCGTTGCGAACGTGATGCAAATTGCCGCTGCAATCAGTTTGATGATGTTCATCACTACTCCTTGCGTTTTGGTAACTGCTCCGGCCGCCCGTTGTGGGCGACCCCAACGTCTTGCTGCTTTCTCTAGCTATCCGCGCGCACCTCCTAGTCCTCAAACGAACTGTAAGCAACCATGTCTCGCCTGAGCAGGGCAAAGGCGACGTCTTCGGTTGTTGCTGAACTGCTGCTCCAGACCACATAGCCTTCACCGCCGTCAGGCCGGGTTTTGGCCTGGGATTCCTGGTCCGAAACGCTGTCCGGAATTCCGAAAATCACGTCACCGTGGGTGATGGCCTGTGGACGGCTGAATTTGCGACCACGGTCGTAGGTGATCCCCATGTAGACGTCCAGGTCTTCGGGAATTTCCCCTGCGATGACGTTGGTCTGGGTACCGACGGCGATGTAGAACACGCGAGTATCCTGGCAGTCGGATGGATCAACCGGCGCACCGGCCGGCGCACATCCCGGCCCGCTGCCGGGTGTGCCCACGATGCGGGGGTCCCGCGCCGTGATGCCGCTTTCGGCCGTCAGTCCGGAAAAATTGTATGGCCGGCTCCAGGTGTCTCCGCCATCCAGGGAGTGGGTCACGTAGAAGTTGTAGGGAATGGAGACTGAGAAGTTTCTGAACTCAGCTACATCAGGCGTGTGGGAATACCCCACAATGATGTTGTCGCCACGCATCTGCCCCCGGTGAGCCTGGGCGTCCTCCAGGTTGTTCGCTTCAGTGGTGGCCGTGTGCGCTGTACCCGGGTACGCCATGGGCCATGCTGTTCCGCTCAGGTTGACGGCGGGCAGATGGTGCGTCCCGATGCGAATATCGTCCACGGGGGAATCCAGGTTCTCGTCCTCGCCGACGGTATCGTCATCTTCATACTTGACGTGACCGCGGCAGCGCTCCACGTCGATGGCGGGTGTGACGCGCTCAGGATCAAATCCCTGCACCGTACGACGCATCATGATGTCGGACGGTCCGGCCATGGTCAGCAGTCCCTGCTTGTACAGGAACAGGATGTTGGTGTCGCCCGCCGAACCGGTCTGGGCAAGGACGCGAACCCTGCGGCCGTTTTCCTGGGGGTTGCTGATGATGCAACCGTGCATGGGAAACGCTGCGGTCAGGCGGAAATCGGGCCAGGTATGGTAGCGGACGAACTTGCCGGTATGGCGTTCGGAAACCTTGCGCTCCTCCCAGGCTACGATGGCACGGGTGCCCAGCAGCTTGACGGTGGGGCGCGAGGCGGCCGCTCTGCCGTACTCATAGAAAAACGGTTCGTGGGCAACCCTTTCCACATCATCCAGTGGTCGGGTCTGCTCGACGTTGTCGGTCAGCCGAATGGGCACCGACCAGCTGGCGTCGGCAATGGGCATATTGCCCACCTGCATGGCTGAATACCAGAGATCGGTTCCGCCGGTGGTCAGGGCGCCGGATGCCCCGTGACCCGGTCCGGCAGCCAGACCCAACTGCAGACCCAGGGGGTCTTCCTGCCACACCAGGGTGATGCCGGACTTCTGCTGCGAAATCTCGTAGAAGTGCGCGTCGCGATATCCGCTGGTCAGCTGATCCACGATGTAGGTCTCGCCGGACGGACCGATGGGGGCAAACGTCTGTCCCACCGAATCCCATTCCATGCGAGCCACATACTGGCAGGAGTAGGGAATGGTGACCCAGCCCAGCGTGGAGTAGCTGATAATGCGCTGGTCTTCATCCGGCCAGCGGGTTTCATCAGCGGGGCAATACTTGCTGCTCCAGGCTATGATAATGTTCTTGCCGTTGCTGGAGACCTGGGTTTTGCCGGAGTCACCGGGATAGGCGATCGCCCTGGGCTCGGAGGCCAGATCGATGTAGCCGGCGTTAGGGTCGTCCTGCTTGAAGATTTCGGGCCGCGCTCCCGGTTCCGGGATTCCCAAGTGGGAACTCAACGCCGCGGTGTTATCGATATTCAGCGGCATGGACCAGGTGGTTCCTTTGTCAATGGAAACCTGGACCACGACGTCCCATGGGTGTCGTAACGCCTTGGTGCGAAGGTCATAGACCTGCTGGCCCACATCCTGGGCCTGCTGGTAGGCAATGATCAGCGCGCCGTCGGACATCCTGAGACTCTTGACCTTGGCTGTATCAGCGATTCCCAGGGATGCGATGATGGGTGGGTCGACCGGCAGGAAGCCTGCGGCCTCTTGGGCGATTCCACTCGAAACCGATCCAATGAAAAGGCAGACAGCAGCCAGCGTGGTGGGCAGGGAAGGTGACTGGCTGGTCATGATTCACCTCTGATTTATTATCAGACCCTTCTATATTTTTGGTGCGTCAATGCTCCTGAATCCGAAGTTGCGGGTCATGGTCCAATTTCGAATCCGTCAAAAAACACGATCTCGATCGCTGCGACGGCGGAGGCCTCAGCCAGAAGTTCCGGTTGGGGTGGGACAGCCACGTAGTAAGACCGATAGTCGTTTACGCGCTGGGTGTCGGCGGTGAGCACCGACACGAAGGCGGGCCGTACCGATTGGTACAGCAGGCGGGCCTCCACGGTAAACGGCCCGTCGGTATCGATAACAGGAACCCGGTAATGCACCGTGTCCTGTCCACTGCCGTCGACGTTAAAGTCCGCATCCGATCCGATGCCGACCACCGCGGTCTCAGGCAGGAAGTGCTCGCCGCTGGCGGTAAAACCAACAGGCGGGATCCGGTTGTCCTTGAGGTATCCCCGACCCGACAGCAGCACGTAGGTGATGTTGTCGTTGGCATCGGACATGACCGATTCATACACCGCGACCTGGTCGGGGTCGTCAATCAGATCGCGATGGGGTGAGTAGCACACCGCGCTGTCAAAACCGTCAGGCTTTGACTGCGCGGTGCAGGCGGCGGCGGTTTCTGCTGCGTCGGAGGGCAGCCGGCCATCGGGGTCCGGAGCCCCCGACTCGAAAACGGTGGCGCCAGCGTCGTCGGTCACCCTCATATGCAGCCACATTCTGCGCGCCGGATACCCGGTGGGCAGTTTGTGACCGGTGAGGTTCAGGATGGTGGCGTCAACTATGAGCACGCCAGGCCTGCCGTCGACAGCGAGAAGTAGCGCCGCCGCCTGTTTAAGGTATTCCTGTGTAGTTTCCATGGCCACCTGGAATTCGCCGTCGGTCAGCAGCGGATCCAGTCCCAGGTCAATGCGGTACTGGCGCAGCATCTCCAGCAGTTGGGTGTTGCCGCCGGGATTCAGGTGGGGGGAGTATCCGGCTCTCGCCGGGGGTGCGTTGTAGGTGGACACGGGCGTCTGGAAACTCACGCCAGGTGTCGCCATATGGCAATCCTGGCAGGTCGTCCCGCCGCCCTCGGCAAACACGCTGTTGCGCCATTCGAACCATGAGCCCTGCTCCAGGAACCGCTCTCCCGTGGGGTCCCCGGTATCCGGGTTCAGCACAATCGTGAACAGGTTGTGGCAGCTTCCGCACAGCGCGGAGTCGGAAATGGCTTCTGAGTATTCAACGCCGTACCGGGCCATGCGGGTTCGCACCGGATCGGCGATGGGACCAAACAGTATGCTGTCGTCACCGACGATGCGCGTCCCGTTGGCCAGTTCCACGTTCGGGTCGATCTGGATCTGGTGGCACAGCGTACAGCTTACGCCTTCCCGCGCATGCATCTCAGACACGGCCGTATCCAGCCGGTAATAGCCGTCCTCGTCCAGTGCGGCAGGGTTGTAGCCGTGGGCATAGTCGAAGCCCATGGGCGCGTGGCATCTCAGGCATTCATTCTCGATCTGGCCATCCAGATCGGGGAAGTAGGAGACCTCATCGTCCACCACCGCCGTGAAGTACGGATCGTTCATGGTGTGGCCCATGACGCCGGCCTTCTGGCCAAGCATTGGACTGATGTTGTGTCCGTCGGGATCGGGCACGCTGGGAAGCGCCGGATCCGGAGCCCGCATAATGGCCGGCTCTACGCCAACATCCGTGGCGTCGTGGCAGTTGGAACACATATCTGCCGCGGAGTAGGGTCCTACGCGCGGCCATTCCGGGATAAAGACAGGCTGAGTTGATCCCTGTGGCGCCAGCATCAGCGCGCACAGAATGATCAACTCTCGGTGAACCGACATGACTTACTCTTGCCAGAAATTGGACTGGCAAATCCATCTGAACCTTATGGATTTACATGGGGATATTTACCGAGATTGCAATCCTGAAAATCGGCCTTCCGGCTGCCGGATTTCCACTATTGCGTGCCAGAAATCCAGAAAGGAATCCTGGGATTTAAGGGTAAAAACCAGTGGCCTGTTTCGCTATGACGAAGTTGCCTTGAGGCCTTCGATTGCCTTGATTTCCAGGCGAAACGGACCGGGGTTCTTGTCCCCCAGCAGGATACCGATCTGCCGCACGTCCTCCGGAATCACCGGCCCGGCCCTGGGCACGGAACGGCCGCGGAAACCCGGGCGGAAGTCCTTGAACGGAATGTCCAGGGTCATCCACACGTCGCTGCTGACAAACTCACGGACCCAGGACACCCCGTCAAAACGACTGCCGTGGCGCAGGCGCAGCTGATAGACCCGGCCATCGCCGCGCACCGTGATGCGGATCCCGCTGTAGCCGTCCAGGCCCTGGTTCAACGGCAAACGCATGGAAGAGAAGCCGCCGTTGTTTTGCAGCGACAGGTTGCCGTAAAAGACGAATCGATCATCTTCTTCGCGGACGTTGCCGGCGGAGCGCCCGCCCATGACGCCATCATCGATAATGACCCACGGGCCCGCGGCCATCGCCATCAGGTCGTGGACGCCGCTGCCGGGAGAAGCACTCATAAGCATGAGACCGAAACTGAACAGTATATTGAGCATGGTTTGAAGTATCAGCGCTGCCGTGTGGAGAGCAGGTCAACACCGGGGCAATCCTGAACTCGATTCAGGATCCATCTGAAGTTCCGAAGTTGCCTTCGTCGACGGCCGAACGGCTCTGGAGCAAAACCATCGACAGTGACCCCTTCCGCCGCCTGCGTGATTGATCGAAGCCTCCGATCAAACCACTGCTTGGATCGAAGGCATTACAGACCCCGCTCTCAGATGGATCCTGAATCGAGTTCAGGATGACGAAGTAAATTTTAAGCCCCAGGCCCGACACCACCGCCAGGTGGTAGACTCACACCACCGGTCGTGGGCTGAGGGGAGCCATGCGCAAAGAAGGACTGAGTCAGAAAGCCTATATCCAGATTCCCGAGGGCGAGCAATACGACCCGTTTGTCAGCGCCGAGGAATCCCTGGCCGAATTCACCATCAAGGCAGTAGGCCTCGGCATCCTGTTCGGGATCATCTTCGGCGCGGCCAACGCCTACCTCGGTCTGCGCGCCGGACTCACCATCAGTACTTCGATCCCGGTCGCGGTGATGACCGTAGCGGTGTTCCGCGCACTGTCCACCGTGGGCGTCAAGGGCACTATCCTGGAAACCAATATCTCCCAGACCACCGGCTCGGCCTCCAGCTCCCTGGCCAGCGGCGTGATCTTTACCCTGCCCGCCCTGTTCCTGTGGGGCATGCCGCCGGAACTCATCCAGATGACCCTGCTGGCCATGAGCGGCGGACTGCTGGGCATCCTGTTCATGATTCCCCTGCGCCGCTTCCTGATCGAACGGGAACACGGCAAGCTGCCTTACCCCGAGGGCACTGCCTGCGCCGAGGTACTGGTCGCCAACGAGGTGGGCGGCGGCAAGGCCCGTTACGTGTTCTACGGGCTGGCCGGCGGCGCGTTGTTCAAGCTGCTGACCTCCTGGCTGCGGGTGATTCCGGGTGACGCGCACACCAAGGTCCCGTTTCTGAAAAAGGGCGAAGTCGGCATGGATCTGTCCGCCGCCCTGTTCGGCGTGGGCTTTATCCTGGGCCCGCGCATCGCGGCGGTCATGGTGGGCGGCGGCCTGTTGTCCTGGCTGGTGATCATTCCGGCCATCGCCTACTGGGGTGACGCCCGGGTTGAGCCGTTCTTCCCCGAGACCGTGAACCTGATCAAGGACATGTCGCCCAGCCAGATCTGGACTCGCTACGTGCGCTACATCGGCGCCGGTGCCGTGGCCACGGCCGGCATCATTACCCTGATCAAGAGCATCCCGGTGATGGTGAGCAGCTTCAAGATCGGCGCCAGCCAGTTAAGCCAGCGGGTGGCGGCTACCAGCCAGGCCGGCGGCGTCACTCCCGCCGTACCCCGGACCAGCAACGACCTGCCGCTCAAGGTGGTGGGCATCGGCGTCTGCGCCATCGCGCTGGTGCTGATCCTGGTGCCCCAGGTGTTCGGCGCGGTTGGCGGCGTTGGGATTCGCGCCGTAGCGGCCGTTTGCGTGGTGATGTTTGCCTTCTTTTTCGTCACCGTGGCCTCGCGCATCGTCGGCCTGGTGGGGGTGACCAGTAATCCCACCAGCGGCATGACCATCGCCGCCCTGCTGGGCACCTCGTCCATCTTCCTGGCATTCGGCTGGACCGACATCACCGGCAAGGCAGCAGCCCTGACCGTAGGCTGCGTGGTGGCTATTGCGGCGTCCATCTCCGGGGACACGTCCCAGGACCTGAAAACCGGCTACCTGCTGGGGGCGACGCCCCGGCGCCAGCAGACCGCGGAACTCATCGGCGTACTGACCTCGGCAGTGTTCGTGTGCCTCACCGTTCTGGCCCTGGGCCAGGGCTTCGGCTTCGGCAGCACCGAACTGCCGGCGCCCCAGGCCACCCTGATGAAGCTGGTGATCGACGGGGTTCTGGACCAGAACCTGCCGTGGACGCTGGTGGCCATGGGCGCCGGGATTGCCGTGGTGTGTGAGCTTGCCAGAATCCCGTCCCTGCCCTTTGCCGTGGGCGTCTACCTGCCGGTGTCCACCATGACCCCGATCTTCGTGGGTGGCCTGATCCGGCTGTGGATGGAACGGAAATCCCGGGACGAAACCGAGGCCGGTGACCGTCGCGAGCGGGG
Organism: Lysobacterales bacterium; assembly: GCA_030065125.1. Taxonomy (GTDB): domain Bacteria; phylum Pseudomonadota; class Gammaproteobacteria; order Xanthomonadales; family SZUA-38; genus JASJDM01. The sequence continues at coordinate 103,793 of JASJDM010000022.1, read as the reverse complement.
CGTACTGCTGGGCAGCGGATTTGTTGGCGGCGAAGGCCTGTTGGGTGTCGGCATCGCCCTGGTCGCCGTGGCCAAAAGTCGTCGTCCGGATGGTATCGGAACCGACTGGCTGGGAAGCGAACTCACCGCCATGCTGGTGGGCCTGGCTGCCTTCCTTGTGTTTGTTGCCTGGTTCTTCCGGATGGTGAAGGGCCGCAACAGCTGACCGATCACGATCAGTAATGGGGCGGGACCGAGTCCTCGGGCTTTTCCTCGGCCATGGCGCTGGCCAGGTCGCCGAGCCGACCCTCCATGGCCTCCAGCCTGCGCTTGAGTTCCAGGATTTCCCGATCCTGCCGGGCCACGGTGTCGTCCAGGCTGCGATGCAGGTCCTCTGAGAACGCCAGCTGGCTTTCCAGCTCTTCAATTCGCCGTTCCAGTTTCTCGATGTCACTCATGATTCAGTCCGGGGTAGCGCAGCGCCGCCACAAACCTATCACAGCTTTAAAAACCGGATCGCCGCCCGCACACAGTAAACCATCCGCAGGGTCCGCAAACCGGTGGTTGTGGTAGGCTTCCGCACCGGCCGAAGGCGCTTTGCGCTGTTGTAATACCAAGGAATTCAGTTCATGAACGATAAACCCAATATATTTGTCCGCATCATCCGGGGGCTCTGGGGAGGCGTCGATGCCGCCCGCAGATTTACCGTCAACCTGATCTTTCTGCTGATCGTTGTGCTCCTGGTATCCCTGATGTTCAGGGACGACAGGCCCAAGATCGAGGACGGCACCGCCCTGGTGGTGGCCCCGAAGGGACAGCTGGTGGAGCAGCTCACCGCCAAATCCTTTGACCAGATCATCGACGAAGCCACCGGCGACTCATCACCGGAGACTTTGCTCAAGGACGTGCTGGATGCCATCGCGGCCGCAAAGGATGACGACCGCATCAGCACCCTGGTGCTCGACCTGAATCAGTTCAGCGGCGCCCGCCTGACCAAGCTGCAGGACCTGGCGGAAGCCATGGAGGACTTCAAGACCAGCGGCAAAAAGATCGTGGCCCGGGCTGACAACTTTTCCCAGGACCATTACTACCTGGCATCCCACGCCGATGAGATCCTGATGCACAAGATGGGGATTGTTGTGCTGGAAGGGTTCGGCCGCTACCGCACCTACTACAAGGAAGGCATCGACAAGCTTGGCCTGGACATCAATATCTTCAAGGTCGGCACCTACAAATCCGCCGTAGAGCCTTACCTGCTGAACGGCATGTCTGACTATGCCAAGGAAGCCAACATCGAATGGATGGGCGACCTTTGGCAGATCTACCTGGCTGACGTGGCGAAAGCCCGCGGCATGACTACGGACAAGATCGACGCCTACGCCCAGGACTTCAGGCCTCTGATCGAACAGGCCAACGGGGATACGGCCAAGATGACGCTGGACTACGGCCTGGTGGATCACGCCATGACCCGGGTCGAAATGCGTCAGCACCTGATCGACCTGGTGGGCGAGAACGAGGACAAACACACCTTCAAGCAGGTAGGCATGAACAGCTACCTGAAAACCATCGAAGAAGATCGCTTCGGCCGCCAGGCCGAGGGTGACAAGATCGCCGTGGTGGTGGCCCGGGGCAGTATCCTGGACGGCAGCCATCCAGCGGGCACCATCGGTGGTGACTCTACCGGCGCCCTGATTCGCAAGGCCCGCAACGACGACAACACCAAGGCCATCATCCTGCGGGTGGATTCCGGCGGCGGCAGCGCCTTTGCCTCGGAAGTCATCCGGCGCGAGCTGGAAGCGGCCCGGGCAGACGGTATTCCGGTCATCGCCTCCATGGGCAGTGTGGCTGCTTCCGGCGGCTACTGGATCAGCACCTCGTCTGACCAGATCTGGGCCCATCCGAGCACCATCACCGGCTCAATCGGTATCTTTGCCATGATTCCGACCTACCAGCGGCCGCTGGCCGAGCACCTGGGTATCCGGGTTGATGGCGTCAGCACCGCACCGCTGGCTGGCGTGCGCCCTGACCGGGCCCTGCCCGAGGAGGTGGGCGCGGCGCTGCAGCTCATGATCGAGGACGGCTACCGGGACTTCCTGGAGCGTGTGTCCGAAGCCCGCGGCATGACCACCGAGGAGGTGGACGCCGTGGCGCAGGGCCGGGTATGGAGCGGCGAAGATGCACACGAACTGGGCCTGGTGGATGGGCTCGGTGACCTGGAGGACGCCATTACGGCCGCGGCTGAACTGGCGGAACTGGGTGACGATTACACGGTAAGTTTCGTGGAAAAGGAACCCACCTTTAAAGAGCGGGTCATGCGGGAGATGATGTCAAAGGCCGGTGCTCTGATCGGTGCCAACCTGTCACCGCCCTCTGCCTTGCGCCAGACGCTCAAGGACGTTGAAAAAGCCGCCGGCGAGATCGCCGCCTTCAACGACCCCAACCACATCTACGCCTGGTCCACCATCGAAACGGACTAGGCAACACTGCGTTGATCAAAAAGCCCGCTGGCGAATCATCGCCGGCGGGTTTTTTTGTGCCCGTCCCAATGACCCATGACACGCGACACGCCGTTTTCGCTCGACAACACTGTGGCCTGGCAACTCTGGGGAGACGAGGCATGAAAGCCATGAGGGCCAGCATGGCCACCCTGCTGCTGGCGGCCTGCGCGAGCACCACGCCGATCGCAGAAAAAGAGCCTGATCCCGGCCTGGCGGAATTCATAATGCAAAACACCAGGGCGCTGGGTGGGGCGGCCGCCCTGGATGGCGTACAAACCATGGTCAAGCAAAGCCTGATCGAAGAGGGCGACTACCGGGATGTCGCGGTCTTTGCCACGGATCGAAACGGCCGCATGCGGGTGGACCTGTTCGCTGACGGTGAGCGGGTTTTCGCCGAAAGCTACAACGGCCAAAGCGGGTTTCAGTGGCGGCCCGACGAGGGGCAATCTCCAGCCTCCCAGCGCGGCACCATTGCACTCTCTCACACGCCGCAGCTGCCCAACCACATCTTTCGCCTGAAAGACATGGCGCAAAATGGCCATCGGTTGGAACTGCTGCAGCCGGAGCAACGTGAAGGGCGGGCTTTCCAGGTTCTTCGGCTGACCCTTTCCGACGGCTTCGAGACCTACCTGCTGCTGGAGGAGTCGTCTGGCCTGGTCACCCGGTCCCGCAACCGGCGGGCCCTGCACGTTGATATCAACGATCAGCAAAAGGTCATCGAGTCCCGGGTGTCGGATTTCAGGCGTGTCGGTGACATCGTCCATCCCCACCGGGTCGAAGAGGTCGATCTGAAGACAGGTGAGACCCTGGTGCGGGTTACGGTGCACTCCGTGCGCCTGAATGTCCCGCTTTCAGCAGAGTACTTCGACAACCTGGTGTCTGAAGTGCCGCAACCTCACCCCGTCGATCAGCCACCGCCCGATCCTGACTGATTGACCCGGCACCAGGCCGTCGCTGGATCTACTGGCGACCGGTGCTCAGCACCCTGCCCCACCGGGGCGCAATATCCAGCCGCAGCCTGCCGTCAGTGCTTAGAAGCTCACCGCCATTGAGCAGGTCCGTGAACCGGGTGCGAGTGGAAAATGGCAGAGTGACGGTCTGGGGGACGTCACTGTTGTTGAGAACCACCCATATCGCCTCCTCACCGAGGCGTCGGGAAAAGCCAAACACGGATTTTTCGTCATCCGCCACCAGCGTCCTGAACGAACCCAGGCTCAGGACCGGGTGCTTATTGCGAATGGCGATCAGCTTGCGGTAATGGGCCTGCAGATCACGGTTGATGGCCACCTTGTCCGCCTGGCGCCGGCTGCCGTCGGGATTGGTCACCTCATCGGAATACTCGATATCCGGCCACAGCATGGGTTTACGGTCATCCGGGTCATTGCCGCCCCACATGCCCACCTCGTCGCCGTAATAAATCATCGGGGCACCCACGTAAGTCATCTGGAAAATGACAAACAGTTTCTGCAGCTGGATCTCTTCGGCATTGGGCTTGCGTACCTGGTACTGAGGATTCTCACTGGCTTTCGACAGGTTGAAGTAGTTGCCCCAGTCCCGGAAGCTGCCAATGCCGGCATTGACGATGTGGGAGCCAATCCGGTTTGAGTCATGGCTGCCGAACAGGTTCTGGGTGACATAGGCAACACCCTTGGGATACAGGTTACGCAGCCACAGCAGCTGGCGGTCGAATTCGCTGGCGCTGATGCGGCCGGGAGGCGGGTCGAAGAAAAACTCCGCGCTGGCAAAGGCGAAGTTGTAGTTCATCTCACCGTCGAACTCGTCCCCCTGCAGAAAGGGTTTGACCCGCTCGGGGGTATCCACGATTTCCGCCGTCAGATAGGCCTCGGGGTTGATGGATTTGACCAGCAGGCGCCAGTCCTTCCAGAACGCGTGGGCCACGCAGAAAGCCACGTCCAGGCGCCAGCCGTCGATGCCGTGCTCGGCGCCCTGGCCCTTGGGGTTCATCCAGCGACGGGTGGCAGCAAAAACATAGTCCCGCGGCCCGGGGGCCAGGCCGTTTTCATCTTCCTTGAATTCAGGCAGCGATTTGACGCCAAACCAACCCTCGTAGTCGAATTCGGTGCCCTGCGCCGGGTCACGCCAGGACGTCACGGTAAACCAGTCTTTGTACGGAGACTCCTGCTGGTTCTGTTTCAGGTCCTGGAAGGCAAAACTGTTGATGCCCATGTGGTTGAACACGCCATCGAAGATCACCCGGATACCCCGGCTGTGGGCCTGGCGAATCAGCTCCAGGGCCAGCTCATCGGCCTGGGTCCAGACCCAGGTTGAAGGGTCAAACGCCTGTTCGGTCGCCATGAGCGCGCGATCTCCGGCAGGGTCCGGGCCGAAGTTGGGATCGATATGGTGGTAGCTGGCGCCGTCGTATTTGTGCAGGGACGGTGAGTCGAACACCGGGTTCAGGTAAATGGCGTTGATGCCCAGGTCCGACAGGTAATCCAACTGCTCGATAATGCCCCGCAGATCTCCGCCGTAGCGCCGCCGCAGCAGGTGTTTCCAGAGCTCGGGCTCACCGTTGGCTTTCTCGTAGTCCTGCAGTTCGTACCAGTCACTGCCCCAGGGGTGAACCTGCCATTGCCTGGGCGGCTCAGCGGGATCTGCACCCCTGATGTCAGCCACCGTCGGGTTGTTGGAGGGATCCCCATCCCGGAATCGCTCCGGGAATATCTGGTACCAGATCGCGCTCTTGGCCCATTCCGGCACAAATTCACCCCGCTCGTTCAGGGCAATGGGGCCTCGCGGAGTGGCATCGGATTCTTGTGGGCACACGGCAAATATCTCCGGGGACAACAGAGCCAGCAGGGTGCCTGCCATTACGAGCTTTCTCATCCCGCGCTCCCTCTCCAAAGTCCCTAACCTATCAGCCCTCCCGGCAATTGGAAAATCGCCATTGCAAGCCGCGGGGCGCCGGCGTTAAATACCCGTCCATGAGGAGGGTGAGCATTCCAGCACTGTTGTGGGCGTCAGCGGCCTGGTCCCAGGCGCCCGACGGGTATTACCAGGAGGCCAACGCCAGTTCCCCCGAAGACCTGCGCCAGACGGTGCACGCCATCATCGACGATCACCAGCGCGTCCCCTACACGTCCTTTCAGCTCGACACCTGGGACGTGCTGGAAATCGGTGACGAAGACCAGGACGACCCGGCCAGCGTCACCACGATCTACCGCAACAGCAGCGAACTCAAGCAGGGCGGCGGCAACGATTTCTACAACCGGGAGCACACCTGGCCCCGGTCCTACGGGTTTCCCGACGATGACGGCAGGAACTACCCGTTCAGCGACATGCACGCCCTGTTCCTGGCCGACCCCGACTACAACAGTGCGCGGGAAAACCGGCCCTATGAATCCTGTGATACCGGTTGCCAGGAACTGCCCACCGATGCCAATGACGGCCGCGGCGGCGAATCGGGTGAGGGATCAGGCGGCTACCCCGGCACCTCCAACTGGACCCGGGGTGACTTCACCGACGGATCCTTCGAAGTCTGGGCCCAGCGACGCGGAGACGTGGCCCGGGCGCTGATGTACATGGACCTGCGCTACGAAGGCGGCAGCCACGGCATCACGGAATTCCCCGAACCCGACCTGATACTGACCGACGACCGGGACCTGATCGACGACTCACGCACGGGCCGCAATGAGTCCGTAGCCTATATGGGGTTTCTCAGCACCCTGCTGGAGTGGCACGCGGCGGACCCGGTGGACGACATCGAGCGCCAGCATCACGAGGCGGTGTTTGCCGCCCAGGGCAATCGCAATCCCTTCATCGACCATCCGGAATGGGCCGACTGCCTGTTCCAGAACCGGTGCCAGAAGCAGGTCCAGGCCGAGCTGTCCGGCCTCTGGTACAACCCGTCCCTGGACGGCGAAGGCTTCAACGTCATTGTTTCCGAGGGGGGGACCACCGTCTTTTTCTATGGCTACAGCGCTGCCGGCGAGCGTGTGTGGCTGGTGTCCAGCCTGTTCGAGGGCCAGTGGGAATTCGATGTCCCCGTCAGCTTTACCCTGTTTGAGGGCCGGGCCGGCACCTTCGATCAGCCGGCCGCCCCACCCGACGGCCTGGGGGAGTGGGGCACACTCATACTGACGTTCAGCGATTGCGGCAATGGCCGGTTTCAGCTGGACGGGAACGATGGCGCCAAGGACTCCCAGGCCATCAAGCTCGCCGGCATCGAGGGTTTGAGCTGTTGATCCCGGGCCAGGCCGATAATCAGGCCTCGCTCACCAGCGTCCGGCGCAGCTTGCGCATACCCCCGATCCAGCGATCGTAATTGCCGGCCTTGTTCTGAAAGTAACCCACCACCTGGGGATGGGGCGTGATCAGGAACCTGCCCTCGGCCACGCCCGCCACGGTGCAGTCGGCGATTTCTTCCGGCGTGGCGATGCCGTCCAGGTCTGCCCCGCCGAAGGCACTCCCGCTGGCGCCCTTGGACGCGGCCAGGTCCAGCATGCTGGTGGCCACGGCCTGGGGACAGATTACCGACACGCGGATGCCTTCGTCACCGTGGCGAATGGCCACGGCTTCGGCAAAACCCTGGGCCGCGTGCTTGGTGGTGGAATAGGCCGCGTCTCCGATGGACGACAGGATCCCGGCGGCGGACACGGTGTTCACCAGGTAGCCGCCGCCGCGGGCCACCATGCGGGGGATCAATGCCCGGGCCGCGTAGACGTGGGCCATCACGTTGACCTGCCAGGAGGTCTGCCAGCGATCGTCGACGTCCACCAGCCCGCCGTCGGCCGAGGCCGCGCCGCCGGGGCCATCACCAAACACCACTCCGGCGTTGGAGGCAAACAGGTCGATTGGACCCAGGGACGACTCGATGTGGTCGATCATGCCGGCCAGGGCGCGTTCGTCACCAACGTCCACCCCGAAGCCATGTCCCCCGATTTCACTGGCCACGGATTTGGCGGCAGCCTCGTTCAAGTCCGCCACAACCACGGTGACGCCATCCTTCGCCAGGCGCCGGCACAGTGCCCGGCCAATGCCGCTGCCGCCGCCAGTAACAACGGCTATGGATACATCGGGAATCATGTTGACCTCCTGAGTCAGTGGGACTGTGCATTGGAACCGAATGGACACCCGCCGGCAAGAGTCGCCGGCATGGGTCGCCGGCGGGGGTCGCCAGCGGGGATCTGTTCCCGGCAATGCAGTACACTCCATTCCAGCCCACCCACGGGAAGCCCATGCCTGATTCCATGCTGACTCTTGGCAGCGTCACTGCCTACGTTCTGGTTATCCTGGCCGTGGGGATTTATGCCGGGCGGCGCGTGCACGATCAGACCGATTACATCGTGGCTGGACGAAACCTCTCCCTGGGCATGCTGGTTTTTACCCTGTTCGCCACGTTTTACGGCGGCGGCACCATCATGGGCGTCTCCGGCGCGGCCTACAGCGACGGCATGATGGGCGTCATCCCCGATCCCTTCGGCGCCGCCCTGTGCCTGTTCCTCGCGGGCCTGCTGTTTTTCCGGGTGCTGTACCGGATGAAGCTGCTGACCGTGGTGGATTTCTTCCGGATACGCTACGGGCCCCGCTGCGAAACCCTGGCCGGCATTTGCATGATCCCGCCCTACGTGGGCTGGGTGTCCAGCCAATTCGTGGCGTTCGGCTTTATTCTGCACCTGCTGACCGGCATCGACACCACCACCGGCATGGTGGTCAGCGCGGGGATCGTCATTGTCTACACCGTCATCGGCGGCCTGTGGGCGGTGGCCCTGACCGACTTCATCCAGGCCCTTATCCTGATCCTCGGCATGCTGGTGCTGACGGTGCTGGTGGTGGGTGAAGCCGGGGGCCTGGGCGCGGTGCTGGCCGCGGTACCGGAGGCCCATCGCCAGCTCATCCCCCAGGGCGGGCTGCGGGATTGGGCATGGTACATCCAGGCCTGGGTGGTCATCGGCCTGGGCGGCATCCCTGCCCAGGACATGATCCAGCGCGCGGTCAGCGCCCGCAGTGAAAACAGCGCCGTCCACAGCGCTTACCTGGCAGGATTGATGTATCTCGGATTCGGCATGATGCCTGTACTCCTGGGCCTGGCCGCCCTGGGCGCGCTGCCTGCCATAGACAACCCGGAATATATCATCCCGACCCTGGCCATGGACAACCTGCCGCCCCTGCTGCTGGCGGTGGTCCTGGGCGCCATTCTGTCCGGCATCATGTCGTCAGCCGACAGCGCCCTGCTGGCCCCGGCCAGCGTAGTGGGCGAGAACCTGGCGCGCCTGTACAGGAAGGAGTTGACGGCCAGCCAGGTTCTGCTGATCAGCCGCGTGGCCGTGGTAGTACTCGGCCTGGTCGGGCTGGGCCTGGCGCTATACTTCCAGCGCATCTACGACATCATGGTGGGCTCGTGGTCGGTGCTGCTGGTGTCCCTGCTGGTGCCGCTGTTTGCCGGTATCTACTGGAGGAGAGCCAATACCAGCGCTGCCGTGGCCTCCATCGTCATCGGCCTGGTGAGCTGGGTGGTGCTTTCCATGGTGCAGGATCAGTGGCCCGCCGACCTGCTGGCAGCGCTAATCGCGGCGGTGACGATTGTGGTGGTGGCCCTGGCGACTTCATCCCGGGACAAACCGCTGCCGCTGACCACCCTTGACGGCAATCCCCTGACTCCGGAGACTGCGCCATGAGCCGAGTGACCTTCGACGGCGAACCACCCGCCGGGACCATCAACCTCGGCATTGGCCAGCCTTCCCGGGACCTGCTGCCCACAGACCTCCTGCGCCGCGCCAGCGAGGCATTCTTTGCCGAGGCCCATCCCAATGACCTGAACTACGGCAACCGCCAGGGCGACCAGCGATTCCTGTCTTCCCTGGCGACGTATCTGACCCATGGCTACGGGACTGCGGTGGATCCCGAGACCCTGTTTCTTACCGGCAGTAACTCCCAGGCCATCGACCTGGTGTCCGGGGTGTTCACCGAGCCGGGAGACACCATATTGGTGGAGGAACCCACCTATTTCCTGGCCCTCAACATATTCCGGGATCACCGCCTGAAGATCGTCTGTGTTCCCGTGGACGAGCAGGGGCTGGACCTGGACGCTCTGGAGGCCCTGGTGGCCAGACACCGTCCCGCTTTCCTGTACACCATTCCCAGTTACCACAACCCCGGTGGCCACTGTCTCAGCGCCGAGCGGCGGCGCCGTCTGGTGGAACTGAGCCTTGAACAGGAATTCCTGATCGTGGCCGACGAGGTTTACCAGCTCCTGTATTACGGCGAACCGCCGCCGCCGCCGCTGGGGAGCTGGATCGACGGGGGCAGCGTCCTGTCTCTTGGGTCGTTTTCGAAAATACTGGCGCCGGGTCTGCGCCTGGGGTGGATCCAGACTTCGCCCACCCTGCGCGAAAAGCTGATGGCCCGCGGATTTGTCAGCAGCGGCGGCAGCATCAATCACGTCACCTCGCATATCGTCCGGCAGGCCATGGACACCGGACTGCTGGAGAAACATGTCCAGGAATTGCGGGCCGCCTACGGCGCGCGGGTTGAAGTCATGGACCAGGCCCTGCATCAGCACTTTGCCGGGATTGCCCGCTGGCTGAGACCGTCCGGCGGCTATTTTTTCTGGCTGGAACTGGACGAAGCGGTTGATACCGCCCCTGTGCTGCCCGCCGCCCGGCAGGGGAGAACGGGGTTTCAGCCCGGCAGCCTGTTTTCCGCCGACGGCAACCTGGCCCACTGCCTGCGGTTGAGTTTTGCCCATTACGGCGAAGCCGATATTGTTGAGGGCATCACCCGGCTGCGCCCGCTTTTCGACTGATGCCCGGCTGATGACTGGTTGATGCGGTGACTTTAGAAACATCGACACGGACCGGCGCCGGGACCTAAACTGGGCGGCATCGGGGGCTGCCCTTCAGCAAAAAGGATTCTCATCATGGTTGCCATGGAATACGACGCTATTGTGGTCGGATCCGGCATTTCCGGCGGCTGGGCGGCCAAAGAGCTGACCGAGAAGGGACTCAATGTCCTGGTGCTGGAACGGGGTAAAAACGTTGAGCACGTCAAAGACTACGTCAACGCCCGCAAGGCGCCCTGGGAGTACCCGCACCGGGGCCGCAGGACCTACGCCATGGAGGAGGCTTACCCGGTCCTCAAGCGTGACTATCCCCTGAACGAAAAAAACCTGGACTGGTGGGCATCGGACCAGGACTCCCCCTACACCGAGATCAAGCGATTCGACTGGTTCCGGGGCTACCAGGTAGGCGGCCGCTCCCTGCTGTGGGGGCGCCAGAGCTATCGCATGAGCGAAATCGATTTAGAAGCCAACACCAGGGACGGCGTGGGTGCCGACTGGCCGATCCGCTATGCGGACATCGCCCCCTGGTACGACTATGTGGAGCGCTTTGCCGGCATCGCGGGCTCGAAGGAAAACCTGCCTCAGTTGCCCGACGGCCAGTTCCAGCCGGCCATGCCCCTGAACTGCGGTGAAGAGCTGGTGGCCGGGCGGCTCAACGGCAAGCTGTTCGACGGCCGGCGCCTGATTATCCCCGGACGCAACGCCAACCTGACCCGGCCGCTGCCGGGGCGCGGCGCCTGCCAGTACCGCGGCGCCTGCTGGCTCGGCTGCCCGTACGGTGCCTACTTCAGCTCCCAGTCCTCCACCCTGCCCGCCGCCGGCGCCACCGGTCGCATGACCCTGCTGCCCTACGCCATCGTGTCCGAGCTCATCTATGACCGCCATCGAAAGCGGGCCACCGGCGTCCGGGTCACCGACGCCGTGACGGAAAAGACCACCGAGTTCAGGGCGAAGATCATTTTCCTGTGCGCCTCGGCGCTGAATTCCACCTGGCTGCTGATGCGGTCGGCCACCGACGTGTGGCCGGGCGGGCTGGGCAGCAGTTCCGGCGAGCTTGGCCACAACCTGATGGATCACCACTTCCGGGTCGGCGCCTGGGGTAAGCTGGACGGGCTGGACGACAAGTATTACTACGGCCGGCGGCCCACCGGCTTCTACATTCCCCGCTTCCGCAACCTGTTTGGCGACAAGCGGGATTACCTGCGAGGCTTTGGCTACCAGGGTGGCGCCAGCCGTGAAAACTGGACCCGCGGCGTGGCGGAACTGGGCGTCGGCGGTGACTTCAAGGACGCCATGGCCAGGCCCGGTGAATGGACCATCGGCGGCACCGGCTTCGGCGAGATGCTGCCCCTGCACAGGAACCGGATCAGCCTTGATCCCAGCAAGACCGACAAGTGGGGCATGCCGGTGCTGGCCATCGACTGCGAAATGGGCGAAAACGAACGCCTGATGCGCAAGGACATGGCCAACGACATGGCCGAGACCCTGGAAGCCGCCGGCGTGCGTGACGTGGAGACCTACGACGACGAGTATTATCCGGGGGCAGGCATCCACGAGATGGGCACCGCACGCATGGGCCGCGACCCCAATTCCTCGGTGTTGAACCGGTGGAACCAGGTGTGGGACGCGCCCAACGTGTTTGTCACCGACGGCGCCTGCATGACCTCAGGGGCCTGCCAGAACCCGTCCCTGACCTACATGGCGCTGACAGCCCGGGCCGCCGACTATGCGGTCCAGGAGCTGAAGCGGAGGAATCTGTAATGAGCGATCGACGGATATCCCGACGGGAAGCCATCCAGCGGGTCAGCCTGATGCTCGGCGGCGTGGCCCTGGCCGGCGGTGACGCCCTGCTGACTGCGTCAGTCGCAGACAGCGGCAATGTATTCTCCGACAGCGACGTTGCGCTGCTGGACGAGATCGCCGAAACCATCCTGCCGGAAACCGAAACACCTGGAGCCAAGGCTGCCGGGGTAGGCCCCTTTGTCGCCCACATGGCGGGTGCAGCCTACGACCCGGACGAACTGAACACCTTTCGGGAAGGGCTGGAAACGCTGCAGCAGGAGTGCCGCTCAGACCACGGCGTGGGTTTCATGGAAGCGACACCGGAACAGCGCCTGGCGCTGCTGCAGCGACTGGATCGCGAGCAGCTTGAACACGGGCGGTCCGGCGGGGACGGTACCCATTACTTCAGCATGATGAAACAGCTGACCCTGCTGGGCTATTTCACCTCCGAGATTGGATACACCCAGGCCATGCGCTACCGGGAAACACCGGGAAGGTACGATCCCTGTGTGCCTTACACGCCAGGCGAAAGAACCTGGGCTCGCCACGCCTGAGGCGCCACACCGCTGCCTCAGTCCACGCAGTCCGCGGGGACCGGTTCAACAAAATGGGGCCGGTAGCTGGACGATGACGGGTCCATGCAGCCGGCAAGATTGAGCAACTCCACTCTGCGAAACTGGACAGGATGCCCCTCGCTCTGCAGAGCGATGTAACCATGGCCCAGTGGCTGGCCGTCGGGTTTCATGGCCGGATCATGCCCCGACACCACGCCGCCGCCGATCACCAGCCCTCCGTACTCCATCACCGGCGCGCCGTTGATGCTGTGGACCACGCGCTCATGTCCCAGCACCAGCACCTCGGCCCGCACCCACTGCTCCCCGTTCAGGGTTGGCGCGTCGGATTCGACGCAGTGTTCATCCGTCAACTGTCCCTGAATCTCCACGTGGGTGCCGGGTGAGCACATATTGGCCGTCGGCCGCGGCCGGCCGTCACCCAGCCCGCCCAAAAACTGGAACTCGATGGAGATGGGGAAATCCTGACCGTCGGGCATGGTGTCCGGGGCCTGGGCGTGCAGCATGATACCGCTGTTGCGCACCGCCCAGCCCGGGGCGCCCGACGCCGGGTCACCAACAAATCGGTACTCCAGACGAAGGCGGTAGTGGGAAAACGGCGTCTGGTAAAACAGGTGGCCGAAGCGGTTGTCGAAGGTTTCATAGCCCTCGTAGGACACCGTCAGCGCGCCATCGACCACGGCGAAGGTCCGGGCATGGTTGACACCCGCCGGATAGCCGCGAATCTTGGGAGTCCAGCCCTCCAGGTTCTGCCCGTTGAACAACGGCACCCAGTCCGACGCCGAGACCGTACCGCCGATCAGCAGCCACAGCCAGGCCAGCCGCGTCAGACGACTGTTCAGAATCGCAGCTTCCTGACCGTGCCGATACTGCGACGGATCGAGGCCATGGGATCTGCCGGATTATCGTGTTCGACGAAGTAGTGCCTGAGACCGCCGGTGACACCCGCCGTGAACTGGCTGGCGAAGTCGATGGTCCCGTCACCGACGGGAACAATCGCGCCGTCTGCCGACATGTCCTTGACGTGGCACAGGGGATACCGGCCAGGGCTGGCCTGGAACAGTGCAACAGCGTCTACGCCGGCCTTGGCCGCCCAGTACAGGTCCAGTTCAAACTTCACCAGCTCCCGGTCGCAGCGTTCCAGCAGAAAGTCGAACGGTACCTTACCGTCCATGGGGACGAACTCGAAGTCATGGTTGTGATAGGCCAGCTGGATCCCGGCCTCCTGGCAGCTGGCGCCGAACTCGTTCATGACGTCGGCGATCCTGGGATAGATGTCGAAGGTGGCGCGCTGCTGCGGCGTCAGCCAGGGCAGCACCAGGTAGCGATGGCCCACCTGCTCCGCCGCCTCGATCAACTGCTGGGGTGAGGACTCGATCTGGTCCAGGGGTACGTGCGCCGAGGGCGCGCTGAGGCCGGCCTGGGCGAGTTCCTGCTTGAACGCTGCCGGCGACAGATCCGCATATCCAGCCGTTTCCACCTCAACGTAGCCCGCCGCGGCCACCGCGGCCAGGGTGCCGGGCACATCTGCCGACAGCAGGTCGCGCACCGTATAGAGCTGAACGCCGATGCGCTCCACCCGCCGCTCGCTGGCCACGGCACAACCCGCCAGGGTGGTACCCGCCATGGCGCCCATCAAGCCAAGTAGTCCGCGCCGGGTTATCATGGCTGAGCCTCCGGCAGCGCAACTTCCGGTTCCGCCTCGTCCGCCGAGCTGTCGCGGAAGATCACGGCGAACAGCAGCGCCACGGCGCCTGCGAACACGCAGGGAATCAGCCAGATAGTCTGCCAGTCGTGGCCACCCTCAACCACGTACATCTCCACGATGCGACCGGCGACGAATGATCCGATGGCCATTCCGACCCCATAGGTGGCCAGGGCAATCAGACCCTGGGCGCTGGCGCGGATATTGACGCTGGCCTTGCGGTCCACGTAGATCTGCCCGGTGACAAAAAAGAAGTCGTAACAGATGCCGTGCAGCAGGATACCCAGGTACAACATCCCCACCAGGTCCATGGTGCCGAAGGCAAACAGACCGTACCGCAGCACCCAGGCCAGCATGCCGACCAGCAGCATCCACTTGACGCCAAGCCGCTTGAAGAAAAACGGCATGGCGATCATGAACACCACTTCCGACATCTGCCCCATGCTCATTTTTCCGGCCACGCCCTCCATGCCCAGTTCGTTCAGGAACAGGTTGGTGAAGCCGTAGTAAAACGCCAGGGGAATGGAGATCAGCACCGAGCATCCGGCGAACACGGCGAAGGAGCGGTCCTTGAGCAGGGCCAGGGCTTCCACGCCGAGGATGTCCCCCATGGTGACCGATTTGCCCTTACCCGCCGGCGGCGTATGGGGCAGCGTGAAGCAGTACAGCCCGAGGATAGCGGAGCAGGCTGCGGCCATGATCATGGGGACGTTGGTGGCCTCCACGTCGGCTACGCCTGGCGCCAGCACCAGAGAGATGGACAACCCCGCCACGATCCAGCCAATGGTCCCCGCCACGCGCACGCCGGGGAACTGAGTCTCCGGGTGATCCATCTGGGCGAAGCTGATGCTGTTGACCAGGCCCAGGGTGGACATGTAGCAGGCGTTGTAAATCAGCAGTCCCAGCAGGATCTCGTTGACGCCGGTGAGGCCGGACACGTAGTACAGCACCGCGGCGCCCAGCAGGTGCATGACGCCGGCCACCCGTTCCGAGGCAAAAAACCGGTCAGCCACCATGCCCACGAAAAACGGGGCCACAATGGCGCCGATATTGTTGGTCAGGTAGGCCAGCCCGATATCCCCGCCCGAGAATCCCAGCTCGTTGAGATAGGTTCCCAGGGTGACAAACCATGCGCCCCAGACAAAAAACTGCAGGAACATCATGGCGGTCAGCCTGAAATAGGTAGTCTTGTTCATGGATTCCCCCCCGATTCGCCAGAGTCCAGGCCCAGGATTCGCCGGTTGCGGGCCCGGTCGGTATCGGCTCCGGCAAAATCATCAAACGCCTTGTCGGTTTTTCGAATCATGTGATCGGCCACGAATCGGGCCCCCTCGCGTGCCCCGTCTTCCGGGTGTTTCAGGCAGCATTCCCATTCCACCACGGCCCAGCCCGAGTAGTCGTATTGGGCGAGCCTGGAGAAAATTCCGTTGAAGTCTACCTGGCCGTCACCCAGGCTGCGGAACCGGCCCGGGCGCTCCACCCAGTCCAAATATCCTCCGTAGACACCGGCGCGGCCGGTGGGATTGAACTCAGCGTCCTTGACGTGAAACATGCCGATGCGCTCGTGGTAGCGGTCGATGAAGTCCAGGTAGTCCAGCTGCTGCAGCAGGAAGTGACTGGGGTCAAACAGGATCTTGGCCCGGGGATGGTGACCCACCGCGTCCAGGAACATCTCGAACGTGGCACCGTCGTGCAGATCTTCACCGGGATGGATTTCGTAGCACAGGTCTACCCCGGCTTCGTCAAAGGCATCCAGGATAGGCCGCCAGCGCCGCCCCAGTTCGGTGAATCCTTCCTCCACCAGGCCGGCGGGTCGCTGGGGCCAGGGATACATGAAAGGCCACAGCAGCGCGCCGGAAAACGTGGCGTGGGCGGCCAGGCCAAGGCCCCGGCTGGCACGGGCCGCCAGCTTCAGCTGATCGATAGCCCATTGCGTGCGCGCCTGGGGGTTGCCGTGAACCTCGGCCGGGGCAAACGCGTCGAACATGTCGTCGTAGGCCGGGTGAACCGCCACCAGCTGACCCTGGATGTGGGTGGACAGCTCGGTGATGGCCACGCCATGCTCCCGGGCGGTTCCGGCCAGGGCATCACAGTAGTCCTGGCTCTCGGCCGCCAGGGCCAGGTCCATGCAGCGTGGATCATTCGACGGCACCTGCACACCCTTGTAGCCGATGGAGCCGGCCCAGCGGGTGGCGTTGTCCCAGTTGTCGAAAGGCGGTTCGTCGCCCATGAACTGGGCCAGGAACAGGGCTGGTCCCTGCATTGCGCTCATTGCTTATCCTCTTGTTGGATGTTCACCCACCGGCCATTACCGGCATGGCTGTCAATCATGCCATCAACGAATTGCATGCCCCGCAGGCCCATTCCGATCCCGGGTACCCGCTGCGCGGTCCGTTGCTCGCCGGCGCGGATAGCGGCGGCAAAGTCCCGGTAGAGGTTGGCAAATGCTTCAATGTATCCCTGGGGATGGCCACTGGGGGTGCGGCAGCGCGACAGTGCCAGCTGGCCCAGGGGCTGGTCGACCCCGGCCCGCAGGATCCGGGCCTGTCCGTCGGCCGATCGATACAGGAGCACCTCCGGGTCCATCTGTTTCCAGTGCAGCCCGCCCCGATCCCCGTAAACGCGAATCTGCAGGCCGTTTTCTTCACCGGTACAGACCTGGCTGCTTACCAGCACGCCACTGGCGCCGCCGTCGAATCTCAGCAGCGCGGCGGCATCGTCATCCACCAGGCGCCCCTCCACGAAGGTGTTCAGCTGGGCCGCCAGTGAGACCACGCTCTGGCCCGATACCCATTCCGCCAGGGTGAAGGCATGGGTGCCAATGTCGCCGATGGCGCCCCCGGCACCGGATCGAGCCGGGTCCGTGCGCCATTTCGCCTGCTTGCTGCCCTGGGCTTCAGCCGCGCCAGACAACCAGCCCTGCAGATACTCCACGTAGACCTTGCGTACAGTCCCAAGCTTGCCGCTGGCCACCAGGTTTCGTGCCTCAGCCACCATGGGGTACCCCAGATAGGTGTGGGTCAGTCCATACAGGCATTGCCCCCGGGACACGATCTCCGACAGCTGCTCCGCTTCCTCCAGGGTGCGGGTGGCGGGCTTGTCGCTCATGACGTGAAACCCGGCCTCCAGGGCAGCCCTGGCAATGGGAAAGTGCAGGTGATTGGGTGTCACCACGGCAACGCATTCTGCGCGCTGATCCGGCGCCATGCGGGCTTCACCCACCAGGAGATCCTCCCAGCTGGCGTAGCAGCGGGCGGGGTCAAGCCCGAGCTCTGCGCCGGTTTGCCGGCAATTGTCCGGGTCCCGGCTGAAGGCGCCGGCAACCAGCTGCCAGGCACCGTCCAGCCGCGCTGCCGCACGGTGGACCGCGCCGATGAAAGCGCCCTGGCCGCCGCCTACCATGGCCAGCCGCACCGGACCCGAAACCGTGGAATTCATGGATACCCCCAAACCGTTGATGCCAACGGATTCTACACTGCATTGGCCGCGTTTTCGGCTCCGTACGATACGCCCGGCCCCGTGCGATCCCGGACCCTGGAATTCGGCTCAACGCTGCCAGGCGTCGCTCCGTCGCAAATCCCGCGGCTGACGGCAACTTCGGCCCTACCCTGAACGTCATACAGCTCGGAGTTGGTCCATCGGGAGGAATCATGCCGCTGATCAGACTGTCTACCGATAACCCACCGGCCCTGCTGGCCGTGGCGGCCCTGGTGCTGGTCTTTGGCATCATCGGCATCATCGCCCTGCCGATCCAGATGCTGCCCAACATCGAGTATCCGGAAATCAACATCAACACGTCCTGGCGTTCCGCCGCTCCCCAGGAGGTTGAAGCCAATATTGTTGAGCCCCAGGAAGAAGCGCTGCGGGGCATTCCGGGCATGGTGGAAATGTCCAGCAACGTATTTGCTGGCGGGGGCAACGTGCACCTGACCTTCGACGTGGGCACCGACCTGCAGGCTGCCATGATCGACGTACTGAATGCGCTGAACCAGGCCGAGGCCCTGCCGGCCGATGCCAACGAGCCGGAAATCCAGGTGGGCGGCTGGACATCGCCGGTGGCCACGCTGCTGGTTCACCCTCGAGACCCCGCTCCGGGGACCGACGTGACGCGGTTTCAGGACATCATCGATACCGAGGTCGAGCCCCGCCTGCTGGCCATCGAGGGTGTCCAGCGACTGTTCCTGCGCAGCGAGCGCGAGGAGATGGTGTTGATCAGTTTCGACCCCTATCGCACGGCCGCCCTGGGTGTGCAGGTGGCGGACATCGCAGACACGGTTTCCCGGGCCGTGCACAGCACCGGGGGATTGGCCAGCGTGGGGCGCCGGCAGTATACGGTGAGGTTTCTGGGCGGCTTCGACCTGGACGACCTGGGCGATCTGATTGTCGCCCGCCGCGCCAACCAGCCGGTTTACCTGCGGGACGTTGCCGAGGTTCAGACCGTGCTCTACCCGCGCAGCGGATTTATGTACCGCACCGGTTTCCCGGCCTATTACATCCAGGTCCAGGGCAAGTACGGCGCCAACACCGTGACTATCCTGGACGAGATCAACCGGGCCATCGACGAACTCAATGCCGGCCCTCTGGCCGCCCGGGACCTGCAGCTGGTGCTCAGTTTCGATGCGTCGGTGCACATTCGCCGCGCCATCGCGCTGGTCAACGGCAACCTGGTTCTGGGGGTCGTCCTTGCGCTGGCCATGCTGTGGGTGTTCCTCAGGGGGTGGAAGGCGACCTTGCTGATTGCGCTGACCATTCCGTTTTCGCTGCTGACGGCCTTTGTCGCGCTGAGCCTGCTCGGGCGCAGCCTAAACGTGGTGTCACTGGCGGGTCTGGCTTTCGCGGTCGGCCTGGTGCTGGACGCGGCCATCATCGTTCAGGAGAACATTGTGCGGCTGCGACAGGGCGGCATGTCCCGCTCCCGGGCCGTGCGGGAAGGGCCGTCCCAGGTGGTGGGCGCCCTGTTTGCCTCCACCGTGACCAGCATCGCCATCTTCCTGCCCATATTGTTCATGGCAGGCCTGGAAGGGCAGCTGTTTGCCGACCTGGCCCTGACGCTGTCGGTTGCGGTAGCGGCATCGGCACTGGCTGCCATCACGATCCTTCCCGTTGCCAGTGGATACCTGCTGCGCAGCACCAGTTCCCGGGACTCGCTGGAGGCTT
This sequence comes from Lysobacterales bacterium, assembly GCA_030065125.1. Lineage (GTDB taxonomy): Bacteria > Pseudomonadota > Gammaproteobacteria > Xanthomonadales > SZUA-38 > JASJDM01. Next base: position 84,299 of record JASJDM010000022.1, on the reverse strand, counting down.
TCTGGAATCGCGTCACCGCCGGGATCATGCAGCTGACGGACACCGCCGGTCGGCGTGCCCTGTGGATCGGCGGGCTGGTGACCCTGCCGGCGCTGCTCACCGTGGCCCTGGCCCCAAAGCTGGACTTTTTACCCCAGGCTGATGCCGACGGCGTCGAAGTTTCCTTCAGCATGCCTGACGGCATTCCGCTGTCCACCATCGAAGACGAACTGATCGCCGAAGTCATTCGGAGATTCCAGCCCCACGTGGACGGCCAGGCCAGCCCCGGTATTCGCGGCTACAACCTTTACAGCTACGGCCCCAATGCCTCGGGCGTATTCATCTACCCCAGCGACCCGCGGGAGGCACCGGAGCTGATGCGCCTGCTGCGGGAGGAAATCCTGGTGGGGCTGCCGGGTTCCGAGGCGTTCGTGTGGCGGTCATCGTTGCTGAACATCGGCATCTCCGGGGGGCGCAACATCAACCTGGACCTGCAGGGGCCTGACCTGCTGCCGCTGATGAACGCTGCCCGCGTGGGGCAGGACGCCATCGAATCGCAATTTGAGGACTGGTCGGTCAGGGCCCTGCCCGGTGTATCCCTGTCCAAGCCGGAACTGCAGCTGGTCCCGGACGATATACGGATCACCCAGGCCGGGCTGGACCGATCTGCGGTGGCGGATGCGATCCGGGCGTTCACCGGTGGCCTGTTCGCCGGACGCTATTTCGACGGCAACCAGGCCCGGGACGTCATTGTCTGGGGTGGCGGCTGGGAGTCTCCCGAGGACCTGGCGGGACTGCCCATTGCAACGCCACAATCCGGCATCCAGGTTGTCGGTGAGCTGGCCCCGCCCCAGCGATCGGTTGGTCCCACCCAGCTCCGGCGGGTCAATGGACAGCGCACCATCACCCTGCAGGTACTTCCCCCTGCCGGAATCACCATGGAGGAAGCACTGGAGTCGCTTCGCGCGGATATTGGACCGGTCATCGCCGAGGCCCTGCCGGCAGATGCCAGAATCCATTACCGCGGTACGGCGGACCGCCTGGCCGGCACGGTCAACCAGATGGGGCGGAACTTCGTGCTGGCGGTGCTGATCCTGGCCCTGATCATGGCGGCGATGTTCCGCTCCATCAGCGACAGCCTGATCGTATTGCTGGTGATGCCCCTGGCGGTGGTCGGCGGCGTTATCGCCCTCCAGGTGCTGAACCTGTTTACCTACCAGGCACTGGAACTGCTGACCATGATCGGGTTCATCATCCTGCTGGGTCTGGTGGTGAATAACGCCATCCTGCTGGTGCACCAGACCCGGGCCGCGGAACGGGACGGTCTGGGGCGGCGGGAGGCGGTCACCCAGGCCATACGCATCCGGGTACGGCCCATTTTCATGAGCACCCTTACCTCCATCTGCGGCATGTTGCCCCTGATGCTGGTTCCGGGTGTCGGCAGCGAGATCTATCGCGGACTGGCCACCGTCATCGTTGGCGGGATGAGCGTCAGCGCCATTTTTACCCTGCTGCTCCTGCCCAGCATATTGCGCCTGGGCGAGGGGCGACGGGTGAAGGAGCCCCGTCGGCCGACGGTTCACCAGCAACCGATCTCCGCGGCGGTTGATCAACTTGGAGACATGCGATGACTGTGAATCTGCGTCCAATCGTAATGCTGCTGGCACTGACTGCGACGCCCATTACGGCAGCCCTGGGCCAGGACCAGGAGGCCACCGCTGTACCGGTGACCGTGTCCGAGGTGCGGGCCGAGAACATCACCCCCACGGTTCCCGCCGCAGGTACTGTATTCAGCCGCCAGGCCGCTCAGATTACCGCCGGCCTGCCGGCGCAAATCGAATGGATCGCTGAACCCGGCGACTCTGTCATCCAGGGTCAGCCGGTGGCCCGTTTCGACTGTGGCCTGCTGGAGCTTCGCCGGGAGGAGCAATTGGCCCAGGTTGACCGGGAAAAGGTGAACCTTAAATCCCTGGTCGAGGAAGTGAGCCGGCTGGAGAAGGCCCGCCTGGCCACGTCCATCAACCAGCTGGAGCGGGTCCGGGCCAACCGGGACCTGGCCGCCAGCGAAATCCGGGTGGTGGAAGTTCGCATTCGCCAGACCAGCAAGGAACTGGAACGCTGTACGGCGCTGGCCCCCTTTTCCGGCGTGGTGACCCGCCAGGAGCGCTACCAGGGAGAGGATGTCGACCGGGGGGACATCCTGCTGTCGATGACTGACACCCTTCACCTGGAGGTGCGGGCCTCAGTGCCCATCCGGTACCTGCCCCGAATACGGGCCGGCGGAAACGCCGAAATCCGGATGAAAGAACAGCGACTCCAGGGCACCATTCGCACGGCAGTGCCCGCAGCGGACGCGCTTTCCCAGACTTTCGAAGTGCGCATCGACCTGCCCGAATCGGCGCCGGTTCATGTTGCAGCGGGGCAGCTGGTCAGCGTGTCCCTGCCGCTGGCGGCAAACGCTGCGCTGACCGTTCCCCGGGATTCCGTAGTGCTGCGGGCCGACGGTACCTATGTCATGCGGATCGAACAGGCCGGCACCGCGCGCCGGGTGGACATCGAAGTGGCCGAAGCCATGGGAGAACGGGTGGCGGTGCGCGGCAATCTCAGCCCCGGGGATCGGATTGCCGTGCGCGGCGCCGAGTCCCTGAGTGACGGGGCGGCAGTCGTGATCTACACGGAGAGCTAAGCAGGAGACCGGCAATCCACCCGGCCAACTGGAGTCTGTTATCGTTCGGTCCGTGATTAATCTGCGTGAACTATTGCAGGACAGAACCCGGACATTCTGGGTCCTGAATATCGCCGGCTGGGGTGGCTACGTCATTGCTGCCTACCTGGGCGCACTGGCATACGAAAAACCCGACTCCGTCCTGTCTGTCATCAGCGTCACGGCGGCCAGCGGGTTCCTCCTTACCATTCCCCTGCGGTACTACTACCAGTGGCTGTGGCCACGCTCCCCCCGGCAGATTGCCCTGGGTGCACTGGTGGTCTGCTACCTGCTGGCCATTGGCTGGAACTGGCTGGACAACGAACTGTACTGGAGCTGGGTCAAACACGGCTGGCGACCGGAGCACTGGACCGGATACTTTGCCGGCGTGATGGGGTCGTTCTATGTCTTGCTGTGCTGGAGCGGACTGTATTTTGGAATCAAGTATTACCAGCAGCTGCAGCGGCAAACGGAGCAAACCCTGAAGGCCACGGCCGCCGCACACCAGGCCCAGCTCAAGATGCTGCGCTACCAGCTCAATCCCCATTTCCTGTTCAACACCCTGAACGCCATCTCCACGCTGATCCTGGACCGGCAGAATGAAACCGCCAACCAGGCGGTGACGCGCCTGAGTGATTTCCTGCGCTACTCCCTGGACAACGACCCCATGAAACGGGTCACTCTGCGCAAAGAACTGGAGGCGCTGGACCTTTACCTGGAGATCGAGATGGTGCGTTTCGGCGACCGCCTCCAGGTACACAGGGAAATCGAAGCCCGCGCCCTGGACGGGCTGGTACCCAGCCTGATTCTGCAGCCGCTGATCGAAAACGCCATCAAGTACGCCGTGACGCCCCGTGAGGAGGGAGGCACCATCAGGATTTCCGCCAAGTGCCACGGTGACACATTACTCCTGACCATTGCTGATGATGGTCCTGGCTTGGAAAATGGCGCTCAGCAATCGGCAAAGTCGTCGGGCGTTGGCCTGAAAAACACCCGGGAGCGGCTGAAACAGCTTTACGGTGACAGCCAGGCATTCACGCTGGCGCCCAACAACCCGCGCGGACTGGTGATCACCATCAACCTGCCGTACGAATCTGAACATGATTAGGGCACTCATTGTCGACGACGAAGCCCTGGCCCGGCGCGGGTTGGAGATCCGCCTGGCCTCGTATCCGGACATTGAAATCTGCGGCGAAAGCCGCAACGGACGCGAGGCCATCGATGCAACCCGGACACTCAGGCCGGACCTGGTTTTCCTGGACATCCAGATGCCAGGCATGGATGGCTTCGAAACCCTGCAGGAGCTGGCGGGGCCGGAAATGCCTCTGGTGATTTTTGTCACGGCATACTCGGACTATGCCATCAAGGCATTTGAGGCCAACGCCCTGGATTACCTGTTGAAACCCATTGACGATCAACGTTTGAACCATGCGGTGGAGCGGGTTCGCGCTGTGTTCGAGAACCGCAACGCGGTTGCCCATCGCAGCAAGCTGCTGAAGCTGATCTGCGACCTGACCGGCGAGGACCTGACGCTGGACAGTGTCCTGGATTCCACCGCGAACACGCCGCCTCGGCGCCTCGCCATCAAGGATGGAAAGCGCACGGCCTGTGTGGACGTCGCCGATATCGACTGGGTGGACGCCGCCGGCGACTACATGTGCATACACGCCCTTGGGCATACCCACGTGCTGCGGGGAACCATGAAAAAAATGGAACAGATGCTGGATTCACGGCGATTCGTTCGCATCCATCGTTCCACGATCGTCAACGCCGATCGCGTTGCGTCATTGCGATCTCATATCAACGGCGAATACTTCCTGACCCTGAAATGCGGTCAGGAACTGAAGCTCAGCCGCAGCTACAAAGACACCGTACCCCGGCTGACCGGCGCACCCCAGGCCTGATCCGGCTATGCCGTCAACCGGTCTCCGCTCGGGCGAAAGCCGCGGTGGTTTGCTTCACCGCCTCGATGAACTCAGCGGATGGCGACGAAAAGTACAGATGCACCCAGCCGGTCTGTTCCAGCCAGATGTGATAGAGGACATCGGTTTCCCGACCCTGGAAGGTGACCGCATAGCGCTCCTGCAATTCCCCATCCATGGGCACCGACTCCGTCAACGCCAGCATGCCCGCCGTATCCAACGGGTTTTCCGTCAGGGCATCAACGGCGGCCAGGAGCGCCGGCACCTGGTTCATATCGACGTCCACGGAGGTCCGGAAAGGCGCCTGGTCCCCGGATTGGCATCCCACCACCAGCATCAGCGACAGCGCGGTCGCCAGCAGCCGCATCCAATTAATCATCAAGTTCATCATATGCTCTCCTGAATCGATTACGGGATCTCCATCGGGTTGGCCCAAAGTTTGCCCTAAAGTCAACGGCCGGCCCGTCGAATCGTCCCGGAAATGCGCCGGACCGAGCCCGTTTTGCGGCGAGGCGCAGGCCGTATCCGTCTGGGCGAGGCGAATTGCGGCGGACCCGCCCGGCGCTCCCTCGGATTACCGCAATACAGCCCCGACATAATGCGTGTTAACTATGTCGGACCGTTACCGCTTCAGCGCCGGGATTCCGCATCCTCGTCCAATTCGACCGACGGAAGTCATTCAATGAAAAGCACCTTTCAATCCGGCCTTGGGCTGGAAATCGCCACCATGTTCGAAGCAACATCCCTGGCCCTGGTTGGCGCCAGCGACCGGGAGGGGTCCCTGGGCAAGGTGATGTACGAAAACCTCACCACTGCAGGCTTCAAGGGGAACATCATCCCGGTGAATCCGCGCACCACCGAAATCGATGGAAACCCATGTTATGCCAGCGTAACCGATATTCCCGATGTGGTGGATCTCGCGGTGATCGTGACCCCCGCTGCGGCGGTGCCCATGGTGCTTGAACAGTGCGGGGGCAGAGGCATCACGTCCGCGGTCATCCTGTCAGCCGGATTTCGTGAGACCGGAGAGCAGGGGCGTGCGCTGGAGGCACAGACGCTCAAGGTCGCCCGCCAGTACGGCATCCGGTTTATCGGCCCCAACTGCCTTGGCATCATGCGGCCGTCCAACGGCCTCAACGCCACGTTCAGCCAGAGCATGGCCCGGCCCGGCCACGTCGCCCTGGTTTCCCAGTCCGGCGCGCTTTGCACAGCGGTACTGGACTGGGCCGCACCCAAGGAAATCGGGTTTTCCTGCGTCATCTCCAGCGGCATTGCGGCAGACGTCGATTTTGGTGAACTGCTGGACTACCTGACCCTGGACACCGAAACCCACGCCATCATGCTGTACGTTGAAGGCATCAACGATTCGCGACGGTTCATGAGCGCACTGCGTGCCGCCTCACGCGCCAAGCCGGTCATTGTCATGAAGTCAGGTCGCCACGCCGGAGGATCCCAGGCGGCGGTTTCGCACACCGGCGCGCTGGTGGGTTCCGACGACGTTTTTGATGCCGCGCTGAACCGGGCCGGCGTGGTGCGCGTGTACAACTACAGCAACTTTTTTGCCGTGGCCGAAACTCTCCATACCGGTCTGCGCACGCCGGGACCGCGCCTGGCCGTGGTCACCAACGGCGGCGGGCCTGGCGTCATGGCAGCCGACCACATGGCGGACCGGAACCTGCCCCTGGCGCAGCTGTCGGATGGGACCTGCCGGGCGCTGGATGAAGTGCTGCCCCAGGCCTGGTCAGGCGGTAACCCCATCGATGTACTCGGCGACGCCAGTGCTGAAATGTATGCCGACGCGGCGCGGATCGTGCTGGAGGACCCCGGCGTCGACGGGGTTCTGGCGATCCACGTCCCCCAGGCCATGACCGAACCCGAACCCGTGGCCCGGCGGATTGCCGACCTGGCCGTGAATTCGAAAAAGCCGGTACTGACCTGCTGGATGGGCAAGGCCACCATGATGACCAGTCGGGCGCACTTCCGCGACCTGTCCGTGCCCACCTATCCCACTCCGGAAGCCGCGGTGGAAGCATTTGCGGCGGCGGCGGCCTACCAGGCCAACCAGCAGATGCTGCTGCAGGTTCCGGAGCCCCTGGATCCCCGGGTCGAACCGGATTACGAGGGTATTCGACTCATCATCGAAGGGGCCCTGGCGGACGGAAGATCGGTGCTGGACCTGGTGGAATCCAAGGCCGTCCTGGCAGCCTTCGGCTTGCCAGTGGTGCGGAGCATTCCGGCACACAGTCCGGCCGAGGCCCTGGCCATCGGCGCGGAACTGGGCTTTCCGCTGGCCCTCAAGATCCATTCTCCGGATATCACCCACAAGTCCGACGTCAACGGTGTCAAGCTGGGCATCAACAACGGTGCAGAACTCAGGGCGGCTTACAAAGAGCTGACGGAGTCCGCTGAGAAGCTGAGACCAGACGCCCGCATTACCGGCGTGCTGATCGAGCCCATGGCCAAGCGGCCCAATGCCAGGGAGTTGATGCTCGGCGTACTGAATGACCCGGTGTTTGGGCCGGTCATCAGCGTGGGGCTGGGCGGTACCATGGTGGAAGTCATCGGCGACCGGGCCGTGGGGCTGCCACCGCTCAACCGGTTCCTCGCCCGCCGAATGATCGAAGGGACTCGTGCCGCGAAGTATCTCAGGGAGTTTCGCGGTAAGCCCGCGGCAAGCCTGCGTGCCCTGGAAGACGTTATTCTCAGTCTGTCAGACCTGGTCTGCGAACTGCCCTGGGTCCGGGAGCTGGATATCAATCCCCTGGTGGTGGACGATGAAGGCTGCCTGGCGCTGGACGCCCGCATCGTGGTGGAACGGGTCAGCCCCACGGCCGCCCGCTATGCCCACATGTCGATTCACCCCTACCCCAGTGATCTGAAGCGGGAATTCAACCTGGTTGACGGTACCCGCCTGACCATCCGGCCGATCCGCCCGGAGGACGCCGCCAACGAACGAGAGTTCGTCAACGGCCTGTCGGAAAACTCCCGCTACCTGCGCTTCATGTCGGTGCTCAAGCAGATCACGCCAAAGATGCTGTCCCGGTTCACCCAGATTGACTATGACCGGGAGATGGCGCTGGTTGCTCTGCTGCCGGTCGATGGCGGGGAAAAGCAGATTGGCGTGGCACGCTACGTCACCTACCCGGACGGCCGCACCTGCGAGTTTGCCGTCGTTGTTGCCGACGACTGGCACCAGAAGGGCATTGGCCGGGAGCTGATGCGCCGACTGATCGAAGTGGCCCGGGACCGGGGTCTGGAGCGGATCGAAGGCCTGGTCCTGAAAAACAACCAGGGCATGGTGGGGCTGGCCAGCGAAATGGGCTTCGAACGAATGGCCAACCCCGACGACTCCAAGACGGTGCTGGTCAAGCTGGACCTCTAGCGAGGGCCGGCTGAACAGAAACTCGCATCACGATACAACGACATCTACCAGGGCCTAATCCAGCAATGAACGCGGAGCAGAAAATCCGAATCGTGGTGGTGGGTGGCGGTGCCGGCGGCCTGGAGCTGGTATCCCGGCTGGGGCGGAAGCTGCCGGCGAACCGGTTCGACGTGGTTCTGGTTGACCGCAATGCCACCCACATCTGGAAGCCATTGCTGCACGAAGTGGCGGCGGGCTCCCTGGATGGCAATCTGGACGAGGTAGGCTACCGGGAGCACGCCTTCCGCAAAGGATTCCGCTTTTTCCAGGGCACCTTCGAAGGACTGGACCGGTTGACCCAGGAAATCATCCTGGCTCCCATCCACGACGATGACGGCAGCATCATCATGGACCGGCACCGCCTGCACTACGATTACCTGGTTCTGGCTGTCGGATCCGTCAGCAATTCATTCAATACCCCCGGCGTGGAGCAACACTGCCTGTATCTGGACAGTCGCGCTGATGCCGACCGCTTCCGCAGAAAGCTGCTCAATCACTGCCTGCGGGTGTCGCGCAAGCAGGCCATGGGCAGCACCGACGAGGCGGTCAACATGGTCATCATCGGCGGCGGCGCGACCGGGGTGGAGCTTGCAGCCGAACTGTTCAATGCGGCAGCAGAACTGCGTTATTACGGGCTGGAGGTTTTCGACGATTCCTGGCTGCGGGTGACCCTGATCGAGGCTGGCGACCGCATTCTTCCCGCCCTGCCCGGCAAGCTGGCTGAAGCCGCCCACGAAGAGCTTGAATCGCTGGGCGTTCGGGTCATCACCCGCATGCCGGTCACCGAGGTCAACGCGCGGTCCGTGGTGACCCGTAATGGAGAGGAGATCGAGGCAGACCTGGCGGTGTGGGCCGCAGGGGTCAAAGGTCCCGACTATCTCCAGGGCGTCGGCGGGCTGGAAACCAACCGAAACAACCGACTGATGGTGCGCGACACCCTGCAATCTACCGAGGACGAAAGAGTATTTGTCGTCGGCGACTGCGCCTGCGTCATGATGCCCGGCGCCAAGATGCCGGTGCCGCCGCGAGCCCAGGCTGCGCACCAGATGGCTTCAACGGTCTACCGCAACATTCGTGCCGATATCGACAACAAACCACTGAAGTCGTTTCGCTACAGCGACCACGGCTCACTGGTCTCCCTCAGCCGATACTCCACCGTGGGCAGCCTGATGGGCAACCTGGTGGGTGGCCGCATGGCCATCGAAGGACGCCTGGCCCGGGTGGTGTACATTTCCCTTTACCGTATGCACCTGCTGGCCATCCACGGCTGGTTCAAAGGCTTGGCCCTGATGGCCATCGGCCGGGTCAACAAGGTCATTCGGCCTCGCCTGAAGCTGCACTAGCGGTCTGTCCCATTCAGCGGATTTCCGGCCGGTTCGGCCTGAGTCCGACAGACTGCCGGTGCCCGGGTGGTGGTTGCTCCTTATTGGACAATCCAGCCCCATGCCACACAATGACTCCAGCACGGCAGTGAGGATTAGTCATGGCCAAACTGACCCAAAGCTACATGACCGGCGAAGGTTCGGGACAGCTGTTGTACGAGACCATCGGCGCTTGTTTTGACCGGATCGTTGCCCGCCAGCCCGACAGCCTGGCGGTGGTCGTCAGGCACCAGGGGGTTCGGGTGAGCTATGCCGAGCTTTCCGCGGACGTGGACCGCCTGGCAACCGGACTGCTGGCCCTGGGGATTCAACCGGGCGAGCGGGTTGGGATCTGGGGACCCAACCGCTACGAGTGGGTGCTGACCCAGTTCGCCACTGCCCGCATCGGCGCCATCATGGTGTGCATCAATCCCGCCTACCGCCTGTACGAACTGGAATTTGCGCTGAACCAGTCGGGCTGCAAAGCCCTGGTCACCGCCGAACGATTCAAAAGCAGCGATTACCTGGGCATGCTGGCCACGCTGGCGCCGGAACTGGCGGACAGCCGGCCGGGCGGGTTGACCGCCGCCAGGCTGCCGGACCTGCGACTGGTGATTCGCATGGGGGATGAATCCACTTCCGGCATGCTGAACTTCGACCAGGTCCTCGGCCTGGGCGGCGGCGGCGAAGCCGAGCGGCTGGAACAGCTGAAAGTCGAGCTGAAACCCGACGACGCCATCAATATCCAGTACACCAGCGGTACCACCGGCAACCCCAAGGGTGCCACGCTGAGCCACTGCAACATCCTCAACAACGGCTATAACGCCGGCAGGGGAATGGGACTGACGGCCGAGGATCGGCTGTGCATCCCGGTCCCCCTCTACCACTGCTTTGGCATGGTGCTGGGCGTGCTGGCGGCCATGAGCCGGGGCGCTGCCATGGTGTTTCCCGGCGACGCCTTTGACCCGGAAACCACGCTGGAGGCGGTGGCCGCGGAACAGTGCACCGCCCTGCACGGTGTGCCCACCATGTTCGTTATGGAACTGGACCACCCCCGGTTCAGGGAGTTTGACCTGTCCAGCCTGCGCACCGGGATCATTGCCGGCGCGCCCTGCCCCGAAGAGCTGATGAAACGGATCATTTCCGACCTGGGGATGGAGCAGGTACTGATTGGCTATGGCCAGACCGAGCTCAGCCCGGTCAATCACCTGACCCTGCCGGATGACTCCCTGGAGCATCGCACCCAGACCGTCGGACGACCGATCCCCTATATCGAGGTCAAGATTGTGGATTCAGATGACCGGGTGGTCCCGGTGGGCGAACAGGGCGAAATCTGCACCCGCGGTTACTCGGTCATGAAGTGCTACTGGAACGATCCGGAAAAGACCGCCGAGACCATCATTGACGGCTGGCTGCATTCCGGCGATCTCGGCACCATGGACGAGGACGGTTACGTCCGAATCACCGGGCGTATCAAGGACATGATCATCCGCGGCGGTGAAAACATCTATCCCCGGGAGGTCGAGGAGTTTCTCTACACCCACCCCAAGGTCACCGAGGTGCAGGTGTTTGGCGTACCCGACGCGCGCTACGGCGAGGAAGTCTGCGCCTGGATCCAGCTCAAGGAAGGAGAAACAGCCACCGAGGATGAGATCAAGGCCTTCTGCAAGGATCGCATCACCCACTTTAAGGTCCCCCGGCACATCCGCTTTGTGGACGAGTACCCCATGACCGTGACCGGCAAGATCCGCAAGGTGGAAATGCGGGAAATCATGACCCGTGAACTGAGTGAAAACCAGGCTGAGGCGGCCAAAGCGGCCACCCGCGCACCCGCCTGAGGTTTCGCCCCGAAGCCTCGCCTCAGTCCAGCCAGGCAAACAGGATCTTGTGCTGCTCGGCAGCTTCGTGGGCCAGCGCCTCAGCCTGGCCACCAAACTTGTCGTGCACGGTCTCGCGCTTGATTTTCAGAGTTGGGGTCAGTACGCCGTTTTCGATGGTCCACGGATCGTGGCTGACCATGACCACGCCGATACGGGCGTGTTTCTCCACCTTTTCGTTGATTTCGGCCACCAGTTCCCGCAGGTCGGTTTCCACCTCGGCCTGGTTGGCTGTCTGCCCACCGGCGGACAGAACACACACCATAACGGTTTTGGAAAACCCACGGCCCAGCAGGCACTGCTGCTCCACCCAGTGGCTCCTGGCAAACTCAGCCTCTATGGGCACGGGCGCCACGAACTTGGCGTGAATCGTCTTGAAGTAGTCCTTGACCCGCCCGGTGATGTAGTAGAAGCCGTGTTCATCCACCCGGGCCTTGTCGCCGGTGTGGACCCAGCCGTTGACGAAGGTTTCGGCGGTTTCATCAGGCCGTTTGTAATAACCCAATGCCAGACCTTCCGCACGGCAGAGCAGTTCATCGTTTTCGCCGATGCGCACTTCGACGCCGCCTGCGGGTTTTCCGATGGAGCCAACGCGCCGATTCTCCTCGGTGCTGGCGATCAACGCCATGGCCTCGGTCTGTCCGTAGCCTTCCATCAGGGTGATGCCCAGTTTTTCCCACCAGTAGATCAGGGCAGCCGGCGTTGGTGCCGCGGCGGTCAGCAGGTAGTCGGTATCGTCCAGGCCAAGCAGGCCACGGATTTTTGCGCCTACCGCTTCACCATTGGCGGCCAGGGCCTGGTCCAGCTTATCCTGGGATCCAAACTGGGCGAGGATGCCCTGCTGCAGTTGTTCCCATACCCGGGGCGCGCCGAAAAAATAGGTGGGCCGGGTCGAGGCCATGTCGCGCAGCAGGTGAGGCAACCCCTCGTTAAAGGTCACGTCGCCGCAGTAAACCAGGCTCTGGATCCAGATCAGCTGGCGCTCGGCGATATGGGACAGGGGCAGGTATGACAGGAACCGTGGGTGCACCCGCATGGCAAACACGTTCCTGGCGCGGATCATGGGGATCAGCATGGAATCATGGGTCTGCATGACCCCCTTGGGCGTGCCGGTGGTGCCCGAGGTGAACGGGATGGTCAGCAGCTCGTCGCGCTGGCAGACGTGGGTGGGCCTGCGCCCTTCAAACGCCTCGGTGACGTCTTCCCAGCGCCGAATGGCCTTGTCCCACTCCACGCCGGGCAGGGTAATGACCTTGACGTGTTCCGGCAGGATACCCTGGACCGCCTCCCAGTTATCCGACTCTCCCAGGAACAGGTAATCCACCCCGGCGAAATCCAGGATGTAGCTGACGTCTTTCGGGCGCAGCGTGGTGAAGATGGGAATGGAGATATTGCCCGAGGCCGCGATGGCCATGTCTGCCAGGGTCCAGTGGGCCCGGTTTTTCGACAGGATGGCGCAGCGGGCTCCGCGGTCGCCGATCAACTCCTCCAGCCAGGCCGCAACACGGTTGTACTCATCCAGCGCCTGAGCCCAGGTCCACTCGGTGAACTCGTCTCCAGCCCGGTCCCGCAGCCAGACACGATCCGGGCATTCTGCGGCCCAGCGCTCCACGTACTCGGTGACCGTGGCGCAGTCCTTGGTGATGTCAATCATTCAACCCCTCCTTTGCCGACCCATCTACGTGGCTGCGGCTCGAATACAGTGTGCAAGGATAACCCCGACGGTAAGGCCCTTGCACGCCGCAGCGGTTTATCGCTCGAATTCCTGCTGCATGACCGGGTGGCTTGCGGGATCCCGGGGCCGCGCGAAACGCACACCTTCGAACAGCTCATGGATGGACCGCTCCATGGCGGCTCTCCGCGCATCGGGCTTCAGCGTGCCTGATCGGACTTCCGCTCCAGCCTGATCGGTCACCCGGTAAAAGGAACCGCTCTCGCCCGTTTCGAGGGTGAGCCGCTGCAAAGGCTCCAGTGGCACCTTCTGCAAAACCAATCCCGGCAGGTCGATGACGCCCATGGTGCCCAGCCCAGCAACATCCCACCGGTAAACCCCGGACTCGCCTTTCTGACGGTAGACGCCGCGCAACACGCCGGCGCCCACCCGCACCGAAAAATCAACCTCCCCAAGCCGAGCCGGCAGACGCGGCGCCAGGGTCACCGACCCCGCGTCCGGGCGCACTCCCAGGAAATACTGATACCAGATCCTCAGCTGTTCAGAATTTGACCAGGCCTGCAGGTAGGTGCCGGTCAGGCGCGGCCAGTCCTCGCCCGGTAGCGGGTAAGCATCCATGTTCTCGGCCAGCCCGCCCACCACGCCGCTATCCAGCACCTGGTCATTCATGGCCTGAAACAGCAACCACGCCGGTTCAACCTGACCCATCTCTATCATGCGCTGCATGGCAATGCCGTTGTTCCACAGCCAGATGGTGCCGTTGTGGTAAGCCTGATCTTTGTGGTAGCGGTCCCAGGCCAGGTGGTAAGGGTGGAACATGGGGTTATCCTGGTCCAGGGATGCCACACCCCAGGGATAAACCAGGTTTTCCCAGGCTGAACGGATTGCCGCGGCGCTGCGCAGCGGATCGTCCACCAGATCCATTGCGTAGAGCTGGTTGGGACGCAGGGAAAAATCAGCCTGGTCCGCGGCATCCAGCCGGTCGGCCAGCTGGACACGATCCGACGACAGGAAATCACGCTGGAAAGCCGACTTCAGCTGGTCCGCGGTAGCGACCCATCGCTCCACTGAGGTCCGGTCTTCCATGGCGGCGGCGGCTTCAATGCCGGCCTGGAGCTGCCCCAGCCACAATGCCTGTATGTCGTTGGCCCGGCTGCCCCGGGGAGAATATGGCACCAGGTCCCCGGCCCGGCGGGCGTCCATCCAGGTCTCGTTGTCCTCATGGGTGAGATAGCCATTGTCATCGGTCCAGTTCTTGAGTGCACCGTCGATACTGGCCTTGATGTTGGGGTACAGCTCCCGCGCCAGATCACGGTCACCGGAGTAGCGGATGTAATCATTCAGGGCCATGGCAAACCGGGGTGTGCCGTCCGTCGTATGAAAATTCAGCGCATCGGGCTGCACGATATTGGGGACCCGGCCGTAGAATTTCGAATCCGGATCCATGTCCTGGAACTGCGCAAACGCGGTGAGCACCGCCCGGGCGGTCTCAAATTCACCGGTCACCAGCAGCGCACCCGGCAGGGCGATAAAACTGTCGCGGCCCCAGTATTCGTTGAACCAGGGCAGGCCTGCATAAATCCCGTCGCCATTCTGGCGGGTCACCAACTGGTCCATGGTGATGTTCAGCCAGCGCAGGGCGCGGGTCAGGCGATGGTCACTGGTGTTGACGTAGCGGACGCCGTTGACCAGGCCCGACAGGCGATCCTGCTGGCGTGAGTCCGAAGCGGAAGCCATGGCCTGTTCCAGCGCGGTGGCGGCATCCGTGCCTTGCTCGATGACCAGCACGTAGTGCAGCGATCCGGATCCGCCGGTGACGATCCGGTGATCCGGCATTTCCATGGTGGTGTAGAGCCCGGGTGAGTCACCAATGCGCATCACGCCGTCACCCGAGATACTGATCTCTACCGGCCCGTGGGATCCGGACAGTTCAATTTCCAGCAGGTCCAGGTAGTCCAGCAGGCGCAGGGTTGCGGACACGCCGTCATCCCAGGTTCGAACCAGTCGATCTGGGAACACGTCCACCTTCGCCCTACCGTAGTCCAGCGGCACACCGTCCAGGCTGATCGCCAGGTCCGAGAATACCCGCTTCTTGGCGATATTGAGCCCCCTGAACCAGGCGTGCTCGGGGTGATCGTTGCGGTGGGTCTGGGTGTAGAAGAATGCCGACCGTTTGTTGGTGAACGATACCGGCCGATTCTCATCCGCATTGACAGCAATACCCAGGGAATCCAGGGTCACGATTTCACGCTCCGGCAGTGACGCCGGTGGATCTGCGACGCAGGCAGTCAGGCTGGCCAAAGCCAGCAGTAATGCACCGGACAATGCCCATTTCACCCTCAAAGCTCCAGGGTCATGAAGCGGCTGAAGGGATCTTCACGGTACTGGGCAAATGGCCCACAGTATTGAAACCCGAATTTCTCATACATCCTGAGTGCCGGAACAAAAGCCTCGCTGGACCCGGTCTCCAGGCTCAGGCGGCCGTAACCCCGCCGCCTGGACTCAGCGATGAGGTGACGCAGAAGCGCTGAGGCAACACCTTTGCCCAGGTGCTGGCGAGCCGTACGCATGGACTTGATCTCACCGTGTTGAGTGTCCAGCTGTTTCAATGCCGCACAACCCAGCAGGCCCTCGTCGCCCCAGGCCGACCAGAACGTGATGTCCGGCGCCTGCAACGCCGGCAGATCCAGGGCATGGATGCTCTCCGGCGGGGAATGCTCGTGCATGCCTGCCAGGTGTTCCCGCAGCAGCACCGCGATCTCCGGGCCGGTCAGGTCATCCTGCTCGATCTTCATGGGGAGATCATAACTGATGCTTAAGCGGCGGCACGGTTATCGGTCCGCGGCGGGCAATTCCACGCTGCGCTCGGGCAATCGCTGCTTGAGCCAGTCCACTGCGGCCCGCAGTCGTGCCGACACCAGGCGCCCGCCGGGATACACCAGGCTGACCGGCACCGGCGGCGGCTCATAGTCCTCCAGAACGACCTGCAGCTTGCGGTCACTCACCTGGTCCGCCACCTGGTACGCCAGAAACCGGCCAAACCCGATTCCGTCGACGCATGCCTGTCGTGCCGCTGCGATCTGGTTACAGGCCATGGGCCCGTTGATGGACACGGCAGACTCGCGCCGGCCATCCCGGAAGCGCCAGATGCCCGCCCGGGGAAGATTCAGCTGTCGGATACAAGGGAGCCGGGTCAATTCCGACGGGTTTCGGGGCTCCCCGGTCCGGGTCAGGAGCCCGGGGCTGCCGCATACGACCTGGCGCATCCGGCCCACGCCCACCGCTACCAGTGACGAATCATCCAGTGGCCCGATACGGATCCCCAGGTCCACGCCCTCCTCCACCAGGTCTACATTGCGGTCGAGCAGCACCAGCTCGGTGGACACCTGCGGATAGCGCTGCAGGAACGCGTTCACCAACGGCGTGACGTGCATCTGTCCAAACAGCACCGGGGCGGTGATCTTCAGCAGACCCCGGGGCTCACCCTCGCCGGTTCCCACCGCCCGTTCCGCCTCCACGACATCGGCCAGGATCTGACGGCAGCGGGACAGGTATTCCGTGCCTTCGGGCGTCAGCGACATGCGGCGGGTGGTGCGACGCAGCAGCACCACGTCCAGGTGGGACTCCAGCGCGGCCAGGGTCCGCACCACCGCCGGCAGGGATCGATCCAGGGCATCAGCCGCCGCTGTCAGGCTGCCCCGATCAACGATCTCCACGAACACCTGCATGGCGGCCAGACGATCCAAACCAATTACTCCACTTTTTGCAGTAATTTTATAGTTTTTCGTCTATTTATTCACTATCGGACTCTGGGCACACTGGCCTAACCATCAACACTTCTGGAGTTCAAGAAGATGACGACATCCCCCAGAACCCGAGGAGCCCACCACGTGGGTCTTACCGTCCCCAGCCTTCCCGAGGCCCGCACCTTTTTTGTTGACGCCCTGGGCTTCAACGTAGTGGGTGAAGTACCGGACTATCCCGCTGCTTTTGTCAGCGACGGCAACGTCATGATCACCCTGTGGCAGGCCGAGGATCCCGCCAGCGCAATCCCTTTCGACCGCAAGGCCAACATCGGTCTGCATCACCTGGCCCTGCGGGTGGCCGACGAAGACGCCTTGGCGCAACTGGCCCGGGACCTGGGCGAGCGCTCCGACGCCGACATCGAATTCGAACCGGAGCCCCTGGGCGCCAGCGGCCTGCGCCACATGATGTGCCGCATACCCGGCAACATCCGCCTGGAACTGATTGCCGCCTGAGGCCGGGAGCCCACGATGGATGCCATTGCCATGAAATCGCCTTTTCATGAAGGGGAACAGGCCGTGCAGCGCCGCATGGGCGTGCGCGAGGCCATTGAGCCGTTCGCCCGCCAGGTGGTTCGACCTTACTTCCCCCAGCAGCATCGAGACTTTTACAGCCAGCTGCCCTTCCTTGTGGCAGCCGCCCGGGATGGACAGGACCGGCCCTGGGTCACGCTGCTGGCCGGAAAACCAGGATTCGTGCGGTCACCGGACGATCGCAGCCTGCAAATAGACGCCCGGCCACTGCCGGGAGACGCCCTGGAGCAGACCCTGGTGGCCGGCGCCGACCTGGGACTGCTGGGCATTGAACTGGAGACCCGCCGGCGCAACCGGGTCAACGGGACGCTGGCACTCGCCGGCCCCGGAGGCATGACCTTCGCCGTCTCCCAGACCTTCGGCAACTGTCCCCAGTACATCACGGAACGGGAGTGGCAATGGCAAGACCCGGGTTCACCCGCCCCCGCGTGGGTCGGCTCAGCGCTGGAAGAACGGGACCAGCGCTGGATCAACACTGCGGACACTTTTTTCATCGCCAGCGGATACCAGCGGTCGGACGGTGCCAGCTCGGTTTACGGCATGGATGCCAGCCACCGGGGCGGCGCGCCGGGATTTGTCAGGGTCAACAGTTCGACCCGGCTGGTTTTTCCGGACTACGCCGGCAACAACCACTTCAATACCATCGGCAACCTCACCGTGGACCCCCGGGTCGGGCTGCTGTTCGTGGATTTCGACAGGGGCAGTCTGCTGCAGCTCACCGGCCGCGCCAGGATTGACTGGGACTCGCCGGCCGTGGCGGACCACCCCGGAGCGCAGCGGCTGGTCATCGTCGACGTCGAGCAGGTGGTGCGCCTGGACTCAGCCCTGCCGCTGCGCTGGAAGGAGCCCCGGGGCGCAATCCGCTCACTCAGGCTGGTCCGAAAAATCCGCGAGAGCGCGGACGTGACCTCTTTCGAATTCGTGGCCCGGGACGGCGGCGATTTACCGGAGTTTCGGGCCGGTCAGCATTTACCGCTGGAACTCAGGCTCGACGGACTGGACCAGCCGGTGTCCCGTACCTACTCGTTGTCGGGTTCACCGGAGGATCCACACTACCGGATCAGCGTGAAGCGGGAGCCCCGGGGACTGATCTCGCGGCACCTGCACGACCAGCTGGAACCCGGTGCCATCATCAGCGCCAGGCAGCCCAACGGGGATTTTGTGCTTCAGCCCGGACCACGCCCCGTGGTTCTCATAAGCGCTGGCGTGGGCGTGACCCCCATGGTCAGCATGCTGCATCAGCTGGCCAGGGACGGCTTCAGAAACCCGGTTCATTTCATCCACGGCGCCCGGGACAGTGATCATCATCCGCTGGCCCGGGAGGTCCATGAGTTGATTGAAGGCCAGGCCAACGCCCGGCGAACCGTTGTGTTCAGCCGACCGCGACCCCGGGACCGCGAGGGATATGATTTTGACTTGCCTGGCCGGCTGGACGGCGACCTGCTTGCACAGGTACTGCCTGATTTCAGCGCCGACTTTTACCTTTGCGGACCCAGCGCTTTCATGGCCGAGCTCAGCGCTGCCCTGCAGGCCAGGGAAGTGCCGCAGGACGCCATCCACATGGAAACCTTCTGAAGATAAAGACCCAGGCATCACCCCCGGCCTGCCGGAGGTGATGCCTGGCTCGGCCGTTACTCGAACCCGCTGACGAAGATATCCCGGGTGCTCACCGGCGCCGACTCTTCGGCCAGGCCCAGGGCCACCGGCACCAACTCCTCACCCAGGGTCAGGGGGCGGCTGGTGTCAAGGTCCAGGCTGCCCGTGATATCGACGGCGCCGCTGCTGAGTAGTTCGCCGGCGCTGTCGAACACCTCCACGTTGATACCCGGAGTACCCGACCCGGTCACCTTGCTTTCGTTGTCCACCGGCGTATTCACCTTGATGTTGGGCCGAGCGCGCAGCCGCAGCAGGCGGGCCTGGATGGAGTCGTCCTTGAGCAGTACACCGCGGGCCAGGGCCCAGCGCCGCTCTCCCTCTTCCACCAGGGCTGCAAATTCTTCCCAGCTGAGCGGTTCCCGATCAGGACCGAGGATGGTGGTCTCCGGGTTGACCCGAACCAGTCGCCGGGACATTTCGATGAGGATTTCCTCGTCACCTACTTCGCCGCCGCTGAACACACCTCGATGGCGGGCATGAACCAGTCCAATCACGGCCCTTGCCAGGATGAAGGGACTGGCTTCCGGGCCCACGCCGAAAATCCGGTAAACCTGTCGAGCATTGCACTTCTCCACAAACTCACCCAGGGTCAGCACTTCGATGCCGTTGCGGTGCCGCTCGGCCAGCAGGGTGTCAGGTGACACGAATGCCTGGATCAGCAGATCACCTCGCTGAATCGCCACTTCCACCAGCTCGCCGGCTGACTCACTGCACTCCACCAGTCGTCCCGCCACGTCCAGGATGGGCGGGTCGATGGATTCGATGGCCATTCTGAAAGCATGGATTCCACCGTCCTTGCGCAGGGCACCGGCAGCCTTGGCGAAAAATACGTCGCCGCTGTCCACCAGCTCGGCAAGACCCGCCAGCGACAGCTCGTTGCCGTTGAACTCGATGCTTGTTTCCTCGTCCACCAGCACCTTGATGTTGCCGATCAGGATGGCAATGATGTTGCTGGAGACCTCTCCGCCCTGGAACCGGCCCCGCACGGAGGACTCCACGAACTCGAACAAAACCTCGGACGCCAGCATGTGCACCGCGTCGTTGGCCTCGGTGGGAACAATGACGCCGCGAGCATGAACCTGGATCACCAGTTCGCCTTCGCACAGCCGCACAACATCCTCCACGGGAATGGGCTCCTCGTCGCCGTCGTGGAAAAACAGGCGCGTCTCGGGTCCGATGACCACGTTGAGCACCCGGTCCGACCGGGCCAGGTTGACCCGCAGTACCGGGAATTCCCCCTCCAGGTCACAGGACCGGAGCAGGCCTTCCGCCTCAATTTTTTCATCCGGCCGATCGATCCTGCGAATCAGGACGTGCCGGGCCAGCACCGCGTTTTCGCCGGCGCGGCCTTCCACGCGCCCGGCCAGCTCGGCCTTCAGCCCCAGTCGAAGGAATTCGGCCAGGGACAGCTGTGTGCCGGCATCAACGGCCAGCGCCGGGGCAGCCACCACGATCTCGGTGTCGTCGGTGGCAACGACCTGCTCTCCATCGACTTCGAAGGTCACGGCCTCCAGGCCGTTCTCGCCTATGCGACCGTGGAATTCACTGAACGGACCTTCCAGCACTACCGGCTCAGGGTCTGGGTCTGCGATGGGCTCCAGCCGGATGCGCAGGGCCCAAAGGACGCCGTCATCCAGCAGTCCCTTGACCACACCGGCAAGCTCGTTGCCCTCAGCCAGTTCCGCGAACTGCCCCAGGGTCAGCACCACGGGTCCGCGATCACCCCGTTCCAGCAGGATATGGGTGTCATGAGACGCCGCCACCTGGTAGAGGATCGAGGGCCCCGGCGGCCCCTCGTGGATCACGCTGAAGAACACGGTGACCAGGCGCTCTTCGCGAAACTCCAGTTCGAAGTCACGAAACGGCCCGGCCACCTCTATGACATCACCCGGTGGATCGAAGGGATCGATCAGGATGGTCTCTGCAAACAGCACCTCTTCTCCGGGAACACCCTCGGCGATGCCGGACAAATCCCGGTTCTCAGCCAACTCGATGAAGGCTTCCAGGGTTAACAGTACCGCCGGGGCAACGGGGTCTCCGCCGCTGATGCTGGTGTCGCCATCTGCCACCACCCAGCGTTCGCCCACGCGAAAATGAACGGCGACAATGCCGAAATCGTCGCGCTCCACTTCGAATTCGGTAAACGCGCCCTGGACGCGCTCAAGCTCTTCTACGGATCCAGCCAGGCTGGCAGCAGGCAAAAACAGGAACAAAACAATACACAACAAGGATCTGGACATGACCGACTCCCTCACAAAACCACGGTCAGCAGCTTTTCCCTGTTAAGCCTAGTCGGCGTTTCGTGAAAGTCTGGACCGTCTGTCGTCTATGACCTACCACGCATCACCCGGGGATTGGTTGACACGGCGAATCAACGCAAGTCGATGCCGTGCTCCAGGTAAGCCTTGAGACAGGCGCACATATGGGTCCAGCCCTCGCAGTTCTGATGCGAGGCTTTGATCCCGGCAGCGTCCTGCTTCCATCCCTGCTCGCTGATACTCAGGCGGGTCGATCCATCCTCCAGGGCTTCCAGTTCAAAGACGATGCGCACCTCGTAGGAATCGTCCACAGTCTTTTCCCACTCCACCGAATCAATGCTGAGAACGATGCGCCGGTGCGGTATCACCTCGACCACGGCGACCTGATTTTCGCCCCATTGCTGCCAGAACCAGGTGACAACCTGGCCCTCCTGCAGATCACCGCTGCTGCGATCGGTGAAGTAACGTACCTGCTGATCAGCCGAGACCAGCGCCTTGAATACTTCCTCCACCGGACGCTTGATTCGCGTGCTTACCGTGTAATTGCGTGCCATGACTGCCCTCCGGTCTTGCCTAATACGTTATATTTTTATAACATATTTATCCCATGGTCAATCGCAGCAATGCCACCACCAGGGAAATCGAAGACGATCGGGTGTTCAAGGCCCTGGCCAGCGCCGACCGGCGCCAGATCCTGGACCTGGTGCGGGACCAGCCCCAGACCACGGGCGCCATCGCCAAGGCCTTGCCCCACCTGGACCGAACCACGGTGATGCAGCACCTGGGCGTGCTGGAACGGGCGCGGCTGATCATCAGCAAAAAGGAGGGTCGCTGCCGCTGGAACACCCTGGACGTCAGCCCGATCCAGCGGATTTACCAGCGCTGGATCAGCGACTATGCCTCACCATCGGCGGCGCTGCTCCAACGGATCCGGGATGACCTGGAGGGTGCTCAGAAGTAAAACTTGAGCGATGCCCAGGCGGTGGCCGGCACGGCGCCGTACTCACTGCGGGGAACGCCGCCGGGCGACAGATCATCCCCAAATCCCAGGATCAGGCCGAACAGCAGGCTGCTTTCATCGGACAGCGACCAGGTGGCACCGGGCTGCAGCAGCATGGACTGGTCGTCCAGGTTGGCCAGCAGGGTGGTGTTCACCGTCAGCAGCGGATGCGCCTGCCAGGCCAGGGAGGTTCCCAGGTACAGCTGCCCCAGGGCATTCACTTCGCCTCGGCTGATACGATCCGCCTGAGCGAATGCCAGGTATTGCGCCGCTGTGTCGGTGCCAAAACCGTTCCATGCCAGTTCGGTGGTCAGCATCCAGTCCTCGTTCAGCTGGCGGTCCAGTCCCAGGCTGCCCCGCCAGAAACTGTCGCGATCCAGGCGGTCGTCGAAATCGTCGCCGGAGCGGGTGTAGGCAATCTCACCGCGCACGCCGTAACCCGCCCAGTCGGTGACAAAAAATCCACCCAGCACCACGTCCCGGTGAAAACTGCCGGCCATCAGGCCCAGGTCGGACAGCCTGACGTTCCAGCGCCGCAGCACAGCCAGGCTGAAGTCTTCGCTGAAGTCGCGTCCCTGCCCTGCCAGGATGAGGTCCCATTCCGAGAAGTCGCCGGTGGGAACGGTCAGCCGCACCGCGTCAACCCCCGGCTTGTAGTCCCGGTCGATGCGCTGGGGCGCAAATGGCGCAAACAGATCCAGGGCCGGCCAGAAATAGTTGACGCCCCAGGTAACAGCCTGGCGCCCGATGGTGAGGCGGTAGCCCGGCTGATCAAGCCGCAGGGTCAGGCGATCGATTTCAGCCCCCACGAACAGGTCCGGATCGTCTTTCAGGTCCGCCTCCAGGTCGAAATAGCGCCGGGTTCCCCCGGTGGCGATGGAAGACACCGCCGCCCGGGCCGGCGCCGTGGCCTCCAGCACGCCGTGAACCTCGAAGGACCAGGCGTCAGACAACCAGCTGCTGGCCTTCAGCCGCAGCACACCAAACTCCGAATGTTCACGCTGGCCCGGCAGGTTCTCCAGGGTCAGGAACTGGTAGTAGCGCACGTCGCCACCGGTCTCCCAGTCCAGCGCCGAGGCCTTGCCCACGAGCAGGCCCAGCAGCACGACCAGGATTTTCAGCGCCCGGTTCACCCCGGTTCACCCCGTTTCACTGATAGTGATCGTCAGCGACCTGCCCATCCACCAGCTGCACCAGCCGCGTTGCCCGCTCCATCACGCGGGGATCATGGGTGGAAAAAAGAAAGGTCACGCCATGGTCCTGGTTGAGCCGCTGCATGATGTCCAGCAGGCCACTGGCGGTCTCGCTGTCCAGGTTTGCGGTGGGTTCGTCGGCCAGAACGATGGCCGGATCCGAGGCAATGGCCCGGGCGATGGCGACCCGCTGCTGCTGGCCGCCCGACAATTCTGCCGGCCGCCGGTGTTCCATTCCGTCAAGCCCCACTTCACGCAACAGGCCCATGACTTTTTCCCGTCGCTGCCGCTCGGGCACCCCCTGTACCGCCAGCACCAGCTCGGCGTTTTCATAGGCGGTCAGCACCGGCAGCAGGTTGTAGGCCTGGAATACGAAGCCGATACGGTCCCGGCGCAATTCGCTCAGGGCCCGGGCACTGAGCTGACCGAGATCCTCTCCGTCCACAATCACCTGGCCGGAAGTCGCATCGTCGAGGCCGCCGATCAGGTTCAGGACCGTGGTTTTGCCGGAACCTGACGGTCCATACAGCGCGGTAAATTCGCCTTCCGCAATCTTCAGGTCCAGGCCCCTGAGTGCCTGCACCTCCAGGTTGCCCTGCTGGTAGACCTTGTACACGTCCACCAGCTGGGCGTCGAGGCTGGGGTCAATCTGGTGGGCTGCGATGCTCATGACTGAAACCGTTCCTTGGCGGGATGCCCTGCCGCCTTCAATTCGCCGTGGTCGAGGCAGCTGAAACTGCCCTGCAGATTCCGCCATAATGACGCACCAGCAGGCACAGGAAAAGCTCACCGGCCAGGCGGCCGCCACCCACCAACCTCATGACCCATACCTCCGGACCCAGACCCGCTCGACTGGCCGTCGATATTGGCGGCACATTCACCGATGTGGTCCTCGAGATCCCACACCGGCCGGCGATCACCACCAAGCTGCTGACAACCTATGCCCACCCGGGTGAGGCCGTTCTGGAGGGCATCGATCGGGTGCTGAACGAATCCGGGCTGTCGCCGGACCGGATCGGCCTGATCATCCACGGTACCACCCTGGCCACCAATGCCCTGATCGAGCGCAGCGGTGCCAGGACCGCCCTGTTGACGACCCGGGGGCATCGGGACGCCCTGGAGATGGCCCACGAAGATCGCTTCGAGCAGTACGACATCAATATCGACCGGCCTGCGCCCCTGGTGCCCCGGCATCTGAGGCTGCCGATCCAGGAACGGCTGGACCGGAACGGCAAGGTGCTGGTGCCCCTGGCCGAGACCCAGGTGCATGACGCCCTGGCCACCCTGGACCAGCACGAGATCGAAAGCGTCGCCATCGGCTACCTGCACGGCTTCGTCAATCCCGACCACGAGCAGCGCACTGCTGACATCCTGTCGCGCGCGCGCCCGGACCTCTATATCACCCTGGCATCCGAGGTGTGCCCCGAGATCCGCGAGTACGAACGCCTGTCCACGGCCTGTGCCAACGCCTACGTGCGTCCCCTGATGGCCCGCTACCTGAACCGGCTGAGCGGCGAACTCCAGCAGCGGGGACTCCGTTGCCCCTTCCTGATGATGACCTCAGGAGGCGGCCTCACCACCCTGGAGACCGCGGCGCGGTTCCCCATCCGGCTGGTGGAATCAGGCCCGGCCGGGGGCGCCATCCTGGCCCGGCACGTGGCGCGGCAGCTGAACCTGGAGCGCTTGCTGTCCTTCGACATGGGCGGCACCACCGCAAAGCTTTGCCTGCTGGACGACTTTGAACCCCTGACCTCCCGCAGCTTTGAAGTGGACCGGGTGTACCGCTTCAAGAAAGGCAGTGGCCTGCCGGTGCGCATCCCGGTCATCGAAATGGTGGAAATCGGCGCCGGCGGCGGCTCCATTGCCCAGGTGGACAAGCTGCAGCGGATCCAGGTGGGCCCCGAAAGCGCGGGTTCGGAACCCGGCCCGGCGGCCTACGGCCGCGGCGGCACCCGGCCCGCGGTGACCGATGCCGACGTGGTGCTGGGAAAAATCTATGCCGATAAATTTGCCGGCGGCACCATGACCCTGGACGAGACCGCGTCCCGGGAAGCCCTGAAACGACACATTGGGGCACCGCTGAACCTGGATCTGCAAGCGGCGGCATTTGGCGTCAGCGAGGTGGTGGACGAAAACATGGCCGCCGCCTCCCGGGCCCACGCGGCCGAGTTCGGCATGGACCTGGGCAGCCGTGACATGGTGGCTTTCGGCGGCGCGGCGCCACTGCACGCCGCCCGCCTGGGGGAAAAACTGGGCGTCGATCGCATCGTCATCCCCACCGAGGCCGGCGTCGGATCGGCGGTTGGGTTCCTGCTGGCACCCATCGCTTATGAGGTGGTGCGCAGCCGGCAGATGCGGCTGTCCAATCCGGACTGGGAACTGGTCAACGGGCTGATGCAGGATATGCGCGCCGAAGCCATGGAAGTGGTGCGCCAGGGCGCACCCCGAGCCGACACCCGTGAGGAACGCCACGCCTACATGCGCTACCACGGCCAGGGTCACGAAATCAGCGTACCGCTGCCGGACGGCCCGTACGGTCCGGCCAACACAACGGACTTCAGGGCCGCATTTGAGCGGGCTTATGCCCGCCTGTACGGCCGCACCATCGAGGGTGTGGATATCGAAATACTCAGCTGGACGCTGACTATCACGGCCGTAGAAGCAAGCGTCGAATCCGAGGATATCCTGGACAAAGGCCTCTGGGCATCTGAGCCCGTGGCTACCCAGGCGCTGTTTGACCCCGGCCCGGGTGAAACCCTTGAAACCCGGGTAATGCTGCGAAGTGAACTGGCCCCGGGCACAACCCTGCCCGGACCGGTCCTGATCACCGAGGACCAGACCACAACGGTGGTCACGTCCAGTTACCAGGCCAGCGTGGACGAGCGGGGCTATATCATCCTCACCCGCCGGCGGACCAGGGACCCATCATGACCCCAATGAACCGCATCCAGATGCAGATCGTCTGGGACCGCCTGCTGGCGGTGGTGGAAGAACAGGCCCAGACCCTGGTGCGCACCGCGTTTTCCACCACGGTCCGGGAAGCCGGAGACATCTCCGCCGGCGTGTTCGACACCCGCGGCCGCATGCTGACCCAGGCGGTAACCGGCACGCCCGGCCACGTCAACGCCATGGCAGCCAGCGTCGGTTTTTTCCTGCAGAAATTCCCCGTCGAAACCCTGAAAGAGGGTGACGTGCTGGTCACCAACGACCCCTGGTACGGCACCGGCCACCTGAACGACTTCACCGTGGTCACCCCGGTGTTCCGCAGCCACCATCCCGTGGCGCTGTTTGCAGCCACCTCACACGTGGCTGACGTTGGCGGTCTGGGATTCGGCCCGGATGGACGACAGGTATTCGAGGAAGGCATCAACGTGCCCATGGGCTACCTGTTCCGCCGGGGCCAGGCCAACGACGTGCTGCTGGAGATCCTCAGGGCCAACGTTCGCGATCCACGCTCTGCCATCGGTGACCTCTATTCGCTGGCCGCCTGCAACCAGGCCGGGGTCGACAGCCTGCTGGCTACCATGGACGAGTTCGGCATGGATGTGCTGGACCCCGTGGGAGACATGATCATCAGCCACTCCCGCCAGGCCATGCTGGAGGAAATCCGCAAATTGCCCGCCGGCCAGTGGCACAACAGCATGCGCATCGATGGTTACGACGAACCGGTGGACCTGGTGTGCACCCTGACCATTGACGACACCGGCATCGACGTGGACTTCGCGGGAACCTCTCCGACTGCCAGTCACGGCATCAACGTACCGTTGACCTACACCCAGGCCTACGCCTCCTTCGGCGTGCGCTGCGTGGTCGGCAACGATATCCCCAACAATGCGGGATCCCTGGACGTGGTCCGGGTGAAAGCGCCCGAGGGCTGCATTCTCAACGCACCCAGGCCGGCGGCGGTGTCGGCCCGCCACGCCGTGGGCCAGATGCTGCCGGACGTGGTGCTGGGCTGCCTGGAGGAACCCCTGGACGGGCAGGTGCCCGCGGAAGGGGCCTCCTGCCTGTTCGGCCCGGTCTTCCTGGGCGGAAAGGGGTTCATCCCCGGAAGCGATAGCGCGCCTTTTGTGATGAATGCCTTTTACGCAGGCGGCACCGGTGCCAGGCCGGGCAAGGACGGGCTGTCCTGTACCGCGTTTCCGTCCGGCGTTCGCAGCACACCCGTGGAAATCACCGAAAACACCGCGCCCCTGATCATGTGGCGCAAGGAATTCCGGCCCGACTCGGGGGGTGACGGTGAGTTCCGCGGCGGCGTCGGCCAGATCATGGAGTTTGCCCACGCCGACGGTGAAGCTTTTGCCTGCTCCAAGATGTTCGACCGCATCCGCCACGCACCCAGGGGCCGCCGCGGCGGCGAATCCGGCGCGCCGGCCCGGGTCTACGTCAAGGACGGCGGTGACTTGAAAGGCATGGGCCGTGAGATCATTCCCGCGGGGGCCAGCATGGTGCTGGAGACGGCCGGCGGCGGCGGGCGTGGCCGGCGCCAGGACCGGGCACCACTGGCCAGGGAACAGGACCAGCTTGCAGGTTTGGTCAAGCACACCCCGAACGACGGGCAACAGACGGAGTAAAACCGATGGAACATCCCTTCATCCCACTGACCGGCTACCGGGAATACCCCATCGACGAGATGCGCCAGCGGCTCGGGGAGTTCTACGCCGCGGTCAATCAACGACGCACGGTCAGGGACATCTGCGACCGACCCGTGCCCCGGGACATCGTCGAAACCGCGCTGCTGGCAGCGGGTACCGCCCCCAGCGGCGCCAACCTGCAGCCCTGGCATTTCGTGGTGATCTCCGGTGCGGAAACCAAGCGCAAGATCCGCCTGGCGGCCGAGATCGAAGAACGCGAGTTCTATGAGCACCGGGCATCAGCGGAATGGCTCAAGGCCCTGGAGCCCCTGGGTACCGATACCAACAAACCGTTCCTGGAGTCCGCCCCCTACCTGATTGCCATATTCCTGCAGAAGTACGGTCACACCGAGGACGGCACCAAGGTCAAGCACTACTACCCGGTAGAGTCCACCGGCATAGCCACGGGGATTCTGATCACCGCATTGCACATGGCGGGCCTGGTATGCCTCACCCATACCCCCAGCCCCATGAAGTTTCTTAACGAGATCCTTGGGCGCCCCAGCAGCGAGCGGCCGTTCCTGCTGCTAGTGACCGGCTACCCGGACGAGCATGCGAAGATCCCCGATATCAGCCGCAAACCACTGGACCAGTTTGTGACCTTCGCGGAGCGTTAATCAAGGTGACCGCTCTGACCGACATCCATCAGCACCCGGAGTTCGACGGTCACGAACACGTGGCGTTCGTCAGCGACCCTGCGGCGGACCTGCGGGGGATCATCGCCATCCACAACTCCCGGGGCAGCTTCGCCGGCGGCGGCATTCGCATGCAGCCCTACCCCAGCGCAGCAGAGGCGCTGACCGATGTGCTGCGCCTGAGCCGGGCCATGACCTACAAGCTTGCCGTGGCCCGACTCCCCGTCGGCGGCGCCAAGTCGGTCATCATCGGCGACCCGGGCCGGGACAAGTCACCGGAGCTGCTGGCGGCATTTGCCACTGCCGTGGAGCGGCTGGGAGGCTACTACCGCTGTGGCGGTGATGTCGGAATTTCCGCCGCTGACATGACCATCATCCGGGAACATACCCGGTTCACGCCGCCCGCCGAGGTGGGTGACCTGGGGCGTGTCACCGCTGACGGCGTGTTCCAGGCCATCCGCGCCGGGATCAGGCAGGTTTACCGGAGCGACGGCCTGGAAGGCATTCACGTGGCAGTCCAGGGACTGGGCCAGGTCGGGGCCCGCCTGTGCGGCCTGCTGGCCGAGGCCGGTGCCAGGCTGACCGTGGCGGACCCTGTTGTCGACCGGGTGCAGCAGGTGGTGGAAAACACCGGCGCAGCCACGGTGGCGCCGGAAGACATCCTGGCCAGCCCCTGCGAGGTCTTCAGCCCCTGCGCCCTGGGCGGCGTTCTCAATGCCGGAACGGTGCCTGCGTTGCGTACGCAACTGGTGTGCGGCGCCGCCAACAACCAGCTGCTGGATGCATCAACAGGAGAACTGCTGATGCAGCACCAGGTGACCTATGTGCCCGATTTCGTGGCCAATGCCGGGGGCGTCATCGGCGGCCTCCAGGTGGACTGCGGCTACTCCGCGGAAGAAAGCGCACACCGGGTGGCGGGCATCTATGACACGGTGCTGGAAATCCTGGACCGGTCCGAACAGCAGGGCATCCCGACCCACGCCGCTGCTGAGCAACTGGCCAGGGATATCATGCGGGAATCTGACCCGGACGGGTGATGGTTAATCCAGGGGTTCGAACCTGGCCTGGAAAAACCTCAGGTACTCCGGCTCGTAAACCATCTTCAGTCCTTTGATGGATTCCCGCCGATTCCAGACGTCCACCACCGCGTCGGTGACCACGTCCATGTGGGCCTGGGTGTAGACCCGCCGCGGGATGGTCAGCCGCACCAGCTCCAGCGCTGGCCGCCGGTTCTGGCCGGTCTCCGGGTCACGGCCCGCCGACACGTTGCCCCGCTCCATGGTTCGGACTCCGGCCTCGATGTACAGCTCCGCAGCCAGGGTCTGGGCCGGGTACTCATCCTGGTCCAGGTGCGGCAGGAACCTGCGGGCATCCAGGAACACTGCGTGAGAGCCGATGGGCTGAACGATGGGAATACCCGCGTTCTGCAGGTGCTCACCCAGGTACCGGACCTGCCCGATGCGGGCCGCCTGGTGATCTTCCGTGATGGCCTCCTCGATACCTCGGGCCAGGGCCTCCATGTCGCGGCCTGCCATGCCGCCGTAGGTGTGCAGGCCTTCGTAGACCACCACCAGGTTCTGAGCCCGCTTGAACAGCTCCTCGTCGTTGCAGGCAAAAAAGCCACCGATATTGACCAGGCCGTCTTTCTTGGCAGACATGGTGCAGCCGTCGGTCATGTCGCAGATATCGCGGAAGATTTCGCGCACCGAGTGGTTTTCGTACCCCGCTTCCCGCTCGCGAATGAAATAGGCGTTTTCCATGGTGCGGGTGGCATCCAGCATGATGGCGATGTCGTGCTCATCGCAGTAGGCGCGCAGCTTGCGCAGGTTGGCCAGGGAAAAGGGCTGGCCCCCCGCCATGTTCACGTTACCCTCCAGGCTGATGTAAGGCACCCGGTCGGATCCCACCTCCTGCACCAGGCGATCCAGCTTGTCCAGGTCCACGTTGCCCTTGAAGGGATGCGGGCTGTCCGGGTCATGGGCCTCGTCGATGATGACATCAACGAACGCGCCACCGGCGAGCTCCTGGTGCAGCCGGGTGGTGGTGAAGTACATATTGCCGGGTATGCAGTCACCCTGCTTGATCAGCAGCTGGGACATGAGGTTTTCCGCGCCCCGGCCCTGGTGAGTGGGCACCAGGTAGCGGTAGCCGTAGTACTTGCGCACCGCCTCCTCCAGGTTGTAGAAATTCTCACTGCCCGCGTACGCCTCGTCTCCCAGCATCATGCCGGCCCACTGTCGATCACTCATGGCTGATGTGCCCGAGTCGGTCAACAGGTCGATATAGACGTCCTTGCTCTTGGTCAGAAAGGTGTTGTAGCCGGCCTCCCGAATGGCCTCCATCCGTTCCTCGCGGCTGGTCATGGTGAGAAGCTCCACCATCTTGATCTTGTAGGGCTCTGCCCAGCTGTGTTTGCGTACGCTCATGCTTCGATCCATTCGAATTCTGCGGTGAAATGGCGCAGGAAGCGGGGGGCGCGGACAATCTTCAGCCCGCGAATGCCGGCCCGGCGCTGCCACACCTGGCCAATGGCCTCGATGACGTAATCCATATGGGACTGGGTGTAGACCCGCCGGGGTATGGCCAGGCGCACCAGCTCGTTGCGGGACGGATGCTCTTCACCGGTGTGGGGATCCAGGCCAAACATCACCGAACCGATTTCCACGCCCCGGATGCCGGCCTCGATGTACAGCTCCACCGCCAGGGCCTGGCCGGGATACTGCAGCGGCTCGATGCCGGGCAGGAATCGCCTGGCGTCCAGGTAAACCGCGTGCCCACCCGCCGGCAGCACCACCGGGATCCCGGCATCGTGCAAATGTTCCACCACGTAGCGGGTGGAAAACAGGCGGTAATCCAGGTAGTTCTCGTCCAGGATTTCCCGCAGCCCCACGGCAATGGCCTCCAGGTCGCGGCCGGCCATGCCGCCGTAGGTTGGGAACCCCTCGGTCAGGATGAGCACGTTGCGTTCCCGATGCGCCAGTTCACCATCGTTGGTGCACAGGAATCCGCCGATATTGGCAAACGAGTCCTTCTTGGCGGACATGGTGCAGCCGTCTGCGCAGCTGAACATCTCCCGGGCAATGTCGATCACCGGAGTATTCTCGAACCCGGGTTCACGCCGCTTGATGAAATGGGCGTTTTCGGCGAAGCGGCAGGCGTCGATGTAAAACGGAATTCCGGCTTCCCGGGCAATGGCGCTGATCTCCCGGATGTTGGCCATGGACACCGGCTGACCACCACCCGAGTTGTTGGTCATGGTGACCATGATCAGCGGAATTCGTTCCGGGCCATGTTCAGCCACCATCTGCTTGAGGGCAGCCGTGTCCATGTTGCCCTTGAACGGAAAGCGGGAATCCAGGTCACCGGCTTCGGCACAGGGAATATCCACCGCCGTGCCGCCACAGAACTCGATATTGGCCCGGGTGGTGTCGAAGTGGGTGTTGTTGGGAACGATGGAGTCTGATTTCACCATGACGCCGAACAGGATGTGCTCGGCAGCCCGTCCCTGGTGTGTGGGAATGACCTGCTCAAATCCAAAGATGTCCTTGACCGTGTCCCGGAAGCGATACCAGCTTCGGGCACCGGCGTAGGACTCGTCGCCCTGCATCAGCGCACCCCATGCCTGGGAGGACATGGCGCTGGTGCCGGAGTCGGTGAGCAGGTCAATGATCACATCCTCGGCAGCGAGGCGGAACGGATTGTAGTGGGCGGACGCAATCAGCTCGCGCCGCTGTTCCGGCGTAGTCAGCTTGATGGGTTCCACCATCTTGATCCGGAACGGTTCGATGATGGTTTTCATAGATACGGATTCTTCGGGTTCAGCAGGAAAACGTTAAACCTTTCGGAAACCGTCCGCGATACGTAAAAGTACCGCGGGGGTTTGTTCATCCGCGAGACGGACCATCTTCGTAGTACTAACAGACCACGGGCTACAATGTCGAAGTGTCGGAACGACCCAACTCCGGAGCCCGCATGACCCACGACCTTCCCATCCGCTGCCGCTGCGGCGCCCTGCAGGGCATGGCCATGGGCCTGTCGCCGAGACTGGTGAACCGCGCGGTCTGCTATTGCGATGACTGCCAGATCTTTGCCCACTTCCTGGGCCGGGCCGAACAGGTACTGGACGAGCACGGCGGCACCGAGGTGTACCAGATGTCCCCGAAACACCTGGAATTGACCAGCGGCGTCGAGCACCTGGCCTGTGTCCGGTTAAAGCCCAAGGGCCTGTATCGATGGTATGCAGACTGCTGCAACACGCCGCTGGCCAACGCCATCGGCGGCGGGTTTGCCTTCGTGGGTGTGATCAGGCCCAGTCTGCGCAATGCCACCGATGAGGCCGTAGGACCCATTGGCTCACGGGTATTTGGCCGCTACGCCCGGGGCGACGTGACCCGACTGGGCGCCCATGACGGCGCCCCGCTGTACCTGCTGTTTCCCATCCTCGGCAAGCTGCTGATTCGGCGCCTGCGCGGCGATCACAGGCATTCGCCCCTGTTTGATCCCGCTACCGGAAAGGCGCGGGTGCCGCCCAAGGTGCTGACACCGGAAGAACTGAGCGAGGTGGAGCGCACCCGGAGGCGCGGTCAGGTGTGAAAACCCAGCAGCAGGCCGTGGGCAGCGGTCATCAGCTGGGGCCGTCCGTCGGGCCGCTTGAACAACACCATCTCTGTCGGATAGTCGGACAGTCGATCCAGGGACGACACCTGGATTTCTACCACCGCCACGCGTCCATCCACCACCCCTGGCAGGTCGTGCAGCACCGCGCCATAGTGGTCGGACAGCGCACGCTGGGACATCAGGGACAGGCTCCCCCTGGACCGCTCCCAATCCACCCGCTCATCACTCAAGCGGTCGGGCGGGCAATTCGCGAAGGCCGAAAAGTACGCCTCGTGATCCCGAGGTGACGGAAGCTGGAAGATGATACGGGAGGTGTGCAGGGCGCCGTTGGGGTGCTCCTGCCACTCGGGGATCCATACCACCTCGGGATGATGCTGCTGGGACAGGAACAGGCGCAGATCAGGCTGAGTTGGATATCGGCTCATGGCCACGGTAATCCGGGCTTCACCAAAGTTACCGCCGGGCAGCGGGACGGGGCGGGTGAATCCAGCGCAGGGCAGAACGTCAACACCCTGCTCCAGCAGCACCAGCCGGTCGACCTGGGCGTCCCTGGGCCGGAAGGCAGTAGCCAGCACGCCTTCACCATGGTCCAGGCTGTCGGCCATGTCGCAGACGAAGCCTTCCTTTCGCTCATCCGGCACCTGGTCGAAGTCCCCCAGCAGCTCGAGAAACGCGCCGTGCAGCATGATCAGGTTGTTGCTGGTGCCGTGGGAATGGGACATGCGGGGGCTCAGTTGAAATCCCAATTTTCCATAGGTTTCAGCGGCCGCGTCCAGATCACGGACCCCGATGACCAGGTGATCCAATGGCCGGCTCGTGGTATCCAGGGATCCCGGTTTGACGTTCAGGTCAGGGGCAGACATGAGCCTAGCCTGGATTATTCATCAACCCGCAGAGCGGATCTTTGTTTTGGTTTTTGATTCATATGCTTAGGATGAATTCTGGTCATCTCAACAGGGACAGTTCGTTGCTGGCGGACCGTTCATGAATAATCCAGGCTAGCAGATCACAATCCATCGTCACTTGCCAGACACTTTGTCCCCGGTGACACTGAATCGGTCTGCCCGGGAGGACCACGATGAAAGTCATTGCTTCAGCGCCGCATTTTTTTGTCAGCGACATTCATACCTCGGTGCGGTTTTACGTGGACGTCCTGGGTTTCGATGAGCCCGACCTGTGGGGTGATCCTCCGGCCTTTGCCATGCCCAGGAAAGACGGCTTTGTCGTGATGCTGAACCAGGCCGACACCATGCCGCCTTCACCCAACGGACCGCGTAACTGCTGGGACGCCTATTTCTGGGTTGACCGGGAGCTGGATGGCTTTTCCCGCCGCCTGCTCGAGGCGGGGGCCGATATTGCCTATGGACCGGAAGTCCAGCCGGCCTACGGCATGAAGGAACTGGCTGTGCGGGACCCGGACGGCTACATGCTGGTGTTTGCCGAGGACATCGACCCTCAGTCGTAACCCCGCCAGTCGTCGGATACCCGGTGCTCGTCGATCAGTGTCCGCTGCACGGTTTTTCCATCCTTCAGCCATTGCCAGACTCGGGTTCGGAACTGGCCGCAATCCGACAGCTGGATCATTTCGTACAGGTAAAGTTCGGGCTCACCCACCCGCTCCCAGTGCAGCAGCATGGTACGGCGGTGCTCGTCCAGGGGCTCTTCCGCCGCCCAGCCACGGATCAGTTCATTATCGAACACCATCTTGTTGCCGTCGGCGTGACCCTTGAAATCCCGCACCTCGGTGCGGCCGTCTTCCCAGCTGTAGTGGTTGGTCTGGTGGTAAAGATTCGCGGCATCGTCCGGAATCCGGCAGACCAGGCGCGACCGATGGGCGTCGATCTGCTCACCGTCCACGCTGATGTATCGATACCAGCCTTCCCAGACGCCCAGGTGCCGGGCCAGCATGGGAAACGATTCCTTCAATGACTGCATGGTGCGCTCCAGTTCAGTGGTCGGATGCCGCCGCAAGTGCCCGCAGCACGACCAGCCTGGTATCCGCTGGATCGATCACTGCATCCAGCTCCAGGTGGGTGGCGGCCTCGGTGGCTTTACCGTTCTCAATCATGCGGGCCAGCAGATCCCCAAACAAGGCCTCCCGCTCGGCGCCCTCGGGCACCGCTTCCAGCTCTTTTCGGTATCCCAGGCGAACCGCACCTTCCAGGCCCATGGCTCCAAACTCACCCGTGGGCCAGGCGGCGGCGTAGACCGGGGCGGCAAAGCTGCCACCGGCCAGGGCCATGGCGCCCAGGCCGTAACCCTTGCGCAGGAAGATGGCCACCAGCGGGACCTCCAGGGCAGCACCGGTGGTGAACAGCCGGGACATGCGTCGCACCGCCGCCTGTTTTTCGCTGTCCGGCCCCACCATGAATCCGGGTGTATCCACCAGGGACAGGACCGGCAATTCAAACGCATTGCACAGCTCCAGGAATTCCGATGCCTTGTCGGAAGAGTCCGCATCCACCGCGCCACCCAGCTGCTGACAGTCACTGGCCAGCACACCCAGGGGCCTGCCTTCCAGACGCGCAAACCCGGTGATGACGGGACGCCCATAGACCCGGCGCAGCTCAAGGAAGCTCCCGTCATCAACCAGGGTTTCGATGATGCGTCGCACCGGGTATCCCCACTTGCGATCCTCGGGTACCGCATCACGCAGGCCGTCCTGGGGCCCGCACTCCCAGTGATCGTCAGGACCCTGGAAATAGGACAGCAGCTGCCGGCACACCCGGGCTCCCTCGGCTTCGTCCTCCACCAGGACGTCCACGACGCCGTTCCTGGACTGCTCCTCCGCCGGCCCGATGGCGGTGGGTTCGAATCGTCCCAGGCCGCCGCCTTCGATCATGGCCGGGCCTGCCATGCCAATCCAGGACTGGCGGGTGGCCACCGTGATGTCGGCACAGCCAAACAGCGCCGCATTGCCGGCAAAACAGAATCCATTGTTCATGGCGATGCGCGGCGCCTTGCCCCTGAGCCGGGCCCAGGTGGCAAATGACGTGATGTTCAAGCCGGCGACCTGGGTCACGATGTCGGTATCCCCGGGGCGGCCACCGCCGCCCTCGGTGAACATGACCAGCGGCAGCCCAAGGGACTCGGCCAGCTCGAAAATGCGGTCCAGTTTGTGGTGGTGGTAGTAGCCCTGGGTGCCGGCCAGCACCGAGTAGTCGTAGATCACTACCGCCGCCTGCCGTCCGTTGATACGGCCGGTGCCGGTAATGACGCCATCCGCCGCAGTTTCCGACTGCAGTTCCTGGTAGTCCCGCCGATTGCGCTGGGCGGCAACCGCCAGTTGGCCGTACTCGTTGAAGGAGCCCGGGTCCACCAGGTCGGCAAGGTTTTCACGGGCAGTGCGTAACCCTCTCTGGTGGCGCTTGCCCCGGGCCTCGCTGCGGAATTCGTCGGTGGTTTTGTCCAGCCGCCGCTGCAGATCGGCCAGTTCCGGTCGGAGGTCATCGCTCATGGCCAGAGCTTACCCCAGCCGGTGACCGAAGTTCGACCGAGGCCATGTGGACGGAAGCCGGGACAGTGTCAGGGCGGGCGGGCACCCGGTTCGGGCTCGTCTTCGCGGGCGGTTCTCACCGGCGGAAAGTGCTGGCCGTACATGCGGTAGTACACCTTGATCCAGAAGGGCGACAGCAGTGTCGTGTAGGCAATGACGATAACGATGGCCGCGTACACTTCGTTGTCGAAGATATCAGCAGCACGGCCCAGCTCGGCGAACACCAGGCCCACCTCGCCGCGCGGCACCATGGCCATTCCCGCCGCCGTCCGGACATAGCGTTGCTCCTTGACCATCAGGCCCGCCGCCACTTTGCCCACGATGGCGGTTGCGCCGATGACCAGGGAGAAGGTCCAGAAGAACGGCGAAGCCCAGTCCACCGCGGAAAGGTCCAGTGACAGGCCCACCATGACAAAAAAGATCGGCGTGAAAAGCTGGATGATGGGTTTCATCTGGTCGCCGATCTTGCGATTGAAGGAAGAATCCAGGTGCAGGGTAAGTCCCAGCGGCAGGAAAAAGCGTCGTGATAAAGCGATACCCGCGGCAAACCCGCCCAGCAGTTCCGGCGCACCGAAAAAGTGGGCCAGTGCGGCAAAACTGAGCACCAGGGCCACCAGCGCAACCGGGATAACCCCGGGCGCCTCGCTGGTTTCATGGATGTGGCGAATCACCACGGCCAGCAGCTTGGCGGCGACGGGCGCCAGGATGAAATACACCGCCACCAGCAGGATGACCTTGACGGTGTTTTCCACATTCACCGAACCGCTGATGGAAAAGTCATAAAGTACGGCCAGCAGCACCACCCCCATGATGTCATCCACCACGGCCGCGCCAATCACGATCTCCCCCTCCCGGCTGGCCTGTCGGCCCATGTCTTCCAGGATTCGAACCGTGACTCCAATACTGGTTGCGGTCAGGGTGCCGCCGACAAACAGTGAAACGATCAGCGGCAGGCCAAAGGTGTAGTAGCAAAGCCCGAAGCCCAGCAGAAACGGCAGCACAAAACCGCCCAGGGCCAGCACCATGGCGCGACCGCCGGCCCTGACCAGACGTCCCATGTCGGTTTCCAGCCCTACCTCGAACAGCAGCAGGATAATGCCGATCTCAGCCAACAGCTGCAGGGCGTCATTTGGCGTCACCAGGCCAAGCAGGCTCGGACCGAGAACAATTCCGGCCGACAGTTCGCCGATGACCCGCGGCGCCCCGAGCACCGATGCAATCTCCGCGAAGAACCTGGCGGCAACCAGGATGACCGCGATCTGCACCAGTATGACGTGCGTCTCCAACGCCCCCTCTTTGTTCCGGCCGCAAATGAGAATCGATTCTGCCAAATCGCGCCAACCAGGGTATCCGTGGCAAATACGGAGTGCCGGGCATCGACCTCAACCATCACAATGTGCGCATTACTGTCCGGCGAGGTAGGGATTGAACGCGACACTGCGTGCGCTGCTCGACGATGGGATCTCGAGTGTTCGAGACCTGCTGCCCATCGTTGTGGTCATCGCGATATTTGAGTTGTTTATTGTCAAGGCTCCCATCGAGGGCCTGGGGTCGCTGCTTATCGGCACCGCCCTGGTGCTGCTGGGTCTGACGTTTTTCGTGTTTGGGCTTCGGGTGGCCTTGTTTCCCATCGGCGAAACCCTGGCGCACTCGCTGGCCGGAAAGGGCAGCGTGTTCTGGCTGTTGACCTTTGCATTCGTGCTGGGCTTCGGCACCACCGTGGCCGAGCCGGCGCTGATCGCCGTGGCCGGAGAAGCCTCGCGGGTGGCGGCCGACGCCGGCGTCATCGAGACCGCCGAAGAATCCATGCGGCGTTACGCCTTCAGCCTGCGCATGACCGTTGCGCTGGCTGTGGGCATTGCCCTGATCCTCGGGGTCGCGCGCATCATCGCCAACTGGTCGCTGCCCAAGATGATCATCGGCGGCTACATCCTGGTTGTGCTGGTGACCACCGTGGCACCGGATGAAATCGTTGGCATCGCATATGACTCCGGCGGCGTCACCACTTCCACCGTGACGGTGCCGCTGGTCACTGCCCTGGGCATCGGCCTGGCCAGTTCGCTGAAGGGGCGCAACGCCATGACCGACGGCTTCGGACTGATCGCCTTTGCGTCGCTGACGCCTATCCTGTTTGTGCTGGTATTCGGGGTTGTGACCCAATGGATCTGATCAGGGACAGCCTGACCCTGATCCTGGGCAGCGCAATCGATGTGGCCCCCATCGCCATTTTTCTTTTCCTGTTCCACCGGGTGGTCATCGGCGGTCGCATTCCGCACCTGGGCCAGATCCTGGTTGGCTTTGTGTTTGTCGTGGTCGGCCTCGGCCTGTTCCTGCAGGGCCTGGAAAAAACCCTGTTTCCCCTGGGGCGCCTGCTGGCTGAGCAGCTGACCGACCCGGAGTTCCTGGAAACGGCGGTCGGCGTCATGCCGACCTGGAAAGACTTCTGGTGGGTCTACCTGTTTGGTGGCGCCATAGGATTCAGCACGACGCTGGCAGAACCGTCACTGATCGCCGTGGCGATCAAGGCCAACGCCGTCTCGGCCGGCGCTATCGGTTTCTGGGGTCTGCGCGTCGCCGTGGCGCTTGGGGTGGCCATTGGGGTCAGCCTGGGCTGCTACCGCATCGTGGTCGGACAACCGCTGCACTATTACATCGCCGCCGGCTACCTGGTGGTCATCATCCAGACCATGATGTCGCCCAAGCTGATCGTTCCCCTGGCGTATGATTCCGGTGGTGTCACCACTTCCACGGTTACCGTTCCCCTGGTCACTGCGCTGGGGCTGGGACTGGCCGAGGCTATCCCAGGACGCAATCCGCTGCTTGAAGGCTTCGGCCTGGTCGCATTCGCCAGCCTGTTTCCCATCATTTCCGTGCTGGGTTACGGACAGCTGGCGGAATTTAAACAGCGGGTCCAGGCGACCCGCGCCAAACGCACAAGATCCGAGGCTTGAGCCATGCATTTCAAACTCATCATTGCCTTCGTGGACGACACCAAGACAGAAGACATAATGAACGCGGCCCGGGAAGCCGGCGCCACAGGCGCCACCGTGGTCACCAATGCCCGGGGTGAAGGCGTCGAGGAAAAGAAGAGCTTCTTCGGCCTGACGCTGAGCTCACAGCGGGACATCGTTTTGCTGATCGTAGAGGAACACCTGAGCCGACATATCCTGGAGCACATCGGAGAAGTGGGTGAATTTGATGCAACGCCGGGAACCGGCATCGCCGTGGTTCTCGACGTGGAGGACGCGGTAGGCGTTGCACACCAGATCGAGACGCTTGAAGACATCGTTGAGGAAAACCTATGAAGATTGAGGACTGGGGCAAGGTCCGGGACTGCATGCGGACCGACGTTACCGAGGTGGACGGTCGCCTCGACGTACTTTCGGCACTGAAGATCATGAAGCAGGCCAAAGCCACCTGCCTGATCGTGAAACGCCGCGACGAACATGACGAGTTCGGCATGCTGCTGTTCTCCGACATCGCCAAGCGGGTCATTGGCCGAAACCGGTCACCGGAGCGGGTCAACGTCTACGAGATCATGGCCAAACCCGTCCTCTCCGTCCGGCCCGACATGAAGATCCGCTACTGCGCACAGCTGTTCGAAAACTTCGGCATCGGCCACGCACCGGTCCATGAAAACGGCAAGATTATCGGCCTGGTCAGTTACTACCAGCTAGTGATGCAGGGGTTGCCTGATCTAGACTAACCGTGAGCACCCTTTCGCGAAGCGAAAACGTGCTCACTCCTCAAAAACGTCATCCCGGACCCCGATCCGGGATCCATCGTCATTCCCGGAGCCCCGGGGCTA
Organism: Lysobacterales bacterium; assembly: GCA_030065125.1. Classification (GTDB taxonomy): domain Bacteria; phylum Pseudomonadota; class Gammaproteobacteria; order Xanthomonadales; family SZUA-38; genus JASJDM01. The sequence continues at coordinate 43,729 of JASJDM010000022.1, read as the reverse complement.
TAACCGTCCTGAGCAGATAACGCAGCCCCTGATCAAACAAATCCCCTGATCGAAGGGGACACTAATTCCAATCTCAGATGGATCCTGAACTCGATCCCGGATCGGGGTCCGGGATGACATTTTTTGTGGCCCTTCGGGCGGTTTCTCTGATTCAGGATCCATCTGAGATTGGGGTTTGTACAGCCTTCGGTCCAGGCAATGGTTTGATCGGGGGCTTCGTTCACTCGCGCAGGCGCGGGAAGGTGTCGCGGACGATGGCTGCGCTACGGGGCAGCGCGGCGATCAACCAAGGCACCTGCGGGAATTCAGATGGATCCCGGATCGGGGTCCCCACACTCCGTCATCCTGAACTCGATTCAGGATCCATCTGAGATTGGGGTTTGTACAGCCTTCGGTCCAGGCAATGGTTTGATCGGGGGCTTCGTTCACTCGCGCAGGCGCGGGAAGGTGTCGCGGACGATGGCTGCGCTACGGGGAAGCACAGAGATCAACGAATGCACCTGCGGGAATTCAGATGGATCCCGGATCGGGGTCCGGGATGACGTTTTAAGGAGTCGGCACCGTTCGCTCCGCGAACCGTGCCGACTGATTGTTTAGAGCATCCCGGTCTCTTCGTCGGATTCCACCAGGCCAATGCCGTCCATGCCCCGGGACAGGGTCTTGGCGTCGCCGCCTTGGGAAAGCTTGATGCGCAGGCGCACCTCGTTGGCCGAGTCGGCATGGCGCAGGGCGTCTTCGTAGGAAATTTCGCCGGCCTGGTAGAGTTCGAACAGGGCCTGGTCGAAGGTCTTCATGCCCTGGTTGACCGATTCCTTCATCAGGTCCTTCATCTTGTGGATCTCGCCCTTGCGCACCAGTTCCGCCATCAGCGGGCTATTGATCAGGATCTCCACCGCGGCACGCCGGCCCTTGCCGTCCGGAGTCGGGATCAGTTGCTGGGCAACTACCGCCTTCAGGTTCAGCGACAGGTCCATGAACAACTGGGGACGCCGGTCTTCCGGGAAGAAGTGGATGATCCGGTCCATGGCCTGGTTGGCGTTGTTGGCGTGCAGCGTACACAGGCACAGGTGACCGGTTTCGGCGAACGCGATGGCGTGTTCCATGGTCTCCCGGGCCCGCACCTCACCGATCAGGATCACGTCCGGTGCCTGGCGCAGGGTATTCTTCAGGGCCACGTCGAAGGTGTCGGTATCGATGCCCACCTCGCGCTGGGTGATGATGCAGCCCTCGTGCTTGTGCACGAATTCGATGGGGTCTTCGATGGTTATGATGTGGCCAGTGGAATTCAGGTTGCGATATCCCAGCATGGCGGCCAGCGAGGTGGACTTACCGGTTCCCGTTGCACCCACGAACATGATCAGGCCACGCTTGGTCATGGACAGGTTTTTCAGAATCGGCGGCAGGTTCAGGCTTTCGATGGTCGGAATCTTGGATTCGATGCGCCGCAGCACCATGCCGACATGGTTGCGCTGGTAGAACGCGCTGACCCGGAAGCGGCCCACGCCCTGGACGCCGATGGCGAAGTTGCACTCGTGGGTCCGTTCGAACTCTTCCCGCTGGCTGGGCGTCATGATGCCCACCACCAGGTCCCGGGCCTGACCGGCCGTCAGCGGATTCTGGGAAATCGGTGAGATCCGCCCGTGCACCTTCATGGCCACGGGCATGCCCACCGTTATGAACAGGTCCGAGGCCTTCTTGTGGGCCATCAGTTTGAGGAAGGAGTTAAATTCCATAACGCGTCACCTCACTGTCGCCGCGCCGGGGCTACTGGAACATCTTCTTGTCAGCCGCCCGGGTGCCTGCCAACTTCTTCGACACAATGCCTTTATTGACCAAGTCTAGCAGGCACTGATCCAGCGTCTGCATGCCGTGGTTTTGACCGGTCTGGATGGCCGAGTACATCTGGGCCACCTTGTCTTCCCGGATCAGGTTCCGGATCGCGGGAATTCCAATCATGATTTCGTGGGCGGCCACCCTGCCGCCGCCGTTGCGCTTGAGCAGGGTCTGGGCCACCACCGCGCGCAACGACTCTGACAGCATGGAGCGGACCATGGGCTTTTCACCCGCGGGGAACACGTCGATGATCCGGTCGATGGTCTTGGCCGCTGAACTGGTGTGCAGGGTCCCAAACACCAGGTGACCGGTTTCCGCCGCGGTCAGCGCCAGGCGGATGGTTTCCAGGTCCCGCAATTCCCCCACCAGGATGAAGTCCGGGTCTTCTCGCAGGGCGGAGCGCAGGGCTTCGTTAAAGCCGTGGGTGTCGCGATGCACCTCCCGCTGGTTGACCAGGCACTTGTTCGACTGGTGCACGAATTCGATGGGGTCTTCAATGGTCAGGATGTGGCCGTGATCGGTCTTGTTGAGATGGTCGACCATGGCCGCCAGGGTGGTGGACTTGCCTGAACCGGTGGGCCCCGTCACCAGGATCAGTCCCCGCGGTACCGCGATCATCTCCCGGAAGATCGGCGGACAATTGAGTTCCTCCAGGGTCAGGATCTCTGTGGGAATGGTCCGGAACACGGCGCCCGATCCGCGGTTGTGGTTGAACGCGTTGACCCGGAACCGGGCCAGGCCGGGGATCTCGAAGGAGAAATCACACTCGAGAAACTCTTCGTAATCCTTGCGCTGCTTGTCACTCATGATGTCGTAGATGAGCGCGTGCAGGGTTTTCTGGTCCAGTGCGGGTACGTTGATTCGGCGAATGTCGCCGTCCACCCGGATCATTGGGGGCAGCCCTGCCGACAGGTGCAGGTCAGAAGCGCCGTTTTTTACTGAGAAGGCAAGTAGCTCAGCGATATCCATTCATTTCTCCTTCGGACCTGGCAGCCTGCCGTGCCGGGACGGCGATTCGTCGTGATTTCCGGCTGCCAGTCATTGTCAAATTCCCCCGGCCAAAATCACAGCCTGGAAACTGTGTCGGCCGACCTCGGAAATTTTATAGCCCACACATTACGAGGGACGAATTTGCCTCTGCCTCCCCCGCAATGCCTGTTCACCGCGTAAAATACGCCATGCGCCCCAGCGTTGCAAAGCCAGTTCAAGGACTTATGTCACAGTCTTACCAACGTTTCGAATCCGTGATTGACCGTATCCGCGCCGCGGCGGCCGCTGCCGATCGCGATCCGGAGGAAATCCGCCTGCTGGCGGTGAGCAAGAAGCACCCGTTGTCAGCCATTCGTGAGCTGCATGCAGCCGGGGTCCGCAGCTTCGGCGAAAACTATGCCGCCGAGGCCCTGCCCAAGATCGAAGCGCTGTCGGACCTGGACCTGGAGTGGCACTACATCGGACCGGTGCAGTCCAACAAGACCCGGCAGCTGGCAGAGCATTTTCACTGGGTGGAAAGCATTGACCGGGAAAAGATCCTGCGCCGCCTCGCCAACCAGCGCCCGGAGCACCTGCCGCCGCTCAACTGCTGTATCCAGGTTCGCATCGGCGACGAGGCGACCAAGAGCGGTGCTTCGCCGGAGCTGGCGACAGAGCTGGCCGCCATGGCCGGCGGCCTGCCGCGCCTGCGTTTGCGCGGTTTAATGGCCATTCCGCCGCCCAGCGATGACTTTGATGTCCAGAGGGGGTACTTTGCCCAATTGAAACGGCTGTATGATCAGCTGCGCAGCGCGGGACTGGCCCTGGATACCCTGTCCATGGGAATGAGCAGCGACCTGGAAGCAGCCATCCATGAGGGGGCAACCCTGGTTCGAATCGGCACTGCCCTGTTCGGACCAAGACCGGCGTAGAGAGTGCAACTGTGAAGGCACACCTGGAGCAGAAAAAAATCGGGTTCATCGGCGGCGGCAACGCGGCCCACGCCCTGGCCACAGGCCTGATCCGCCGCGGGATCCCCGCGGACCACATCATGGTGTCTGACACCTTCCCCGAGAAGTGCGCGGCGCTGAAGTCGGAGCTTGGCCTGCTCACCGCCGACAACAACCAGGACGTTCTGCGATTTGCGGACCTGCTGGTGCTGTCGGTCAAACCCCAGTCACTGCGGTCGGCCATCCAGTCCCTGGACATTTCCGATATCGAACACCCGCCCCTGGTGATCAGCGTAGCGGCAGGGATCGGCTCTGCCCAGATCCGAAAATGGCTGGGCGCCGAGTGGCCCATCGTGCGGGTCATGCCCAATACGCCGGCCCAGGTCGGGGCGGCGGTGTCCGGGCTGTATGCCTCCACCGGCGTGTCGGAAACCCAGCGCTTCCAGGCCGAAGCTTTTGCCGGTGCATCCGGCCAGGTGGTCTGGATCGAGATGGAGGACCTGATGGACGTGGTGACCGCGGTTTCGGGAAGCGGCCCGGCCTACTTCTACCTGATGACCGAACTGCTGGAGGAAGCGGCCGTGGCCCACGGGCTGTCGCCGGACCAGGCTCGAAAGCTCACACACCAGACTGCCCTTGGCGCCGCCCGCATGCTGACCGAGACCACCCGCTCACCGGCCGAGCTGAGGGCCGAGGTCACATCCAAGGGTGGTACCACCGAGCGCGCCCTGTCCATCCTGGAGCAGGGCCGGTTTCATAAGAACTTCAAGGACGCGGTGTCCGGGGCGGTGCTGCGGGGACGGGAACTCAATTCCGAGATGGAGAAAGACTGAATGGGTTACGTAGGCGATGCCGGTGTCTTTCTGGTAGACACCATTTTCGGCTTCTACATCGTGATACTGCTGCTGCGGATACTGCTGCAGCTGGTCCGGGCCAATTTCTTCAACCCGGTGTGCCAGTTCATCGTCAAGATCACCAACCCGCCCCTGGTGCCGCTGCGCAAGGTCATTCCCAACTGGGGCCGGCTGGATCTTTCCGCGGTGCTGCTGGCGTGGCTGGTGAAGCTGGTGTCCCTGCTGATCATCGTCAGCATGGTGGGGGCGGCAATCTCTCCCGCCCGACTGGTAGGCCTGTCCGCGGTGTCCTTGATTGACCTGACTCTCGTGATCTTCATGGCGGTGGTGTTCATCAAGGTTCTGCTGAGCTGGGTGGCTCCCGGCGGCGACAGCCCGATCCACCCCCTGCTGTACCAGCTGTCCGCCCCCGTCATGGACCCGGCCCGGCGGCTGGTGCCCCCCATGGGCGGGCTGGATCTGTCCCCCATGGTGGTGCTGCTCGTGCTGCAGTTGAGCCGCATGCTGCTGGTACGGCCGCTGACCGATCTGGTCAACAGCCTTTAGGCTGGTTAGGTCAGTTCTCGTCCAGAAACGGCCGTCCTGGCCGTTCTGGACCCGGGATTTGAAAATGTGATTCCCAAAACCTTTTCAACGGCTTGCAGCCGTCGAAAATGCAGGCACATCCCTGTGCCGGGGTGTACCCATCCTCTTGAACTGGCACTCGGGCAGGCATATTGATGAATCGCGTGACAAAGGTCTGCGCGTGCATGGTGCCCGGGTCAGAGTTAACATCGGACTCCCTGTCACCGAATGCGAGGATCCTGACCATGGCATCCAGTCGATTCGTCCCGGCACTGTTTCTGTGCCTCCTGCTGTGCTGCGCCGCCGCACTGGCCGAGCAGTCGGTAGAAAATGACACCCACGTGGTTCACTTCAACGCCCTCAGCACCGACAAGCTGACGCCGGAAGTTGCCCGTGCCTACGGCATCATGCGATCACAAAACCGGGCCATGCTGAATATCACCGTCATGAAAAAAGGCGGCGAGGGAGCCCTGGATCAGCCGACCACCGGCGACGTCAGCGCCAGCGCCACCAACCTGACCGGTCAGCGACGGGACCTGGAGATGCGGCTGATCGAAGACCAGGATGCAATCTACTACATCGGCATGGTCCGCGTGGCCGACCAGGAAACCCTGGACTTCAGCATCCAGGTGCTCGTGGATGGGGCGGAGGAGCCGCTGACCGCAACCTTTCGCCAGCAGTTTTTCGTGGACTGAACTTCGCAGAATCCATGTCGCAACGCGTGATCATCATTGGCGGCGGCCAGGCTGGCGCCCAGGCGGCCATTTCCTTGCGGACCGGAGGTTTCGACGGCTCTATCGATCTCATCGCCAGGGAAAACTGGCTGCCCTACCAGCGGCCTCCCCTGTCCAAGGCCGTGCTGCAGGGAGACATGGAGCCGGAACGTACCGAGGTCCGCAGCCAGGACTTCTATACCGGCAAGGAGATATCGATCCATACCGGGCGAACCGTGACCGGCATCGACCGCCAGCAGCAGCTGGTGCACGGGGAAACCGGGGAAACCTGGGCCTATGACTGGCTGGTGCTGGCCACCGGCGGCAGGCTCCGGCAGCTGAAGATCCCCGGGTCGGACCTGGCCGGGGTCCACTACCTGCGCGGGCTGGACGAAAGCCTGGCAATCGGGCGGGAGCTCACCGAGGGCCGCCGGGTCACGGTGGTGGGGGCCGGCTACATCGGACTCGAGGTTGCAGCATCAGCGGTCAAACTGGGCTGCAAGGTCCAGGTGGCCGAAACCCTGCCCGGCGTGCTGAGCCGGGGCGCTGTGCCTCAAGTCGCCCGGTACATCCAGAAAAAACACGAGGAACAGGGCGTCCAGTTCAGGCTGGGACGCATGGCCGTACGTTTCCTGGGTGACAAACAGCTCAGCGGAGTGGAGCTGGACGACGGTACGGTGCTGGACAGCGACCTGGCCGTGGTCGGCATTGGCATCCTGCCGGAGCAGGAGTTGGCCGAACAGTGCGGGCTGGAAGTGAACGACGGCGTTGTGGTGGACGAGTTCTGCCGCACCAGCGATCCGCACATTCTGGCTGCCGGAGACAACACCCGTCACCTCAACCGTTTCCTGGGCAGCCGGTCCCGCATGGAGTCGGTGCAGAACGCGGTATCCCAGGGCAAGATCGTGGCGGCCACCATTCTTGGGCAGGAACTGCCCTACGATGAGCCACCGTGGTTCTGGTCAGACCAGTACGACGTCAAGCTGCAGATGGTGGGCATTCCCGATGACAGCGACGAACTGGTCACCCGGGGAGACCCCGAGTCCGGCAGTTTTGCGGTGTTCTCAATTCGCGACGGCGTACTCACCGGCGTGCAGTGCATCAACGACGCCAAGTGTTACGTCATGGGCAAAAAACTCATCGGCCAGCGCGTGTCCGTATCGCGTCAGCTGCTGGAAAATCCGGAAACCGACCTCAAATCTCTGCTTTCCTGAAGCAGATCACCCCACTCACAACCAGCCATGCACAGCCAATTTGAACAGTTAGTCCCCCTGAACGTATCGGTCATCACCGTCTCTGACACGCGGGATGAGTCCACCGACAAGTCGGGCGCGTTCCTGGCGGACGCTGCCCGAGGGGCCGGGCATCACGTGGTGCACCGCGAGATTGTGGTGGATGACCTGTACCAGATCCGGGCCGTGGTTTCCGACCGCATCGCCGCAGCGGACACCCAGGTCATACTGCTGACCGGCGGCACCGGGTTTCGCCATCGCGACGTCACGCCGGAGGCGGTCGCGCCGCTGCTGGACCGGGAGATTCCCGGCTTTGGCGAATACTTCCGGGCTCTGTCCACCACGGAGATCGGCACCTCCACCATGCAGTCCCGGGTGCTGGGCGGCATCGCCAACCGCACCCTGGTGTTCTGCCTGCCCGGATCCACCAACGCCTGCCGAACAGCCTGGAACGGAATATTCAGCGAGCAACTGGACGCCACCCACAGGCCCTGCAATTTCGTCGAGATCCTCGGCGTGGAGCCGGTCGGCACCGAGGCCAAAGCGTCATGAGCGGTTTTTCCATGGTCGACGTGGGCGGCAAGGACAAGACACGCCGCCGGGCCATTGCCGCCGGAAAAATCCTGCTGGGTCCCGAGGCCTATCCCCTGGTGGCTGAGCGGCGGCTGCCCAAGGGTGATGCCCTGACCCTGGCTGAAATCGCCGGAATCCAGGGCGCCAAGAAGACCCCCGACCTGATCCCGCTATGCCATCCCATTGGCCTGACCAAGGTGAAGGTCATGCACGTGCTGCGGCCGGAGGAACAAGCCGTGGAAGCGTTCTGCCTGGCCGTTATCACCGAGCGCACTGGCGTTGAAATGGAAGCCCTCACTGGCGCTTCCACTGCTCTGCTGACCATCTGGGACCTGTCCAAACCTGTGGAGGCCGCGTTGAAGATCGACGCGCTTCGTCTGCTTTACAAGGAAGGCGGCAAGAGCGGTACCTGGATCAATCCCGAGGGCCTGCCAGACGAAGCCCGCCAACTGCTCGACTCGTGAACTGCGTCAACGGCATTCGGGCGGTGGTGGAAGCTCACGCCCAGTTGAAGAAGCCAGCTGTTCTGGCCACGGTTATTGACACCCGGGGATCCAGCTACCGCAAGGCCGGCGCGCGCATGTTGATCCACGCCGACGAGGTCACCGGCATCGTGGGTGGCGGCTGCTTTGACGACGACCTGATCGCCCAGGCACGCCAGGTCCACCAGACCGGCGAACCGCAAACCGTACTGTACGACATGACCTCTCCCGACGACGTTCTATGGGGACTGGGCATGGGGTGCAACGGAGCGGTGACCGTTTTCCTGCAGCCTGTGGGCCCCGGCATCAGTGACGACCCCCTGCCTCTGGTGGCCGAGCTGGTGCAATCCGACGCTGGCGGCTACGTGGCCACGGTCGTTGATTGCCAAACTCCGGACCGGCTGGGTGCTTCCTGGATCGTGGGTGACGGCCAACCCGGTCCGGCAATGGCTGATGCAGGTCTGCAGAAGGTGGACGACGAGCTGGGGCTGTTCGTGGATCACGTTGAACCGCCGCCGAAGCTGGGTATTTTTGGGGCCGGAGCCGACGCCCTGCCCCTGGCCGACATTGCAGCTCAGACCGGATGGCTGGTGGAGGTCTGGGACCATCGGCCCGGCTTCGCGGTGGCGTCGCGGTTTCCCATGGCTGAGCGTGTCTCGGTGTTTGCTGACGAAAAGCCCGAAGGTATCGAGAGATGCTTCGCCGTGGTGGTAATGAGCCACAGCTTTGCAGCCGATCTGCGCTTCCTCAACACCGTTGCCGACGTCGACATTCCATACGTCGGCGTGCTGGGTCCCGTGGCGCGGCGGCAGATGCTGCTGGAGCAGATGGGGGACAAGGGTCCGCCCCTTGAGTCGCGGTTGCGCGGCCCCATCGGCCTGGACCTGGGTGGCGAACTGCCTGAGGAGATTGCCCTGTCGGTGGTCTCCGAGATCCAGCTTCTGCGCTACCGGGGCAGCGGGCGACAGCTCAGCCCGTGAAGCAGCGCTACCAGTCCCACCAGGCACTGCCGGAGTTCGGCCCTGTCGGCCAGGAGCGGCTCCAATCAGCCCGGGTTGCCCTGCTGGGCCTGGGCGGCATCGGCGGGCCGGCGGCCATGTACCTGGCCGCCGCGGGCGTGGGCAGGATCACCTTGTGTGACTTTGACCGGGTGTCCGAGTCCAACCTCAGCCGGCAGATCCTGTTCACACCATCAGACCTGGACCGGCCGAAGACCGAAGCTGCAGCGGAGCGGCTGTCCCAGCTGAATCCCGACGTGCAGCTCAGCACTGTTGACCGCCGCATGAACGCCGAGAGCATTGCCGACCTGCTGAAAGACCAGGACCTGCTGATCGACGCCAGCGACAACTTCGCCACCAGGCTGGCCGCCAACCAGGCCTGTGTGGACCGGAGGAAACCCTGGGTCATGTCGGCCGCGGTGAGGTTCGAAGGTCAACTGGCCGTGTTCCGGCCCGACCAGGGTGACGAGCCCTGCTACCGCTGCCTGTACCAGGCCACACCGGACACCCTGGAAGACTGCGCCGGCGCCGGCGTTTTTTCCACCGCCGCCGGAACCCTGGGGTTGGCCGCAGCCGGCCAGGCCATGTCCCTGCTGGCCGGGATTCCCGTCACCCGCGGTCTGCACCTGTTCGACGCCAAGACCATGACCTGGACCACCCTGCGCGGCCGGCGTGATCCAAACTGCCAGGTCTGCGTTGGAACGGTTGATGCCGACTGAGATCTGGGCGCTGATCCTGGCAGCCGGCGAGTCCCGCCGGCTGGGGTCCCCCAAGCAGCAACTGCAGTGGCAGGGCCGGACCTTGCTGCAGCACGCGGTGCAAACCGCCCGGGCCGTGGTCGGAGAGCACATAATGGTGGTGCTGGGCTGCCAGGCCGAACGGTTGAGCCGGGACCTGGACTGCGACTGGACCACAAATCCGAAATGGCAGGAAGGCATGGGCAGCTCACTCGCCCTGGGCGCCTCCAGACTGCCCGAACACGCCGCCGTCCTGATCCTGTTGTGCGACCAGCCGCGGATTACTGTTGCAGACCTGGCTGAACTGCGGGACCGGTTCCTGTCCAGACCCGAAAACCCGGCGGTGAGTGTCTACCAGCAGACCTGGGGCGTCCCTGTCCTTTTTCCACCGACATGGCGCAGCCGCCTGCTGGGGCTGACCGGCGACCGCGGTGCCCGGGCCCTGCTGCGGGACCAGGAAAACCTGACCCGGGTACCCATGGAAAACGCGGCATTCGACGTTGATACCCCGGCGGACCGGCAACAGCTGGAGCAGCAGTGACCCAGGCCCACCTGGAGTCCCCCGCCCCTGACGTCTCAACCAGCCAGGCTGAGCAGCTGGCCAGCAGCTGGTTTGGCGTGCGGGGTACCGCCCGGACGGCGGCCAGCGAGCGCGACCTGAATTTTCTGCTGGACGCACCGGATCAGCCGGCCGTTCTGAAAATCAGCAATCCGCTGGTTGAGGAGTCCCTGATCAGCCTGCAGGTGGCCGCCCTGGACCGGCTGGCCGGGGGTCCAGTACCCGTCCCCAGGGTCATCCCCACCGTCGATGGCAAGCCGTGGAAGCCACTGGAACTGGCCGACGGTCGGCGCGCCTGGGTATGGATGATCAGCAGACTCCCCGGCGTGGACGCCGAGAAGATCCAGCCGAAACCCCGCTCCCTGCTGATCGGAACCGCCGTCGCCGCGGCCGGGCTGGCGCAGCGACTGGCGTCGTTTGACCACCCGGCCGCCAGGCGGGAGCTGATCTGGGACCTGGACCAGGCCCACCGGCTGCGCCCCCTGCTGGGCGAGTTGGAAGACCGGCGGGCAGCCGACCGGGTCCGCCGGGTACTGGACCAGCATGATGCAAGGGTCGCGCCACGGCTGCCGGACCTGCGCCGCCAGGTGATCCACGCCGACCTCAACCCGGCCAACGTGCTGGCCGATCCGCAGTCCCACCAGCTGACCGGCATCATCGACTTCGGCGACCTGGTCCACACCGCCCTGATCAACGACCTGGCCATTGCCCTGGCCTACCCGCTGCTGGAGACGGACTCCGCCGAACCGGCGGCTATCATGACCCGTGCCTACCACCAGGCACTGGGCCTGACCCCGCTGGAACAGGAACTGCTGCCCCTGCGCGTGATGACCCGCTGGGCCACCACCGTCACCATCAGCCTGTGGCGCGCGACCCGACACCCGGACAACCGGGACTACATCATGCTGCATGCGCAACCGGCGCTGGAGGCGCTGGCGAGAATGGAGAAGCCGTCGGTGTTTGCTGAGTTGTGCGAGGCCTGTCGGCCGACGAAGCGTCGGGGTCAGAGTAAAGGGACAGAGTAACCCAGGTTACTCTGTCCCTTTACTCTGACCCCAGTATTTGTCACCCCAGTATTTGAGCGCAGCCCTTTGGCACAGGGATGTGCCAACGGCCGAAGGCGGATCAAACTTTGCTTGCACAAACCTCGCAATTCACCCAGCCCGAATCCCCCTCCACGTAAAACTCCTTCTTCCAGATCGGCAGCCGGATCTTGATCTGGTCGATAATGTAGCGGCAGGCGTCAAAGGCCGCGTCGCGGTGGGGTGCGGACACGCCCACCCAGACCGCCAGTTCGCCGATGTCCAGGGCGCCCTGGGCGTGGATGCAGGCGGCGCGGTTGATGTCGAACCGCTCCAGGGCCTCAGCCAGGACTGTTTCGCCTTCCTTTACCGCCAGTGGTTCATAGACTTCGTATTCGAGCCCGGATACCGACCGGCCCTCGTGATGGTTGCGGACCCAGCCCTCGAACGTGGCGTAGCCGCCACAGGCCGGATCGGCCAGTTCCCGCGCAAGACGGGTGGAATCGACGGAACCGGTGCAGATTTCGAACATAATCATCCTCCGGCTACGGGCGGAAAAAACAGTACGGTATCGCCGTCACTCAGTGGTGAATCCCAGGACGCCAACTCGTCGTTGATCGCCACCCGGGCCGCCTCGAATCGCTCCAGCCCGGGATAGCGCCGGGCCGACTCGGCAAACAGGGCCTCCGGCGTTGCCGCCGCGGAGGTCACCGACTCCTCACCAAGGCCGGTACTTTCCCGGTACACCGCAAAATATCTCACAACCAGTTTGTTCATCCGCCAATCCGATACATTTCCACTTTTTTGCTGTCCGCCTCGTCCTGTTGGGCTGCTGCCTGGCTGCGAAGTTCACTGTAGCGGTCATCCCGTGCCCGCCACAGCGCCGCCACCAGGTCGGTCAATTCGTCGCTGCCGGCACCGGAGCGCAAAACAGTGCGCAAGTCCGTCCCGCGGGTGGCGAACAGGCAGGTATACAACACGCCGTCTGAAGACAGCCGGGCCCGATTGCAGCCGCCGCAGAACGGCTGGGTCACCGAACTGATAAACCCGATCTCACCCAGGCCGTCATCAAAGACAAAACGCCGGGCCACCTCGCCGGGGTACTGGGCGCCCACCGGGCTGATGGGCCAGCGCGCGCCGATGCGCTGTACCAGTTCACCGCTGGGTACCACCTCGTCCAGCAGCCAGCCGTTTCGATTGCCCACATCCATGTATTCGATGAATCGGACGATGTGACCCGTGCCGCGGAAATATTCCAGCAGATCCAGCACCCCGTCGTCGTTGACCCCGCGCTGGACCACGGCGTTGATCTTGATGGGCGACAGTCCGGCTTCAGCCGCGGCCTCGATGCCCTCCAGTACCCGGCCCAGATCCGCGCGGCCGCCGGACATGCGGGCGAAAACCGCCTCGTCTACGCTGTCGAGGCTGACGGTAATGCGCTGCAGCCCGGCTGAGGCCAGGGCTTCAGCCTGGACCGCCAGCAGCACCGCGTTGGTGGTGAGTGCCAGGTCTGCCAGTCCCGGGATGGCGCTGAGCCGCTGGACAATCTCCGCGATGTCCGGGCGCAACAGCGGCTCACCCCCGGTGATGCGCAGTTTTTCCACCCCCAGTGCGACAAATACCCGGGCCAGCCGCTCGATCTCTTCCGCGCTCAACCTCAGCTCTTTGGCGATGAACTGGTAGTCCTCGGTAAACAGCTCTGCCGGCATACAGTAGGGGCAGCGGAAATTGCAGCGGTCGATGACCGAGATCCGCAGGTCGCGCAGCGAACGGCCCCGGGTGTCCCGGGGGTACTTCGGAGAACCGCTTACCACTGAAACCAGTGTACGGTCGAGCCCGCCTTCCAGGGGCCAGAAGATTCCGCCAGTTCCACAAAGCCGTCAGTACCGGCCAGGGAGAAGAAATCACCCGAGGTATTGAGCTCCCGGGGCAGCGCCTCGGGCGGTCCACCGGCGATGCGCTGCAGGGACACAGGCACGAAGTGAGCCAGGTGATCGCTGAAGCTCATGGTCTCGCCCAGCACCACGGACTGGGGGTGAGGCACGATACCCGCGGCATGCTGGATGGCCGGCAAAACGTAGCGGTGAAAACCCACCAGGGCGGAAACCGGGTTGCCCGGCAGGGCGAATACCGGCTGGCCGGATTCGGTGGAGCCAAACCACATGGGTTTACCCGGCCGCTGCCGTACGCGGTGAAAGTGTTTTTTGACGCCCAGTTCGTCCAGCACCTCGGGCAGGTAGTCGAATTTGCCCTTGGATACACCGCCGGTGAGGATCAGGGCCTGGCTGCGCTCCAGCGCCCGGGACAGTTCTGTCCTGATCTGATCAGGATCGTCCCGCAGGTACAGGCGTTCACAGCCCGCCATGCCGGATCCCAGCAGCGCCGACTGGATGGCGTAGTCGTTGCTCATGCGGATCTGATGGGCGGCTACCGGCTCACCCGGCGTGACCAGCTCATCACCCGTGGATACCACGGTGACCAGCGGCCACACGCTGACCGTGACTCTGGGTTTTCCAACCGCCGCAAGCACGGCGATTTCCGGGGCTCGCAGCAGGGTTCCGGACTCCAGCAGCGTCTGCCCATTGGGAAAATCGGTGCCTTTACGGTGGACAAACTTCCACAGCGCCGGGTCAGCTGACTCCAGCAGCGTCGCCTGGCCGTCCGCCACCTGGATGTCCTCCACCGGGATGACGCAATCGCAGCCCTCGGGCAGCACCGCCCCGGTCATCACTTCAAAGCAGCTTTCCGGACTCGGCAGGGTGGGCGCCGGCGCTCCGGCCGGGTGGGTGCCGGCGATGGCAAACTGCTGGCGCCCGCTGGACCACTCGGCGAAAGCAATACCAATGCCATCCATGGTCACCCGGTGGAATGGCGGCTGATCGCGGTCTGCCACCACGGGCTCATGCAGCACGCGTCCGTAAGCCTGTTCGATAGGCAGGGTTTCCACCGGCCAGCCGGGCATGGTGTCCTGAATGATCTGCCAGGCTTCAGAGACAGAAATCACGGCGTGCCTCGAGACTCAGAAAACAACGGAGCGTAGCGACCCGGATGATGGGGTGCAAGACCCGCATCCATCTGTCGCTGCCTTCGAGCCACTCAAGGCAGTCTAACAATGACTGAGATCGTATCGCTGGCCGAAACAGACCGGTTCAAAAGGATGTTTTCAGCCGTCCAGGTCCCGGTGTTTGTCGCCGACGCCGTTAACCTGACCACATTGGTCACCCACATATCGGCACCCGGATTCAGTACATTGGGAAGATCGGTGAACAACGGATCTGTCTGCTGATTGTCCACCAGTGAGTGCGTCCTGAACGCGGTATTGCCGGTGTTCGTCGCCGTGTAGCAATATCGGACATCCACGTATTGCGGCGCACCTGGCGGAGGTAATGTCAACGTCAGCGACCTTTCCGTTCCACATTCATTATTGCCGTTATCCACCATCACCGTCATTGCCAGGTCAAGGCACGGGCGGTCGCGAGCAGGTTCAAAGCCATCTGACAGCAGCGGCGATTCGCTGAACAGAAACTTCGTCACCAGAACATCATCGTTTTCGGCAAAATAGTCGAAGGAATCCGTGAAGCCGGGCTCGCCGAGAAATACCGGATAAAAGCGGTCATTGGGGGTCCCGCTTTTGCTCCATCCGGTGACGGAGACTTCGACGGCCTGCCCGACATCCCCGCCGCGCTGCACATTCCGGCAGAAGATGCCCCAGGCCTCCTGGTGATCAGATCCGCCAACGTGCAGGCTGTCGTCAACCCGCTCAAGGGTGTGATTGAAGCGGGTGAGCACCACGTCTTTCCAGGCGTAGTGGACCGGGTCGTACCAGACCGGGAGGTCGGGATCGTCGATATTGGTCACCGGGAAAGTGGGTCTGAAGTCATCCCAGGTTCGGCCGGTGACCCATACGGCGCCGTAACCGTCAAGAGCCAGGCCGTGCAGCATGGTTTCGGCCAGTGCTTCGGGGCAGCGGCCGCCGAGGTAGGTGCCGGCCAGCAGCGTGTCGAGATCGATGTTGAGCTTTGCCACGAATCCGTTATAGGGGGCGTATCGGCTCGGCATGTAGGCGGTCGGGGTGGTGGGGAAAGTCCCTGAGTCGGTGGCCCCGGCGATGTATACCCAGCCGTTAATCGGGTCCACCGCCATATCCCACACCAGGTCACCACCATCACCGCCAATGAAGGTGCTGGCCTGGAGGGTCTCCAGGTCCGCGTCAAACCGGCTGAGGAAGCCATCCTCGAACAGCACGCCGGAGCGGCTGTTGTGCGTCACGTCAAACGCCCCCAAGGTGGTCGGGAACGGCTGGTAGGGCGGCGGCAGCCAGTTTTCGGCCGACTCGGTGTGGCCGGCAACCAGCACCCGGTCACCCACGGTGGCTATGGCAGTTCCGCTTTCATCCTGGCCGCCTCCCAGGAAGGTCCATTTCATCAGTTCTTCGAGGTTGTTACTCAGTTTGATCACAAATGCGTCGCCATCACCCTGGTTAACATCCTGAAACGGCGTGTATCCCTGATCCTTACCCGGCGGAATGACGGGAAAATCAAAGGAGTTGGTCGTGCCCGTCACGTAGATGTCGCCTGCCGCATCGACGGCCAGCCGGGGTCCCCGACTGGGACTGGTTGCGAAGGCGTTGTCCAGATCGGTACCACCCACGTAGGTGCTGGCGATCAGGGTGGACAGGTCAGTGTCCAGGCGCAGCACGAACAGGTCGCTGCTGCCGTTATGGACTGTATCGAAGGCATTGGATCCTTCGACCATGGGAAAGTCGGGTGACCAGGTCAGTCCGGCAACGAGAATATGGTCATCATCCATTGGATTGGTGGCGGCCTCGAAGACAATCGAGAAAGCGCCGTCGTCTTCGGCGCCACCCACGAATGTGCTGGCGAGCAGCTGTCCGAGTGTTGGATCAAACTTGCTGACCACGGCGTCGCGCTTGCCAAAGTACACATCAATATCGCCTAATTCCCCGGCGCTGTAGGAACCTGCCGTAGTCTGATAGGGGCTGGTGTTGAAGTCCGTCGAGTGGCCAGCTGCGTAAACGTTTCCGTCGCCGTCCACCACCACGTCAAAGCCGTAATCACGGCTGTCACGGCCGATGTAGGTACTGGCAATGATGGGGTCAATGATCAGCGGCTGCGTCCGGTCATACGCACCGACGTAGAAGCCATAGCTGTGCTCACTCCCGAGCTGGTAGCTGACCTCAACGGGGTGTCTGCTGCCGCCCTTGACCTGGTAAGCAACCGGCGCCGAGAAGGTCAGCGGACCCGTAGCGGTGTGCATTTCGAGCTCGCCCGCGGGACCCAGTTTGAGAGCGGCAATCCCCTCAACCGCAACGGATATGGCCGTTGGGTCAGCCCCCGGCGACACGGTAAAAATCTTCTCCACGTTGTCGTTAAAGGCCTGCAGGCTGAGGGACACGCCCTTGCTGACATCCGCGACACGGATACTTTGAAATGTGGGAAGTTTCGTGCGCCATTTTTCCGGGTCGTTGCCACGGAAATAGCTCACCTGAACGGCAGCAGGGTCGGTCCCTTCAGGCGATAACTTCTCCCGGCTGAATCGTTCCCGAATCAGGAAGGGCTTCGATTCCGTGCCTTTGACCCCATAGCTGACGGCCCCGTCCCGTTCAACCATGACGGTGGCCGCAAAGGTCTCAGCCAGAAATGCGACGTTGGAATCCCGGCCGAGCCCACGATTTTCGACAAATGGAACCCCGGCCGCGGCTACCAGGGATCTGCTGTCATTCTGAGTATTTGCCGGGGGTGCCGCCGCACCCGCCGCCAGCGCCGGCCATGCCATCAGCGCGGCCAATATGAGCCAGGTCACGCGCCTGTCGCAGGCGGCCCGACGGGCCATGGTGATTGCAGCTTGCATGCGCAGGAAAGAAATTCGGTCAGCCATGCCGCACCTCCAGATCTACCCTTGCTAATGAGCTGCGGCCAGGGTCACGGCAGCACAATCCGGAAATAACCGAATAGACACCAGAAGCCTCGCCGAGGAGTGCCAGACCGGGCAGCGCTCTCAGCGGGATCGCCCTGTCAGGTTTCAATCACGCGACCATCGAATCCGCTATAATCGTCGGCGTTTCCGAATACCAGAACGACCACACCTCCATGACCAGTAAAACCGCCGTCCGCCGGGCGCTGCTCAGCGTCTCGGACAAGTCCGGCCTTGTCGAATTCGCCAGGCAGCTGACCCAGTCCGGGGTCCAGATTCTCTCCACCGGTGGTACCGCCAGAGCCCTGGTAGAAGCCGGTGTGCCGGTTACCCAGGTTGGGGACCACACGGGTTTCCCGGAAATCATGGGCGGTCGGGTCAAAACCCTGCACCCAAAAATCCACGGCGGCATCCTCGGACGACGGGGCACCGATGACGAAGTCATGGCCGAACACGGCATCGAGCCCATCGACCTGGTGGTAGTCAACCTGTATCCGTTCCAGCAGACCATCGCTGATCCCGGCTGCCAGCTGGCCGACGCCATCGAGCAGATCGACATCGGTGGACCAGCCATGGTCCGGGCAGCGGCCAAGAATCACGCCGACGTGGCCATCGTGGTGAACCCTGCCGACTACGAGCGGGTGGCCGCAGAGATCTCCGAAGGAGGTACCACCCTGGCCACGCGCCAGTACCTGGCGGCCCGGGCCTACGCCCACACAGGCAGCTACGACCAGGTCATCGCGGCGTATCTCGGTCAGCAGTTAGGGGAGAAGGGCATGCCGGACCAGCTGAGCCTGAGCTACACCAAGACCCAGGACCTGCGCTACGGCGAAAACCCCCACCAGGAGGCCGCTGCCTATCGCCAGGACCCGGTGCCCCCGGGCAGCCTGATGGCGGCCCGGCTGGTGCAGGGCAAAGCGCTTTCCTACAACAACCTGATGGACGCCGACACGGCCCTGCAGTGTGCCCTGGCCTTTCCGGAACAGCCGGCCTGCGTCATCGTCAAGCACGCGAACCCCTGCGGTGTAGCCCTGGGTGAGGACATCAGCCAGGCCTACAATCAGGCTTTTGCCACGGACCCGACCTCGGCATTTGGCGGCATTATTGCCTTCAACCGGCCCCTGGACGGCGACACCGCCCAGGCCATCATCGATCGCCAGTTCGTGGAGGTGATCCTGGCGCCGACCGTATCGGGGGACGCGGCCGAGGCCCTCACGGCCAAACCCAATGTGCGGGTGCTGGAAACCGGAGAGTCCCACGGTCCAGCCGGCGGACATGACTTCCGGCCGGTGAGCGGCGGCCTGGTGTACCAGAACGCCGATACCGGCAGCGTGACCCGGGAAGAGCTCAAAGTGGTGACGGCCCGCCAGCCCAGCGATGCCGAGATCAAGGATCTGCTTTTTGCCTGGCGGGTGGCCAAGTACGTCAAGTCCAATGCCATTGTGTATGCCAGAGACGGACAGACCATCGGCGTCGGGGCCGGCCAGATGAGCCGGGTGGTCAGCGCCAGGATTGCCGGCATCAAGGCCCAGGAAGAAGGCCTGACCGTGGAGGGCTCGGTCATGGCGTCCGACGCGTTCTTCCCGTTCCGCGACGGGATCGATGCCGCCGCGGCCGCCGGTATCCGGGCAGTGATTGAGCCCGGCGGTTCCATGCGGGATGACGAAGTGATTGCTGCCGCCGACGAGCACGATATCGCCATGGTGTTCACCGGTATGCGCCATTTCAGACACTGACCATTGATCAACTCATGAAAGTACTCGTTATAGGAAGCGGCGGCCGGGAACACGCCCTGGCCTGGAAAGCCTCCCAGTCAGAGCAGGTTGACGAAGTGCTGGTGGCGCCAGGCAATGCCGGCACCGCCACCGAGCCCGGCATTCGCAACGTACCGGTATCGGCCAGCGATATCGACGGCCTGATCGAGCTGGCCACAACGGAACGGGTGGGACTGACCATCGTCGGACCCGAGCAGCCCCTGGTGGCCGGAGTGGTGGACCGCTTTACCGAGGCCGGCCTGCCCTGCTTCGGACCCCGCGCCGGGGCCGCGCAGCTGGAAGGCTCCAAGGCCTTCAGCAAGGATTTCATGCAGCGACACGGCATTCCAACGGCCCGGTATCAGGTGTTCACCGAGGTGGAGCCTGCCGTCGCGTTCCTGCATGTCCTGGGTGCCCCCTCTGTGGTCAAGGCTGACGGCCTGGCGGCGGGCAAAGGCGTCATCATCGCTGAAACCCTGACCCAGGGAGAAGCCGCCATCCGTGACATGCTGGAAGGCAATCGCTTCGGCGACGCCGGCCACCGGGTGGTGGTTGAAGAATTCCTGCAGGGTGAAGAAGCCAGCTTCATCGTGATGGCTGACGGTCGCAACGCCCTGGCCCTGGCCAGCTCCCAGGATCACAAGGCTGTGGGGGACGGTGATACCGGGCCCAACACCGGCGGCATGGGCGCCTACTCGCCGGCCCCGGTGGTGGACGACACCCTGCACCAACGCATCATGGCCGAGGTGATCCAGCCCACCATCGACGGCATGGCCGCCGACGGCCACCCCTTTACCGGATTCCTGTACGCCGGCGTGATGGTGGACAGCGACGGCGCCCCGAAGGTCCTGGAGTTCAACGTGCGCTTCGGCGACCCGGAAACCCAGCCGGTGATGATGCGGCTCAAATCCGACCTGCCGGCACTGTGTCTGGCCGCCCTTGACGGCAGCCTGGACCAGGCTGAGGCAGAGTGGGATCCCCGGGCCTGCCTGGGCGTGGTCATGGCCGCGGGCGGCTATCCCGAAAACTATGAAAAAGGCCACCCGATCCAGGGATTGGAACAGGTCGCCGGAGAAGCCAAGGTATTCCACGCCGGCACCGCCAGCCAGGACGGCCAGGTGGTCACATCGGGCGGCCGGGTGCTTTGTGTCTGCGCACTGGGCGACAGCGTCACCGAAGCCCAGCGCGGCGCCTACCAGGCAGTGGCGGCCATCGACTGGTCCGGCGCTTACTTCCGAAAGGACATCGGCTACCGTGCCATCCAGCGGGAGCAGAACAGCTAAACTCCCATGGCCAAGCTGTACTTCTATTACTCGGCCATGAACGCCGGCAAGTCCACCCACCTGCTGCAGTCCAGCTACAACTACCGGGAGCGGGGCATGGAAACCCTGATCCTGACCCCGGCCCTGGACGACCGCTACGGAGCCGGGCGGGTGTCCTCCCGGATCGGGCTGTCTTCCACCGCCATCGCCTTCGAAGCCGAGGATGATCTGTTCGAAATGGTGCAGGAGGCCCATGCGGAACAGCCGCTGTCCTGCGTGCTGGTGGACGAATCCCAGTTCCTCAGCCGGGACCAGGTCTACCAGCTCACCGAGATCGTGGACCAGATCAATATCCCGGTGCTGGCCTACGGCCTGCGCACCGATTTCCGGGGTGAACTGTTTGAGGGCAGCCAGTACCTGCTGGCCTGGGCTGACGAACTGAAAGAACTCAAGACCATCTGCCACACCGGCAGCAAGGCCACCATGGTGGTCCGGGTGGACGACCAGGGCCGGGCCGTGACCGCAGGCAACCAGATCGAGGTGGGCGGCAACGAACGCTACGTGTCGGTCAGCCGCAAGGAATTCAAGCGGGTGTTTGACGACAGCGGCGATGTCGAGCCAGCCCAGATTCCGCTGCCGCTGAAGCCCATGGATTGAGGAATGTCTGTCCGCAAGACCGGACTTCCGAAGTGGGCACCAGACTTGCTCGTGGAGCTTGAAAAGTCTGCGCCGGTAGACACATACCCCGGCTCGCCGGCGCTACGCAAAAGCGTGGTTTTGCTTCGCTTTCGGCCTTCGGCCGTTGGCACATCCATGTGCCAAGGGGACTGAGATCCTTCGTCTAAGGGGCCGGTGGGTCAACCGCGGTTTCTTCGAAGCCGTCATCAAACACCACGTCCGCCAGCATGGTTCGGAGGGCGTAGAGCTCAACTCCGCGGGTGCCGTCGTCAGCAGCAAAGTACAGGTCGCCATCCAGGACCGCCGCGGCGTTGTACGGCAGGCCAATGCCTGAGCCCGGGTTCAGGTCGGCGACCAGAAAGGTACCGTCCTCGGTGCCATCGGTGCGCCACAGCTCAAAGCCCTCGTCCGCCGTCAGGGCACTGAAGTACAGCACCTCATTGGCGATGCCGACGAATGAAGGAAAGCTGCCCGACGCGCCAGGGTTGATGTTTTTCAACAGCGCTGTGCCCGTTTCCGAACCGTCGCTGACCCAGAGCTCACAGCCATTGGTTTCATCGGTGCGGGGAAAGTAGAGCCGATTCTGATACACCACGGTGTCGAAACTGAAGCAGGTTTCGGTTCGAAATGCCGGCGCGAACGTGAGCTGCGTGGGATGATCGGCGGTAGCGTTCAGTCGCCACAGCTGTCGCGGCGGTGTGTCGGTTTCAGCCAGGAAATAGACCGCATCTCCCATCACCGTTAGATATTCAGGATCGTCATACACCGGCTCATCTGTATCGAACAACAGCCGGGTTCCCTGGTCCGTTCCGTTGGATCGCCACAGTTTGCGGCCAGATCCAGACGCAAAGCCGGGAAAATACACCTGGTTGTTGAGTGTCACGGCTGCCGACCCACTGACATCTGATATGCCGCCTATCGGTCCTGCATTGATCTCCCTGATCAGCCCTGTGCCGGCGGTGGTGCCATCCGACGCATAAGGCTCCCGCCCCATGCCGATCTCCGATGCAAAAAACACCAGGGTCCCGGACAGGTCCGAAAACCCCCGGGGTGATGGACCGCTTGAATCGCTGTTGAAGGTACCAAAAGCCACCGTGCCGGGACCGGTTCCGTCAGTTCGCCAGAGTCCGGTGGCACCGGTGGATTCGGACTGGCCGGCAAAAACCAGGACGTCCGTGGGAAGCATGCTGCTGGAAAACGGCGTAAACCCCAGGCCGCGAAGGCCGGACGCGATCCGTACCGCATTGCCGACACCACCGGTGGTTTTCCAGATCTCGTTGCTGGTAAACGCCGTGAAGTACAGCTCACCGTTCCACACGACCAGGTCGGACGGCGCGCTGCCGGCAAATGCCGTACTCAGGTCCTCGGCCAGCACGGTGCCCGCTTCAGTGCCGTCACTGAGCCACAGTTCAGCGCCTGCATCATCGGTGGTCGCCCGAAAATAGAGCCGGCCGTCAAAAACCTGCAGAAACATCGGCGATGAGCCCGCCTCCAGCGGATTGATGTCCCTCACGATGGTGGGTACCTGCGCCGCGGCGATTTGACATGCAATGAGCGCCAGCAGGACGCTGCCTGTTGATGGCTTGATCATGAGCTTGCTCGATTTGGTTTTCCTGATTGATAGTACGGAAACCATCCGGGAAATAGGCCCGGCGTAGTTCCCGACGCCGTCATTTACGGGCATCAGGACCCCAGTTTCTGCCCGGTTCCGCGCCCGCCGCAACAATGAAGCGAGATTTCCTCACTCCGGCCGAAACACCGGCAACACCAGCCGGCTGGGACGCAGCTCATCGTGATACACCTGGACGTTGACGGTGGCTGCATCCTCGGACGTTTCCGCGGAGACGTCACCGCCGGAGTTGTAGTTCTTCTGCAGGTGGATGCTGTTGGGTGAGTTGATCAGCAGCCGCAGCCGGCTGCCTTTCGCCAGTTCCCGGGAGAAAAAGGTGAAGCCGTCGAACTGGTAGAACACCGGCTGGTCCCTGGGCACCGGGCGGGGTACGGACCGTTCCTGGCGATAGCGGGCACGGAGCAACTGGGAGGTCAGAAAAATGCTTTGGCCGTCCTGGGTGATCTCGTACAGATTGACGGAAAAATCAGTATCCGGCTGGTCGATCTCCAGCCATACCTCCAGCCTGGGCACCCCTGTGATTTCCAGCGGCTCCTCCAGGGGGGCACTGTGGTAGACCACACCATTGCCGAAGGTTGAGACGGCCCAGGACTGGTTCAGCATCTGGGGCAGTGCACCGGGCAGCACCTCGATCTCGCCGGGGCGCAGGTCCAGGGGATCATAGCGGTAACTGTCGAAAGCGGCCTGCAGCTGCGGCGTCTCGGTCAACTGGCCGGACTGAAAGGCATCTCCCGACGTTCCGTCGGAGTCCAGCATCAGTGCCAGGCTGGCGTTGGACACCGCCTCGAGGGCAGGCGCGTAGCGCCACTGCTCCTGGCCGGTGACGTAGACCGCCACCCGGTCCTGCAGGAACTCGGGTTTCTCGCCGCCCTTCAGGGCCCAGTCATACCAGGCCTTGTGCAGGGCGTTCAGGTCCAGCTTGCTGGCCTCATCAAACTCCATGCCGGCCACCTCGCCGTCCGGCGTGCGGGTATCGGCGTGATCCCAGGGGCCGATGATCAGGTAGTGCTGGGTACGGGCCGCTTCGCTGCCGTGGGCCATGTGGCGGCGGTAGTGCTCCATGGCGCCGGCCTGATCGCCGTCCCAATGGCCCGTGATCGTCAACACCGGCATGTCGATGGACGCATACTGTCGGTCGCTGGGGTTGAACGTCTGCCAGTAGGCGTCAACCGAGGGATGCAGCAGCCATTCCTCGAATACCGTGGAGGCGTTACCGGCCAGTTCATCCAACTGCTTGAAGGGCAGATGCTCCTGGTAGCGCTTGAGATAGACGCTGTCCCACCAGTCGGAATCGCCGAACAGGCGCGAGTTGGGGGTCACGCCGGAGGTCAGCGTCAGCCAGCGCATGGCGTAGCTGAAAAACACCCCGCCCGACATGGGAAAGTCCACCCCCAGCCAGGGAGACGCTGCCGGCACGATGGTGGCCAAGTTGTCCGGAGCCCGGGAAGCCGTCATCCACTGGTTCCAGCCGGCATAAGATCCACCCCACATGGCCACCTGGCCGTCGCAGTAGTCCTGGCCCGAAAACCACTGAACCACGTCGTGGCCATCCTCGGCGTCGTTGGCAAACGGCGTAAACTGCCCGTCCGAGTTACCTCTGCCACGCACGTCCACCAGGGCGTAGACGTAACCATTTCCCGCGAAATATCGCGCGCGGTCGTGGTAGGTGTCCGAAATATAGGGCGTCATGGTGAAGATCACCGGCAGCCCGTCAGCCTGGTCCGCCGGCCGGAACACCGTGGCATTCAGGTTGACGCCGTCGCGCATGGGGATCTGGACGCCCCAGGAGACCTCCACCTCGGCGGCAAGACCGCGCCCGACCAAAAGCAACAACAAAAGGACAATCGACGGATTCATTGGCGCTCCACTTCGAGGGGAATGAGAAGTATAACGGGCCCGTTCTTCGGATACCGCAGGCTGGTAACAGTCCAGTGCGTTGGCCGGGCTATTCAGGCAAACCGGCCAGGCGCTCCAGGGCGAGCGGATTAACGATGACCAGGTGACCTCTGCCGAGCAGGACCCATCCGCTTCGTTCAAAGCCTTTCAGGTGCCGGGAAACCACCTCCCGCGCTGTACCGAGATCTGCGGCCAGTTCCTGGTGAGTCGCGGCAACCATTCGCTCCTGGTTGGCCCGCGCACCCAGCACGCGCGCAAGCCTGGAATTGATGTCACCCAGAAGCGTCTCCTCGAATCGACTGATCACATCCGCCAGTCGCGCCCCAAGGTTTTCGAACACGAATCGCCTGAAGACGCTGGATTGATCCAACGCCCGCTGGAAATGCTTTGCCGCCAGGACAAATGCAGAAACCGCGGTTTCGGTCTGTGCAAACGCGGGATAGGCATCCCCGCCCAGCATGCAGGAAGTAGTCAGCACGCAGGACTCACCCGGCGAAACCCGATAAAGGGTCACTTCCCGGCCATTGCTGGCAAGCAGTTGCACGCGAACCGTGCCCTTGATGACGAGCAGGTAGTTCTGGCAGGGCATGCCCACTTCGAAAACCCGCTCGCCGGCGTCCAGCTCCAGCACCTTGCCACCCCCAAGCAATTCCCTCAGCCGATCATCCCCAGCCGCAAAAACCTGAGGGAACGCCGCGAGGAACCGTTCGTCGATATGCACGTTGCTGTCGCGCATGAACTCCGTTTTCTCCGAACTCATTCTTGCCCTCAATGGCGCCAAACCATACCGGTACAAGGTCCGTCCCGCAAAAAGAAGGGCCCGCGATTGCGGGCCCTTTGGGGGTACGCCGGATTCCTTTCAGGCGTCGGGGTTTTCGGTCAACTGGGAAAGTCGACCGTCAGGAAAACTTCTCCACCCTGCTCCACCGAGATGGTCTGACCTCGGGGGTCAAACACCAGCGGCAGCTTGCCGGGTTCGGGCGGATCACGGAACTCCAGTTCGCCTTCGCCGCCGGAGACTTCAATGATCCCCTCAATGACGCCGCCCACAACAAGGTCGTAATCACCGTCGGCCAGATCTTCGACTTCCACCTTGAAGTCGCGGCGATCGGATTCGACTTCGAACCGCGCTTCGCCGGAGGCGTCGGAATCAGCGCCGGTATTGTCCATCTCGACCTGGATTTCCAATTCCTCGGGATCATTGTTGTCATCACCGCCGTTATTGTCGTCGCTGTCGCTATCGCTATCGCTGTCGTCGCTGTCGCTATCGCTATCGCTGTCGTCGCTGTCGCTGTCGCTGTCGTCGTCGGATCCGTCGTCATTACCGCCGTTGTCGCCGTCGGTTCCATCGGGTTCACCGGTGGTCGGGTCGGCGGGAAACTCCACGGAAAAGATCAGCGTATCGCCTTCCAGCACCTCCACCAGTTCGCCGCGAGGGTCGAAGTCCAGCAGTTCCTTGCCCGGTTCCACCGGGTCGCGGAATTCGATTTCGCCTTCCACCTCGCCAGCCGTTGCAGTCACGTCGATGATGCCGCGTTCTACGCCACCCACCCTGAGCGCGTAAGAGCCTTCGGGTACGTCTTCGATTTCCACCTGGAAGTCCACCCGGTCTGCACGTTCGCGGTAGCGGGCATCGCCGGAACCCATGGGATAGACCCCTTCGTTGGCCAGGTCGACATCGATCTCAAGGCGCGTGCCATCGGCGTTGCCGTCGTCTCCGGCATCATTGCCATCGTCACCGTCATCACCGTTGTCGCTGTCGCTGTCGCTGTCGTCGTCCCGGTCGTCGCTATTGTCACCATCACCGTTGGTGTCATCGCCATCTTCGGGCATTCCCGGAAATTCGGCCGAGAATATCGCCGTGTCGCCTTCCAAAACGAAAATGTCCTGGCCGCGCGGGTCAAAGTCCAGGGGATCCTTGCCTGCCTCGGCCGGGTTGCGGAACTCCAGTTCACCCTCGGTGCCACCGCCGATCAGTTCAATGACCTCGATGATGCCGCGTGCCTGGCCGCCCACCATCAGGGTGTACTCGCCGGCAGGGACGTCTTCGATTTCAACGCTGAACTCGCTCCGGTCACTGCGCTGTTCGAATTCGGCCTCCCCGTAAGCAAAGGGATAAACCCCCTCGTTGGTCAGGCTGATCTCGATTTCCAGATCCTGTTCCGGTCCGCCATCGTCCATGGGAACGGCATCGCTGCTCAACAGCACCATGCCGTCGGAGGCAATTTCGATGACAGCGCCACGCGGATCGAAGGTCAGCAACTCGTGGCCGGCGTCAGCGGGGCTGCGCAGTTCCAGCTCACCCTCGGTTCCACCGTTCCGGCTGGTGACCTCGATGTCGCCCTGTGGCGTTCCATCCACCACGAGTTGATAGGTGCCAGCCGGCAGGTCTTCGATTTCGACTTTGAAATCGGCCCGACCGGGTTCTGCTTCGAACTCAACTTCACCAGAGGCCGGCGACGCGCCCGAGGTGGGTTCAAGGGCGATTTCCAGCCGAACCAGGTCCATGTTGGCCGGAATATCGTCGGAAATTCCACCGCTGCAATCCGTGGCAAAAACGTCAGCGAGGCGGGAAATCCCAAACGCGGTGGCAGGCGCGCCGTCCGGTGTGATGCTGACCGTTCCCGCGGTGCAGCTGCTGAACTCGATGACACCGGAGCCCCAGGGTTGGACATTTCTGACTCCCGGGTTGCTGGACTCCAGGAACGTCGGGCCCGATACGGTCACGAAGTCCAGCTGAACCTGGTTGGCGGATACCGGCCCCTGGCCCAACAGCCATTGGCTGTTGCCGTTGTCATCGTAGGTGAACCAGTAAGCTACCCCGGCCTTGCGACCCCCCGGCTGGGCCACGATCTGCAGCACGAAGCCCTGGCTTTCCTGCCGGGTCTGATCCCAGATCCCAGTGAAGTCCTTGGTCACACTGACGCCCGCCTGGGCGGGAGCCGTCAGTGCCGCGGCCATGCCACCCAGCAGCAGCGCCGCACAATTTCCAGCTTTAAACCAACTCATCATTGCCTCCTTCAGTATTCATTTTTTGTAATTTTATTTACAAATATTTTTTTGTCAAACATTTTCCAATTACACTTGGTGACATGGTCACTGAAGGCCCCGCGGGTTTCTGGAAAATAACGACCAGCAAGTCATGCAATGAAAAACCCAAGGAGATCGTCATGCTCAAAAATGAAGGAATTGCCGACAGAATCATCAGGATGGTCGTGGGGCTGGGATTGATCAGCCTCGTGTTCGTGGGGCCCCAGACCCCATGGGGCTGGGTCGGCGCCGTACCGCTGCTGACTGGCCTGGTTGGCTGGTGCCCGGCCTACTCGCTGTTCGGCATCAAGACCTGCCGCATGTAATGGTCCATCAGCAAGGCCGACCCGTGGCGCATGTGCCACGGGCCTTCGGCTACTGGGCTGGCGTACCCTCGCCCGCCCTTCCCAGCGCGCGACGCCCGCGTTCCCCCAGTCTTGCGCCCACAAAAAAGCCCGCACGGTGGCGGGCTTCTCAGCACACATTGAAAGCGACCTTACTTTATCTTCGCTTCCTTGTAGATCACGTGCTTGCGCACCACCGGATCGAATTTCTTGAATTCGAGTTTGTCCGGGGTGTTCTTTTTGTTTTTGTCGGTGGTGTAGTAGTGGCCGGTACCGGCGCTGGAGACCAGTTTGATTTTGTCACGCATGATCAAATACTCCGTTAAGGCAGGTCAGACCTTCTGACCCTTGGACCGCATTTCGGCCAGCACCGTGTCGATGCCTTTCTTGTCGATGATGCGCATACCCTTGGCGGACACGCGCAGCCGCACCCAGCGGTTTTCGCTCTCAACCCAGAACCGATGGTACTGGAGGTTGGGGAGAAACCGTCTCCGGGTCTTGTTGTGGGCGTGGGACACGTTGTTCCCTACAGCGGGACCCACTCCGGTAACCTGACAAACGCGAGACATTGGAAACCTCGTAAATTTTGTTGTGGTCAGCCGGGCTTTCGCCCGGGCAAAAGAGCGCGGCAGTCTATCAGATTCCCGTGGTAATGCAAAGCCTGAAACCCACGCCAGCCATGGGTTTCTGGACAGGGCTGCCCGCTTGAACGGCAGCACCCCAGGGCGCATCATGTGAGTCCCCAACCGTTGGACAGGATGGCGCAATGAGTCGAGTACCCGCAGCCCTGGCAGTCCTTATGCTGACAATCAGTCCGGCTGCCTGGTCGGACCTGCATATCGTCAGCGAAGTCAGCACCAGTCCGACGGAAAAAATTATTGTAGAACAATGGCTTGGAGACACACTGGGCTACCGGCGCCAGGGCGACATTGCCTACCTGACCGATCTCAAGGACAGGCAGCTGCTGCTGATCGACCACGACCAGCGTACCGTGACCCGCTACGTGCTGGTGGACCCGGAACCCCTGGGAGCGTTCCAGTTCGAGGCTGAGCAAACCGGTCGCAGCGATAAGGTGGGCAAGTGGCAGGCCACAGAGTACCGGGTCACCGACAGCCGCCAGCCCGGCGTGACCTACCTGATCTGGTCAACGGCCGATGCCCCACATCTGAACGACCTGTACCGCAAGTTTGTGCGGCAGGTGCCCGGGGGCGACGCCATCACCATGTCACTGGGATCCATGGAGGGGTTTCCGGTCAAGATCGAAACCGTGATCGAAGCACCTGAGGGCATGCAGAACATCATCACCCAGGTGGTCACGGCGGAAATCAAGGAGCCGCCCCGGGGCATCTACGAGATCCCCAAGGGGTACTACCTGGACTAGCAGGATCCGGGATCTAGCGCTGGCAAGCGGGACAGTAAAACGACGAACGCTGACCAATCACCCGGCGCCGGACGGACTCGCCGCACCGGTGGCAAAGCTCTCCCTCCCGATCGTAGACGTCCAGCTCCTGGCGGAAATAACCTGGCCGCCCCTCCCCGCCCACAAAGTCCCGCAGGGTCGTTCCTCCGGCTTTGATGGCTGAGGACAGCACCGAGCGGATGGCCTCGGCAAGAACCTCATAGCGCTGACGGGACACCCGCCCGGCCGCCCTTACCGGACTGATCCCGGCCCGATACAGGGCTTCGCTGGCGTAGATGTTGCCCACGCCAACCACGACCCGGGCATCCATGATGAAGTTCTTGACGGCCGCGCTGCGGCCCCGGGACAGCGCGAACAGCAGGGCGCCATCAAAGTCCGGCCCCAGGGGTTCCGGACCCAGATGGCGGATCAGCTTGTGTTGCTCCACCGGGCCGGTCGTCCACAGGATTGCGCCAAAACGCCGGGGATCGGTGTAGCGCAGCACCGGACCGCCCTGCATCACGATATCCACGTGATCATGGGCGCCGGGAGGCTGGGGCGCCTCCAGCACGCGCATGGACCCCGACATGCCCAGATGGACCAGGGCGGTTCCGGAATCGCTGTGCAGCAGCAGGTACTTGGCCCGGCGGCCCACCCGATTGATGATCTCACCCGGCCATTCCTTCCAGATCGCCTCGGACACCGGCCAGCGCAGCTGCCGCTGGCGCACCAGCACCCGGGCGACCCGGCGCCCTTCCACGTGGGGCGCGATGCCCCGCCGGGTCGTTTCAACTTCTGGCAGTTCAGGCATGGCGCTCAGCGATGTTTGGGCCGCCGGGCCCGCGGCTGGTAGAAGGCGGGCTCGCCCGGCGGACGCGTCTTGAAGCGGCGGTGGACCCACAGGTACTGGGCGGGGTGCTGCCGTACCTGCTGTTCGATCCAGGCATTGACCCTCGCCGAGTCCGCTGCCGGATCTTCACTTGGGAAATCGGCAAAGGGCGGAAAAAACCGCAGCTGATAGCGCCCGCCGGAGTCCCGGTGACACCAGGCCGGCAATACCGTGCCACCGCCCCGGGCCGGCAGCTGGGAGGTAGCGGTCACCGTGGCCGCGGGAATGCCAAAAAAATCCGCGAAGGTTGAGCCGTAGTTGAAGTCCTGGTCCGGCGCATAACCCACCAGCCCCCCGGATTTCAGGGTGCGCAGCAGGCCCAGAGTGTCTTTCTTTTCCATGACCTGGCGATGGTGTCGGCGCCTGGCCGCGCCCATCATGGCTTCCAGCAGGGGCTGGTTGTTGCGCCGGGCCAGCAGGAACAGGCCGGTCTCGCTGTGCAGGCTGACCAGCCGCGCCATCAGTTCCACCATGGTCACATGGCAGATGATCACCAGTCCGCCCACCTGCTCGGCATGGCGCAGGTGCTCCAGACCTTCCACGTCGGTCAGGCCGCGCAGGCGCCGATCAGAACTCCACAGCCCCATCACCGTTTCCAGCAGCCCGCGGCCCGTGTTGCGAAGGTTTTCCCGCAGCAGGTCCTGCCGCCGGGCGGGATCCAACTCGGGAAAACAGGCCGCGAGATTGGTATCCGCAACCAGCAACCGGTCTTTAACCAGCAGCCGAGATGCGCTGCCCAGCAGTCCACCCACACCCAGCACTACGGAGTGCGGCAACAGGATCAGCAGACGGGCTGCCAGCACCAGGGCCGCCGCCGGCCAGTTCAGGGGATTGAGCCACAGCCTGATCACGGCAGTTCGGATTGATCTTCCCCACGGTCGCCATCCTGACGCTGCTCGTACAGCTTGGCGTATTTGAGAAAAGCGTAGAACGCGGTCACCACGCTGGCGATGAATCCGGCCCAGCCGTTAACGAACTGTCGCTTGAACAGATAAGAGCGGAGGAATGCAAAAGGCGGATACAGCAGCATACGGGTGCGAACCAGGCCCTGACGGCGCCTGGCCTTGTCCTCCACCAGGCCGGTGGAGTAGTGATTGATTTTGTCCACTTTGGTGTGGATATCCACCTCGCCGAAGTGGAGGAACGGGGCATCCAGTTCCTCCACCGGTGCCTCCACTTCCGGTGCCGCATGCACCGGCATATCGCTGATCCGGCCGTGGCGCTTGTCGAACAGGCGCAAGAATGTATTGAGCCGAGAGGATTCGCTCTGCATGCGCCAGAACATCTGCTCAATCCGGGGCAGTCGATAGCCATTGGCCTGTGGCCCGGTATGGAGCAGTGCCTGTATGCGTTCCTGTGCCCTGGCCGTCAGTGCTTCGTCTGCATCCAGCAGCAGCACCCAGCGGTGCCGCGTCAGCTCCAGGGCCGCCTGCTTCTGGGGTCCGTAACCGGCAAAGGTTGCCTGCTCGACGCGGCATTGGTCATAACGGCGCGCGATATCCAGGGTGTCGTCTTTACTGAAGGAGTCCAGCACCACGATGTCGCTGGCCCAGGCCACACTGTCCAGACAGCGCGCCAGGGTCCCGCCATTGTTGTAAGTGGTGATGAAGACCGACAGGGGCTCGCCGGTGTCCCGTTCAGCGTTCACGTTGATCACCGGCAGACGCGCAGTAGAGCATGACCAGCCACCAGCACAGCAGCGACCAGAATGTGGAATAAAACGCCAGGTGGGTGTTCACCGGAAATACCATGACGCCCAGGGCCAGGGCGAAGGGCACCGCGGCCGACTTGGCGTTGGGCGACAGCGACCGCCAGTGGCTGATGGCGAGCCACACCGCCAGGGCAAACCCCAGCAGGCCGATGATGCCGGTCTCGGTGAGCAGTTCCAGCACGAGCTGGTGGGCGTGGGCGGCGCCGGTCTCGGCCTGGTTGCGCATCCACGGGTCTTCCGATCCTGCAAAGCCGGGGTAGGCATAGCGGAAGCCGCGGACGCCGACGCCGTTGACGGGATGTTCCTGGATCATTCGGGCAGCCGCCTGCCAGATCGGCAGGCGCATCCCCAGGGCCTGGTCCACAGACTCCGAATCACCCTGGAACACCAGCAGCGAGCGGTCGATACGGCCAGCCAGGGTCGGTGAAAACTGGTATCCAGCCAGGGCAATGGCCGACGCGGCGATGGCCACCAGGACCCCGGCCTGGAGCCAGCGCCGCGGCCGTCCCCGGGCGTAAAGATAGATGTAGCCCAGGGTAATCAATCCATACATGAGCCAGCCGGACCGGGTTCCCACCAGCACGATCACCGCCAGCATCAACCCGTAAGCGGCGCCAAACACCGGCAGGCCCCAGCGACGGCGAACGTACTCCAGCACCAGCGGCGACAGCACCGCAATCACGTGTCCCAGCTTGATGTTGTCAGCGCCAAAGATACCGTTCAAGCGATCCGCGCTGTGGGGCATCCCCAGCAGGTTGACGCCGAATGCCGCCTGCACCAGCGCGTCCCCGCACCACAGGGCGACCAGCAGGGCACTGGCTGACCACAACCACTGACGCTGACCCGGGTCGCGCAGGTGGACCAGGCAGAAAACGCCAACCGGCAGGAACCGCAGGTAGGCCGCCACCGATTGCCAGGACCGGGCCGGCTCGACGGCATCAACGGCGGACAGGGTCGCCGGAATCCAGTAACAGCCGAAAAACAGAAGGAACAGTCGCACGCTGGTCTCTCCCAGCAGTGAGCGCCAGCGGGTTGCCAGGTAGAACAGACCGATCATCGCCATGGCCGCCATGGGCAGGGCCGACAGCCGGGCGAAGGGAAGCAGCGCCAGCACCGCCCACACCAGCATGGCCGGCCACCAGCGCCGGGCATCCAGACGATGACCGATCTCGGTGAGTGCTATGGCCTGCATGGTTTCGCGGTGGACTGAATACATCGTTGGGATAGGGCGCGGGAATTGTATCATTGGGCCGGTTTCTGGATGGTCCCGTAGTTGAGCGGCCCATTTCACACCGGGAATTCTGAATGGCGGATGAAACACCGAACTTGACCAGAAAGCTGTCGACCCTGCTGCGGGATGCCTGGGTCATCGCCGGCATTACGCTGCTGTGCCTGCTCCTCCTGGACGCCCTACTGAAATCGGTCGTTCCTGAATCCGCACGGTTTGCCAGGGTTGACCCTGACGTCAGCGCCCCGGAGGCGGCCAACACCGATGCCATGAGCGGGTACGACTGGGCCGACGAATACTTCCGGGAACTGCGGGATGCACGGCGCACCCGCTGGCAGCCCTACGTTTACTGGAAACGCGAGCCGTTCGACGGCCGCTACATCAATATCGACCAGGACGGATTCCGTCAGTCCTGGCAACCACCCGGCCATGAGACCGCACAACTGGCCGAGCTATGGGTCCTGGGCGGCTCAACGGTCTGGGGCACCGGCGCCCGGGATGCGCACACCATTCCGTCCTACCTGGGGCAGTTGCTGGCTGATCAGGGCCGCCCGGTGCGGATCGTGAACCTGGGCGAGAGCGGCTACGTCAGCGGCCAGGAGCTGGCGCAGCTGGTGGACCGGTTGCGACAGGGCCGGCGACCCGAAGTCGTGGTGTTTTACCACGGCGTCAACGACGTCTTCGCCGCCCTGCAGCATGACCGGGCCGGCATACCCCAGAACGAATCACACCGGGCCAGGGACTTTCGCGTGACCGACGGACTGGACAACTGGCTGGAGGCGTTTCCCCGTGTACTGGAAGGCGTGCAGCGGCTGGCCGCAGTCCTGGGCCAGCCGCCGGAAATGGCCAACGTCGATACGCTGGCCGACGCCATCGCCACCCAATACCAGGTGAACGTGCGCGCCGCGGCAGGCCTGGCCGAGACGTTTGGTTTCCAGTCGCGTTTTTTCTGGCAGCCAACGGTGTTCAGCAAGAACAAGCTCGGCGGAGACGAGCAGCAGATCCTGCTCAGCAGCCTGCAGCGCCACCGGGACCTTCAGCTGGCGGTGGACCGGCGGGTGAAACAGGTCATGGACGGTCAACCCCAATGGACCAGCCTGACCGATGTATTGGACCACCGGCCCCTGTTCATGGATTTCTGCCACCTGTCCGAAGCCGGCAACCGGCAGATCGCCGAGGCCATGCTGCCGCAGTTGTTGCCGAGTCAATCCACCAGGGACTGATACAGCGCCAGCGTACGGGACTGCATCTCGGATTTCAGGTAAGGCTGGCGGTCGGGCACCTCCGCCGTCGGCCAGGAACGACTCCAATCCACGGCCCGTGAGCGCTTCGGAAAGAACGGATTTGGCGGGCCCCGCCTTGCCTCCATATACAGGGCGGTAGTCGCAAGGTTCGTCGCGGGCGCGATCATCGCCTCGCCCCAGTATCCAGCTGTTGACGTCAACCTGGCTAATAGCCGGGTTTGGATCAAAGGCCTTTTGTATCGCGTCAGCTTGAGGAGGTGAATGATGTACGCCAGGATGCTGTTGCTGCTGTTGACGCTATTCGCCGCTGCTTCCATTCCCGCCCCCATTGGTACAACCTTTACCTACCAGGGTGAGCTACAACATGCTGGCCAGCCGGCCAACGGCCTCTACGACTTTCAGTTCGAGTTGTTCGATGTTGACGTTGGAGGCGTGGCGCTCGATATCCCGGTGCTGGCGGAAGACGTTTCAGTTGCTGACGGAGTATTCAGTGTTGAGCTCGATTTTGGTGCGGCCTTTTTTGCCGGTGACCAGGTCTGGCTGGAAATCTCGGTACGCGAGGGATCCAGTTCCAGCGGCTATACCGGTCTTTTGCCTCGCCAGAAAATTACTGCCGTCCCCTATGCCCTGCATGCTGAGTTCTTGCCAATGGGCTCCATCGGGGTAGCGGAGGTGGATCCCAACCAGATTCAGATTCGCGTGGCCGACCCCTGTCCACCCGATTCTTCGATCCGCTCCATCGACATCGGCGGCAACATCGAGTGCGAAGCGGATACCGACACGGTTAACCTCGATGCCTCAAACCTCATTGCCGGAACCCTGGACCCCGCCCGCTACGATGCCTATGCGGGTCTGACGGTGGGCGGTCGGCTGGACAATAATGACACGTTGGACCTGCTGACCCGGGGCCAGAGCGACGGCCGATACCTGCCCGGGAACTGCATCCGTCGTGAGTCGGCGGCAACTGCTCTGGACAGCTGGTTCGTTTCGGTGACGGCACACTGTGCTATGGACGAGGTGGCAGTCTCCGGCGGTTATGATCCCATATTCTGGACAGCGGGAACCCAGTGTATCCCAATCGAAAACGCGGCGGACAGCAGTCGCCTCAGCTGGACGGTAGACTGGGCGGCGGCGAGCCAGACTGAGTGCGCGGTCAACACCACCAAAACCTTCGCCTGGTGCTGCAAGTTTTGATGTTGCCGCTGAAGCGGGCAACCGGGACATCCCGGCGGCCTTGCTGCCGGATACACAGCGGCGTTACCCAACCAGGGACTGATAAAGCGCCAGCGTACGGGACTGCATCTCGGATTTCAGGTAAGGCTGGCGGTCGGGGACCTCCGGCGCGCCGTTTGCCAGGAACGCCTCGGTTTTCTCAAGCAGTGCCCGCTGATCGCCCACCGGCACCAGACCCTCGGGGTAAAGATTGCCCAGCACCTCGCCAACGCCGCCGTGATCGTAGCCGATCACCGGTCGGCCCATGGCCAGCGCCTCGGCGGCTGTTCGGCCAAAGGACTCCGGTCTGGTGGACAGGCAGTAGACAATATCGGACAGGGCATAGATATTGCGCACCTGGTCGCGGTGCCCGGCGAAAATGACCCGGTCCCTGACATCCAGTCGGTCGATACGGTCATCCAGGCGCCGCTTGAAATCGGAACGCGTCTTCTTGAAATCTCCCACCACCAGGCTGCGGCAGTCCACCCCCTCCACCTTGAGCCGAGCCGTGAGATTCACAAAGTCCTTGTGGCCTTTGCGTTCCGTAATCCGGCCCGGCAGGGTCAGCACCGGAATACCTTCGGGCAGTTCCAGGGATTGCCGGATCTGCTGGGCCTTTTCCGGCTTGAGCTTGGCGCCAAAGGGAAACTGTTCGCTGTCGATGCCCCGGAAGATCAGTTCCACCCGATCGGCGGTCAGGTCAGGGTAATGGGACAGCCAGTAGTTCATGGAGGATTCGGATACCGCGATCACCCGGTCGCCCCGGGTCATGATCCCGCTGTAGCGCGATACCGAGTTGAGTCCGTGCAGGGTGGTGACGAATTTGGGCCTGGGGTCGATCGAGCGCATGGCGCGCCAGGCGATCCACGCGGGCAAACGCGAGCGTGCATGCACGATGTGGACGTGCTGGCCCTCTATCAGGTGACGCAGTCGATTGACCGTGGTGAGAACCCGCGGCGATTTTTCTCCGACCGGCAGTTTGAAGTGACGGCTGCCGGTGGCCTCCAGCGGAGCTACCAGCATGCCACCGGCGGACACCACCAGTGAGCGATGGCCGGCCCGTACCAGGGCTTCGGCAATCTCGAAGGTGCCCCGTTCCACGCCGCCCGAGTCCAGGGCGGGCAGCACCTGCATCACCGTCAGGCGGGTCATGTCCGTAAGCGCTGGCCGCTGAAGCTCAGGCCGCCTCGGTCTCGTCGAGAATGAACTCCGCGCCGCAGTACGGACAGGAGGCCCGACCGGTTTTTTCGATGGGCAGATAAACTCTCGGATGCGAGTTCCACAGCTTCATGTCGGCTGTGGGGCAGGACAGCGGCAGGTCTGCGGGTGACACCCGGTACTGGTTCTCCGCATTGGCCGGGCCCAGCTGGTCGTTATCTGCATCGGTCTTGTGGCTCATGATGAAATCCAGCTCAACGATTCGACCGCAAAATCATAGCAGGGAATCATTGGCAACTCAGCGACTTTGATCACGGCCCAATCCGGTTGCGGGCCGGACGCGGGCCGGACACGGCGCGGCTCCTCGGATCTGCTATTCTGCCGGGTTTCCAGGGTCTCACTGCATACACCATGCCCCAATCCTGCTGGATCGCCACCGACGGAGCGGCGGGCAATGAAAAACAATGCCTGGCGCTGGCCCATTACCTGGGCGTGGAAGCCGAGGTGTTCCGCCTGTCGCTGCGCAGTCCCTGGGAACAGTTTGCACCCGGATTTCGCTGGATGGCGCGCCTGGGATTTCGTGGTGAATTCGCCCGGCGCCTGGGCGAACCGGGGCCGGACCTGTTTATCGGCTGCGGGCGCCGCGCCGCCCTGGCGGCCCTGGCCCTGCGCCGGCAGGGGAGCATCCGCACCATACAGATCCTCAACCCACGTGTAGACAGCCGATTGTTTGACTGGGTGGTGTGTCCCCGCCATGACGGCCTGCAGGGGCCCAACGTCATCCAGACAACCGGTGCCCTGCACCGGGTGGACGATGACTGGCTGGAGGCTGCGCGTCAGCAGTGGAAACACCTGGC
Source organism: Lysobacterales bacterium (assembly GCA_030065125.1). Taxonomy (GTDB): domain Bacteria; phylum Pseudomonadota; class Gammaproteobacteria; order Xanthomonadales; family SZUA-38; genus JASJDM01. The sequence continues at coordinate 6,017 of JASJDM010000022.1, read as the reverse complement.
TGAGCTGCCGAGCCCTCGTATCGGTGTGCTCGTTGGAGGACCCGGAAAGCACATCGCCATGGACAGGGACAGCCTTGAGCGGCTGCTGAGCGCCGCCCGCAGCCTCGCCTGTCCGGGAGGCGAAGGGGACGGCACCCAGGGCAGCGTGCTGGTTACGGCGTCCGGGCGCACACCCGGGTATCTGCTGCCGGTCATCAAGCAGTTCCTGGCGAATACGCCCGGCCTGGCCTGGACCGGCCCCGAAGACGGCGAGAACCCTTATGCGGGCCTGATGGCCTGGGCCGACCGCCTGGTTGTGTCCGCCGACAGCGTCAACATGATCAGCGAAGCCCTGGGAACCGGCCGGCCGGTGCACTGCGAGGCGCCCGCCGGCGTCGCCGGCCGACTGGCGGCGTTTCACCAGCAGCTCAACGACAGGGGGCTGGTGCGCAAACTGGACGACCCATCCGAATACAGCTACCCGCCGCTGCGGGAAGCACCCCGGGTGGCCGCACAGCTCCGCCAGCAGCTGGCAGCAGCCTGAACCCGTGTCCCGCGGCACCCCGGACGACCCGGAGCTCCAGTGGCAATCCGGATTGCCCTTCTCCGGCCGCTTCGGCGATGTGTACTTCGACCGCGAACGCGGCCGGGAAGAGAGTGAAACGGTATTCCTGGGCGGCTGCGACCTGCCCGGAGCCTGGTCAGATCGGCCCTGTTATGTCATCGCCGAAACCGGGTTTGGCACCGGCCTTAATTTCCTGGTCACCTGGGATGCCTGGCGGCGCCACCGAAAACCGGGACAGCGGCTGCACTTTTTGTCGGTGGAGGGTTTTCCGCTGACCACCACGGATCTGCTGCGGGCGGCCAAACCGTATCCCGAGCTGGCCAGGCTATACCAGCAGCTGGCCGAGCGCTATCCGGTAACCACCCGGGGCTATCACCGGGTCTTCTTTGATGACGACAAGGTCTGCCTCACCCTGCTGATCGGCGAGGTCGCCGACATGCTGGAGCAACTGGAAGCGACCGTGGACGCCTGGTTTCTGGACGGCTTTGCCCCCGCCCGGAACCCCGGCATGTGGCGTCCGGAGGTATTACGACAGATCGCCAGGCTGTCCCGCCCGGGCGCCAGGCTGGCCACTTTCACCGCCGCCGGCGCTGTCCGTCGCGGACTCACGGAAGTGGGATTCGACATGACCAGGGCACCCGGATTTGGGAGCAAGCGGGAGCGGCTGCTGGGGCGGTTCACGGGCACCCCGGAGTCAGGCTGTCCGGCCTGGTTCAAACCGCCGCCCGCCGCTGATTCAGGCGAGCCGGTCACTGTCCTGGGAAATGGTATCGGCGGATGCGCCGTCAGCCGGGCGCTGGAACGCCGGGGACACCCCCACCGCTGGCTGGGCCATGGTGCCGGCGCCAGCAGCAACCCGGCCGCCAACGTCATGCCCCGCTTCGAGGCAGGTCCCGGCGCCGCCGGGCGGTTCCTGTGGGCGGCCTATCGCTTCGCCCTGGGGTTCTGGCAGGAGACCGGCGACGCATGGCGACCCGCGGGTTCCCTGGCCCTGGCCCGGGATGCATCGGACCTTCAGCGCCAGCAGCGGGTACACGAGTACTGGCAGATGCCCGCCTCCACCATGATCCAGCTCAGCGCGGGGGAAGCCAGCGACGCAGCCGGCGTGTCTCTGCGGCGAAGCGGTTTGTGGTACCCGGAGAGCGGGCTGGTGGACGGGTCCCGGCTGGCCGGCCTGATCGCCCCTCAGTTCGAGGAGGCCAGGCCGACCGGACTTGCCCGGTCGGAGGAGGGATGGCTGCTGTCGGGCGCCGAACTGCTTGAACCCTCCAGGCACCTGGTCCTGGCGACTGGTGTCCAGGGACTCGGTTCTCGCTGGTCCGGGCTGCCGCTTCAAGCCTGGTGGGGACAAACCCTGAACCTGCCATCGGGCCCGGCGAGCGACCGCCTGAAATGCACCCTGGTGGCTGGCCGCTACCTGACGCCGTCCCGCAACGGTCACCATCTGGCGGGCGCTTCATTCCATCGCGGCAGCGACCCCGCAGACGATCATCAGGCATTGCATCGGCAAGTCACCGAGGCCTTCCCTGAACTGGTGGACCTGGGACCGCCCCAGTCCTCCTGGTCCGGCATTCGCTGTGCCACACCCGACCGGCTGCCGGCAGTTGGACCGCTGCCGGACTGGGAAGAGTTTGACCGCCGCTTCGGCTGGCTGCGACATGGCCCTGCTCGCGGCATCGACGTCCCCGATCCGCCCCACGACCAGCTGTTTGCCCTCACTGGCCTCGGAGCGCGTGGATTCACTACCGCGCCGCTGTGCGGGGAGTGGCTGGTCAGCCTGATCACCGGTGACCCCTGGCCCCTGGAGCGGGATCTGGCACTGGCTGTCCATGCCTCCCGGTTCGCGGTCCGCGACCTGCGCCGCGGACGGCGCTGAGTTCACGGCAATCCCCGTTCGATTTCCGCCACCGCGTTCCAGAATCTGACCGGCATGGCGTTGCGAATCCGGTGCAGCACCCCCGAGGCGCTGCCGAAACCTGCCATGCCGAAAAAGTCCGCCAGTTCCGCCAGGCTCATTTCTGCCCGTCGTCGACACAGCCATACGGCGGCCAGCCGGGGTTCGTTCAGGCGGCCGCGGGTGGCGGTGAAGATGCTCCGTGGAGACACATCGTAGTGACGGGAGATGGCCTTGATAATCGTCCGCGGGGCCACCGGAGCAGGCCGGACGGGATGACCGTCCAGGCCTTCGGCCAGGGATTCCCGGAACTCCGGTCCGCCCAGGATGACCCCTGGCCGCCGGCTGCGATAGAAATCACGAACCATCTGGTTAGGCTCGCCTTCCCGCTCCACATATTGACGGTAGGCACGGCTGCCGCCGGGCATGGCCTCCTCGATGGCATACCTGGAGAGCCAGGTTGGGTTTTTGCGGCGAGTCACGTAGCTGGGGTAGCTGGACCAGCGGTACCGGTCCAGTCGGGACACCGTCCCGGTTACCAGTGGACGCCGCTGGATATGCCTGGAAACCGCCAGCAGGCAGGGTCCTCCATCGAACAGGATGGACTTGTATCGACCACGGAACAGCGGCCCATCTCTTCCGGTCATCCGGTTGTAGCGCTGGGTGTAGACCCCGTTCAGGTGTTTCATGGCCGCCGCCAGCTGACCGCCGTGATTGTGAACCACCAGGTCGTAACGATTGGTCATCAGGCAATAGACATGGATCTCCAGACCGTAGTCATCCACCAGTTCAGACAGCAGATCGAGGAAGGTCTGACGGTGTTCATCGTTGCGAAATACACGCTGACGGCCCGCCCCCCGGTTGGCCAGATGGTACCAGCCACCCGCAATATCCATGCGAATCGGACGGGCCAATCAGCCAGGCCTCCTGTCCGAACCATGGCTGATGTGCAAAGGAGATTTCACGACTTTTTCGCGCCCTTATATAAAAACAAACAGTAATAATGACTTAGCAATAATTCCTGAAAATCGAATACTGGAATTACTCCTAACTTCATTTGGCGGCTTGTTCAAAAATTGGACAAATGAATGCAGTTTTATTCTCCAGATTCGGCCACCCCGCCAGGACGCAAACCGTTGTCTGGCAAGGCCTCCAGCTGCCTGCGGCGGGCTCCTTCCAAAAAAGCGGCACTGATATTTTTCATTATTCGGTCAATAATAACAAGCCTGACCCCTAAGCGCAGGTACCCTCCAAACTGAACCCCTGTTTCGTGGACTTGGCTATGTATAAACGTATAATTACAGACCCGACCCCTAAGATGTCAGGATGGGCAAAATATTGTCATATTGGACGATTTATCAACAACTTCGATTCACTGCTTGACTGAAAATCTGGGCCGACGTAGCTTAGATCTCACGCCGCAGCACGGACGCTCGGTGAAAGGCCGAGAGGCTGATCATCGGGACGGACAAGCTGCAAGCGAAGCACCCGGAGTGGTAACGGGTGTGCCAGCCACCGGCAGGAGGCGTGGAAGCGGTAACGCTGAAGCGAGGAATGCAATGCCACGGTGGAGGCAGCGAGGAGGAGTCGCTCTTCTCTGAGATAGACGCCAGGCGACGCGAAAGCGCCGGCGACGTCGATAAAAAAGACGGACATCGAAGGAGGTCCGGCCCCAGCGCGAAGATAGAGTATTCTGACTTGAGTCGCGGGAAAATTGGGGACTCGATTGGCGAGAAGCGTACTGCAGAACGTGGACAATCGGAATCCAGTACTTCTTCTGAAAGGGGAGCCTCGGCTCCCCTTTCGCTTTTTTGCATTCGCTTTTTCCTGCCGGAATTCCCTCAGCCCGAACTTACCACTGCTTCCAATACCTTCTCCCAGCTGGCCCGAACCGCTTCCCTGTGTTCCGTAAGCGCCGGCTCCGGCATCAGGGTGTCCAGACCCAGCAGCGCCAATATCTGCCCCTGGCGCTGGTATTCGCGGTAAATACCGGGCAACTCAAGGTACGGCGGACTCAGCTCGAGCTGGCACACCTGGTCCAGGACCGCTACCGTTCCCATGCAGTCGGCCAGTTGCGGGCAACGGTGTCCCCAGGCCAGCACCGCGTACTGGGCGAGAAACTCGATATCGACCTTGCCGCCGACGCCCTGTTTCAAGTCAAACATCTCCGGATTGCCGCGATCCAGGTGCCCACGCATTTTCCGGCGCATCTCCAGCACATCCCGGGCCACGTCAGTTTCAGCGCGCTCTCGCAAAAGAGTCTCCCTGCGGACTGCTTCAAATCGTCGCCGAATCCGGTCACTGCCCGCCACCCATCGGGCCCGGGTCAGCGCCTGCAGTTCCCAGGTCCAGGCCTTGTCCCGCTGGTAAGCTGCGTAAGCGTCCACGCTGCTGACCAGGAATCCAGAGTTTCCGTCGGGCCGCAGACGCGTGTCGACTTCGTACAGCCGGCCTCCAGCCAGTGGCGCCGTGATGCCGCTCAATACCCGCTGGGCAACCCGGGTGAAAAACTGCTGATTGCCGATACACCGATCCCCGCTGGTGCTACCGGAAACAGTGGCCCCGTCAAACAGGAATACCAGGTCCAGGTCGGACTGGAAGCCCAACTCCGACCCACCCAGGGTGCCATAACCGATGACGGCCATTCCCGGGTTGTCACCACTGGGCTCGCCGTGCCGTGCCGCAAGGTCCCGGTACGACATGGCCAGCACTTCTCCAAGAATCGCATCGGCCAGGCCGGTGAGTTCGGCAGCCACCTGGGGCGCCTCGGCCAAGCCCTTGATCCGGGCTATCGCCATGGTCAACTGCTCTGCCTGCTGAACCTGGCGCAGGCGAATCAGCGCCTCCTCGGGATCGTCCAGGCGCTCCAGCCGGCGCCGCAGCAGGGTTTTGAACCGGCCCGGGCCGGGCTGATAGCTGTCCGGGTCGATCAATTCGTCCAGCAGGATCGGCTGGTTGCGAATGGTCTCAGCGATCCAGGGACTGCGGCTGGCCAGATTCACCAGCTCCTTCAGCACCAGCGGCTGCTGGCAGAGCAGCGCCACGTAGGTCGAGCGCGCCGCCAGGTTGGCAATGATGGGCAGGACCCGGTCCAGCGCCACGTCCGGCTCATCCCGGGACTCCAGCACCCCCAGCAGCGCCGGAACCAGGTCATCCACCCGGGCCCGAGCCCGATTGCCCAGCATGCGATAAGTGGCCCCCTGGCGAAATCGAGCCAGTTTTTCGGCCGCTGCCCCAGGCTCGGCAAATCCAGCCTCGGCCAGGGCATCGGCCATGCTGACGCTTTCGTCCAGGCGCCAAAGCCTGACCCAGCCCGACTCCCCGGCATCAGCCACGGTGGCCTCGGCGAATACTTCTTCGAATGCCGCGCTGACTTCCCGTCGATGGGAAGCCAGTAGACCGACCAGGGATTCCGCGCAATCGACGTCCATGGCCCGGGCCATCAGTTCCCGGGTCCGGGCGTCGATTGCGCGGAATCCCTGGTCGGTCTACTGGCTTCCCATCGACGGGAAGTCAGCGCGGCATTCGAAGAAGTATTCGCCGAGGCCACCGTGGCTGATGCCGGGGAGTCGGGCTGGG
>JASJDM010000021.1 GCA_030065125.1 Lysobacterales bacterium | reverse complement strand
GACAGAGTAAAACCGGTTTTACTCTGTCCCTTTACTCTGACCCCACCAATCGTTACCCCAGGAATCGGCCGGCTGGATTACTCGCCCGCGGCGGGCAGTGGATTCAATGCCTGGTCCAGCAGTTCAATCAGTTCATCCCGGCTGTAGCTGTGTGGCCCCCAGGTATTGAGCTGCACCAGTTCGGAGATCTTCTGGCGGATGGTCCATTCCTGTTCCTGCTTGTTGGGCACCACCACGTACCGGCGAAGCGGCGCTTCATCGAACAGGGCGTGCATGAACGCCTCCGATACTTCGTCGGGCTCCTTGTAGGACAACTCACGCTCTGCCGTCCGCTGGTAGTTCTGCTTCATTTCGTCGGTCACCTCGCCGCCGGCCGACGCAACCTTGTCCATCTCCCGGGCCACGCTGCTGCGGCGGATATTGGATTTGTAGTTGCCCGGCTCCACCACGCTGACGCTCACCCCGTGGGGCGCCATCTCGGCAGCCAGAGCATCGGTGAATGCTTCGATCCAGTGCTTGCTTCCGCTGTAGGCGCTACCGCCATCCCAGGACCCGGTTCCGGCAATTGAGCCGGTAGTAACGATTCGCCCCTTGGACGCCATGACCATGGGTCCAAAGGCCTTGGTGGTTCGATAAACCCCTTCGACGTTGACCGCATACACGAAGTTCTGATCCTCGATGGGCGTATTGACCACCTGCCCACCGCCACCAACGCCGGCGTTGTTGACCAGACCCCAAAGGCCCGTGCCCCTGGCCTCGACCTGTTCCACCACCGCATCGACCTGCTCCTGGCTGGTCACGTCAAGCCTGACCGCCGTGATATTGTCGATGGCATCCAGGGCTTTCAGGTCTTCGTCCTTCCGCGCGCCTGCGTACACGTGGTAACCCTTTTCGGCCAGGGTCTCGGCCAGGTGGCGGCCAATGCCCGTGCTGGCGCCGGTCACCAGGACCGATTTCTGATCTTCGGCAAAAACGCCCTGGGGCGTCAGCGGAAGGATGGCCACCACGGCGACAATCACGGCATAGCGGATAGCAAATTTCATCAGATGCCCCCTCCTGAGGTCTGCGAGGTGGATCACTTTAGCACGCTGACGGCCCCGGTCCCGATGCCGTTGGTCAGGGAGTAGAACTGCGCCTACCCCCTGGCTCCAGGCGCCGGCCGTCGCCGCTTGGTCACCCATCCATAGGCAATGAGGGCAAACAGCGACATGGCCGCCGCAGCGAAGAACGGAGAGCCCGGCAGGTAAATCGGACTTTCAGGATCTGCGGTGGCGGTAAACAACCCCATATAGATCAGCGGCGAAAGGATCATGGCCACGCTGCTCAGGGCAGACAGCCCGCCCTGCAGCTCTCCCTGGGCGTCCTCTGATATGCGGGCCGACATTTCCTGGCGCAGCGCCGGATCCTGCATCACCGACAGAATGGCCGCGCTGATCATCAGGTAGACCATCCAGACCGCCGTGGCCAGGCCCAGACCGGTCAAGGCCAGGGCTTCAACCAGCAGGGCAATCCAGATGGCATGCCGCACCCCCAGTTTCGGCAGCAGGAATTGAATCACCAGGGCCTGGCCCACAAACGCAACCACGCCGTAGTAGGCAATGGAATAGCCGATCTGGCCTTCGGTCCAGGCAAATTTCTGGATGGCCACGTAAGACCAGACCGTGGGATACACCCAGGTGGACAGAGTGGCCAGGAAAAACACCGGCAGCAGCGGGCCCACCGCCGGATTCCGGAACAGGCGAAGCAGCGTGCCCACCGTATTGGCCCGCCGCCAGCTGAACGGCCGGCGGTTCTCCAGCCGCAGGGACTCGCGCATGACAAAGTACCCGTACAGGGCATTGGCCGTTGCCAGGGCGGCACCGGCAAAAAACGGCAGGCGCACGTCGATATCGCCCAGGGCTCCGCCAATGGCAGGACCGAACACGAAGCCGGCCCCGAAGGCAGCGCCCAGCATGGCAAACTTCTTCCCGCGATCCTCCGCCGGGGTCACGTCCGCGATATAGGCATTGCTGGTGGAAAACGTGGCCGCGAACACACCGGCAAAGGCGCGCAGCAGGATGAATCCCCAGATGGTGCCGACAAATCCCAGGATCAGCATGTCCAGGGCAAAAGCGCTGAGGGACAGCAGCAGCACGGGGCGGCGGCCGAAGCGGTCCGACAGCGCGCCGATGATCGGCGTGAACACGAACTGCATGATGGCGTAGGCAAACAGCGCCAGACCTCCCCAGCGCGATGCTTCAGCCAGGTCGCCGGCGCTGATTTCCATCAGCAGGGCCGGCATGACCGGGGTCGTCAGACCGATACCCATGGAGTTGATGAATGCGGTAACTACCAGGAACAGCAGGGCGGCGTTTCCCTGGCGGCCGGCTTGTTCACTGACGGGGGATGTCTTGTCGCTGACGGTCATGGATCCGATTCTAGCCCTGATCGGACTGCCTGACCCCGTCGCCGTTGGGCAGCCGCAGTTCGACCTCGGTGCCGCCCCCGGGAGGCTGGCGGATTTCCAGTTCTCCCCCCAGGGCCTGTGCACGCTCGACCATGGTGCGGCTGCCGTGACCTGGACTGGCGTCGGCTATCCCGGTTCCGTCATCGCGCACAGTCAGGCTCAGTCGGCCCGGTTCCGCCGACAGCTCCACCAAGATGTCGCTGCATTTCGCGTGCTTTACCGCGTTCTGAATTGCTTCCTGCACCAGCCGCATCACGCTCACCGTATCGCTGGGTGACATGGCCACGGCGTCGATGTCCCGGTCAATCTTCATGTGCAGGGTGATGCCCGCATGGCCCAGCACCGGGGCGTAGCGTTCACGCAGCCGGGCCAGCGACATGACCAGGTCTTCGCCCGACGGCGTCAGTGCGTCCAGCACCAGGCGCAGGTCGGCCAGGATGGCGTCGAGTTCACCGGCAATGGCGCCCCGGTCCAGCGATCCGCTGGCCGCAATCAGGCTCACCAGCTGCCCACCCACCCCGTCATGCATGTCCGACATGATGCGCTGTCGCTCCGCGTACAGGGCAAGCCGCTTTTCCTGCCGGCCGCGCTCCCGGGCCGCCGCCTCCAGCTCCGCCGACTTGATCTCAAGCAGCCGGTTCAACTCCAGATTGAGATCCTCGCTGGTCATCAGGGCGTGAGCCACCCGGTGGACCACCACTCCGCCGTAGCCAATGGTGATGAAGATGATGGCGTAGTGGGAGATGTAAAAATCCCGGACCAGCCAGTGCTGCACGTCGAACAGCACCAGCACGTCATGCAAACCCAGCAGAAGTCCCAGCAGGCTGCCCACCAGCAGCCAGTGCAGGTAGACCTGCCGGGTCCTCGCCAGGGCGATGGCCAGCACTACCACCACGTATGCCACGACCAGCATCACCATGGGCAGGCTGCTGACATAGGTCAAACTGACAAAATCCCAGTAGCGCCCGGTCAGGACCAGGACCAGCCCTGCGCCAAACACCACCAGGTAGAAAATCCCCAGGGCCCGCTCCAGCCAGCGCCGGTGCAGTTCAAGGAAGCGGTGGACAAAACAAAGAAACGACCAGACAAACACCGCCCGGGCCAGCAGGAAGGACCAGTCATACAGCTGGGGATTCAGCGGCTGCCGGGCCCCGACAAAGCTATACAGGTAATAGGTGAACGCGGCGAACGCCAGGGCCAGCCAGCCGTATTCCCGAAACTGGCGTCGGACCAGCCACACCGTGCCCATGAAGACCGCCAGCAGCGCCGCCACCGCCACGGCGGCCCCCACCAGGTCCTGGCGAAAAAAGTCGAAGGCCAGGAAGGCCGGTTCCAGTGCCATCCGCGGACCCAGGTAAAACACGCCCAGCACAACCGTATTCCCCCTGGGCTGGAGTTCCACCCGGAGTTCGTTGCTGCCGCCCTCCGCCAGCACCCGGGCAGGAATGGGCACCAGCTGGGGGCGGTATTGAAAGCTCGCCGGGTAAGACACCGGTCGCTGATGAATCAGCTGGCCGTTGACGTAAACGTCGGCACTGGCCGACATGCGCGGAAAGAACACCGCCAGATCTTCACCGGAGGAATCGAACGGCAGCGTCAGCCGGGCATCATCTGGACCATCCAGCAGCCGGAACAGGCCCAGTGATACCGGCTGGGGGTTGCCATCGATGGTCGCCATGTAGACCTGGTCCACCCGAAAACCGTCGACCCGCTGAAACGTCAGCCCAAGGTAGGCAATCAGGGCCAGGTAGCCAAGGGCCAGCAGCCACGGCAGGGCGCCGCCGAAAATCCGCCAACCGGACCGGTCCATGGATTGGCCGCTCAAATGATGCCCATTTCCCTGGCTTTGTGTACCGCCTCGCCCCGGGAGCGCACAGCCAGCTTGTTGTAGATTTCCTGGGCGTAGGTGGAGACGGTGTTGAAGGTGATTTCCATGTCTTCGGCAATTTCGCGGTAGGTCAGCCCCCGGGCCAGCAGCTTCAGCGTCAGCTGCTGGCGCGGCGGCAGTACCCCGGGCTTGTCAGCGCTGGGTGTATCGTCACGGATATGGGTCATTATGCACTGGGCCACCGAGGGACTGAGTGGCGGGATTCCGTCCACGATCTGCTGCAGTGCCTGGCTGATGCTGGTGCCTGAATCCTGTTTCAGCAGGTAACCCCGGGCGCCCAGCCGAATGGCCTTGACGATGGTCTCCTCGTCGGAAAACCCGGTCAGGATGACCACCAGGGGCGGCTCGGACAATGCGTGCTGGTCCACCAGCAGCTCCAGGCCGTTGCCGTCCGGCAGGCCCACGTCCAGCAGGATGATTTTCGGCAGGTGGGACGCCTGCAGCTGTCGCGCCTCGGCCAGGCTGGCGCAGGCGAACAGGCGATCGGGCGCCGTTACGTCCCTGAGCGTTTCGATCAATCGATTTCGCAGCAACCCATCGTCTTCCACGATGAGCAACCCGTCGATAAGTCGGTCCATGGTCCCTCTCCAACCTGGACCTCAGTCTAGGTCAGAAAGGAATGAGTGTCATGGCATGGATCCCTCGGCGCGGATCCCGCCCGGTGCCAGGCTGCTTTCCGGGCCGCCGTGTGGGCGGCCCGGCCCGGGATCAGTTTTCGAACCCGTCCGCAAACAGCTCGTCAGGCGGCAGAGCCAGCATCACATCACCGGCGTCGGCGGTTTCCCCGGCCTCGACCACAATGGTGCCGCTGCGCGACTCGCTGAAGCTCGGATCGTCGCTCATCACCACGTAGTCTCCGGGCAGCACATCAATGAAGACATAGAAGCCGTCGGCATCGGTAGTGGCCGGAGGTTCCGACGGGCGGTCGGCCAGCCAGACGAATACGCCTTCCCGGGCACCCTCGTCCTCCAGCATGACGCGTCCGCGGATTCCGCCCAATGACTGCTCGGGCATCAGCACGATGGCGTCCCGGTAGCGACGCGACTGCAGGCCGTTGGCGTCACGGAATCGGGCTTCCACCTCCACCCGGGTGGCCTCCTGCACAGGCCGGTGTTGCCAGGTGTACTTTTTCTGAAATGGGATCCAGCCGGTGTCAAACCCGGTGGAGGTCAGGCGCATCTCGGTGCTTTCCGGCGGTTTGTTGTAGAGCCCAAGGGTGAGCAACAGGCTCGGGTCGTCGGTGCGGGGCCGACCCTGGTAGATCACCACGTCGCCCCACGGGAGCCCCGGGTTGTCGGTGGCCACAGAACACAGCACTTCGCTGGGAGCGCCGGGACGATCCTGGTCATCGAAGGGCAGCAGTCGGTAGCAATACTCCACGCCCGCGGTCAGGTTGTTATCGAAGTACTCACCGGTGGCATCGGTCTGGGCCAGTACGTCCAGGCTGCCGCCCGGCTGGGCCCGCTGAATCACCACCCGTGCAATGCTGGGATCGGCGGAGTAGGCAATCCGGTGGCTGCGATCCTGGTACGTGCGGGGCTCGTCATGGGTAACCTCGTGGCCGATATAGGCAAAAGTGATCCCGGCAACCCGATCATCATCGGCCATCAGCGGCTGGCGACCTCCGGACACTTCTGATCCGTCGAGCTCGCCGCCACGGTCCGAGTCACCGTTGCAGGGATCGGTGCCGATCTCCATTTCTTGCAGGCTGGTCAAATTATCCGCATCGGGGTCCCCGGACGCGTCGTTGACCATGGGATCCAGGCAGGTTTTTCGCGCCTCGTAGCTGTTGGGCAGCCCGTCGCTGTCGCTGTCCGGAATATTAGTGGTGCTGAAGGCCAGGTCTTCACTGACCATGGCCGTGACCGTGTAATCCCCGTAGCCCAGCTCAACGAAGAAATCGAGACTGATGCTCTCCCGGGTACCCAGGCGGGTGGTGGTTCCGGCCGGCGGTGCGCCAAGTATTGCGCTGTAGCTGGCCGAGACCACGTCACTTTGCGCGCCCTTGAGCGCTGACCCATCGAGCGATGAGGCCAAGCCCTTCAGTGCCTGACCGTGGAGATCCAGCACGCTGTCGTTGCCGTTGGACAATGTCACTCTGACGCCTGATATGCCAGGTTCACCGCTGCTGCACGTGCCAATCCGGGAACAGCCGTCGAACACACTGGTCCAGAGTTGAATGCTGTCACCCTGGCGATAGCGCGTAGGCTGGGCCGTGGCGGTTTCCGGCCGCGCCAGGCCTGTGTCCACCCGCAGCGGCGCGTCGCGCTGGACCACGGTGTGGACGGTCAGCTCGCCGCCAAAATCCGGTTCGGGCTCAAATCGGGCGGTCCAGGTACCAGCCGGCAAGGTCGCATTTCCGGAGGCATTAACATCGATGCTGGTGACGTATACGTCTTTCAACACGATCTCGTAGGCCGTTCCCTCGGGGTCTTTCAGGGTCAGTTTGCCGATGTCCACATCCTGCCCGTCGCCCCGCGCAGCTTCCCGGGCGGCCTGGACGGCGGGCAGTAGCATTCCCACCGCCGACTGGGGTACCTCGATGGTGAAATCAGTCGCCTGGTTGAACGCCGCCGACACGTCCTCCCGGCCGATAGTGAGCGTGCCGGACAGGGCATTGGAGATGGCGACCATCGCCCGTGCCATGGCGGCACCATCCACGCCCTGAAAATCCATGTCCACATAGAAGTACTTGCCGCCGGTGGAACGCGCCATATCGAACAGAAGCTGCTGGTCGGCCAGCCGGCCCAGGGCCACGGTGTGCACGTTGATTCCGGCGGCCACGGCGGTAATGCCAACGTCGTGCCAGAACGGAAAATCATCCTCGCCGCCGTCAGAAATCAGCACCAGGTGGCGGGACTGGCCAGGGGCACCCCGGGCAGCTATTTCATCGATGGCAATCTGGATGGCTCCGGCGGGAGAAGTCAGGTCGAGAGCTGATGGGGTTTCCGCATCGAGTACGCTCTCGATAAGCCGCTGCTGGGCACCGTCAGCCGGCGCCAGCGGCACGGCCACCCGCTGGTTGGGATCGCTTTCGAACAGGTCAAAGGTGACCAGGCCAACCTCCGGCGATGCGCCACCGCTGTGATTCTGGATCAGCATCTCCAGCAGGTGTTTGAGGCCTTCGCGGCCAACATCCAGCTTGGGGTTGTTGAAAGGGAAACCCATGGAGTTGCTGACATCCAGGGCCAGCATCACATTGGGCGCCGGCTCATTGTGAACCACCGCGGCCTCGACGATGACCTCGTTCTCCCCCAGGCCGATGGCAAGAGGGTATGCGCCGGGCGCGGTCTGGGCCGGGAACTCCACCAGCAGGCAGTGGCCATCGTCCCGTGGCGTGGCACTGACAATTCGCGCTTCCTGGCCTCCAACGGCCACGCGGTAGTCATTGGGATCCAGGCCGGGCAGCGGGCTCGAGGGCACCGCGCACACCTCGCCAAAAGTTAGAGTGTCCGGTGGTCCTGGTGTCAGAGGGTCCAACGGGTTGACCAGGTCAACGTTGGGGGTAAATGGATTGGGCGGCGGGGCCAGACACTGGGCCCGCAATGTGCCCAGGACCGGTCCGTTGACGCCGGTGGTCATGGCGTAGGCCGACTCGTAAGGGTTGCTGAACGGCTGGAAAAACTCCACAGCCCACTCCTGGTCCACCTTCTTGTAGTACTTGTTGGGTCGCTGGGTCGAAAGGGTTTGTGACCCGTTGTTGCTTTGACCCACCACCAGACCCCAGGCGCCGGTCTGGTTCAGCGGCAGTCCAAAAAAGGGATCTGCCGCCGCCGGTTCAAACGAGACCCGGACGGTGCGCCCGCCACCGCAGGCCGCCAGGTTGATCTTGTAATACCGGACCGCGTACTCCTCCACCCCAAAAATGGCTGTGTCCTCGGTGGCGCCATTGCTGATGGTCAGGTTGTCGGTGTAGGTCACCTCGTCGTAACGATCCTGGCCCGGCGCCTGTTCATCCACGTAGGTATAGCGTTGCCGAAATGCGGCACCCACGTTGTCCAGGCGCATGTCCTTGATCACGTTGGCCAGCACAAAATCCCGGTAGGTGGACAGCAGGCTTCGCGACGGATCGAAGAACTGGATGGTGTCATTGGTGATATCCAGGGAATTGGCGTTATCACCCGCCAGCAGCGACTGGTCGTACCAGGTCACCAGGAAATCCACGCCGTACAGGGGTTCGATCGGGATCTCACCGAACTGCTCCATCAAATAGGCCCACCACAGGGCGGCGTTGTAGCTCAGGGTCCACAGTGGCTGGTGGTGCAGGTCGGTCAGGTACTCGTCCACATCTCCTTCGAAGGTGGTGCGGCAGTCCGCGTTGGGGTCGATATCAAAGTCGGTATAAATCTTGTCCTGCAGGGCCCGGGCGTGTCCTTCTGTGACCCACTTGCCCATGCCGCTGGGAGCGCCGGCGACACGGTAGGCCCGCTGGATCTTGTGGAACAGCTCGTGCCCCAGGGTGTTGCGGGTACAGGACTCAGACAAAGATCGGAAGATTTCCGTGGGCATCACCACCTGGTCCGCCTGGGCCAGGCCGCCGTTGCAGTCGTCGCCGCAGTCCCAGTAGTAGAACATTCGTGGGCCCCCGTCGAAGTCCGGCTCCAGAAAGCCCAGCGCCTCATAACCCTGGTCATATCCCTGGGGATTCCCGAAGAAAAATGACCCGGTGCGATCGATGGCCGCCACGTCCTGCAGGATCTTCACCGCAGGGTAGAAATGCGGATTGACCTGGCCAGTGGGCGTGGTGGGAAACGGGTCAAACTGAAAGCGATAGTCCTCGGTTGGACTGACAATGACGGACGACACCGACGGCGGAGGCACCAGCCCGCCAGCGCTGGCGCTTGCTGAAATCACGATGGCGGTCACAGCGCCCAGAGCGATCCGCGCTGACCGGTATTGCTTGCTGCCGAATAACATGCTTGCCTCCTGCCCTTGAGACGGGCCATCCATGGCGGCACGTTCCGCGGCCGCCGTCCCCTCCAGGCACCTGGCTACCTTTGCGCAATCCGAAACCGCCGGTTACCCAAATATTTGGGGGAAGGGTGAAGTCCGCACCAAAGGTCAAGGAAACTTTCCGTAAAGGACACTTGACGTAAAGGACCCTTTCCATCTACACTGATGTAAAGGTTGCTTTACTACGGAGAATTTCAATGAACTTTCGCACGACTTCATGGCTTGGCGCCTGTGCCGTCGCCTTGCTGTCAATCGGCGTCACCGAGGCCGACCCGCTGTTTGACGGTGCCGACCTGTATCACGGCTTTACCCGCATCGATCCGTCGCAGCAGACCCTGTCGCCCAACAGTTTCGTGGTGGTGCGCGGCGGCAAAATCGTGACCGTGGGCTCGGGCTTCATTCCCGAGGGCGAATTCGCCAACCGCCGCAACATGAGCGGCCACTACGCCCTACCGGGATTTATCGATGCCCACGGCCATCTGACCGCTGGCCCCCACGCCTTGGAGATGACTGACAGCGGGCCGCTGATCACTATTGACAGTATCGAGGAGGTCACCCGGTACCACGCGCTGGTGGCCCTGGCCACGGGTGTCACAACCGTGAGGAACCCGGGCGCTGATCCGGCTGCCAGCCGGCAGTACATGGCGGCGCGAGCCGAGGGTGAAATGGTAGGCCCGGACATGATCTATGCCGGCGCGGTGATCCAGCCGCCGCCCATGGGCGGCAACGCCTTTGCCTATCCACAGACGCCGTCCGAGTGGAACGCGGAGGCCCTGCGCCAGGCCGGCCTGGGCGCAAGCTACTTCAAGTTGTACCACGGACTGTCCGAACAGGAACTGGCGGCCGGAATCGAAGCCGCCCGTTCCGCCGGGCTGGAACCCATGGCCCACCTGGACACCGTCAGTTGGACCCGTGCGGCTGAACTGGGCATCAAGCACCTCCTGCACGCCTTGCCCACGAGCGCTGAGCTGATCGAGCCGGACAGGCGTGCGGAGTACGAGGCCAGCCGTGCTGCGGGCAATACCACGTTCATGTACCGCTGGTTCGAACTGGTGGACTTCGACGGCCCGCTGTTTCAGCAATTGCTGGCAAGCCTGGTGGAAAACGATGTCACCGTGGATTTCACCCTGGTGGTCAACGCACTGACGTTTCAGAAAGGCGCGCTGTCCGTTTACTTCCCAGAAAGCGAAGCCGGTTTTTATCATCCCGAGGCACGAGCTGGCGTCACCCGGTTTCTGGCCATGACCGGATTCGGTTGGACCGAGGACGACTACCAGCGCGCCGGTAAGGCCATGGATAAGGCTCTGGAGATGGTCCGCCGCATGGACCAGGCCGGCGTGAGAATTGCCCTGGGTACTGACAGCGCCGGCGGCGGTCCCTCACTGGCCCGGGAGATGGCGCTGTACGTGCAAGCCGGATATAGCCCCATGGACACACTCCACATGCTCACCCAACGCAACGCGGAGGTCCTTGACGTGGACCAGCGCGTTGGCCAGGTGCGCCCGGAATTCGAAGCCGACCTGGTTTTTCTCACGGAAAACCCGGCTGAAGATGTGATGAACACCAACTCCGTTGCCTGGGTAATCAGCGACGGAATGCTCTACAACTCCCGTGACCTGCTGAACCAGGCCCGGTCCCTGCTGGATACCCAACAAGGAGACAACCATGATTCGTGAAACCCGCAAATACCTGCTGATCGTTGCCGCCCTGGTCTGCCTGACAGCCTGGCTCAGCGTTCCCGCAGCATATTTCCTGTCCGACTCCAGGGCGGTGTTCATCGCCGCCGTGACTGCCGCGGCCATCACCACCGAGGTCCTCATCTGGATCGGTGCATTGGTCGGGGGCTGGACTGTGTTCGAGAAGCGTCGCAAGATCTGGCGTCGACTCACCCGCGGCCGCCAGACCGAAGGAGCCTGAATATGGACTTTATGCCCGAAGCCAGCTCGGCCCCGCCGGCCGTGCGTAAACGCTACGTGCGGCGCTCACTGCTTTCATGTTTCTTGTTCCTGTCCTGTTACCTCGGCGGCCGCACGGCCGCCGACGTGATGGCCAATCCGTTGGCCGGGCAGATTGTCGCAACTGTTGGGGTGATCGCATTCGGATGGCTGTTGTACGAGTTCTGGGTATTGCTGCGGCAGCTGGACGAACTGCAGCAGAGGATTCACCTGACTGCGCTTGCCATCGGATTCGGATCGGTGCTGACCCTGATCTGCGCCTTTGGCCTGATGTCGGGCATCATTTTCGGCGCCGGCGGGCTCAAGGAATTACCCTGGATGGGCGACATATCCATCGTCCTCTCCTCCGCCACCCTGCCCTTCGGACTGATCGCCTATTACGCAGCCCTGCACTTCGTCAAGCGGCGCTACGAATGAACAACCGGCTAAAAGAAATGAGGGCCGAGCGGAGCTGGAGTCAGCAGGCCCTGGGCGACCTGCTGGGGGTATCGCGTCAGACCATCATCTCCATCGAGAACGGCAAGTACGATCCGTCGCTGCCCCTGGCATTCAAGATTGCCCGGTTGTTCGAGCAGCCCATTGAATCGATCTTCGACGACGAGGGATAAGCCAGGTCAGTCCATTTCGCCAGCGATGGCGGCCTGGCCAAAATCCAGGTAGCTGCGGGTGCGGAAAAAGTTTTTGACCTCGTCGGTGAGTTCCATCTCGGGCTGCCGGACCACACCGGAGCCTTCCACCATTCGGTTCATCAGGTTGAACATACCGATGACCCAGATGGCGTCCATCAGCGCCTCCTCGGTCCAGCCCGCTTCCAGCACCGCCGCCGCATCCGCGTCGGTCACCTGGGCCGGGGCTCTTGTAAGCTTGATGGCGTAAGCCAGCAGAGGACGCACCTTCGGTTCCACTGGCGCGTTGTCAAAATCCGTGACCAGGGCGTCCACCAGGTCCACGTCCACGTCAAATGCAGCCGCTGCCCGGCGGTGGGCATCAAAGCAGAAGTTGCAGGCGTTGGCGGCCGAAGTCACCGCCGCTATCAACTCACGTTCCCCAACGGTCAGGTCGGACTCGCCCCTCAGCATCTCGTCGTGCAGCTTGCACAGTGTGAGGACACCCTTGGGAAAGCGGCTGAATACGTGGGCCAGGTGGGGATTTTCCGGAAGCGACGGAAGTTTTGCCATGGTTTCGATCCCGATTGCATCGATGGAGGTCGCAAATGATAGCCGGATCCCCGATGCTGGCCACCCGCTACGCCGGGCTTTCGAATCCGTTCTGAAAGAGCCTGTCCTGGGCCTGGAAGATTCCCATGGGCGAATATCCGGAGTAATCAGGAAACACGCTGGCGAGGGTGGCGGGCGTATGCCTGCATCGGACCGCCAGGAATTCGCTGAGCACTCGCCGGAAATCCGTGGTGGTGGCCAGTGCGCCCTCGTAGAGCTCGGGATCCGTGCTGCCATTCTTCGGATTGGCGTAATTGACGAATCCGTCGGCGGTTCCCGGATACAGCCCGGGCCAGGTGCCGTACAGGCGGCCACCGTTTACCTGCTTGCCGATGGCCAGCAGGATGTTGCCGTTGCCGTGATCTGTACCCACGGAGATGTTCTCGTAGCCACGCCGGCCAAATTCGCTCTGGATGATCATGGTGGTGCGGTCGGCGTAGTCGCCGCCGCTGGCGTCGAGATCCTCGAAGAACGCAGACACGGCCCGGCACAGCTGGTCCAGCGGTGTGTCGAAGTAGTCCGGCAGGTTCTGGTTGGCGTGGGAGTCGAAGTTGCCCCAGTCCAGGGTGAATATCCGGGTCTCCAGGTCGAGCTTGATCAGCTGGGCCGTGCTGGCCAGTTGAGAGGCAATGCTGTTGTCCTGGTAGGGCGTGCTGCCCGCACTGGTGTAGCTGTCGCTGTACAGCTGTCGAAGGATTCCCTCCGCGGTCAGTGCCTGGGCACCGGCCCGGCTGAACGCGTCGACGTCGTAGCCGTAAATATCATTTAGTGCCGGAATCTGGGTGTCACCTTTTTGCGGCCAGTTGGGATCAGGCTCGTTCCAATGCCAGTGGGCATTGTTCATCCGGAAAATCTGTGGATCCCACACCGTCAGCAGCGAAGTGTTGCCCAGCAGGCTGACGGGCGGGTTGTTGCGGTAGGCCACGATGGGCAGCAGCATTTCGTCGGGGTAGAGATCGAGGGTTTCTGTCATTGCCAGAAAATGCCGCTGCAGCCAGCCCGTGGACGTACCCAGCAGCCCGGGGGTTCCCAGCTCCACGTACTTTTCCGCGTCGAAATGGCTGCGTGACGAAACCGGATCCGGGGTTCCCGCCGCCTGCACTACAGCCATGTAGCCCTGGTCGTACAAATCCTTGAGCGGCGACGCCAGCGGGTTGAAGCCAAAGGGCTCACCGGAGATTGGCAAAGCGGCTCCCGGACCGGCATCGGGTATGGCCAGCCGCGGCCGCATGACGGAGTAGTACTCGTGATCGTTGTCGTCCAGCGGCACGATGACGTTGAGGCCGTCGATGCCGCCCCGCAGAAACACGTAAACCAGGATTTCCTGGTTGAAACCCGTGCCCCCGGCCCGCGCGGCCGTCGGCAGCGCGGAGGCTGCTGTCAACCCGCCCAGGGCGTTGGTCTTGAGAAACTGTCGGCGATCCACTTCGAACTCCTCAGCGCAAAAGGTTGTCCGGCAGCATGCCGATCAGGGCCACCAGGGTCTGCAGGCGCTGGGTCACGTACTCCTCCCAGACCGAAGGCCCACCACCGTCGTTGCTGATGTCCAGCACCTGGTCGGGGCCCGGTGCGTTCTGCTGCATGAAGGCCACCAGGCGGTCACGCACCTGGCTGTTCAACTGCGGCGTGGAGGGTTGACTGGCGTCATACCCGAGAATCCGGTGAACCCAGAAATCCACCAGTCCGCTGGGCGTATGCTGGGCCGGTGGCAGCATGGCCTGGGTCAGGGCAACCGCGTCGACCGGCCGATAGTCGTACCAGGGTCCATTGATGTCGTTCAGGTCTACCGGGAACCACTGGATGAAAAATGTATTGAGCGCCCGCCAGCTCATCACCAGCGGCGTTCCGCCCAGCCAGGCTTCCTGGCGGTCGGGGAAACCGTCGGGCGTGACCCAGGTGAACGGCACCTGTCCCGTGTTCGAGGTTTCCCAGTAGAAATTTACCGACATACTGTTGGCTCGTCCCAGCTGCAATACCTCGGGCCAGCCAAGTGTCAGATCCGCCCGGATCAGTTTCTCGGTGAATCCGCCGCAGCTGCGCAGGACACCGGCCATGATCTCGAAGGGGCGTTTGACTTTGGCGCCCCAGGTTGACGCCGACTTGAATTCGTCGGAGAGGATCACCCTACGGACCACCTGGGCCAGCTGGTCCGATGCCTGCCATTGGTCGTTGAACACCCGCGCGGCCTCTTCCACGATGGACTCCGGTGGATCATCCCCGATCAGCCGGGCGCAGAGCTTGCGGCAAACGTAGCGTGCCGTGTTGGGGTGCACGGCCAGCAGGTCCAGCACCCGGTGGGCCTCGTCCTCACCGGTCTCGGTGATGTCGATTCCCAGTACCCGCTTGGCCGAGTTATCGTGCCAGTCCGGATAGTAAATGTACTCGCCGGTATTCAGCCCGTCGTTGTAGGGGTTGCTGATGGTCCAGCCGGTCAGGCATTGGGTCACCGACACCACGTCCCGCTCGGAATAGCCGGCTTTTAAACCCGCCGGCAGCACGGCCCCTGAGCCGGCAATGGGTACGGCCTCGGGAATGTCCTGTTCCCGGGTGAATCCGTAGGAGTTGATCGCGCCCAGGGTGTGCAGCTCCTGGATCTCCCGGGCGAAGTTTTCGTTAGGCCCGAATACCGAGTTAAAGACGTTGTCCAGGTAATACATCATGGCGGTACTTTGGGTCACCGCCTCGAGCATCTGCCGGAAGTTGCCCAGCATGTTGGGACGAATCACGTCCCGGTCGTAGTGCACAAATGTCGGTGCAACCTCGAACTTTGCACCGTGTACGCTGAAATGGGTGTGCCAGAAATCCGCCAGCACCTCGCCCAGCTGCCAGCGGCTGTGGGTCGCCCGCAGGAATGCCAGATACTGGGTTTCGATGGTGGGCATCATCCAGTGGGGCCATTCCGGCGCCGCCACCCGGTATTCCTGCCACAGGGTCTGCAGGCTGTCGGTAACCGTTTCAAAACCCACCTCGGGGTCGTTTACCAGCGCCGCCAGTTCCGGGTCGTTGCCGGTGGGTAATCCGCCTTCGAAACCGGCGAGCTGTGCGTCCACCCAGTTGGTCAGGCGCTCGTCGAGATCTGCGCCCATGGCCATCATTGCGCTCAGGTCTTCCGGCCGGTAGCCGAAACTCAACCGCCGCAGGGCGCGGACATGGGGATCAGGGGTGTCTGAAAGCTTGAGCTGATCCAGCCCCGGGGACTTTTTGCCCTTGACATAAAGCGGGGTCACACCGGCCAGACTGGCCGAAGGCTTCCCCCAGAATCCGGCAAGAGCACCAATCCCGGACGCCATCAGGCGGCGTCGGCGTCCAAGGCGCTTGTTATCGCTGTATGGCACGAAATCCCCTCAATTCGATTGCCCCGAGCTGACTTTGAGATTAGTTCATGACCGACAGATTGACAACGCGGGAACGGCCTGTTCGATGGTTGGCAATCCTGGCTTAGATCAGCTCAAAAATATCGTCCACGGAAACCTCGAAAACCCGTGCCATCCGCAGCGCCAGAGCCAGAGACGGCACGTAGCGTCCCTGCTCCAGCATGATAATGGTCTGGCGGGTACAGCCAATCCGGTCGGCCAATTGCTGCTGGGTCATTTCACCGTGGTCAAAGCGCAGCCGCCGGACCTGGTTGCGGATCTCTGCCTTGGGCACGGTCAGCCGCGTCGGTAGGCCAGGAGTATGCCGGCCAGTGAGGCGATGACGTTGGTCATGACCAGGGACCAGAACACCAGGTACAGGAAGTAGCTGGGAATCAGCCGGGTGGGCATATGGGCTTCAGTCAGGCCGATCATCCAGGCCGCAAACACCACCATCATGGCGCCCCCCACACCCGCACAGGACCGGTTCAAGATAGCGCTGTCCCGTTCATCGAAGGACCCATCGTCCAGGGACTCCAGGGCGCGAACGCCCCGAATGAAGAACATGAACACAACCAGTGCCGCCAGCAGCAGGCCAGTCACCAGATGCCGAATGCCATCGGTTTCCCACCACGCCTGGGGGCCGAACCAGACCAGGCATCCCGCTGCGGTGGCAGTCAAACCCAGTACCGCCAGCAAAGTCCAGGCTGCCCTTTTCTGCAATGCGGTCTTCGGCAGTGACTCTCCGTCGGGCAGTTCCAGCGGCGGCAGCGTTCGACGCGTTTTCAGTGACGACGCAAACATGATTGCCCCCGCCAGCAGCAGGGCGATGATGATCCAGAGCACGGGTTGCACGGTTGAACTCCTTGCCGCGAGAGGGAATTCGCGACAACATCAATGTAATATTATTCATACTAAATGTCAATTTTTTCTTACATTAGAAAAATCATTGAAGCGTCCATCATTCGGGCCGAGCCCACCTTCAAACTGGGGTTACGTCAGGGCCACTGCCAGGCAAACACACCGGCGACCACGGCCCCATAGATGAACGCGTCCAGCAGGAATCTGAGCGTTGTGCCCCAGGGCTGCCCGTACCAGATGCTGTAGGGGATGTTGCCGAGGCCGAAGGCGACAAATCCCACGGCCATGACAAACCGGAATACCGTCAGGTACTCCGAGCCCGGCGGCAAGGCCAGCGCGGCGCAGTAGCCGATCAGCACACAAGCCAGCAGAAAGTGGGCGAACTGCAGCCCCAGCAGCTTGCCCATGGCGGGCATCCCGCTGGGAATGATGGTGACAAAACCCACCGGGCCCTCGCGCATTTTGGCCTGCATGGACTCTTCGGCCATTTCCTTCATATCGGTGCAGTAGGGAATGTTGTAGAAGCCGGGCTGGGGGCTGCCACTGCGAATGGCTTCCCGCACTTCGTCCTCGTTACTGAGCCCCTGGTAGTCCTTGTTGTGGTACTTGAGCACCATGTGGATCAGCGCGCTGGCGACCCAGCAGAGTACCGCGCCAATGACAGCCGCGAGCCAGAGATCTGCGTATTCGATAAGCATTTCAAACCCCTCCAGTCTGAGGCCGACATATTAGCGCTTTCGGCCAATCGCCCGCAGCGATGTCCCGAACAGCAATTATCGTTCTGTTGTATTTCGGTAACAGATGCGTTACTAATGTCGCCGCACCGTGTCATGGGGGGTTGCACGAGATCAGGGGTCGGGTCAGGTCTTGCAGGGCCACGTCCAGGGAAGCGGACGCTGTAGTGGATTTGCCGGGCCTGACCCAAATTTTCTCACGGCGAGACCGCGATGGGTGCGTGCAGCCCCAACCAACACCACGGGCTGAAGCAACGTCCCTGCCGCGCACCCCGCGCCATTTGTGGGCTGGATTTGATCGGCGTAGTATCGAGCCTCAATCCTGAGGAGGTGGCAGGACCATGAAAACTATTCTGATTTCCTTGACCGTGCTGATTGTTGTCGTCGTGGCCGTGGGCGTGGTCACACCCAAGGACTATTCGGTGGTCAGTACGGTGACCATCCAGGCACCGCCGGAGCGGGTTCATGAGTATCTGGGGGACCTCAAGCGCTGGCCGGAATGGGCGCCATGGCACGAGGAAGATCCGACCATCGTCACCACGTTCGGCCCCACGACCACCGGCGCCGGGGCTTCCCAGACCTGGACCGGCGACAGTGGCGACGGCGAACTGACCTTTACCCGCAGCGACCCTAAGTCCGGAATCTCCTATGACATGGCGTTTCTGTCCGATGGCGAGCGATTCCCAGCCACCGTCACCATCGACTATGCCGACAAGGGCGGCGCCACCGAGATCACCTGGGTTATGGAAGGATCCTGGAAGGGCATCGTGCCGCCGGTGATGGACGGCTGGATGAAGTTGATGACCCCCTGGATGATCGGCGGCAGTTTCGATCGCGGCCTGGCCAATCTCAAGGCAGTGGTCGAAGCGGGATGATTCCATAGCCATCGATGCCGGGGCACCCGAAGCCCCGGTGTGCGATACGCCCGGGCCTCGGCCTTATTTGTGGGTAAGTACCAGGATTGAGTACCGACCCATGCAGGCCCGATACCCCAGACGCTTTTCCCGAGACCCCAGGCTTACGACCAGGCAGGCCAGCCGGTTTCAGCGGCGCATGTCCGAGACCTTTGTCGCCACCTGGCAATCCGATCCCCTGTCGATTGTCGTGAGGACAGGCTTCCTGACGCTGACCTACTGGGTCCTGGCCCGGGCCATTGCACGCCATGACCTGGGATTGGGCTACATTCTCGCGGTCTGGGTGGTTGAGTACCTGGCTATCCTTTGGCTGGGGGTCCTGCTGACCCGGACCTGGGTAAGGGAACCAATCTTCCAGTCCATCAGCGGGAGCATCCCGGTGGCCTTGGGTTGGACCGTCGGGCTGGTCGGCCCGTACCTGTTTGTCCTTGGATGGGATGAGGCTTTCTCCCTGGATACCCTGGGCCGCAACCTCCGACCGGCCTGGGACCGGGCCGTGGACAGTGGTCCTGCCCTCGCTTGCACCATCGTGCTGACCGGCCTGGTGCTGGACACCGTCCGAGACGTGCGTCAGTGGAAACCACGAGGCGGTGCTTTCGTCTGGCCGGCAA
This sequence comes from Lysobacterales bacterium, assembly GCA_030065125.1. Classification (GTDB taxonomy): domain Bacteria; phylum Pseudomonadota; class Gammaproteobacteria; order Xanthomonadales; family SZUA-38; genus JASJDM01. The sequence continues at coordinate 115,886 of JASJDM010000021.1, read as the reverse complement.
CCCAGCTGTTCGGTTTCCGCTTCGTCGCGTTAATCGTGTTAGCGCTGCTGTCACCCTTTGTCATCATCGGGGTGGCCGCGGTGCTCCACAACGATCTGTTCGCCAAGGGCCGGGACTATGCCTGGGCCGCGTGGGCGGCGCTGCTGGCGGCGGACCTGATTGTGCTGGTCAGCAGCACTGTCCTGCATCGCTGGATGTCGCGGCCCTCAAAGGTTTAGCGATCTGGTGCCGTACCCGCTTGCTCCCGCAGCACCTCCTGGTGAACCTTCACGCCAATCACCAGGGCGATGATCTCCACGCACAGCAGGAAGCTGAACACCATCCAGGCGGGTGAATAGTCTTCCAGCAGGGCCTGGATCAATTCCCCGAGTATGCCGAACACGAAAAATCCCAGAGTCAGACCGAGAATCAGCCCGGTGATGCGCAGGGCAGAATCCATGATGGAGGTCCAGATAAAAACACCCCCGGTTTTGCGCCAGCGGAAAATCTCCGAGACGGACGAATAAACCAATGCCAGCTGCTCGGCAAGCAGTGCCCATACCAGCCCGGTGTCCACCATTATCTGCCAGCCTTCGACCCATCCCGGCAGCACCCGATCGAACCGGACGGTGTCATCGTCCACCGCAATAACCATAGAAATGATGATTACGGTCAGAATGGTCCAGAACAGGGTCACCCCGGGCTTTCTCGCAGTGGCGGCAAATGCCGGACAGTCCACCAGGAACCAGCTCATGAACAGGCCAATCCAGAAAATCGACAGCAGTTCCACCGCCAACGGCAGCAGCAGGAAGCCTGCACTGACGTCGTGCACCAGGATGGCCCGGCCCATGATCCAGAACACGACACCCAGGGTCACGACCCGGGTTACGATGTGCCCCAGGTCCGAGCGCAGGGTCTGGGCGAACGCCTGGTCGTACTGCTCGTCGGTATACAGGTCCTCGGTCAGGGGTACGCCACGCCTGCTGTCCTGGCTCATGGCTTGAGCTCTCGACCCAGGTAACGGGCAATCAGCAGGTCCGCTGCGGTTTTCGCGGCGAGCAGGATCAGCAGAGACATCGCTGGCATTTCCAGCAACAGCACCGCGGCGGATCCAAATGCCGCCGCAATGACGCCAATAAGCAGGTGCGCCCCCACCCCCAGACCAACCCGGTCAAAATTGACGAAGCGACCGCGCAGGGCGTCCACAACATTGGCCAGGAACTGACCCAGCAAAGCCAGCCCGATGAAGAAACCCGCATCGCGAAACGCCGGATTGGCCAGAAACAGGGGGCCGGCGGGCCGTTCCGGGGCGACATACCAGGCGGCTGCAGGAAACAGGGTCATGATGAACCCGAACACACCGACCACGCCAAACAAACTCGTCACCAGCTCTTTCATGATGGGGTGCCGGCGACGATCCCGTTTTCCTCCCCGTTCGGTTCTCGCCCGCTGCACCGCGCGAGCCACGACAAACAGGGCGGCGGCAAGCAGCGACTCGGCGGCGGCCAGGTTCATAATCTCAAATGCCGACACGCCATCCAGCAGCAGGTAGACCACCAGGACCACGTTGGAGCCCACGATCAATCCATACCGGATCAGCTGGCCAGTCGGCATTCCGGCGACCCAGCCGGTTTGTTCAACTGTGTTCATTGCAATAGTCACTGGCCAGGCGGAAGCAGCGAATCCAGCCCCAGCACTAGAGCGTGCTGCTCCCCAAGGGTTTCCCTGGCCGTGGGCAGAATCTCGAGAATCACCTCCCGGGCCTGTCTGGCTTTGTCCTGCAGCACCAGGCTTTCGGCCAGTTTCAGCTGGGATTGGACAAAATGCAGGCTTTTCCGACTCAGGGCGTTTTCGAGATACCCGGCGGACTCCCGGATCAGCTGCTCACCTTCCTCGGCCTTTCCCAGGTGGCTCAGCGCCGCGCCTTTCATCATCCGGGCATGGCTGGTGAACAGGTGTTCCGGGCCAAATCGCTCGATGTCCCTGGTCAAGGTCGCGTCGGCAACCTCCAGCGCTTCCGCCCAGCGTCCAAGGTCCAGGTAGACCTCGGCGATGTTGCTGCTGATCAGCAGCGCCCAGGGATGGTCCGGGCCGGTGGCCTGGATAGCCCGCTCCCGGGTTTCCAGGTAAATGGTCAGGGCCTCATCCGCCCGACCCATTTCTTTCAGGGCGTTGGCCAGGTTGTTGCCCACATCGATACGGGAGTTGCCGCTCAACCGCGGGTTGCCCTCGATCCGCTGATACACGGGCCCCAGGAAAGCGACCGTCTCCTCGTAGCGACCGGTACTGGTGAGCAGGATGCCTTTCAGGTTCTGCATTCGAAACGTATCGAAACTGTCCGGCCCCAGCCAGTCGGTCAGCAGCAACAGCATGTCATTGATCAGGGGTTCCGCTTCGTCGAAGCGTCCGGTTTCCACTAGCGTTCGCACCAGGGACTCCCGCAGCACCAGCAAAGGCTCACTGCGTTCGGGCACGTTGTTTCGTTCTGCCCAGGCCAGGCCCTCCCGCAGCACGGCCTCGGCCGCGGTGGCATTGCCGGATTTGAAGTGCAGGCTGGCCAGGGCCTCATGCCCTCGCAGCCTGCCTTCCAGCAGCCCCGGGAATTCAACATTTTCCGCCAGTTCATTGGCCCGACTTGCCAGTGGCAGCCCGCGGTCGACGTCCCCCGCCTCTGACAGCAGCGAGCCCAGCAGGAACGCATCCAGCAGGTCATCCTCCGTGGCTGCGGCAGACAACACCAAGGGCCCATCCTCTTCCAGCAGCGCTACCGCCTCATCAAACCGGGCCTCTCGAGCCAGCACCACAGCTCGTATCCGGCGCGCATAGCGGTAATAGGATTCCGCCGTGTAGCCGGCCTGGCGAAACAACGTCAGGGCCTCTTCCAGCCAGATGCCCGCCTGCTCCAGGTTTTCGATCTGCAACACGGTATGGCCCAGGTGGGTCAGCAGTTCGCCCCGCCCGACAGGATCGTCCAACAGGGCCTCGTCGATGCGAGGCATGATGGCCCGGATGCCTTCGGCGATGGTGACGCCGGCGCCCGAATGGGTCGACCGGGGACGATCGATGATGGCCATCATCAGGTCAGCGGTTTCCTCGGCGCGGGCCAATTGTTTCTCAGCTTCCTCCTGGGCCTGCCGCGCTTCCAGCAGGAACCATACCGACATTACCAGGCCGGCCAGCATGGACAGGAATACAGCACCCAGCGCTCGCCGCCGGAATCGGCGCTGGGGCGCGGACTCGATGTCTCGAACCAGGACCGACACCCTGGCAGCCGAGGGCCTGGCATCCGGTGCAGGATCCAGCAGCCGGCGAACCAGGTCACTCAACGGCGACCCCACGGCCCCGCCCAGGGGGCCAAAATCCATGGTTCCTGCCCGGTGGCTTTGCTGGATTTCCTCGTAAGACTGACCGGATACCGGATACCGGCCACAGGCGGCGTGGTAAAGCACCGCCCCCAGGGCCCACATGTCGCTGGCGGGAGCAGCGGCCTGGCCGGAGAAGAGCTCCGGCGCCATAGTGGCCGGCGAACCGAATCGGACGGGGGCATCGGACTCACTGGATTCAGCGGCGCCAAAGTCCATCAGGATGGCCCTGCCCCGGTGATCGATCCACACGTTGGCCGCCTTCAGGTCACCGTGAATGATGCCCTGGTCGTGAACCGCCTCCAGGCCGGCCGCCAGGTCGCGGGCCAGGTCCAGCAGTGCTGCCCGGTCCAGCGACCCGTTGTTGGCGACAGCGTCGCCCAGCGTCTGGCCCTGCAGTAGATCCGTCCACAGCCCGGCCACATCGTCTTCGACTCCGGCACCGTGAATGGCCAGTACCCGCGGATGGTGCACCTGGGCGTGACGGCGGGCCTCGGCGATGAGCTGGTCGGCGTCCAGGCCGGCGGTATCCCGGCGGAACAGTTTCAGCGCCACGTCCCGATCCAGGTCCGGGTCATGGGCCCGGTAGACCCGGGAGAACCCGCCGACACCCACCACCTCCAGCGCTTCCAAACGGCCCCAGGTAAACGGGCACTGGGGTTCGGCAGCAGCGACCCCGGCAGAGCGGGACCGGAACAGATCCCGCAGGGCCGCGAGACCAGCCAGGTTGCGCACCGAATCGGAGTCGTCACTGGCGTTGAAGGGTTCGCTCAGGTCCAGGGACTCGCCATCTGCTACCAGCAGGCTCAGTTCGTCCAGCACTTGATCACTCATGACACGGCTCCAGCAACACAGCGCCATCGGGTCATGCCTGACATCGGCAGTCTCCGGGGCTCTCTTTGAACAATGCCGAGGCCGGCAAAAGCGAACAGGCCGGCGATCACCGGTTCAGACGGCCGCGTCGTCCATGGCCACGGCCAGTTCCTTCAGTGACCGGGCAACCTTCATGCGAGCCGCGTCAGCCGATGGCGAGTCGATTTCGTCGGCGATCTCAGCGTAAGGCAGGTCAAACTCCAGCCTGAGGATTACCGCTTCCCTGGCGCCCTCCGAAAGGGTTGCCAGGGCTTTTTCGTATCGCTCAAGGGTCTGCCATTGCTGCAGCTGCTTGCTGATGCCGGGATCCTGGCTGGGAATATCCAGGCGTTCAGTGCTGTCGGGCTGACGGCCGGCGCGGCGCAACTCCTCTTTCACCCGGTTCAGCAGGATGGTGCGCAGATAGGCCATGAACGAGCCGCCGCCCCGGGACTGGAAGTTGGGCAGCTGGTTGAATGCCCGCATCAGCGTGACCTGGACCAGATCCTGGGTGTCGGCGATATCCCGCGCATAACCCGGAAGACGTCCCCGCGCCCAGCGGGACAGGCGCTCGGAGCACCGCCGAAACAGGACATCCTGGGCGGAATCATCCCCTGACTGGGACTTTTCAATCAGCGCCTGGGTGGTTTCGACATCGGTCGTTTCACTCATTGTAGGGATATTCGCTGCTCTACCCCCGGTGATCAAGCCAAAACCGGTCGGGCGCGTTCGGTTTCTCCGGTGGAGGCATTGACCCGGACAGGGATGGGACAGCCGCGTTCCACCTGGATGTTGAATGCCCTACGCGAGAGGACCGCACATGAAACACACCACCTGCCTGCTGCTCCTGCTGGGATTGATGCTCAGCTCTCCTGGCTGGTCCCAGTCAGTCACCGCGCTGCCCAACGTCGTGCTGCCGGCCCAGGAACTGACCCTCAACATTCGTGGCCTCAATCCGGGCGCCCGCTATGTGCTCGACCTGTACCGGGCTGAGCCTGCCACCAGCGAGTCCCTTGGCACCACGCCGACGGGACGCGACGGTGCGGTGACCCTCAGCGTCACCGTCCCAGCCGTTGCGCCCGGCCCATGGCAGATTCGGGTACTGGATTTCAGCGGCCAGGTGCTGGCCACCAGCGACATTCGGATTCTCGAGATCCCCGGTATCGAAACCAACCCCGGCAGCGCTTACCCGGGTGAAATTGTCACGGTCTCGGGATTCGGCCTGACGCCCGGCGCGGCGGTTGACATCCGGATCGACGATCTGCGGGTGGCGGGCCCCTTACCCGTGGCCACCAGTGAAGACATGTTTCAGGTCCGCATGCCGGCCTCGTCCAGTGCCACCGATGATCCGGTCGGAGTGCTGCTGACCCAGACACTGGACTCCCTGCCGGCAGGCGACGCCGCTGGGACGATCACGCGCCTGGCCCGGGACGTAGTCGCGTTTGGAACCCCCAGGTTCCGAGGCATGCCAGCCAACATTCGCCTGGGCGAAACCTACAGTGTCGAGGGCTCCGTTGAACCGCCCAGCGGCATGGATGCCGCAAGCCTGGAGTGGACCTACGCCATGGTCGCCGAAGGCGTATGCCTGCCCGTGGCCTCGGCCCTGGTGGAGATGCAGTCCAATGGTGATTTCCAGGTACTGAATGCCCGGGTTGGCGGCCTGCTGGACGGGATTCCAGCCAACTACCTGATCAACCCATTCGACGAGCACGGCCTGGTCTTCCGCAATCCCGTTACCGGGGAGTCCGACTGCCTGCCCGCCGGTGGACTGAACCTCGGCGATGAGGAAGCCGTCCCGGTCCGAATCCTGGTACAGAATCAGCAAGGTGAGCCCATCGGCGGCGCCCGGGTGGTTCTGCGCCAGGGGCTGTATTCCAACCCATTCAGGAATGCCGGCGCGGCCAAGGGTCTGCCCGCCGGCGGCAACCTGGGCCTGGGTGCGGCGCACCTGTTCGGGGAGAACCAGTTCTCCGACGGAGCGGAAAAGATTGCCCAGGGTCGGTGCCCGGCTACCGGGACGATCCAGTACACCGCCGAGACCAGCTTTCCCGAGGAGGGCATCTTCAGAGGTCAGGCCGAGTTTGTCCTCAACCCCTTTCGTTATGTGATGATCCGCGCCGCTGCAGTCGCCACCAACGACGTCGACATCAACACCAGCGTGCCGGTGCCGGCGCCGCTGGAGTACTCCGTCAAGGTGGCGGCGCTGGACAAAGGCTATGGCTACACCACCGAGGAGGGCTGCGGCACGGGATTGCGATTCGACCTGCAGGTGGCTGACAACGGTTTCTACCTGCGCAACACCAGCGACGGCGAGTTTACCGTACGGCACGACCCCAACACGGGTCCGCTGGTGGTCACACTGCCCGACTTTCCCAGCAGCGGCGATCTCTGCTTCCAGAGCCTGCCCTACGTGCCGGGGCTGCCCCAGGTGGTTCGCCCCGCCCAGGTGATCGAATGGGAAGGTCAGCAGGTCGGGATGGAAATTGCACTGGGCGACAAGCAGGAATCCGTGTTCATCGGCGATGTCACCACTTTTCCCACGCTCAACGCGTCGGACTTCAGCGTCGTCGCCCCGGCCCGGGTGGAGATTGAATACGACCAGGCGCTGTTTGGAAGACTGGAAAACACCACCCTGACCCTGGAAGGCTATCCGGACCCGCTCCCGATGAGCTTCCAGGCCAACGGCGGCGCCTGTGACATCGACGGCGGCATCCTGTTCGCCGAGATTCCGGACCTCCATCGATTCGACCCGCCGGCTGACCGGGAGTTGGACGGCCTGATCCGGGGTGAAATCGGATTCAGCGGACGTTTCATCAGCAAGACTTTCACCCTGGGGCTGAAGGAAGGTCCAACCTGGTTCAAGGATCCGACCCAGTACGAAGACGTATTCATGTCATGGAGCGCGGACCGGGTTCGAATCATCGGCACGGAAGTGATGCTGATGCAGGACGCCAGCACCAACAGCCAGGCCAGCCAGGACGCGCTGGCCGAGTATGACGTGCCGCCCATGAACAATGACCTGGGCAGCCAGGCCGTGGTCGACCAGACCATTACCGCCGGGACCTTTGGCAATAGAATCCGCACTGCGGACACGGCCGGCCAGGTCAACAACAGGGGCGCGGAACCCAAGTCCACCGTCACCGACATCAGCCAGGACGACGACGGCAGCGGCAAGGCCAGGCGCCTGCTCAAAGGCGGCCCGACAACCTGCAGCCATGCGGATGACACCCCCTTTCCGCGCCCCGACGCCCTGCTCGACTTCGGCAGCTGCGAGCCGGAGACCATCTTCGAAACCGGCGCCATACCCATCTTCCGCTACGCCTGGGGAATCCCGCCTATCGCTGCCGCCACCCTGGGCGCGGACATCTGGTTCGGCGTCTATTTCCGGTACTTCGGCGACGTGGTGGCCTCCCTGCAGAAAATTTCGGTGAACTTCACCGCGGAACCCATCGTGCAGGCCGGCCTGGACATCTTTTTCGACCTGTCCGCCCTGTTTGGCGTGGTGTCTGCCCGGGTCCAGGCATCACCGGTCATTGGCGTGAGCATGCCCATTACCGTAGTGGACAGCCTGTCCGCCAATGTCGAAGCCTGTTTCAACTTCGACCTGGTACTGGCCTATATCGCTTCGGTGGGATGGTGCGACTTCTGCGTCAAGGCGGAGGACTCGATCTCCCTGTTCACCATCGCCGAGCCTTCCAACTGCAAGGTCCCAGGACCCAACACCAAGGCGGGTGGCGGAGCACCGGTCAACATCACCCGGCCCGCCGTTGCAGTGTCGGACCTCGGGATGGAATGGATCGCCTTTGAGACCGCCTCCGGCATCAGGGTCGAAAAGCGATACGGCCGGAACCTGATCAGCGGCTTCGACCTGGACAGCCAGCCCGGTGCCATGCGGCCCAAAATCGCCATGCTGGATGACGACACCGGCATCGTGGTCTGGACCCAGACTGATCTCAGCAACGAGGATTTCCTGCTGATTGACGGGCTGACCGAATTCGAAAACGCCTCGTCGCAGCTGCACCTGGTCTATGCCGTATACGACGCCAACTCCGACAGCTTTGGCCCGACCCTGGACCTGACTGCCCCCAACCAGGGAGGCGACGGCGCCGTAACCCTTGACGTGTGTCCGCCGACCCAGGCCGGCTGCGGCACCCAGGGCCGCCTGCTGGCCGCCTGGGAACACGACCGCGCCGGCAATCTCGCCATGCACGACATCGAGGTGCGCTGGGCCGAATTTGACGGGCTGAGCGAGACCTGGACGCCGGTCCAGGCCATTGATCCCGGCAACGTATTCAAACAGGTGCAGCCCGAGGCCCTGTACCACTACGGTGACGCCATGGTCCTGTGGATCGAAAACCCGGCCGCCGGCAGCGGCCAGTACGACATGAACCAGCGCAAGCTCAGGTACCGCTTTCCCAACCTGGCCGCCGCCCAGGATGCCGTGGGTGTGCCCATGTCTATTGCTTCCCCTGACGCGGTTTCCCACGCCGGCGGCGACGTGCTGGTGGCTTACACCATCTCCGGCGACAGTGACCGATTCGTCGGGGCGCGGCGGCGGCTGCACTCGGCCTGGGGAGACTGCGACATGGGCATCTGCAGCTGGAATGACGAAGTCCGGCTGGATTCCCAGAACCGCGCCCTTTATGTGGAACAACCCTCCCTTGCCCAGGGCGAGGACGGCCGGGTCACGGCGTTGTTTCGCTATCTGTCCAACAGCGACGTCAGGGAAACCGACCCCGTCGGCGTGAAGCTCGGCACCGGTGACCTGGCGAAACTGGAGCTGGTCGCCGCGGGCCTGACAGACCCGACGCCCCTGACCAACGACGGCCGGACCAACTGGGGCATTCAGGCCGTAGCCAACCCGGTGACCGGCGATATCCTGATTGGCGGCGCCCGCGGGCCGGCCCTGGAGCTGGACGTGCTGGCGGCCGCGGGCTCCACGGCGAAAGCCCACATGCCGGCCACCAAGGGTGTCAGCGGCAATGGCGAGGTTTTCGTAGGCAGTGACTCCGGCCTGCCCGACTTCGCCGTGCTGGACGCCGGCACCGAGGCCGAAGCCCTCAATCCCGGCGGAACCATCGAGGTAACGGTCAAGGTGATGAACCTGGGCGGTGCCGGCAAGAAACCGACCCTGGTGGCCTCCTGGGACGACCCATTCGAGATACCGGTACTGGAGACCACCGCCAACATCGGCCCGGCCGGCGCCATGGAGTGGCAGACCCTGACGGTGCCGGTACCCGCCAGCTTCTCATTGGACGAGAAGCGACACCTTTACCTCAGCGTCAATCGCGGCCCGGACTTCACCGATGCTGACGGCAACAATGACACGCTCCGGGTTTCCATAGGCGGTCTGCCGGTACCCCAGGGCCTGCGAGTTTCTTCCAGCCGCAGTTCTGCCCTGGTGCAGGTGCAGTGGACGCCCGTAGAGGATCCGCGGGTCACTGGCTACACCGTTTACCGCCGCAATCCCGACGGCCAGGTGATGATGCTGGGAACCACGCCGACTTTTGGTTTCCTGGATACCAAGGCGGTTTCAGATCGGATTTACCAGTACCAGGTCCGATCCCATTCGGCCTCCCTGACCGAGTCGGAATCGTCACCCTGGATGGAGCATTACCTCCAGCCTCTGCAGGTGCCGGAGTCTATCTTCTCCAACGGTTTCGAGGGTTGATTCTCGCTATGGGCTGCCTCGCCAGTGTCAGTTCAATGCGGTTGCCAGCAGCCGCCGATACCGGCGGGTCAGCTCATGGCCGCTGCCCAGCAGTTCGAACACGGCCAGCATGGTCTTGCGGCCGGCATCGTCGCCGAAGGAGCGGTCGGCCCGGATCACCTCGAGCAACTGCTGCAGGGCAGGCTCGTACTGGTTGGTGTTGACGTAGTGCCTGGCCAGCCTGAGGCGAGCGTCCAGGTCACCTGGATTGTCGGCAACGCGTGACTCAAGCTCCGCCGGGTCTTCGCCGTCCCCCGGATCGGCAAAAGTCAGTTCGGCCTGCAGGTGCTGAGCACGGTCTTCCATCCTGGTCAACGGCGCCAGCTCGTCGAACAGCTCGGCAGCCTCGGCGGCACGGCGCTGGCTCAACAGGACCTCAATGCGGTCCAGCCGGATGTGGTCATTGTCCGCCTCCAGCATCTGGGCTGCCTCCAGCAGGGCCAGCGCCCGCTCGGGCTCGCCAGCGGCGAATATGTCCATGGCCGCCTGACGCTGCTTCTCACCCTCGCTGGGAATCAGCCGGTGAATGAACTCACGGACCTGTCCTTCCGGCAGCGCACCGGTGAACTCGTCTACGATCTTCCCACCGTAAAACGCCTTGACGTTGGGAATACCGCGCACGCCGTATTGCCCGGCCAGGGCCTGGTATTCGTCCGAATTGACCTTGGCCAGCAGGAACTGCCCGGCGAATTCCTCAGCCAGTTTCTCCAGCACCGGCGTCAGCGCACGGCAGGGCGCGCACCAGGGCGCCCAGAAATCCACCAGCACCGGGCGTTTTTCTGATTCTTCGATGACACCGGCCTGGAACTGGCCTTCGGAAAGTTCAACCGCGTGGGCGATCATGGTGATACTCCAGGGAAATCAGGTTCCGGAATTCTAGGGAGATCCTTGGGAACTTTCGAGATCCGCCAGCACCCGGCGAATATGTTTCAATCGCGGCTGCAGGAACTGGGTGCGGTAATGCCAGAACGCCACTGCCACCATTCCGCAGACCGCCGCGATGCCGGCCACGATACCCACGCACTCGGAGAGGGTGTCAATCCCAAGGCGGTAATCCATCCACTTGTTCATTACGGCAAACACCATGATCAGCAGCAGTGCAGCGCCCGCCCGGGGCACTGAGTAGCTGACTGCCTCTCGTGTCAGGTCGTCCCTGATTTCACGCAGACACCCCACCGGCTTGAGCTGGCAGGATTGGCGCTGGAAGGACTGCCGCCTGGCGTTCCGCCACATCACGAACTGGATCCCTGCGAGGATGACGAACAGGCTCGAACGGATCAGTGCGATCCAGAGCGCCTCGGCCTGGGACACGAAACTGGCCCAGAACAGATGCCCGGCCATGGCCAGGCTCAGCAGGAAGAATACAAGCATGGCAACGGCGTTGGTCGTGCTGCGCCGCTTGCTTTGCTGAATGATGTCAATGGCGGTCCGTTGCGGACGCGGGCCGGGCTGATGGTCCCACAGGTTCTGAATGTCATTGATTTGCATGGTTACGCTCCGTTGACAGATCGTCGGCCAGTTTTTTTCTCAGACGCGACAGTCTCGCGCCCACGTTGGATTCGCTGATGTCCAGGATCTCGGCAATTTCCCGATAGGACAGGTGCTCCAGGTGCATCAGCACCAGTGACCGGTCAATGTCCGGCAGCCGGCGGATAGCGGCGTAGAGTTGCTCCAGCAGTTGCCGGGATTCATCCGGGGCGTCGGCAACCCTTGGCTCCCGCCGAAACGCCGCCAGGTAACGTGCGTAGGTGGTTCGCCGGCGCTGCCAGGTGATGGCCCGGTTCAGCGCCACCCGGTACACAAAGGTCGACTCTTTACCGCTGGCGTCCATGCGGGGCATTGCCTGCCAGAGCGTAATGAACAGTTCCTGGATCAGGTCCTGTTGATCGTCTGGAGAATCTGCGAATGCTCTCGCGATCTTCCAGCACAGCGGCGTGTATTTTTCCAGGAATTCCTGCGGCATCGGGTTTATTGTTCCAGATCTCTGCCCAATGAAACGCAGGTCATCAGCATTTCTTACATGGCATCCAGAAATCCTGTTCTGCCACGGGCTCGAGCCACGCAGGGCAAACCCGGGTTGGGCGTGCTACGGTTTGGCTGACAAGCCGGAGAGTGAAACATGAGGCCAATCTGTAAATCGGGGTTTGGGCTGGTCGGCGCGCTGCTGACGCTTGCGGTACTTGCCCGGGAAAACCGGGATTACAAGGACGAGGACTGGTATGACGCTGAGTTGTACCCCGACGCACCATTCATTCGCAACAGCAGCTTCAGTCAGCAGCCAATCCAGGGCAGGTTGCTCCGCATCAAGCGGCCGCTGGTCATTGTCAGCAATCTCGAACGGTCGTTGGAATTCTACGTTGACGTCGTCGGGCTGGAGGTTTACGAAATCGCTCCTTATTACAACCGAGATCCCCAGTCCCTGGGCTATCAACTGTTTAACGTCCCTGTGGGCGCGCGTAAACGCATGGCCACGCTGAATACCTCGGACGAGGTGCGCGGGCTGACCATCCAGGAGATCAAGGACATGGAGTTTGAATTCACGGGTACTCCCCGGGCGTTTACCATCCTGTTCGAAACCGATGACCTGGTCGGAATCAGGGCACGGGCGGCAGCCGGTGGATTCAATGTGGTTGAGCCAGTCATCGTGGAAATACCGGCCACCAATGTCGCACCGCGGCTGCGCTTCATGGAATTTGGCATCATCGATCCTGACAACCATGTTGTTTCATTCTTTCAGTATTTCGACTCCGACGAACAATGGGCAGAAGCCCACCGCCTCTACCAGGCCATCGTGAAGGGTGGCACCCAATTGGAATCAGATCCCCAATGAACCCATCAAGCACCCACACCTTCGAAGTACGCAAGGACAACTGGCGCGAAACCCGGATTGTCGAGAGCCCCCTGGATCAGGAACTCGCCGACAGGGAACTACTCCTTCGCGTGGATCGCCTGGCCCTGACCGCCAACAACATTTCTTATGCCGCCACCGGTGACAGCCTGGGCTACTGGGGATTTTTCCCGGCTGAGTCGGGATGGGGAAGAATTCCCGCCATGGGCTGGAGCGAGGTGGTCACTTCGAAGCACCCGGACATTGCTGTGGGAGAACGACTGTGGGGTTGGTTTCCGTTTTCCACCCACCTCAAGGTCCAGGCAGGCCATGTCAGCGCTACGAATCTAACTGATGCCTCGCCGCATCGGGCGTCCTATGCAGAGGTGTATGCCCGACTGGACCGGGCTTCGGCCAATCCCTTCTATGACTTAAACCGCGAGGACCATGACAGCCTGCTGCGGGGACTGTTCACCACCTCCTGGCTGGTGGAGGATTTTCTCGCAGTCAATGACAGCTTCGGCGCATCGGCATGTCTCATCACCAGCGCATCCAGCAAGACCGCGATCGCCCTGGGCCACTGTGTACAGCAAAATGAAACACTGACCGGCATCGGTATCACTTCGCCGGGCAATGTGGCCTTTTGCCAGGAACTGGGGTGTTACGACCAGGTGCTGTCCTACGACCAGGTGGCTGAACTCGACCCGTCCCGGGCCGTGGTCATGGTGGACATGGCCGGAAGCGCCCAGGTGATCAGCGATCTTCACCACCATTACCGCGACAACATGAAACACTCCTGCCGCATCGGCGCGACGCACTACCAGGAAGCCGGCCCCGTGGACGACCTGCCCGGTGCCTCCCCCGAATTCTTCTTTGCCCCGGCCCACGTCAAAACCCGCAGCGCCCAGCTTGGACCGGCCCAATACCTGGCGGAACTCGCAAAAGCCTACGTCGGCTTCCGCCAGGCCAGTGACCGCTGGTTGACCATTCAGAGACACTTTGGCGCCGACGCCGTGTCGCGGGTTTATCAGTCCGTGCTGTCCGGCAACGCCGACCCGGACACCGGTCATATCCTGTCTCTATGGACGGACGGGGTTGAGGCCGGATGAGTCGACCTTATTCAAACCCCGAGGCAAAGATCTGATCGTTGACGCCCGACCCGGCGTCCATCTGAATCTGCAGAAACTTGGCGGAGTAACCGTCCCACCAGTCGTCTCGTCCCAGGGCGCATTCCGGTCGTTCTCCGACCTGCCAGGTCAGCACGTTGTTTCCGGGCACCAGCCAGGTCGGGTCCAGCGGCAGCCGGAAGCTCTTCCAGTCCCGCCATTCGCCACTGACGCAGTTGTCCAGCGCGTATTCGTAAGGGTGGACCTCAACCTCAGGCCGACCATTCACGCGCAGACGAACCTGGCCGCGGAGTGGCTGATGCAGTTGGCCAAACAGAACGGGGTTGGCGCCGACCCGGGGGAGGTTGACGTTGACGCTGACGGTGTCCCCCACCGGGCGGTTGCCATTGGCCTGCAGATAGACAACCTCATCCGCCGCGAAAGCCTGGTAGCCCTCCAGCACCGGGCCGCTGAACCGGATGTTGTCCCAGTGAAAAGTGTAGGTGTCGGTATTGCCATGCTGAACCGGGGTGTAGGCATGGGTTTTGAACATCACCAGCCCGCGGGTGAAAGGCAGACCCGATGGAAGATCCACGGCAAACTCGTCATATTCGCCGTCCGCCATCTGTATGGCCCAAACGATACGATCGTCCTGCAATGTGATGCGCATGGTGCGGCGAATCCGCCGGTCGGTCAGTGCCGGATCGGTCGGGTACAAAGCGCTCCAGTAGGCCCAGTCATAGTCCCCGAACTGCCGCTCGTCGACCTGCCAGCCTTCCGGGTCCAATCCCCCGCTGCCGACGCGGATGTGGCGCACCAGCTCGCTGAAACTGAGCACAATCCGGTCCGGGGGGTAACGTTCATCGATGGCAGAACTGGGTGACGCGGTGCCGGTCCGCATCTGGTCCCGCGGCGCGATCAGCACCTCCCACCAGACCCGCTGGCCGTGGCCAAGGTTGAGATTGACGTCAAACTCGAGCACGCCGCCGTCAGCGAAGTCAAATGCCTGTCGCGGCCAGAAAGCGCTGTTGGAGTACCAGGCCACCTCGCCCAGGGAGGACATCATGTGGTTTTTGCAGATGAAGAAGCTCTCGTCAGGTTGATCACCGTTGGAGTCCTGGCGAGTAACAACCAGGTGCTGGGGCAACGGGGAAACGGACGGGTTGGGCCCCGCGCAGTCCGAGTTGTGATCGGCCAGAAAGGCGTCGTAGTTTTTGCTGAACTGCTCCTGGGGATGCTGCCGGTGGGTGACGACATAGTCAAAGCTCCTGGGCAGCAGATCCTGGGACGGTGCCGGCGGAACCCCGTCGAAGGTTTCCTCGAAGGCCCACTGCGACTGAGCCAGAACCGGCGCTGGTGGGTGAATCCCAGACACCAATATCATCAGACCAATCACCCAAGGCGCGCGAATCATGCGGGTCCTCCCAAGCCTGCCAGGACGAGACCTGGGTCCCGGTTCCGGCCGTGTGATCGAACTATGCCAGTGCCCTGTTGGCTGCAGGTAAAGCCGCCGTTATTTCGACGTTAAACCCTGCCGATACCCAGGCCGGGGAAAACCTAATTAATTAGTTGACACGCTCGGAAGGGACGGCTAGACTGAGCTAAGTCCTAAATATTTAGGATAAAGATGGCACGTAAACGATCGCAGACACTGACTGATGGCGAGCTCCGGATCATGGACGTGATCTGGAATCTCGAGGAGGCCTCCGTGCGGGAGGTCACAGACCGGCTCAACCAGGATGAGGTGGTGGCCTACAACACGGTCCAGACCATGATGGGCATCCTGGAAACCAAGGGATACCTGGCGCATCACAAGCAGGGGCGCGCCTTTGTCTACCGCCCCCTGGTAGATCGGGATCGGGCCCAGCGCAAGGCGCTGAAACACCTGCTTTCCCAGTTTTTCGCCGGTTCACCTGCCGCACTGGTCCAGAACCTGCTGGACAACGACGAAGTGGACCCCATGGAGATCGACCGCCTGCGGGCCATGATCGATGAATCAACCCGCGATTCCGGGGAGCCGGAGTCATGACAGCCTTGCTGGAGTTCGCCGCAGGGTTGATGTGGAGCCATCTGTGGCAGGGTTTGCTGCTGACCGCCCTGGTAGCCCTGGTGATGCGCTGGCGCTCGAAGGACAGCGCCGCAGCCCGGCACTCAGCCTGGCTGGTCACGCTGATGGTCATGCTGCTGATGCCGCTGCTGGTTTTCCTGCCGGAAAAACCCGTGGATCTGCCGTCCGCCAGCCCCCAATCTCCAACAACAGCCGTGACTGCATCCACGGCCCGGATGCCCATGCTCCCGCCGGCCTCCCCGGCCGCGCGCCTTGACCGGGCGCCTGCCGCCACCATTGCTCAGCCCGCATGGCCATTGCTGGCCGCCGGCCTCTGGCTTGTTATCCTGGCCTGGCAGGTCGGCCAGTTGAGACGCGCCAGGCACCACGTGGCCGGTCTGCGCGGCGCAGCGGAACCGGTATCGGATTCGGTCCAGAGCCTGTCAGACCGGCTCGTCAGGCGGGTCGGTTTGTCCGCACCGGTGCCGGTCTTCTGGTCCGACACGATCAGTTCGCCCCAGACCAACGGTACCTGGTCGCCGGCGGTCCTGCTGCCGGCTTCCTGGAAGCGGGGAGTTGACCGGGGCCTGCTGGAACACACCCTGGTCCACGAACTGGGCCATATTAAACGGAAGGATCACTGGGTGGTGTGGCTGCAGTTCACCGCCCGGATTCTGTATGGATTCAACCCGGCGGTCTGGTACGCCATCCACCAGATCAACCGGGAACGCGAATCTGCCTGCGACGACTGGGCCGTGGGACTGGGCGCTGCGCCCAGCGCCTACGCCAACAGCCTGGTGTCCGTGGCAGAGTCGCTGCTGCCCACCCACTCCGGGAAAAGAGATCCGGAGCTCGCCATCCCCTGTCTGCGGTCCCGCAACCACCTGAGACGGAGAATTGCTCACATGCTGGACCTCAAGAAAGATCATTCCACCCGCCCGCTGGGACGGATTGTCATCCTCGCCGCCGTGCTGACTGTCACTGGCACAGCCATAGCCTCACCCAACTGGCCGACCCTGACGAGGGTCAAGGCTGCCATCGGCCACGCCACCGCCGCCAGCTGGCTGGCAGGCGTTGCCGATCGCTCACCCAGGCCAGGTGACGGGTTGCTGTATGCCGCCTGGACCGGTGACCTGGCCGAAGCGGAGCGGCTGATTGCCGAGGGCGCTGACGTTGACGAGAAGCGCAGCCGCGACCCCAGAACGCCCCTGGTCGCCGCCGCCCGCAACGGCCACTGGGCCGTGGTGCGCTTACTGCTGGACAATGGTGCCGACGTCAACTACCACGCCATGGGGGATGAAACCGCCCTGATGGCTGCCGCAAACAGCGGTTCCGAGGACATCGTCATTGAACTGCTGCAGCGCGGTGCCAGGGCCAACGAAAAGGTCCGTGGGGACGGCTCACCGCTGATCGCCGCGGCACGCAGCGGCAGCCGTGAAGCAGTGCAGCGGCTGCTGGATGCCGGGGCTGACCCCAATCTGTATGTACGCGGCGACGAAGCGCCGCTGTTTCATGCGGTTGTGGGCGGCCATGCCGACGTGGTTGAGGCCCTGATCCGGGCCGGCGCCGATCCCAGCGTCGAGTACCGGGGTGACGGCACCCCGCTGATGCTGGCCATACGCCACGGACACGATGATATTGCTGAGCTGCTGCTCAAGGCCGGCGCCGCGGTCAATTCCCAGGTCACGGGCGACGGCACCGCGCTGATCGATGCGGCCCGCAGGAACGACCTGCTCATGATCGAAGCGTTGATCGCGGCAGGCGCCGACGTCAATCTGTCCGTCAGCGGCGACGGTAACGCGCTGATCAACGCCTCCCGCGCGGGACATATGGACGTGGCTTTGCTGCTGGTGGACGCAGGAGCGGACGTTAACGGCCGGGTCCAGGGCGATGACACCCCGCTGATCAACGCCGTATGGAGCGGCAACCCTGAGCTGGTGCGCATGCTGCTGGACCAGGGCGCCGACCCCAACCTCCAGGGCGACTACGACAGCCGCCTCGACGGCTACCGGACCCCGCTCAACCAGGCCGGCGACCAGCAGGAGATCGCCGGACTGCTGCTCCGGGCCGGCGCCCGCTGAGCTTTCCAACTGAGCCTCGTCCCGAATCCGGGACGGGGCGCTTTCAGCCCTCGAAGCCGTTGCGGAACACCAGCTCACTCTGACTGGCGGGCTGGATGACAACTCCAGCGGAGACTTTGAAATCTCCTCCGCTGATTTCACCCACCGCCGGCATGCCCATCGTCCCGCTTGCGTTGAAATCCCGTCCCTCAAGCTCAGCCTGGCCGGCCGAAACGGTTCCCTGGCGAATGCTGAATACGCCCCCTTCCAGGCCGGCGGCCACGGCAGTGGCGCAGCTCATCACCATCAGCAAAAATGGCAGTTTTCGAATTAGTGTGGGCATGGCAGTCTTCATCGACAGGCAGGCGCAACGCAGTGGTAGACCTTGGCGTAGGTGCCAGCCGGCTCAGACACGGGGTAACTGATCACCGGCAGGCCGTCACTGCCCATGGCGTGAGCCGTGGTCCCGTTGCACAGCGACCCGGTGTCAGCCAGCGTATCGTCCCCACCGGCACAGGCCGCATCGTTGCAGGTGGCGTATCTCAGCGTGAAGTCTCGGGAACAATAGGCCACGCTGGGCCGGTCACCCGGACCCAGCAGCAGGGACGGAAAGCCACCACCATTAAATTCAATGCTTTCGGTGGTCGCAATGGTCTGACAGGTCGGGGTGGCGCAGCGGATCAGATCCAGCCGTGGGGTCATGGCGTCGTATAAGGCGTAAACGGGATTTCCGGCACCGTCGATGCGGACGTCGAGACCGGCAATGATGTCGATCATGCCCAGGTCGACCGTCGATTCATCCTCCCCTGAGCACTGTGGATCATTGCATTTAAGGGCAAAAATCTCGGACACCGAGGCGAACGGGCTGTAGCGATAGATCAAAAACGGGTTGTTGTCGGACCCAATGGCAACAGCAACGTTCAATGGCGACATAGCCGGACCGAACGATAATGTTTCGGCGGGATTAACCGTGTCATCGCCGCCGGCACATGCCACGTCATTGCAGCGCAATACAAACACCGACCATTCATTTCCCCCGGGTCCATTGGCCAGGAAGGCCACTACCGGAAATCCCGACGCATCCAGCGCCATGGAAATGTCGTAAATGCCCGGAGCCGAGTCGATAACACTGGTACTTTCGTCGCCACCGGAACAGGCCGGGTCATTACACCGGAGCAGCTTCACCTGATTGGTGGCCGGCTGATGGTATGCGATCAACGGCAATCCGTCGGCGCCGGCTATGGCGGCGATACCCTCATCCCCCGCTCCCGCTTCCAGCAGCACCTCGGACTCATCGCTGCCGAAACAGGCCACGTCATTGCAGTGCACGGCTACAACGCCTGACGGGGACTGGCTGTAGAAGACAACCAGAGGCAGTCCATCAGTGCCAATCAGTATCGAATTGTTGGTTCCCACGCTGCCGGCCGGGTCGCTGATCACGCTGGCAGTGGCCGGAATGGGCGGCACCGTGCAGACCGGGGTGCCGTCGGCGGCGATGCCGGCCAGCAGTTCCCCCACCTCGCAGCCGCCCTGCAGGCGGGCCTGGACCTGGCCGAAATCCACGGCCAACTCAGCGCTGCCGGTGCTGCCGCCGCCGGTCAGGCCAGCGCCGGGGGTCACGGCGGTAATATCACCGGCGGGAACGGGTTCACAGCTCACCGTGCCATCTCCGTTGACGCTCCGAACCGCACTGCCGGCGGCACAATTGCCGCTGACCCGGAGCTGGACATCCGCGCTGTTCACGGCCGCTGCCCCAACCGCACTGGGCGCCAGGTCGGCCGCGGTGACGCTGGCGTCAGCAATCTGCGCCCCACCGACCACGTCTGCACCCACGTTCAGCGCGTGGACCGCCAGGGGAACCGCATACAGCGGCTGCCGGGGTTCCAGCACCGTGAAAGCGCCATTGGAAGCAGCATCCCGAACCCGTACTTCCAGGAACAGTGGAATGTCACCGAAAACGTCCATGCCGAAATCAACGGGCACCGCGAAATCACCCTCGGACACCCCAAAATCCAATACAGTCACCGGTCCGGCAAAGGACATACCCAGAACAAAATCCGGATCGTCAAACAGCTCGAACTGAAAATCGAATTCGCCGTTGGCCGGCGTTCCAGCCTGGTCCAACACGCCCTGGTATACAAACGTGTTGGGCACCTGGGCAATGACGCCTCCAGCGGTGAGAAGCAGTGTCAGCATTGCGAGTCGTCTCATGATTTGATTCCTCTTCAATCAAATCAATCAATGATGGCGAACCCATATAGCGCACAGACCAGCCTGGGCCAGTCCGCGCCGCAGATTCAGGATCCAGGGGTGACGTTGGGGCTGCTAGGAGTGAATCACAGCAGTTGCCGCTTTGGCTGCGCCGGGATCAGCGCAGCGCTTTGGCGTCCTTGGTGGCAATCGCGAGCACATCATCTCCAACCTCGGGTAAAGATCCGGGGGTGCTCGGCGGCCGGTACGAGGGTTTCACCAGAAGCGCCGCGTAACGGTCGCCCAGGTGGGTCCAGGTTTTCCAGTCACCGTCTGCCCCAATGCTGGTGTGCGGATTTTCGATAGTGGGCTGCACGTACCACAGATGCGCCCGGGCGTAGATGACGACCTTGTAGTCATCCGGATTCTCCACCCCCGACACGGTCCCGGCGATATCTCCGCGGGAATCCGGGCCGGCGCCCGGCGGCGGCACCCGGCTGAAAGCGATATGAGGTTCGGCCATGGCTCCGGTCGCCATGACCAGGCAGACCCAGATAACGAGAGTTGCGATACCCGCCTTGTGCATTGAAATTTCCATCGTCCAACTGTTGACCACAGTCAAAGTCTACACTGATCAGCCATCGCCGACGCGGCCTGTCAGTCACATATCTTTCCGGGCACCACCGGTCCAGAACGTTACGCACCACCCGGGCGACCTCGTTTACAGCGAACGGTTTGGATAGGGCGGCTACAAAGCCGAATCCTTCGTAATCCGACATGACGGGATCGTTGGAATAGCCGCTGGCCACGATGCCCGCAAGCTTCTCCCCCCTGGACTGTGGCCGGCAGTGGACCCGATTGGAGGATTCAGATAGGGTAGCCGGGAAAGTACGTCTTTTTTCGTAGACAAATTTCGGAAATCATCGCGGGGATAGGGGCATGACCACACCAACCGCCAGCTTTGGCACCCGTTGCATTATGAGTGCGATCGTGGGGCTGTTGACCAACGCAGCACTGTCCCAGGAGTTTGATATCTACGTCAGTGACGCCGGCAACTTCGACTCGCCGCCCTGGCAGATTCTCAAATTCGACCAGGACGGCGGCAATCCCGAGGTGTTTATCTCGGACAACCTGTCCTGGCCCCAGGACATCGTTTTTCTGGAAGACGACAATACGGTCCTGATCTCCAACCTCAACAGCAACCGGATCAACCGGCACAATGCCGACACCGGGGCGTTCATCGACACATTCGCAACCAGCGCCAGCGGACCGACCCGGATGAAGATCGGGCCGGACAATCGCCTGTACGTCCTGCAATGGACCGGCAACGGCCGGGTCAAACGGTTTGAACTGGACGGCACGCCGGTAGATGATTTCACCAGCGTTGGTGTGTCCCAGAGCATCGGCCTGGACTGGGACAGCGACGGCAACCTGTACGTGGCGTCATTCAACCAGGCCTCGGTACGGCGCTTTGACCCCCAGGGCAACGACCTGGGTGTGTTCATCAGCTCCAATCTCCAGGGCCCCACCAATGTCTGGTTTGACAACAGCGGCAGCCTGCTGGTGGCGGATTGGTCCGGCGGCGCGGTGCGGCGCTTTAACGCTGACGGCAGCTTCGCCGGTAACTTCATTACCGGCCTGTCCCAGCCCGAGGGAATCGATTTCCTGCCCGACGGCAACCTGATCATTGGCAACGGCGGGACCGGCTCCGTCCGTGTCTACGATCCCGACGGCGGATTCGTGGAAACACGCGTCGCCTCGGGGGCCGGGGGGCTGTTGCAGCCCAATGCAGTGGTACTGCGTCCCACCGGCTCGGGATCCGATTTTGTCATCAACGCGGGGTTGAATGACGCCTGGCTCAACCTGGAAACCGCCGGTCAGGGATTTCTGATTACCGTGTTTCCCGACCTCGGGCAGGTGTTCCTCGCCTGGTTTACCTATGAGGTCCAGCGACCGGCCCAGGATGATGCCCAGCTCGGCGAATCCGGCCACCGCTGGCTGACCGCCCAGGGTCCATTCGAGGGCAACACCGCCAACCTCACACTGTTTGTCACCCGTGGCGGCATTTTCGACGCAGGCCAACCGACACCCACCACCGACAGCGACGGTACGCTCACGCTGGCGTTTTCGGACTGCACCCAGGGGCAGGTCAGTTACCGGATCGATTCCCTGGGGCTGTCGGGGGAGATTCCGATTCAGCGCATCGCTTCAGACAACGTCGCGATGTGCGAAGCCTTGCAGCCGGAGTAACCGGATTGCATGTCGGCTGATCAGGCGGCCAGTATCTGCCAGCCGATGAAGATCGTTGCGAACCAGCCCACCGCAAACGTTACTGTCCGACCCCCCGGGACTCCCAGAACGTAAAGGGCGTAGTGGGCAACCCGCGCCCAGAAATACACCATGCAGGCAGTTTGGATGGCACCGCTGGTGATGCCGGACAGGTGGGCAACAACAATCAGCGCCGCGAACACCACCAGGTTCTCAACCGAGTTGTAGTGGGCCGCCTTGGCCCGCTGAGCCCAGTCCGCCAGTGGCTTGGGTTCGGCCGGATATCCCACGGCGTCCACCAGCCCGCGAACCGCAATCTGGTTGAGAATGTACGGCACCCACTGCAGTGCAGTGAACAGGGCAACGTAAAGCAGCCATTGAATTTCTACGGTCATAACAACCCCCTCTGACTCGGACTGACCATTGGCCACCGCAGCCAACGGGATTTTCAATCTACGCTCGAAATCCGGCCAGGTCGAGAATTGGCCAGCAGCTTCACCACCGGCGTCCAGAATGCGGGAGCCCGACGGTTTGGAGGAGGCGCGGGTCTATTCGAAACCGTCAGGAACGGGCCAGGTTACGGAGGTGCCGGCTCAAACCCGCTGGCAAAAATGACGTCGGTGTTGACCGCGATGGTGTAGATGGACCGGGCACTTCCGGCCGACTGCCCGTCGGCCGCATCAGCCACGAATGCCAGGCGATCCACCCCCAGGGATTCGGGCCCCAGCCGAAATCCGTCAATGCGGTTGCCGTTGATGGTGTCGCCCCGGTTCAGCACAGTGCTCAGGCTGCCGTTCTGCCACAGGTAAAGCCCGCTGCCGATCTGGTCACCCCCGACAAAAGCCACGGTGCTGCCTTTCAGGGCCGGAGCCGAGTCGGGGAAATCGAAATCACCAGTCTGGACCACACCGAAGTAGCTGAAATTCGCCATCTCGCCAGGTATCGGCGTCGAACCGTCCACCACCACCCGCAGGCCTGAGCCATCGTGCAGGTAGATGCCGTAGCGCCGCTGGTCGTCGTAGCCCAGGAACACCACGTTGCCACCGTCTACGGCCATTTGCCCGGAGTCCCAGAAAAAACCGCCAAAGTTACCGCTGCCGCCTGGCACCGGCGTTTCGGTATCTGCGATCAGGCTGAGCGAACCGCCGCTGCTGCGGTAAATGCCCTCGAAATCACAGCCATTACTGGTCAGGCTGCAGCCGCTGCCCAGGCCGGCGTGGAACACGACGTTGTTGCCGTCAAAGGCCAGTCCAGCCACCGCCTGCATGAAGCGGTCGTTGCCACCCGGCAGGGGTGTGGCGGCGTCGGCAATGGTGGTTGCCGATCCGCTGGATTCACGCACCGCCACCAGCGGACTGCCGGAGCGGCTGCTGGCAAATGCCAGGCGGCCGCTGCGCAGACGGATTTCGGCCAGCAGCAGCCAGTCGTCGGCGTTATTGCTGCCGCCGGCCAGGAAGCGCTGGTCAAACAGTTCCCTCGGCGTGCACTCGCCGGAGGCCGCCACCACGTTGTCCAGGCGCGAGGGCGTGGCGCCGGTATCGTTGTACTGTCCCGCCCAGGCCAGGGCCAGCCCGTCCAGGGTCGGCCCCTGCGCGATGCCGATGTTGACGAAACCACCGCCACGCCCAGGCAGGGCGCCGCCGGAATCGTATAACTTCAGCAGGGCGCCCCCGGCGCTGACAAACACACCCTCATCCGCATCCTGGGCGAAGAAGCCCGTGAAGGGTCCGGACTGGGCCGGAACGCTGAAGTCATTGATGCCATCCTCGAACTCCCGCGCGATTCGCACGAATCCTGCAGCCGGCGGTGCCGGCGCAGCCGCAACGGTGACACTTTTGGAATCGGTGTTGTCCGCGGGATTCAGGTCCGTTTCCAGCGATGACACGCTGGCGGTGTTGTCGATCCGGGTACCCGGCGTGACGCCGCTTCCGACCCGGGTGACCAGGGTGGCCACTACCGAGCTGCCGGGAAACACCGATTCGATATTGCAGGTGCCCGCCGACGCCGGCTGGACCGGCGTCACCTCGGCCGGCAGCGTGTCGGAGATCACCACCTCGGTGGCCGCCGACCGGCCCAGGTTCTCCACTTCCAGCGAATACAGCAGCAGTTCGCCCGCCGCCACCGGGTCCGGGTCGGCATCCTTGTCCAGCACCAGGTCGACTTCCACCTGGACCGTCGCATCCAGCGTACAGCCGTCATTTGGCGACACGGGATCGTCAACGGAGGAGGAACCGCTGGCCTGGACAGTGACGCTGCCCCGGGCCAGGGCGCTGCTTTCCAGGCTGATATCGAAGGTTGCCTGCTCGGAAGCCGCCAGCAGACCCGCATTGCAGCTGACCGACCCGTCAAAACCGGCAAAACAGCCCGCACTGGAGTCGCGAAAATCAAACGCCAGATCGCCGCCCGGCACCACCTGGAACTGGGTATTGGTGGCATCACTTGGGCCATTGTTGGTCAAGGTGAAGGAGAGCACCCAGTTGCTGCCCGCGACCACGGAGGCGGGCCCGCTGCAGGACACCGCCAGGTCCGCGGCGGGCCGGCTGAACTCGGCGATACACTGTCGGCCCTGGTCCAGGGTCACCGTGGCCATGGCCTGGGTGCCGCCACAGTCCCCGCTCCAGCCGACAAAACTCGACCCGGGCGATGCCGCGGCGGTCAGGGTCACGCTCTGATTCTCCGGGAAGCCTGCCTGGCAGGCGGCGTCGGGACAGTCGATGGCGGCCGGCACCGAGGTCACCCGGCCGGTCCCGTTACCGGCCAGGCTGACCAGCAGGTTCTGCTCACCGGGCTCGGGATCCGGCGGCGCGCCCAGGCAGTCGGCAATGGGCAGCAGCACGAAGCCGTTGAGGAAACTCGGATGGGAAAAACGCACCCGGTACCCGCCCATGCCGTCGTCTTCCACCGCGGCGGTGGCCCCGGCACCCACGTCTGCATAATTGGCCAGTGGCTGTCCCACCCGTCCCGGGCAAAGGTCCACCAGGCGATAGTCCGCCGGATCGGTGGCCCCGCCGGGCAGGTCGTACTTGACCAGCGCCACGGTGCCCGAGGGAGAAAAACGAATCGATTCGATATCGGATGCGAACAACCCGCTGCCGGTGGCGCCCGGGGTGATATCCAGGCCGGCGAAGGTGATGTTCTGGTTGCTGACCGTCGGGCCCGCCACTTCGGCCAGGGCCGCAACCAGCTGGGGAGACAATCCGGGCCGGTCGTAGATGGCCTGGAACGCGCGTGGCTGGTCCAGGCAGATGGTGGCAATCAGGGTCAGCGGATCATTGGCCTGTGCCGGCAGCCGATGGTACATGTGCTGTACCGCGTCGCCATTGCAGGTATCGGTGATCTCCGGCGTGCGGTGGGACGCCACCACGCTGCGCCCCGGCAGTAGCTGGATGGTGGTCGCCGCCACCGGGTTGAGTTCCGCCGGCAGCGGGTACTGGTTACCGTCCACGGTCAGGCTCTGTGCCTGACCGTTGACCGCCACACCGAAAACCGGCCCCTGGGAAGGCAAAAACTGACCGACCACCTGGGCTGCGTGAATCGGTGCCGCCAGCATCAGCACCGCCAGGCAGGCAAGCCTCCGGCCTCCGGCCAGGCCGGTAAATTCCTTTTTCATGACGCCTCCTCCTCGATCCTTCTAGAAATATAGACGGTCTTCAGATGATTGCCAGAAAGGATACGCGGTCGAAGCTGCGCCGTCGCAGGAAGTCAATACAGCCTGACAGCACCCGCCGGTACAGACAGTGGGAGAACGGGCCTCCAGCGGATCAGCTCAACGCAGCGCCGCCCGGTCACGAAACCAGCGGCTGGCCAGCCATTTGTCGCCGCCTTCGGGTGACGATCCGCCGTGCAGGGTTCGGTGGTCGGGCGTACCGTCCGGGAGTACATTGGGGAAGGTCAGGGCGTCGCCGGTGTTACCCTTGCAGCGAACATCCAGGTGGTTGAAGACAGTGTCGCCGGCGTCGTAATCGTCGTTCAGATAAACCAGCACCGTGACGATGCGCTGGCCACCCCGGCGCAACTCGTCCCCATGACGGGGCAGCAATGGATTAAAGAAATCGTAATGGGGCCGGTATTCCTGGCCGGGCCGATAATGCAGAACGGAAAGTGCCTCCCCCTGACGGTCCGGCAGACCCGCCACAGCGGCCAGCCGGTGATTGATGCTCTGCACCAGCACGTCGCGCTCCAGGGTGTGAAACCCCATCACCGAATTACTGCGCGAGGCGTCGGTGAGCCTGCCCCGGTAGCCGTCGTTGACGTCGGCCGGCGCCAGGAACGGGCGAGCGGCGGTGCGCAGATAACGGCAATGGTCCGGCGTCAGCAGGCCCGGGCATACCCTGATTGGAGGGTCCCGGTGAATGAGCTGTGCCTCCGGCAATGGCCGCAGATGGGGCAGCACGATGTCGCCGCGAACCCGGTTCCACAAACCGGGATTGGCCAGCGCTTCGTCGGCCACACCATCTCGACAGCGCAGTTGGGAGCAGAAATCAACGGCCACCGGGTCGCCCGCCGCCGCTGCAGCCGCCAGCAACAGATTCCGATCCCGATGGTCCACCGGCAGCATGAGACCCAGCTGGCAGATTGCACGAGCCAGGCCGGCGCTGGCGGCCTGGACCAGCCAGGCGACCGCGGCAGTCCACGAGCGCGGCAGCCCCTGGCCGGCGGCATACAGCGAGGCCACCAGGCCATAGGCGAAGGCCGACCCGTGGCGGGCAAGCTGCTGCAGCTGGGCCGCCGCGAGCTGCGGCTGGGGATCCGTGTTGTGACCGGTCAGCAGCCAGAGCGCCAGCTGCAGCCGACCGTCAGCATGACCGGAGTTGGCGGCCCGCCGCATCCAGCGGATTGCGTGGTGGCTGTCACCCTGATCGCTGCAGTGCAGCGCCCACTCGAACTGGGCCTGACCATCGCCTTCACAGGCTTTCCGATAGAGCGCGTCGAGAACGGATTCTGTCATTGCGATCGACCAGTGCGACAGCAGCAGCCCGGCTCCGGCCGATGGACCGGAGCCGGGTGCTGATGCCGACCGGGGCTACTGTTGTCCCCTGCTTAGAAACGAACTCTGAAGCCGGTGGTGAAGCGCCGACCCAGGACGTCATAGACGGAGGCATCGGTGTTGAACTGGCCACCGGCATCAGCCAGGATCGGCGGCTCGGTGTCGAGCAGGTTATCGACGTTGAGAATGAGGTCGATGTCTTCCGACCAGTTGTAGGTGAATCCGAGATCCAGGTAGTGCTCACCATCCACCTCGGTCACCGCCAGGGTGCTGGGATCGGTCCCCAGCTCTATCAGCTCGTTGGCTACCTCGCCAACATAGCGATAGCGCAGGGAGGATCGCAGCTTGCCGGTGGTCAGGGTTGCCCGGCCCACTACACGCCACTCAGGGTCTGCATTGCCGCAAGTGCCCCGAACACCGACGGATCCGACGCAGTCCACCAGGTCGGTCACCGGGCTGCTCTGCTGCTCATTCTTGAACACGTAGGTTGCCGCCATGGTCAGCGAGAGCTGGTTGTCGCCTATGTCGGTGGCGTACTTGGCCGCCAGGTCGATTCCCTCGGTGGCAAGTTGCGCGATGTTCTGGTTGGGCAGCGGCACGAACTCCAGCTCACCGGCGGAGTTCCGGGCTGTCAGCGGCTGGCAGAACACGTTGCTCAGGGACAGGTCCGTTCCACAGGCATCGATGGTGCTCTGCAGGCCACCGCCGAAGGTCGCGATGGCACCCTCGATTTCAATCGAATAGTAATCCGCTGAAACCTGCAGGTTCGGTAGCGCCTCGGGCTCGTAGACAAACCCGAGCGACCAGGTATCGGAGCTCTCAACGTCGAGATTGGGATTGCCGCTGAGGATCACCTCGATCTGGTCATCGGGCTGCTGGAATGTTGCCAGCAGGTTTTCAGGAACGCCCAGCTGTACGCAGAAGGCCTCTTCTTCGGCGGTGCGATCCGGACCGGCGTTACAGAAATCGGTGGCACCGGGGAAACTGTTGGACGATCCGCGGAACAGCTCCAATACGTTGGGTGCCCGTACCGCGCGCTGGAACAGACCGCGGAGTTTCAGCTGGTCCGTGGGTTGCCACTCGCCGCCGAACTTATAGGTGTCCACGCCGCCCACGTTGGAATAATCCGAATAGCGGTAACCGACTTCCAGGGCGACGTATTCCGCAAGCGGAGCGCCGGACAGCAGGGGAATGATGGCCTCAAAGAAGACCTCGGTGACGTCGTATTCGCCGGCCGTCGGCAATCCCGCGTTGAAACCGTCCACGTCGCCGGATGCCAGGAAGGTATCGGGCAGAAACTGGGCCTCTTCATCCCGCTGCTCCAGACCGGCCGCGAAGCCCAGGGGCCCCGCCGGCAGCTCCATCAGGGTTCCGGCCATATTGGCGCCCAGGGTGCGCTGCTCCACGTTGGTGATATTGGTGGCCGAGGCGCGGACCCAGTCGATCATTTCCGGCGTCATGTTGCCTTCGCCGAAGGGGTTGATCACGACGCAGGCCGAATTGCCACTGGCACACTGGTTCGGGTTGGCCGGGTTCACCAGCAGGCCCTCCTGGAACTTGGACAGAACGATGTTGCCGTCCTGGCGCTGGGTATTTTCCATGCGCCCGTAGTTGTAGAACGCCTCCCAGTCCCAGCCGCCGATTTCACCCTCGACGCCAATCACAGCCCGCCACATGTTGCGGCTGTCCTCGCTGATGCGACCGCCTGCTTCCAGCATGCGGCGGCTGATGCCGGCGTTGATGAATCCGTCACCGTCCACGTCTGCCTGCTGGAACAGCGCCAGCGTTCCCGCCGGTATGAACGGGTTGTTCAGATCGATCTGGACCCCCGATTCGTTGTAGGGCGTGGGCGCCAGGGTGCGATTGATGCGGTTGTTGGCAAAGGTGAATTCGCCGAAGGCGGAAATCTGCTCCGCCAGCTCGTAGCTGCCCAGCGCCGTGGTGGTCCATCGTTCCAGCGGCAGCTGAAGGTTGTTGAAGGGTGCAAAGTTGAACGTATCGTCCGGTGAGGTGTAATCGTCGGGATTGCCGTTGGCGTCCACAAAGAAACCGCTTCCGCCAATGGTGTCGCCGTTGACGTCGGTCAGACCGGTAAAGGCTGATCCCGAGAAACGGCCCTGGGGGATTCTTGAAGAGCCACCGGGAGACAGGATCGGATTGCCGTTGTCGTCGGTGTCCTCGTCCAGTTCAATAGCGGAAAAGCCGCGTTCCGATGCGAAGGTCTGGTCACGCTCATAGTAATTGGCGTAGATCACTGCGTTGCCGCGACCGTCGGCGGAGTTGCTGCCCCAGATAAAATCGACGTTGGTCCGGTCAGAATCACCCTCGGCGCTGGTACCGAACTGGCCGCTGATGCCGATACCCTCGTAGTCTTCCTTGAGTATGAAATTCACCACGCCCGCCATGGCGTCAGACCCGTACACGGCAGAGGCGCCGCCCGTGGCCACTTCCACCCGCTCTATCAGGGCGGGTGGAATGTTGTTGATGTCCACCACGCCGTTGGTGTTGGAGCCGACGATGCGCCGACCGTTCATCATTACCAGAGTCCGGACCGTTCCGAGATTTCGCAGGTCAACGGTTGCGGTTCCGGTGCCGGGATTATTGGTGGTGGCGCCAAAGGACGGAACCACCTGGGGCAGCGTGTTCAATAGCGATTCGGTTTCCACCGTTGCGGCCAGTTCAAATTCTTCCGCATCGATCACTGCTACCGGGCTGTTGGCCACCAGGTCGGGCCTGGCGATTCGGGAGCCGGTAACCACGATCTCTTCGACGATTTCTCCGTCGTCGGCAACCCCCTGGGCAGCTACCGGTGCAGTTGTTGCGTAAAGTGCGGTCAGCACTGCAGCGCTGAGCTTGCGTCGGTTCAGATGTCTCATGTTGAGTCCCCTTTGTCGGCACGCCTGGCGTGCGTGATTGGCTTTTGGCCGCAATTCGCCTGCGGCTACAGCAGCTTTTACAACGAAAGCCTTCGTAATTTGTTGCGGAAGATGCCGGTAGGGTTGCGGTTATTGCCCATGGTGGGGGTAGAAGCTGCGATTACTGCTGTTTTCGGGTTCAGGGGACGGACCCGAAGCGAACGTCGAAGGCCACGGTCAGGCGCGGGCTCGACCCGGTTATGGGGGTGGTACCGTGCCAGAGATACGAGGGAAACAGCACCAGCCGACCAGGTCGGGGTTGGACGAAACGGTCAGCTGAAACGCCGGGCACCGGGTGGCGCGGCGCTCCCAGCTGCAGCCAGCCGCTGCGCTGGTCCTGGTCACCGCATTCATCCGGCAACTCAACGTAGTACGCGGAGCTGACGGTACCTTGGGAGTGGATGTGGTTCACGTGATATCCATGGCGGTGGAGCTGCACCGACCAGCAGCCGGCAAACACACTCCGGCCGCGCCGAGCCGGCGCCATGGGATGCTGCTGATCGACCGCCAGGTCGCGAGCGTAGTCGGAAACCGCCTGTTTGAACGATGTCAGCAGCTGCCGGATCACCGGCTGCGTCATGCGCAGCAGGCTGGCCGGAGTCTGGGTCCCGTTGCGCAGGCTCTGGTCCAGGGGCGGCCCGCGAAACACGTGCTGGCGACGCAGCTGCCGTGCCAGGTCCCGATTGAATTCCGCCAGACTGCCCCAGCCATCGGGACAGGGCAGATCAACGATTCGAACCAGATGGTCATAGTCAAACAGCTGGTGATAAAGCGGGTGGTCCAGGATTCGGGCCGCCACCGCGGCGGCTGCATGCAGCCGTTGTCGATCGGGAAAACGCTGACGTGCCTCCAGGATCAACGGAAACGCCTCGTCAGCGCGACCCAGGCTCAACAGCGCATCCACCGTCGCGTCCGTGACGCCGGCATTGTCCGCCCCCCCTGCGGCCCGGGCAGCGCCCAGTGCTTCCATATAGCGGCCTGCCAGCTGGTGGCAGTTTGCCGACTCCAGCAGGAGGTCAGGCTGACCGGGGTTCCGCTGCAGGCACTCATCCAGATGCTGGCTGGCCTGGTCCAGCCGGCCGGCGCTGCGAAGCAGGGTGGCGTAGGCGAGCTGCAGTTCCCGGCGGCCAGGCTGCCTCCGCGCCGCCCGGCGAAAGTAACGAGAAAAATCGTCAACACCCTGCATATGGCGAAGCCGCGCCAGCATCAGCTGGCTTTGCAGCGAGCCCGGGTTCAGCTGTACGCACCGGCGCATGACCTCCTCGGCCTCCCGGGATCGGCCACAGGCGCTCAGCGCCCGGGCCCGATTGATTTCCACCTGGGAGCCGCGGACCCCGCACTCCATCCTGGCCCGAGTGAGTTCATCCAGGCTCGCTTCGAACTCTCCCTCGTCCAGCAACAGGGTGCCCAGGTTGTGCCGGGCCGGGCCGTAATTCGGGTTGGCGGCAATAGCCTGCCGGAAGGCCTGTTTTGCCCCCGCCAGGTCTTCCAGGCCTCGCCTGGCGTCACCCATCAGGACCAGCACCTCCGGCCCGTGGGAGACTGTACCCTTCAGGGATTCCAATACGCTCAGAGCCTGCTCGAATCGTCCAGCGCGACACAGCAGCCGGCCCAGCGCAATCCGGGCGGGGCCAAAAGCCGGGTCCAGGGCCAGACTGTCCCGATAGCAGTCTTCCCCCTCTCTTGCGCGCCCGGCCGCCACCAGCAGGTTTCCCAGGTTCGCCAGGTAGTCAGGCCGCTGCGGCCCTGACTCAAGGCTCTCCCGCAACAGCCCCTCGGCCGAATCCAGGCGACCCTGGGCCTTGTGCAACAGACCCAGGAAGTGGACCGCCGCGGGATCGCGGGAGCTGGAATCAACCAGCCGCTCACACAGCAAAATCGCCCCGGCCGTGTCTCCCCGGGTCTGCAGAGCCCGAACCTGGCCCAGTCCTGCTGACAGGTTTCCCTTCAAAGACATCCAGCGCCGCCGCCTCAAGGAAGAAACCACCCTAGCCCCAGCCGGAGCCGGATGCGTTGCGCTGATGGCCGGGTTGGTTCCTCACGGAGCGCCAGGAACCCGACTGGATTTCATCTGCGGCCTGGGCCGACTGCCCTGCTCGTCGTTTTTCTTTCACGGGCAGCAGCAATTCTCTACCGGGCAGTTTATCCTCTTCCCAATGTGGCCAATGCGGTGCTGAACACGCTCTAATGGAATCCATACTTCTCGCCATCGACCCCCAGGACCCGCTGTGGATCGCCATCGCCTTTTTTTGTGGCCTGGGCGTTCGTGTTGTGGGCCTGCCGCCGCTGGTTGGATTCCTTGGGGCGGGTTTCATACTCAGCGCCGCCGGCGCCGAGTCCGGCGAGTTTCTGAGAATCACCGCCGACCTGGGCGTCACCCTGCTGCTGTTTTCCATCGGGTTGAAACTCAACCTGCGCAGCCTGGGCAGACCCGAGGTCTGGGGCGTGGGGGTGATCCACATGACTGGCATCACCCTGGCCATGTGCCTGTTCCTGCTGGGTCTTGCAGCAATTGGAGTGCCGCTGTTCGCCGACCTGGACGCCCGGACCATGCTGCTGATCAGTTTTGCCCTGTGTTTTTCCAGCACCGTGTTTGCCGTCAAGGTGCTTGACGAGTCCGGATCACCGGGTTCCCGGCACGGCATGGTGTCCATCGGCGTGCTGATTATCCAGGACATTGCCGCCGTGGCTTTCCTCGCCATATCCAGCGGCAAGATCCCTTCACTCTGGGCCATAGGCCTGCTGATCCTGCTGCCCATGCGCCACCTGTTGCAGCGACTGATGGTGACTGCAGGACATGGTGAACTGCTGGTGCTCTATGGGATCGTGCTGGCGCTGGGCGGCGCCGACCTGTTCGAACTGGTCGGTCTCAAGGGGGACCTGGGCGCGCTGGTGCTTGGCATGCTGCTCGCGCCACACGCCAAGTCAGGAGAGCTGGCCAAGGCGCTGTTGAGTTTCAAGGACCTGTTCCTGGTGGGCTTTTTCCTCAGCGTGGGCATGACCGCCGCGCCAGGCTGGATCGAAATGCTGGCTGCGGTCCTGCTGGTAATGTTCCTGCCGGTGAAGATAGCGCTGTATTACGGCCTGTTCACACTGTTTCGGCTGCGGGCCCGCAGCGCCTGGCGAGCCTGCCTGAACCTGGCCAACTACAGTGAGTTTGGACTGATCGTTGGCACGGTTGCTGCGGCATCCGGCCTGCTGCCGCCGGAATGGCTGGCGGTATTTGCGCTGGCTCTGTCGATATCATTTGTCATCGCGGCACCCGGCGCCATAGCCGGAGATGACCTGTACCACCGGTTCCGGAATTATCTTAAGAAGTTCGAGACCAGGCACCGACTCCCGGGTGATGAGGACCTCGACCTCACCGAGGTGGACGTACTGGTGATCGGGCTTGGGCGGGTTGGAACGGCGGCCTACGACGCGGTCAACGGGGATACGCCGGGTCGCGTGCTGGCCATCGACGTGGACCAGAGCCGTATCGAGAAGCACGAGAAGGCCGGGCGCCGGGTTGTCATGGGTGACGGCACCAATCCGGAATTCTGGATCCGCGCTCCCGCTATCGTGCAGGATTGCCGATGGGTACTCCTGACCCTGCCCTCTCACCGGGCAACCCTGGAGGTGGTGAGCCGACTGCGGGAAACCGGCTACGCCGGCAGAATCGCCGCGGTCACTCGATACGCCGACGACGCCTTCGATCTGCAGGCCCACGGCGTAGACGTGGCGGTTGATGTATTCGCCGAAGCGGGCGCGGGATTTGTCAACGATCTGAAACAGCGGGTGGCCGTGACCCAAAGCGCTCCGGGGCAGGCGTGAGCCATGGGTGAGTCAACGCCTCATGCAACCAGGCCTGTACTGCCACCGGCCGGCTTACGGGCCGGCCCACGGGACCAGCATGATGATCGGGTCTATGTCGAAAACGGTGTAGCCCTGGCAACGTCCGTGGCCCAGCTGCTGCAACTCCACCAGGGTCGTTTTCAATCGCCGGCCGAGTCACTGGCAGGGCTGAACCTTCTTGACTGGGGCTGCGGGTCCGCTCGCCTGCTGACCGGACTGCAACAGTTGGGCGTTGATTTCGCCCGTTATACGGGTGTGGACGTAAAAGCCGCTACCATCGACTGGTGTCAGCAACACCTCGCCGCAGAAAGGGTGACCTTTCACACGGTGGACATTCAGAACGCCCGCTACAACCCCGGGGGCCGCCCCCTCAACGAGGTTGAACTGGCCCACATCCCGTCCGGCCATGATCTGATCGTGCTGCGGTCGGTCTTCACCCACATGCTGCTGGCCGACATGGGGGCGCACCTGGCCGTTTTGCGTCCGCTGCTGGCCCCCGGAGGGCAGATCTACGTCAGCGTTTTCGCCGAATACGGCGTGCCGGCGGAGTCGGAGAATCCGCCGGGGTATCGGGTGGAGCCCTCGGGGCCGCTGCACTGCGTGCGGGTTGACCGCGGCGGCTTTGAAGGGTTGGCGCGGCAGGCGGGGCTCCAGGTCAGCGTGTTCTGCCAGAGCATCCTCCACCAGCCAACGTTTCTATTGGAGCCTATCAACTAGCAAACGCCCGGGCGCCCAACCGGTCAGGCGTCATTGATCTGGGTTGCGCTCCATGCCAGCTTGCGAACCTCCCCTTCCTGCAGGTCTTTCAGGCTGTGGAAGACCTGCTTGACCCTGGCGTTTGGCGCGTGTTCCTCTCCTTCGCGATAGAAATCGAACAGGCACTGGTCCACGCTGAAGCACAGCTCGACAACGGTTTCCAGGCTGGCATCCATTCCCGTGGACGTCAGCTGGTCGAACCGTCTCCGGATCTCCTCGCAATTGGGGCAATCGACCCAGGAGTCCATGACGTTTTTGGACGCGTCCCTTTCATAGGCTTCCAGGCCTTCGCGCAGACCCTGCTCGTGCTGGCTCAGCAGGTTCAGAATCAATTTCACTCGGGACTGGGACGCATCGTCAGAAAGCTGATGATAGTAGCTGGAGAGATGGCCATGGAATTCACAAACCCTGTCCAGCATGTCGCGGACCTGTACTAGACTCATGACGGCGTTTCCATTCGTTCGGTTGAAGTGTCGGGCATGGGACCCGTGGGCCTTTCGCTGGCTTCCATGCTGCCGTCAGGAGTGGCCGGGTAGGCGCACACCTCCGGCATTGGAATCCCGGAACCGAAAGTTTGTCACATCCCGCTGCTGGACTCTGTAGGTAGATTCCCAACTCCGACACTGTCG
The DNA here is from genome assembly GCA_030065125.1 of Lysobacterales bacterium. GTDB lineage: Bacteria > Pseudomonadota > Gammaproteobacteria > Xanthomonadales > SZUA-38 > JASJDM01. The sequence goes on along the minus strand of JASJDM010000021.1, from coordinate 80,364 downwards.
CGGATCCCGCCCGTCAGGCGCCCTGGTCGACCGCCACCTGCTGATATATCCGCCCTGCCCGTACCAGCGCCTTCTCAATTTCCACCGCCACCAGCACCAGTGATGACAGGGCAAAGCAAACCAGCAGATCAAACAGCGGCAGGGGCTGGGTCTTGAAGATGGGGTTGAGCAGCGGATGGTAGATCACAGCCATCTGCAGTCCAACCGTCAGCAGCACCGCGCCGAGCATGGGCAGGTTGCTGGTAATCCCGATGCGGAACAGCGAGGCCTGTTCGCTGCGCACCGCCATGGAGTGAAACAGCTGGGACAGGGTCAGCACGGAGAACACGATGGTCTGCCAGTACTCCACGCCGCGCCCGACCGCCCACGCCTGGGAGGCGATGGACACGCCACCGACGAACAGCCCGACCCACACGATGTGCTGCCACATGCCCCGGGCGAAGATGCTCTCCTGGGGATGGCGCGGGCCGCGGCGCATGACGCCGGGCTCGGCCGGCTCGGCGGTGAAGGCCAGGCCGGGAAGTCCATCGGTAACCAGGTTGATCCAAAGGATATGGATCGGCAGCAACGGCACCGGCAGGCCGAAGAACGGGGCCAGGAACAGGGTCCAGATCTCCCCGGAGTTGGAGCTCATGGTGTCCTTGATGAACTTGCGGATGTTGTCGAAGATCCGCCGGCCCTCGCGTACTGCGCTGACGATAGTGGCAAAATTGTCATCCAGCAGCACCATGTCGGCCGCTTCCCGGGCGACGTCGGTTCCCTTGTCTCCCATGGCAACGCCAATGCCGGCGCGTTTCAGCGCCGGCGCGTCATTGACGCCGTCGCCGGTCATGGCGACAAATTCTCCGCGCTGCTGAAGGGCCTTGACGATGCGGATCTTCTGCTCCGGGCTGACCCGGGCATAGACCCGGACATTGGCCACCTGCGCCTCGAATTCAGCGTCGGACAAGCGGCCCAGGTCCTGGTCGGTCATGACCTGGCCACCTTCCTGCATGATGCCCAGACGCACTGCGATGGCCCGCGCGGTTCCCGGATGATCGCCGGTAATCATCACCGGGGTGATTCCGGCAGACCGGCACTCCGCAACCGCTGCCCGGGCCTCGGGCCGAGGCGGATCGATCAGGGCTACCAGCCCCAGCAGGGTCATCGCCTGTTCGGCGTCTTCGGGGTTGGCTGGAACCGCCTCACAGCGACGCTGCGCCACCGCCAGCACGCGATAACCCTGTTCAGCCAGGGCGCGGGCCTGGCCGGACGCCGTTTCGGAATCCAGTGACTCGACCCCTGCCGCACCATGCCAGTCCCGGCAGAGCGGCAGCAGGACCTCGGGCGCACCCTTGCAGCAGGCAACCACACCGTCTCCGTCCCGATGCAGCGTGGTCATCCGTTTACGGGTGCTGTCGAAGGGGACCTCGGCAACCCGGGGATGGCGCTGCTCCAGTTCCTGTTTGCGGTACCCGGCTTCCGCCGCCGCCTGGTACAGAGCAAGCTCGGTGGGCTCCCCTGCGGCCCCGCTCTCGCGCAGCTCAACGTCGTTGCAAAGCGCCAGCACCCGCCCGAGGTCGTCCCACGGCGTGCCGTTCCCAGGCAGCCGCGGTTGCTCTTCCCCGGCCGCCAGCAGACGCTCCACGTGCATCCGGTTCTGGGTCAGCGTGCCGGTCTTGTCAGAGCAGATGAAAGTCACCGAACCCAGGGTCTCCACCGCCGGCAGATTCCGCACCAGGGCCTGTTTTCGGCTCAGCTTGCGCGCGCCCAGCGCCAGGGAAACCGTGATTACCGCGGGCAGCGCCTCGGGGATCGCCGCCACCGCCAGGCTGATGGCGGTCAGGGCCATCAGCATCAGCGGCTGTCCCTGCAGCAGTCCGGTCACGAACACAATGGAACAGATGCCCAGCACCGCCAGCGCCAGGCGGCGGCCGAACCGGGTCAGACGTTTCTGCAGCGGGGTCTTGACGCCCTGTTCGCCGCTCAGCAGGCCGGCGATGCGGCCGAGTTCGGTCTGCATGCCGGTGGCGACCACCATACCCAGGGCACGGCCATGGGTGACATGGGTGCCCTTGAAGACGAGATTGCTGCGATCCCCGATCGCCAGCCCGGCCTGGTCCACCGCCTCAACAGACTTCTCAACGGTGTGGGACTCGCCGGTCAGGGCCGATTCGTCGGTCTGCAGATCCACCGCCTTGAGCAGGCGCAGGTCCGCGGGCACCGTGTTGCCCGCCTCAAGAATCACAAGATCCCCAGGCACCAGCTCGGTTGCGCTCACGGTCTTGCGGCTACTGCCGCGCTGCACCACGGCATGGGGTGCCGACAGGCGGCGCAGAGCCGCTACCGCGCGTTCAGCACGGAATTCCTGTATCGCGCCGATCACCGCGTTCAGTCCCAGGATCACCAGGATTGCGATGGTGTCTACGGGTTCACCAATGAACCCGGACACCAGGGCGGCGGCCAGCAATACCAGGATCATGAAGTCAGCAAACTGGCGCAGGAACATGGCGACCAGCGAGCGCCGGCGGCCTTCTGCAAGGGCATTGGGCCCGACCCTGGACAGTCTGGCCGCGGCCTCCTCTGCAGACAGGCCCTGGGCCGCGTCTCCGCCCAACTCGGCCACAACCGCATCAGGCTCGAGCCGGTGCCATTCCGGTGCTTCGGGAATCGAAGTGTTCATAACAGAATAATGATCAGAACGGTGACCAGGGCTATAGCCAGGGTTTTGATCCCGCTCCACAGCCAGGACGTGCCCCCCACCCGACCGAGAAACACGCCCAGACCGAAAATGCAGATGAAGGCCGTGGCGATGGCGGAGAGCAGGGGTTCCAGGGGCAGCGGAACGCCGGCTCTGGCCAGCCACAACGGTGTAATGATAAGCAGCGACATCACCACCGGGGCGGCGCCGTTCACCAGGGCAACCAGCCAGGGCAGCACCCGGGCAGCGCTGCCCTGAGCCGTGTCGGAAAGGTCTGACACCATGGCTGCTTCCAGTTCTGCCAGGGCGCGCTGGCGCTCGGCGGACTCGCTGAGATACGCACTGGTCAGTCCGCTGATGCCCAGGGCAACGGCGGCACCCACGCAGGCAGCGATAACCACCTCCAGCGCGACGTCACCGCCCAGGTAAAAGCCCGTAACCAGGCCGAGCATGGTTAAGGCGCCATCGAAACCGTTAACCACGAAATAACGGCGGACGATGGCCCGGGAGCGCGACAGGTGGTGCGCCAGATGCAGGTCACCCAAGTCTGGCATCAGCCACCCACCAGCCGGGTTTGTTCCATGTTGGATTGGCTCCGGTTGCCGGAAAAGTCCAGTTTGACCCGGTTTCGAAGCGGCTGACCATAAGACTTTCCCGAAGGCGACGGCGGTCGCCCTGGGATCGCCAGCCGTCACCAGGAGGCTAAGCCGGCAGCGGTTTGAACTCCCGGAGCAGCTGGGTGGCACGCTGCAGGGCAGGTGTCAGCCGGCCGAGATCGTCTCCTACGGTTTCCGGCTCGCCGGCCCTGGCGGCAGCTTCGATGCTCTGGCATAGCCTTCTCATCACCGCCACGCCCAGGCTTGCGCTGGTCGACTTCAGTTCGTGAGCGTGGTCCGCCACCTCGTCCAGATCGCTCGACTCGAAGGCTGCCTGCATCTTTTCCACACCGGTAGGTGATTCCAGCAGATAGGCATCCACCAGCTCCTGGATCTGGTCGCCGCTCATGACACCGGCAAGCTTGCCCAGCACACTCGGGTCCAGGTCGGGCACCGGGCCAGGCTCCGGATTGGGTTTCTCGTCCGGCACAGGACCAGGTACTGGAGCCTCTTCAGCCTTGGGCTCGACCGGTTCAGCCTTGCCGAATTCAACCCGTTCGGCCTTGGGCGTTTCAGCTGGCGTGCCGGTATCCGGCCTGGGCGACGCGCCGTCGGAGTGCACGAATCGCCGCAGGTGTTCAGCAATGACGTGTTTATCCAGGGGTTTGGACATATACGCGTCCATGCCGGCTTCAATGCACTTCTCCGCGTCTCCGGCCATGGCGTTGGCAGTCATTGCAATGATCGGCAGGCGTTCAAGACCCTCACGCTGCTCCAGTTCCCGCCACTGGCGCGTCGCGGAGTAACCATCGAGGATCGGCATCATGCAGTCCATCAACACGGCGTCGAATCCGCCTTTCGTCATCAACGCCAGCGCCTGCTTGCCGTTCTCCGCCACTTCGAAGTCCAGCTTGAGCGCCTCCATGATGTTGGTCGCGACCGTCAGGTTGATGTGGTTGTCTTCCACCAGCAGCACGCGAGCATCGATGGGCGCTTCTTCCTTGTATTCTGCGTCCAGCACGCTTTCGGTCCTGGTATCCGATGCCGGTCCTGACTTGACGACCAGCGCGTCGATAGCGTCAGCCAGCTCTTCGGTGGTGCAGCTGGCCTTGACGGCCCCCGCCCGGGGCAGGTCCGCCAGGCCACCCGGCACCTTGCCGCCGGCATTGAACAGCAGGATCGGTTTGCCCAGCTTGGGGTGCATGCCCACCTTCTTGGCCAGAACCAGCCCCTTGGGGCCAACCGAAGCCGCATCGATGGCCAGCACATCGACTTCCCAGTAGCCACGCTCCAGGTGACCCTTCTTGATCTTGATGACCGCGTCCTTGGCGCCGGCCGCCAGTTCCACGTTGCAGCCGCTGTTCTGCGCAAAGCGGGTCGCGCGGCGGGCAAAATCCTGCTCGCGGGTGACCAGCAGCATACGCACACCGGCCAACCGCCGGGCTTCCGGCGACATGTCACCCACGGCCTTCTGCAGAGGCAGCTCGAACCAGAATTCCGAACCCTTGCCGAGTTCGGAGTCCACGCCGATTTCGCCGCCCATCAGGTCGACCAGCTGCTTGGAGATGACCAGTCCCAGACCACTGCCGCCGAAATTGCGGGTTACCGAGGCGTCGGCCTGGGTGAATGGCTGAAACAGTTTTCCAATGGTCGCCTGGTCCATGCCGACGCCGGTATCCCGGATCCGAAACCGCAGGCGATACTCCGACGGCGTTTCCGCGCAGGACGAAATGGTCACATGCACCTTGCCTTTTTCCGTGAACTTCACGGCATTGCTGACCAGGTTGGTGAGCACCTGGCGCAGGCGCACGGGGTCCCCGCGCACCGCCACCCGGACATTGGATTCGATACGTGTCTGCAGCGCGACCTTCTTACGTTCCGCCGATTTGGACAGCGGCTTGGTCACCGACTCCAGCAGGTCGGCCAGGTTGAAACCCACTGTTTCCAGCTCGAGTTTGCCGGCCTGCATTTTTGAGTAGTCCAGCATGCTGTCCACGATGGACAGCAGGTGCCGCGACGAGGCCAGAATGGTGTTCATGTGGGCGCGCTGGTCATCGTCCAGGTTGGTGCCCCGCATCAGGTCCACCAGCGGCAGGATGCCGTTCAGCGGCGTACGGATTTCATGGCTGATGGTGGCCAGGAACTCGTCCTTGGCCAGGGCGGCCTGCTGGGCCTGGCGGCTGAGTTCGCTCATTTCCTCGCGAACGGCATCGCGCTCCTGTTCCATCTGCATCCGGGCAGCCTCGGCCTGGTCGCCGCGGGCCTCGGCCTCGCGCAACGGCCCGACCCGATCTTCGCTTTCCAGCCGATAGAGGATGCGCTCTTCGAACAGACCGCTGGTGTGGCCGGTCACCAGCAGCAGCACGGCCAGAGCGGCCAGTACCGCGACAATCGCAATCGCACTGACAGGATCTGCCAGGGTCAGACGCAGCATGAGTGGCACTACCGCCGGGGCCGCGAACGCCAGCTGGTTGGTGGTGGAGAAAGAAAACAGCACCACGCCGGCCCCCAGCGCAGCAAGGGTCAGGCTGGTGGTGAGATACACCGAGGTAGTGCTGGCCGGGTCCAGCACCAGCAGCGCGCATGCGCCCCAGCCGGCACCGGCCGCAACGGCGTAAGTCAGCATGCCGAGACGCCATTCCTCAAGGTCGGGCTCATCGTCGCGCCGGGACAGATGCCAGGCCAGAGCCACGGCACCGGTCAACAGGGCGAAGTAGCCGGCCAGGATCCAGGACAGAATGGAACCGCTTTGAAAGCCCTGCCATCCCGCCAGCAACATGCCGGGCACCAGGATCGCAAGATGGTGCAGCATGAATCGCTGAATCCACTGCAGCGCATCGAGCGCGCGGCGATCAGCGATATCCAGTTGTTGTTCCTTGTCGGTCAGATTCGTATCCACGAGATTCCCCCACCCCGCAGGCTCGGCCAGGCCTTACCTGTTCGGGGCTGACAATACATCACGATCGATCGTAGCCCCGCCCTTGCCATGCGGCAAGACGTCCTGACATAGGTTTACAGTTGCCGGACAGGTCTCAACAGGCCTGAACAGGGCGTCCGGGGAAGGGAAACAGGGACCGGATCAGTCCGGTGTCTCGGGCGTGTGTTCCACCTCGACTTCGTCGATGCTGTGCAGCGAGGCGCCGAATTCGCTGATGGCAATTTTCAATCGGTCAAAATCAATATCCGGCCCGGTGACTTCAATCTGCAGGGTCTCCGTCCGTTCGTCCATTTCCTTCACCACCAGCTTGACCCGGAGCTTCCCCTGGGAGGCAAGCTGGCGACCCAGCTCCAACAGGTCCGGGTGATGGGGTTTGAGTACGTCCAGGTTCAGGCGAGTTATTCGAGTCATGCTGGCTCCAGTAGGTCAGTCAACACGATACCGTGAAATCCAAGGCGATACAGGCTCGGATTTCCGGGGGCCTTCCGATCGTCCCTAGTGCCCCCGCGCCGCGGGAATCCGGAACCTGATCTGCCCCGGTTCGCCGTTCCGAACGTAGGTCATCTCAACCTGATCGCCGCAGCCCAGGCCCCGCATGATCTTCAGAAAGCGGTCATCCGGGTCCTCCCTGGACATGCGGGACACCGCCAGGTCGACCCCGTTCAGCGACAGGACCACGTCACCGACCCGCATCCCCAGCGCCTCTGCCCTGCCGCCCGGCATGACCTCTTCAATTAAAACACCCCACTCGCGGCCGGATTCGTCCTCGGCATCGTCGATCACCACGCCCAGCCCTGAGGGGCAGGTGGACTCCACCCCGGACTGTGGTGCCGGTGGAACCCAATCCGGCAGCAACCCGGGAGCAGCAAGCAGCCGCGCCCGAAGGTCCGGGTCCGATTCATCCACCCGCATGGGCACGATCGCGATGGCGCCTCGCCGGACGGCCGCAACGTCTGACCCGGGCGGTGCGGCATCAGGATTGACAGACAGGTCAAGCTGCCACCGCTGCAGCTGTCCCGGCAGCGCTTGTTCAGGCGGCGTCAGGGTTCCCGTCACCAGACCCCGCGCCCGGTGGACCACCTCTACGCCCGATATTTCCGCCGGGGACACCAGGGGAAGGCTGACGGTCAGGTACTGGGGTGGTGTCAGCAGGCGAACCGCGTCACTGCGGACCAGCTCCACCACCCACTGCACCGCCGCGCGCACGGATTGCGGATCGTCATCCTCGACGCCGGACACCGCCACCGCCGGTATCCCCAAATAGGCAGCGGTTCTTGCGGCACCGATGGTGCCGGAGCCAAACCAGTCGTCACCCAGGTTGGGGCCGCCATTGATACCGGAGATCACCAGGTCCGGCGGCGCGTCGCGCATGGGTCCAGCCAGGGCAAACAGCACACAGTCCGCCGGATATCCCTCCAGAGCGTAGGCCTGGATGCCTTCACCCAGATCCCGGCGCTCCACCCGGAATTCTCCCCTGCGTACTGCGGACATCAGGTTGGTAGTCCCACTCCGGTCCGTCGTAGCCGCCACCACGTAAGTCTCCGTTACCCTGGCCAGGGCCCGGGCCAGTTCCACCATGGCTGAATCATCAATACCGTTGTCGTTGGTGACCAGTACCCGCTGGGGCCAGGGCGCTGTCGCCTGCCCAGAGGCCCCCGCAGTGCCGGCGGCCACGACCAGGACCACAATCAGTGCTGAAATTTTCATCACGGTACTCCTCAGCCAGGGCTTCAGTGTGGCTGAGCGATGCAGGATCGGGTATCGCCCATGGGCATGATTTGGGGTCATGCTTTGGGATGAAAGCGTGGATATCAGGGGGCGTGCATGCTGCTGTCAGGTCACCGACGCCCCCCGGAGATCAACTCGAACCGGGACCGAAGCCCGCTTTTATCGAATACCGACCGCAAATGGGTTTTGACGGTGTTGGTGGATATGTTGAGCTGTTCCGCAATGGCCTTGTTGCTGAGACCACGCTGGACCAGACCTGCCACCTGGGCCTCGCGCTCGCTCAGTCCCCACTGGGGTGAGATGGTTCCGGGTCCTGCCTGCCGGCGGACCAGGCAGTGGGTGGTGACTACGCTGCCGATGCAATAAAACAGGGGATAAAACTGCAGCTGGCCGTCCCCGCTGATGAACAGATCGTAGGCAATTCCCGGCAGGCCTGCCGCAATCAGCACGACAAACCGGACCGCCAGGGGCCGATAAACCCCCGCTGCGTTGAATCGGACCATGCCCAGGCCCAGCGCATAAAGCCCAATACCCGCCAGCAGCACGTCTTCAAACACGTCTCCGCGCTCATCCCATTGCTTGGTCAGCAGGAATTCCGTGACGTGCTGGCCCACGAATGCCAGGGCGACCACGGCCGCTATGGCCCAATACCGCCGGGAATCACTGACCGCAAAAACACGGTGGGCAAACAACGGCAGCGTGAACATCACCCCGTAGCGGCCGATAAACGACTCCATGTACTCCACACCGAATCGGGCCGCCGGCGGCACGGCGTCGGGAATCAGCTCAAAGAAGCTGCGCAGCAGGGCGCCGAAAACCAGCAGGCTCAATGCGACATAAAACCACAGGAAGGTCCGTGCCAGGTCATCATCTTTTCGCCAAGCCGATACAAGATTGATGCCCAGGCAGGCGATGCCCACGCAAAAGCACAAAAAGGAGTAAGCCAGAAGGTAACCTTGCACCGCCAAGTCTTCCGTTGCGTCCTCCGACGACGGGTGACCCAGAGAATATCCCAAGTGCCCGTGGGAAGGTATCCGGACGCCGGCCAGCGGCAAAACCACTGTGCCGGAATTCGGTGGGGAATTTCCTTAGCGCCCGAAGAACCGGGCAGCGGCACGCTCCACCCAACTGCGCTGATCGACGGAGTCACGGCTGAGGAACCGCTTGCGAACCTCGGGCGCATACCGGGCATCCTCACTTTGAATATGGTCGATCAGCCAGGTCTGCAAAAGCCCGCCGAGCTCTGCAACCACCCACTCTCCCTGTTCAAATCTGGACTTCAGGTCGTCGATTCGCCGGATAAAAGACTGGTGCGTCCGCTGGTGGGGAGCCAGAGTGGCATAATCCACTTCCTCCAGCAGCGCCTCCTCGAAGGCGAAGTGGGAAACGGTGTAATCCACCAGGTTGTGGAGAACCCGGGAGACCACCTCCCGGTCTCCTGCGGAATCCTCCACCTCGCACAGTTCGTTGATGTAGTCCACGATCCGCCGATGCTGCGCATCGATGACGTCGATACCCAGTTCAAATTCGGCCGACCATTCGAGCCTTTCCATCCTGGTCTCCCGACTTAACCGAACAGCCGCGCAAAGAAGCCGCGCTTCTTTCCGCCCTGCATATTTTCCTTCACGGCCGACGCGAAGTCCCGATCATCACTGCGGATGTGATTAAGCAACCAGGCAGTCAATGTCTGCAACAGCTCGTGGGCCACTTCTTCGCCCATCTTGAATCGCTGCTGGTAATCCGAGACGCGGCGCGTAAACAGCTCGTGTACTCTCTTGTGCGGACGCACAAACGGATACCCGGCCTCCTCCATCAGGGACTCCTCGAAGGCAAAATGCGACAGTGTGTAGTCCACAAGTTCGTCCAGCACCCCTTCGACCTCTTCCCGACTGTGATGTTGTTCGGCGTGCTCAAGCTTGTTGATGTACTCAACGATGCGTTTGTGCTGGTTGTCGATGACTGGAATTCCTGTGTCCAGCATCGGGCTCCATTTGATTGGCATGACTCGTTCCCCCGAGTGATTCAGTACAGGGGATGATCGGCAGGAAGCCAAAAATCTGAGTAAGTATTTGTAACGAGACCCCGGAACGGCCGGCCCGGTGCACGGTGCTACTGGCCGCGCAGGGCCGACGGCACAGACACCCGGCCAGAGGAGGCGCGCTTGCTGCGGTACATCTCCGAATCGGCGTGGGCCAGCAACGCTTCCAGGGATTGTCCATGGTCTGGAAACCGCGCCGGGCCGATGGAGGCCGTGCAGCTGACGGCCTGGTTGCCCAGCTGGTAGCTGTGATTCATGGCCCGGGTCACGCGGTCCACCAGATTCTTCTCCGCGTCAGCGGTCAAGCCCATGGCCAGGATCACAAACTCGTCGCCGCCATAACGGCCCACCAGGTCCTGGGGCCGGCAACTGTCGGTCAGGCGCGCGGCCGCCTCCCGCAGCAGCTCGTCGCCGGTTTGGTGGCCGAGTTCATCGTTGACCCGCTTGAAGTCGTCCAGGTCGACAAACAGCAGTACGCCACCTTCGGTATTGCTGATGGCCGTTTCGGCCGACTCGGCAAGGCCGTGGCGATTGAGAATCCCGGTCAGGTGGTCGTAGCTGGCGCGCTGCTCCGCGGCCAGCTGGCGGCGCATATGGGCGCTGATGTCGGTCAGCGTCAGCACCACGTCGTTGTCCACGGGCTCGGCCAGCAGCCTCAGCCATTTGCCTTCATGGCTGCCGCTCAGTCCCAGCTCGTGGTCAACGGCCTGTCCAGCGGCAACCGATCCCAGCACGTGCCGGACCAGCGGGGACCGGTCCCCGGGCCAGCTGGCCACCAGCAGCTTCAACAGGTCTTCCGCGTCCCTGCCCTCCAGCGAGGACTTGTCCACACCCGCCCATGCCGCGGCGGCCGCGTTGGCGAATACGCAGCGATACCCGGCGAACTCCGGTTCGGAGTCCCCGGCCTGGCGGTGCAGGCGTACGATGCCGTGGGAGGAGTGCTCCACCATCGTCCGCATCAGCTGTTCGCTGGTACTGAGGTCGTCCCGAGCCTGCTGCTCAGCGGTCACGTCCCGGCAGATCAGGGTTTGTCCGCGGGGTTGCCCGTCACTGGCCAGTACGTCGGATTTTCGGAGCTCGTAGCGGCGCCCTTCGTGAATCAGCGGTCCCCCGGAATCCAGCGCCGCCTGCAGTTCCCCCGTGATGGGCGCGTCTGCCGGCAGCGGACTGCCCAGCAGCCTGGCGGTTTTCCGACCGAACAGCTCGCTGGCAGCCTGGTTGATGGATACCACTCTGCCAGCCAGGTCCAGACCGATGACCGGATCGTCGATCTGTTCGATCAGTTCGCGATAGGAAACGGGTCGGAACCGCTTGTGACGCAGGTCTTCCAGAATCCACAGGAACAGGGGTGAGGTCAATGCTACGGAAAGTGCGGGCAGCCAGAGCCGGTCGAAACTCAGACCAAAAGAATGCAGCAGGCCTGTCAGCAGCGGCCCGACGCCGATAATCAGGAACAACACCATGGAGCGGCGTTGGGGTGCGGACACCGCCGACAGCCGCAGAAAGAACATCACCATCATGCCGCCCAGCAGCAGGTAGCTGTAGGGCGCATGGACAAAGGTGTACCACGGCCCCCAGCCAGGGTTGATCACCAGTTCACCCGATGCATCCACCAGCTCCGGTGACCAGATCAGGCCGTGGGCGGAATTGGTCATGGCCAGCATCAGCGTGCTCAGGGGGACCAGGCTCATGGCCGTTACCGTTCTGCCGCTGAACGGACGCCCCATGATGTCGAAAACGAAGGCGATGAGCGCCACCGGGATCCCGGCCCGGCAGATAAACATGCTGGCCTTGGCCAGGGCCAGGGTGGTGGGGTCGTCGGCTACGATCTGCAGCGCAGCGCCGCCGATACCCGGGATGACCAGGGCAAAGTAGACTCCCAGCGACCAGGCCGCACCCTCCCTGGCGCGCTGCAGGGTGGTGACAGCCATCCACGCGAAGACCGCCATGGCCGGCAGCATGATTGCAAGTGCAATGTACTGAACTGTCACCAAATCATCCTGAGTTCACAGCTCCCCGAAAAAGAAGATACCACGCAGACGCCGCCTGATTTAACCTGTGCCAGTCGATAACGGCAACAATCTGACATGGAGGGGGAAATGCCAGCAGACAAACAGCGGGTGGCCATCCTGGGCGGTGGCATCGGAGCACTGACCACGGCCTGGGAACTGCAGAAAACCGGCAACTACGACATCACCGTTTACCAGATGGGCTGGCGGTTGGGCGGCAAGTGTGCCACCGGCAGGGATGCTGAAAACGGCTACCGGCTGGAGGAACACGGCATCCATGGCTTCCTGGGCAGTTACTACAACGCCCTGGAAATGCTGGCCGAGGTGTTCGAGGTGCTGGACGCGTTGCCGGACAAGCAGGGATTCATCACCCGTTTCGACGACGCCTTCGACCTGCAAAACGCCGTGGCCATGTGGGATTTCAACCGCGCCGCCTGGGAACACTGGTCGCTGGAGCTGCCCATCAATGACTACCGCTACTCCCAGGCCGGAGACCTGGCCCGGTTCGACAAGCGGCTGGAGGCGTTCCTGAAAACCCTGGGCTTCCTGTCCGGCCACCTGGACGCGGCTGCCCGGTCCGCCCAGGGCATCGACGACACCAGCCTGATCGGGGACCTGGTCAGTGAACTGCAGAACCACGCCGACGTCACCGCCCACCCAACCCTGGCCCAATGGCTGGTCAAGCTGCTGGACAAGCTTTGGCACCCTCTGGCCAGACTGCTGAGCGCCGGCGATCTGCTCGATCGCCACCACGACCTGCGGCACCTGTTTGTGATGATTGACCTGGGGCTGGCGACAATGACCGGCCTGTTCGCCGACCGGATCCCGGAGCGCGGGTTTGACGTCATTGATGACGAGAACTTCGCCGACTGGCTGGCCCGTCACGGCGCACATCCCATCACCCTGGGCAGCCCGCTGACGCTCAACACCATCGCCCTGTCCTACCAGTTTCCCCAGGGCGACACATCCATTGCGCCACAGATGAGCGCCGCGTCGTATCTGGACTGGAACCTCCGCCAGTTCGCCTACCTGGGTGCCTTCGGCATGCTGTTTGCCGCCGGCACCGGCGAGACGGTCATTGCGCCGCTTTACCGGGCGCTGCGATCCCGGGGCGTGCGCTTCGAGTTCTTCCACAAGGTGGAGCAGCTCCGGCTTTCCGGCGACAGCCAATCCGTGGCGGAAATCGATATGAGCATTCAGGCTCATGTCATCGAAGGCGAATACGACCCGCTGATCGGACCGGTCAGGGACCTGAAATGCTGGCCCAACCATCCCAATTACCAGCAGCTGGTGGAAGGTGATGCGCTCAAGCAGGGCGACGAACTGGCCGGAGGCGGCTTTGACCTGGAGTCTTACTGGACCCGCTGGCAGGCGCCGGAACAGAAGACCCTGGTTGCGGGAGAGGATTTCGACCAGGTCGTGCTGGCCATCTCCATTGGCGCACTGCCCTATCTGTGCAGGGACATGCTGGAGGACCAGGCCAACCTGCCCCGCTGTGATGACCCCGCCGGGCGCACCCGCTGGCAGGCCATGGTGGACGAGGTTCCCACCGTCCAGACCCAGGCCATGCAGCTGTGGTTCAGCCAGCCCCTGCCGGAGCTGGGGCTGCCGTCACTGCCCGGAAACAACATCTGGATCGCCGGCACCTATGTGAATCCCCTGGGTGGCCAGGTGGACTTCAGCCACCTGTTGAAAGTCGAAGACTGGCCAGCCGACTCGGCCCCCAGCGGCCTGCTGTATATCTGCGGCACCATGCCGGACGACGGCATTCCGGACTTCAGCGAGCACCACTATCCCGCCGCCCAGGCCGACCGGGTGCGCTACCAGTGCATCCAGTACCTGGGCGCAGCCACGGGCCCGCTGCTGTCCGGGGCCACAGTGGACGCGGTCCACGGCGCCGCTGACCCCGTGGGGCTGGACTTCAGCCTGCTCCACAGCCTGGATCCCAACGCCGCCGGCCAGGGCGCACCGCGTTTTGAAACCCAGTTCTGGCGGGCCAATATCGACCCCACCGAACGATACGTGACCAGCCCCCCGGGCAGCGCGAAATACCGACTGAAAGCCGGCGAATCCGGCTACGCCAACCTGTTCCTGGCCGGCGACTGGATCTACACCGGTCTCAATGTTGGCAGCGTCGAGGGCACGGTCATGGGTGGGCGGCTGGCATCCAATGCCCTGAGCGGCTCTCCCAGCAAGGGCGACATCCACGGATACGACCCGTTTGGACTGGAAGACAAGGACTGAACCCCCATGGCCAGCCTATCCATGTATTTTCCACCGCGGTTCGATCTCGAAAAGGCGGTCTACCTGACCAAACTGGTGCTGGCCGCCTACGACATGTTCCAGCAGTGGAACCAGGGCGGGCGGCCGCCGGAGAAGGACTTTCACTGGGTGCCCAATGGACCCGAACTGGACTACCAGCCCCCCATCTGGGGCGAAGACCGCTACCTGCGATTCTTCAAGGAAGTCGAACCCTTCGGCATTGCCGGCACCGCTGCCGACGGCACGTCATACCTGGCATTTCGCGGTACCCAAACCGACTATGACTGGTACGAGAATTCCGAAGTCAAGCACGCCGACTACGAAATGGCGGCCGGCTACGGCCAGGTCCACAAGGGCTTTTACAGAATCTACCAGACCATGAGTCCCGCCCTGCGCGACACCCTCGGCCGGCTGCAGGGTAACGGGCACCTGATGGTCACCGGGCACAGCCTGGGCTCCGCCCTGTCCACCCTGGCGATACCCGACATCCTGAACCACCTGGGTTTCGCCGGCGTGCGGCACTACAACCTGGCCAGCCCCCGGACCGCGGGCCCCGAATTCGCCCGGGCCTACAACGCCAACGGTGTTGAAACCTATCGTATCGTCAACACCAGCGATCTGGTCACCAACGTACCGCCCTGTGTGATCAGCCAGCACCTGCCGGTCTACCAGCACGTGGGCACGCCGGTGGATTTCACCGCCCACTATGGATCCATCTCCGGCAATCACGACGTGCGCCAGGCATACCTGTACGCCCTGCAGAACCCGGATGAGCCGGAGGGAGACTCCTCCACCAGGTCCCGACCCGATTGACCACTGCCCAGCGGTGCGGTACCGATATCGTCGGGGCCGCTGCCGTTGTCCCACAGCACGTTACCCGAAACCGGAGTGTCC
The DNA here is from genome assembly GCA_030065125.1 of Lysobacterales bacterium. GTDB lineage: Bacteria > Pseudomonadota > Gammaproteobacteria > Xanthomonadales > SZUA-38 > JASJDM01. Next base: position 65,219 of record JASJDM010000021.1, on the reverse strand, counting down.
TTTCGCCACTGCCACCCATCTCGCCCAGGTTGGCAGGCGCGACGGTCTGAGTCACGCTCCAATCGCCACCGCTGTGCCTGCTGTACAGGAATCCGTCAAGCACCGGGTCCGTAGTCAGCAGGGCATTCCACGCAAGGTTCAGGGAACCCGGATCAAGGGCGGTCAGGTTGATGAAGCTCGACGGAACGGGTCCAACCAGCCGGTTGGAGCGCAGGTTCAGCACGTTGAGCGCTGTGAGATTCCCGAGCTGCGTCGGAATTCCACTGGTGATCTGATTGCCCTGCAGCTGGACCAGGCCGGTGAGGTTGCCGAGGGACGCAGGCAGCACGCCGAATATCTGGGGTAGCAAAATGAACGGCGGACGCCGGTGACACATCACCGCTTTTCATTGCTGATGGTCGTGCTCCATACTGCCCGGCCTTTACAGTCGATGTTTACGATGGGGTACTGCCATGGTCAATACACTGCCGATCACCAGCCTTTATGCCGCGGTCTTTGGTTTGTTTCTGATTCCCATCACCTACGCAGTGGGGCTTCGCCGACTGAAAACGCGCACGTCATTCCTGGACGGCGGCGACAGAATCCTGCTGCGCAGAATGCGTTCCCACGGCAACTTCGTGGAGTACGTCCCCTTCGCCGTGGTGCTGCTGGGGCTGACGGAACTGAACGGCGCCTCCGCGGCCTACCTGCACGGACTGGGTGCGCTGCTGCTGGTGTCGCGCATCGCGCATTACGTGGTCATCAACTTCCGCCCGAATGTTGCGATCCGGGTATCATCGATGATCGGCACTACAGCGGTTTTCCTGTTGTCGTCCGGATATCTGATTTACGCGCAAATTTGAGCCGGGCAGCGACCATGCCCTGCGGGTCACCACAAATACGGCATCACCCGCCAGCGCACCTTTTTGCGGTACTCGTCGTATCCATCCAGTTCCTCCAGCAGCACCTTTTCCTCGTTGACCATGCGAAAGTGCAGTGCCACCGGGATGGCGACGGCGAACAGTGCAAGGGCCCAGTACGAGCCCAGACCCACAGGCAGTGCCAGGGTGAACACCAGCACGAGGCTGTACATGGGGTGTCGAACCACGGCATAGGGGCCGGTGTCCACCACCGTCTGATCTTCCTCCACCTCGATGGTCCGGCCGGCAAACTCGTTGATCACCATGACCCAGCAAACGCCCAGGTAGGACAGCCCGACCACCACATTGGCCGCGATGACTGCTGACAGGGGAACCTGGGACCAGCCCCAGCGATAGTCCAGGCCGCACAGAACAATGCCGCCCACATAGACGACGGTCATCGCCGCGATGATCACCCGCTGTTGCCCTTCTTTTTCGCGGTAACGCATGCGGCGTTCAACCAGCGCGGGGTGATTCCGGAAAAGGTAAATGCCCGCACCAGTGCCCAGAGGTACGATGACGCCGAGGAATATCCATCCTGGCACATAGGCCGGGGTTCCGGCCGGCAGGAACAGCATGAGGGCGTAGGCGGAGAGAGCCAGCACCATCCGCACGGCGAATCCTGCAGGCGTCAACGGGCTTCCTTTGGCGTGTTTTGCCTGGTCGGCGTTTTCACTCACCGGTTCTGTCTCCGTCTCACGCCCGATTCCGCTAGCAGTCTGTCGGACTTGGGCCGAATCGGCCCCTAAGTCCGACAGACTGCTAGCCAAACGCGTCCTCGCGGAAACGCCGCTGGATCTCCTCCACCTCGTCCAGGTTGCCAATCAGGGCATCAACGCAGTCCTGGTCCAGGGTTTCTCCGGCCAGCTGCTGCAGGGTTTCCAGGGCGCGGGTATTACTCCAGGCGTCTTTGTATGGGCGTCGGCTGGTCAGCGCGTCGAACACATCAGCAACCGCCACAATGCGAGCCTCAAGCGGAATCTCTTTGCCCTTGAGCCCGCGAGGATAGCCACTGCCGTCCACCGCCTCGTGGTGGCAGGCGGCGATGTTTCGCAGCAGGTCCTTATATTGCATGTTCTGCAGCCCGAAACTCTCGATCAGATCGCTGATCATTTCCTCACCGACCTGGGCGTGGGTCCGCATGATCACGGTCTCCTCAGCGTTCAGGAAACCTGGCTTGAGCAGGATGCGGTCAGGAATGCCGATTTTCCCGATGTCGTGCAGCGGCGAGAATTTGAATACGTGCTCGATGTAGGCATCGTCCAGTTCGTACTGATCTGCCAGAACCCGCGCGATCAGACGAGAGTATCGCGACATGCGATCCAGGTGGCTGCCGGTCTCCGGGTCCCGCACATGCAGCATTCTGCCGGTGGTTTTCAGGACGGCGGACAGGGTGTCAATGTTGGACAGCTCACTGATCACCATCAGGGATATCAGGTGGCCGTAGGCATCGATCTGCCGCAGCACGAACTCATCGAACACGTCGGTCCTGTCTGCGTTGAAAAAAATGAACCCGACAAACATACCCTCGTTGAATATGGGCAAGGTGTAGCTCGCCGCGTAGCCGGCCCGGCCGATCCTGCGGGTGTGTTCGTGTTCGCCGTCCTCGAAGGTCACCTGGTTGTTGATCACCCGCGGCGCGCCCTGGTCCAGGATCTGCTTGAGGGACGGCGCCTCGTCCATCCGCGCCTGATAATGGTCAAGTGGGTTGGCGCCACCGCTGCTGTGCAGATAAGTGCTCAGGGTATCGGTCTTGGGATCATGAATGGCAATGGCGATGCGCACGATGAAAGGAAATGATTCCTGCACCGCCGCATGGGCCGCCTCCAGTTTTTCCTGCAGCGACCGCGCCTGGTTCAGAGCCTCCAGCGAATCCAGATGATTTGCCATGTTCTATTCCCGCCCCAACGGGTAGATATCCCTCTCAGAAAGCATGCACCATGAATCGCATGTTTGCCACGTGGTACATGGGATTTCGCTGACCCCGCTTAATGTAGACTATCGGCCAGGAGGGAGATTAATGAAAAAGGTGGGAGGCCGCATTGCCCCGGGGATTCAGTCCAGGCCCTGCAGCCATTCGATGGCGCTTTCCCGGTTGTCAAAGACCCTGACCCGCCACCCCCGGTTGAGGGCTGACGACTCAAAAAACTCAACCAGTTTTGCCGCATCCGGATCCCGGGCAGTCACAACAGCGATACTGCTGTCAGGGTTGGCGTGATTATCCGGGTAGGTATCTGACAGAACGCCGTGGACATCCAGTGCCTGGGTGCGGGGCGCGATGACGTCACGGGCATTGATCACGAATCGGGACACCTGTTTCTCGTGCCCCATCCTGATCCTGGCGGCTGCACCCTCAACAAAATCTTTTCCCGTGCTGTCACCGAAGAAAATCAGTTCGACAATCGACAGGGTTGGGTGATACTTCAGCTTCCAGGCCAAACCGTCCTCCCGGGAGGGTTTTTTCCCGGGCGAACCATATCACGGCTGAGTTGTTTCCAGACAGCCGGCGGCACGATCTCCATTGTCACCATGGTCTACCTCAGCTACATTCGACCCATGAGCCTGCGGGAAAAAGTCGAACAGCTTCTGCCCAACTGGGAATCCTGGTATCCCAGCCTGTTCGACGCGGCCAGGGATCTGGGCGTCATCGTGCCAGAGGTATGTGATCCCAACACCCTGCTGCTGACCCGACGCCACCGGCGCATCGTTCAACGGGCCCAGGAAGCCCATCGGCAGAAATGGGGCGGCAGCGCACAAGATTAGCGACCTTTGAGGGCCCGGATAACAAAAACCCCGCGCAAGGCGGGGTTTTCGCTGATCGAAGACGATCGATTAATCGGAATCGGAGTCGTCATCGTCGTCGGCTTCACCCTCAACGATGTAGGCATGCAGGTCGTAATCACCGACCTCGAAACCACCCAGACCGAACAACGACAGCGGGAAGACTAAGCCGCCACCAAAATCAATCGTGGATGGCGAGGACACCTGCAGCACGTAGTCGCCCTTCTCCGGCAGTTCAAAGTCGATGATCATCGGCTCGATACCTTCAAAGGTCAGGCGGTTGCGGGTCAGCTCGACCAGTGATCCGTCATTCATCTTCTGGCTCAGCACCAGCAGACCGATGATCGGCTCGGCGAAGTCCACATCGCTGAACGAGATGACTTCCGCGTTGAACACCTGGCCGGCCTTGCCTTTGAACTTGTAGGAGTCAACTTCATCGATGACGTCCAGGCGACCGGCGATCAGGGATGCCTTGGTCTTGAGCTCCAGCCCTGCATTGACCCCGGCTTCCAGCGGATTGGGGGTATCCAGGCCCGCCAGCTTCAGCTTGCCCCGAACCTTCGACTCCTTGCGGACCCGATCCTCGATGTCGGCGTTGACAGCCATCTTGACCGCTGAACGTTCGGCAAAGAAGCGATCCTCGATGGTACTGCCGGTCAGCGGCAGGCCAACGCTGGCGCCGGAGGCCATGGTATGCAGGATGGTCTCGAAGGCATTCTGGTCAGTTTCGCCCAGAGGCAGGTAGTCGAACGGGTCAACACCGGGCGGCAAACCGTCGCCCGGCGCGCCGATGGAGTCATGGTGGCGAAGGCCCTGGATGTGCCCCAGCTCGTGCGAGCCGGTGTTGGAGGACTGGTTCACCACCGCCAGCCGCTCGACCAGGTCGATGTCGGAGGCCTTTTCGACCGGGATGCCGGAAAAGTTCTGCAGGTTGGAAGTACCGTTGGCCCGATCAAGCTCAGCAACAAAGCGCCAGAAACTGCCGTCGATAAACGCATTGTCGCTGCGATTGTTGTTGCGGAAGTCGATGTTTTCGGCCCGGCCAAACAGGATACTGACGCCACCGGTGACTATGTTCAAGGCGATATTGCCGCCATCGTTGTCACCGAAAGTCAGTGTCGAAAACTCACCGGAGGCAGGCTGCACCTGGGTGAATTCGTAATCGTAAAGCTGGTAGTCAGACTCGAGGCGCGACTGAATGAGATCCCTGTCTTCCTGGGTGTAAATATAGTCGTCGAAAACCAGCGAACCCACCGCCTGGCCGTCCAGAACCAGGATCACGGGAAAGGTCGGTTCACCCGGATTGAACTCCAGGTAAACCACCTGGGTCTCGTCGTCGTCATCGCTGTCGCTGTCGCTGTCGCTGTCGTCGTCATCGTCACCGGAACCGTCATTGGTGATGCCGCCGGTGGCCAATGCAGCGGCCACGCTTTCCTCCCGCATGGCAGCCAGGTTGCTAAGGTAAGCCTCCAGTTCGAGCTGACCACCTCCCTCGAACTGCATGCCGCCGCTGCCGATCAGGCAATGGGCAGCGTCTATATGGATTTCACCGATATCTGAAATGGTCATAGCAGAGGCGGATGTTGCGGACAATGCCGCAAGGCACGCGCCAGCCAATAGCGATCGTTTCATAAGATTCCTCTCTGAGATTGTTAGATTTCCGCTGGGTTTGAACCCTGCCACACCCTCCCCAGGGTGGCCGCTTGGCTGGCCAAAATGAAAGTCTGGCCATTAGCGAAGCTGGAGGGTCATCAAACAGGAGCGCGGAGCAACTGTCAATACCACACAGGATATTGACCTGAGCTAAGCTAACGACTTTGGGCCTTCCGGTCGTGTCAGGCGTTCAGCTTTCGCGACTCCTGACCGTGCTGATCTGGAAACTGCTTGGAATCCACCGGCCCGCCAATGACCTTCATCAGCAGCGACCGCAGGTCCTCGGGGCTGAACGGCTTGCTCAGGTATTCGTCCATTCCCGCGTCGAGACAGCGGCGCCGGTCTGAGCTGCGGGCGTTGGCGGTCAGCGCCACGATGGGCGTACGGGGCGTACCCGATTCCTCTTCATGCCGGCGGATCATGCGGGTGGCGTCAACACCGTCGATGTCCGGCATACACATGTCCATCAACACCACGTCAAATGCCTGCTGGCGCACCGCCTCCACGGCCTGGCGGCCGTTTTCGGCCACAGACGTGCGACAACCCAGGATACGGACCATCTCGGTGACAATTTCAAGATTGACCGGATTGTCCTCGGCGATGAGCACATGCCAGCCGGCAATGGCCAGGGGTTCAATGGCGGCCTCGTCTGTCACGACGGCGGGTTCCGTGGAAGACAGCACCCGGCGCATCCGCACGCTGAACCGAAAGGTCGAGCCCTGTCCCGGTGTGCTGTCCACCTGCATGCTGCCGCCCATGGCCGACAGCAGTTCCTGGCAGATGGACAGGCCCAGCCCGGTGCCGCCGTATTCCCGGGTGCTGGACCCATCAGCCTGGGCAAATGAGTCAAAAATGCGGTCCATCTGGTCTTCGGGAATGCCGATCCCGGTATCCGCCACGGAAAACCTGAGCTGGTCCTCTGACTCACCCGGGCCAACCGTCACTGTAATCCGGCCGCGCTCGGTGAACTTGATGGCATTGCCGATCAGGTTGGTCAGGACCTGTCGCAGCCTGCCGGCGTCCCCGTTCACCAGTGCCGGCAGATCTGAGGAGGCCTGGCATTCAATGGACAATCCCTTGAGCCTGGCCGAGCCGTCGAGAAGGGATGCCGTTTCTTCGGTCCAGCGGCGGGGGTCAAAGTCCTGGGACCGCAGTTCCAGGCAGCCTGCCTCGATCTTGGCGAAGTCCAGTACATCGTTAATGATGCCCATCAGGGATTGAGCCGATTCCCGGATGGTGCGGGCAAAGTGTTTCTGGCGGTCGTCCAGGCCGGAGTTCATCATCAGCTCGGTCATGCCCACCACGCCATTCATCGGCGTGCGGATTTCGTGGCTCATGGTGGCCAGAAATTCGCTCTTCGCACGGTTGGCCTGCTCCGCCTGCTCCTTGGCTTCATTCAGCTGGGCCGTCCGGCGCTTCACCCGCTCTTCGAGCTCCTGCTGGTGCCCCGCCAACTCCTGGTTCAGTCCGTCGATGCGCTCTTTTTCACTGATCAGGTTGGCGACCAGCCGGGCATTGTCAAACTGCAGGTCGAATCCGGACTTGAGAAATATTGCGTATTTTCGGGCAGCAATCACGACCAGCCCGGCATAGGTCGCCAGGCTGGCGCCCAGGATCTGCTGGGTTTCATCGCCGGTGACAAACATCCCGGTGACCAGGGTCAGGGCCGGCGGCAGTACATAGGCCAGTACGCCATAGAAATTCACCGACAGCACCGGAATGGCCAGTGAGAGCACGCCGATGATGACAATGACCAGCACGGTCTGGACCGGGGCCGTGACGCCCATGAAGGTGAAACAGGCGCAGGTGGCCCAGCCAAGGGCTACAAAGAAGGTGGCCACGACGTAACGGTGCCCCCAGCTGGCGGCGTGCCGGGAGGCATCGGGAGTGCGTTGGTAGAGCAACCTCAAAGTCACCCGTACCGTGCTGGTGGCAACCATGTAACCGAAAAAGCCCATCAGCCAGGCCGAGGGCAACTCGGACCAGCAGGCCAGCACCACCAGCACCGTTCCGCCAATCACCGCGACGTTGGCACTGACGGCCTGCTTGAACAGGACCGCGACCTGCCGCTGGGCGATAAACACAGCACGCGCCTGGTCGTCGCCGGCACTGAATCCCGCGGTTGAAGATGGAATATGGCTCATCTATTCGGATATCGGCCACGCTTGCGGCAGACTTGAGCCCGGCGCCAGCGTGTTGCGCTCGGGGCTCGAAGCCGGACCGACGCCAGGTGGAGGCGTCGCCGGTATGTTGCGATACTGTGATTCCGGCATCTGGAGCGCGACCATCAGCGGCATATGACGCCAGACAAGGGAATCTTTCGGTTTGCGGATTTCGAGTTGAGCGTGCGGGCGCACCGCTTGACCCGGCATGGCCAGAGAATCAATCTGCCGCCACTCTCCTTCAAGCTGCTGCAGGCCCTGGCCGAGGCAGCACCGGAATCGGTTTCCCGCGAAAAGCTCATTGAATCCCTGTGGCCGGATCGAGTGGTGGGGGATGAAACCCTGACCGAACGGGTCAAGCTGCTCCGACATGCCATCGAAGATGACCCAACCGACCCAAAACTCCTGGTCACCGAGCGCGGATGGGGCTACCGACTGGCGGTTGCACCGGCTGCAGCTGTGCAGCGGTCCCCAACGCGAAACATCAGGGTTCTGACGGCAGCGATCCTCGCCTTGGCGGCCGTGCTGATCGCGGGCGCTTACTGGCTCCGGGACGACCTGCCGGAAGTTCGCAGCCTGGTGATTCTGCCTTTCGACATCCTCAGCGACGACCCGGACGACGCCTACCTGGCAGGCAGCATCGCCGAGGAACTGCGGACCCGGCTGGGGCGCCAGGATCCTGGCCGACTGGTGGTCCTGGGTCGGACCACGTCTGAACATCTGGCCCGTGACCCCGGTGCGATCCAACAGCTGGACGTGGACTACCTGCTCGAGGGCAGTATCCGGCAACGCGACCAGCAGAAGGTGGTGTCGCTCAGCCTGCTGACCGGGAAAGACCAGCGCCCCTGGTGGCGCGACGACTTTGTGGTCAACGTGCTGTCCCGGGGATGGCGGCGCTCGCTGGTCAACGAGACCGCCATTGCCCTGACCGTCGATCTGGCCGCGGACGAGGAATCCAATGTCCCCGCCGCAGCCTGGGACGCCTACCTGCGCGGGCGACACGCATGGCGGGACTGGACCCGGCGGGGTTTCAGCGAAGCCCTGAGCCACTTCGAAAGGGCGCTCCAATCAGCGCCGGAGTTTGACCGCGCACACGCCGGGATTTCGGATGCCCTGGGTACCCTGTTGTACAACGGCGTCATCGACCGGGAAAAGAACCTGCCGCGGGCGCGGTTCCATGCGGCCAGGGCCCTTGAGCTGGCGCCAGACTCGCCCCTGGCGCTGACTGCCAACGCCATGCTGCTGCTGTTTTTTGACCATCAGCCCCAGCAGGCATCCGAACTGCTGGCCAGGGCCGTGAGCCTTGCGCCGGGCAACCCCGAGGTGCTGCTGGCCCGCGCCAACGCGTACTGGTCCATGGGCTGCCGCTTCGAGGCCGTCAATGCTTCGCGGCAGGCACTGCGCTTTGATCCCTACTCACCCATCGTCCGAACGGCTCTGGCCTGGTCGCTGCTGCTGGCCAACGATGCGGCCGGCGCACTGGAACACGCCAGCGCGGTGCTGGACTGGAAACCGGATTATCCCTATGCGGCCTACGTGGCCGCCATGGCGGCGGGACAAATGGGCGACACCCGTCGGGCTATCGGCCTTCTCCAGGGCCATGACAGCCCCGACATGACAAGCGCCCGCGGGTACTGGCAGGCCCGGGACGGACAACGGGAGCCAGCGCGGGAGTTGCTGAATCAGAACTGGCCGCCGGACTCGAATATTGCACATGCCCGGCTGTTGTTTGCCCTGGGTGACCCCTCCGCGGCACGCGATGCGCTGGATCGGGCACTGGCCCGGCGGGAGCCGGAGATCGTGTTTGTTAACCGGGATCCATCGCTGCGGGACATCCCCAGGTCCGCGTCGCTGCAGGCCGTCCTGAATCGATTCCAGGCGGCCTGCAGCGGGCAGTAAGGGCATCTTTACCGGGGTTCGAGCAGGACCCGGTAGGCCAGCTTGAGCTGACTCTGGATCAGCCTGTTCTGCAATGGGGAGGCGATGCTCCGGGATTCAAGCCAATGCCCCAGCAACACTGCAAAGGCCAGCTTCCTGTAGACATTGGGGTTTCCATGGGCTGCGGCTTGCATGACCCGCCGCAGCTGTTGCGTAAACAGCTGCGCCGCCCAATCCGGCCAGCCAAAAGAGATGACCCGGTCCATCAATCCCGGCGGCCAGGTGGCCAGGGTCCGGTCCTTGGCCTGCAGCCAGGCACGGACTTCACCAAACACCGGCCCACCGCGCGGCGCCACGTTGGACAGCTGGTAAATCGTGACGTTGCCGGGTGGCACACCGTTGAGGGGTGGCCGGGGATGATGCACCACCAGGGTCTGCATGTCCGGGGAAATCGCAGGCTCTGCGGGAAACGGCATGATCAGCGGCGTCTCATCCAGCTGAAAGCGGCCGCCGGCAATGCCCGTCAGCCGGGTAACAGTCCCGGCGAAAACGTTGGTGATTACGCCCAGATCACAGTCGGCCGCCAGGTCGATCTGAAGCGGCGCCAGCCCCACCCCGTCAGCAATGCTCAGGGTCTGCTCCAGCTCCAAAAACCCGTCGGAAACGCCTTTCAGGATCAGTACCCTGGCGTCGGGCTGCCCCAGGTCCAGGGCACCCGAGACCGGGACCACGAGCCGGTCGTCATCGCAGCCCACGGCAAAGTCGCCCAGGGCAACGCCCGTTTCCAGGTGGTCAAACGGCGGTGACGGCGGCAGCACGGGGATCGGATCCAGCAGCAGGGTGGAATCAGGAACCAGCTGCCCGTGGAGCAACTCATGGCTCTGGACGGCAATCTGTGGGGTGAAAAACGCCGGGTCACTTGGGGGGACCTGGTGCAGCGCGGACTGGGTGATCACGCGACGGTCGTCATGGGTCACGGCAATGGCCTCAACCGCGCCCAGGTACGGTGCTTCAATCCCGAGTTCGGAGGGCACATGCACCACCGGCTGATCAAGATTTTCCACCACCCCGGCCAGCAGCGCCCCGGCGCCAGTCTGGTAGCCAATCACCGCGTGGGCCCCGCCGCCGAAGAACCCGGCCGACAGCGGCTGATGCGGCAGCGGGTATTCGCGCAGCTCAGCAGTGGCCGGCTCATCCATGCCGCTGATCACCAGCAGGGCGTTGTCAAAAATGCGCAGTGCGATGCCCGTGGTCCCATCCGGACTCAGGGAAAACGCCAGCACCGGCGCCCTGTCGCCCAGGGCAATGGCCGCGTCTATCTCACCCGTGGCCAGGTCAATCCGGCTGAGCTGGTTCCGGCCCGCCTGGTAAGGGGGATCCAGCACCCCGATCACGGGAGTCGGATCGTAGGATGAATCCAGTACCCAGGCATAAGACGATTCCGCGCTTCCCAGGAACGCGAGGTCTGCCGGATTGGCGCCCTGGGCGGCGCAGCTTGCGAGCAGCAGTAAGGCGGGAAGGTTTCTCATAGTCTTTTCCTCCAATGCAGGTACTGGAGATTCTGGTCCTGGGCACCCCTGGCGGCCGGAAAGACGGCAAAAAATTGCCGGAAGATTGCGAAAAGGTCGCGAGATGGGCAGGCCGGCTGAAGCTTTCAGCCCAGAACAGCGGTCCCGCGTTTCAAAGCGGTACTTTTCAGCGCCATTAGGTTTTTTTGGACAAACTTCCGCGGTTTTTCCGGCAAGGGCAGCGCACATTCGAGACCCTGCTGTTGCCACCAACAGACTGCCAGGAGTTCAACATGCACGTGCTTTATCACGCCGGATTCAGCCGGCCGGTCCTGCATCAAATCGCGGCCGTTCTGTTCTGCGCCGCCTCATGGACCGCTGGCGCCCAGACCAATCCAGGGCTGGTGGCCTACTATCCGTTTGAGGGCAACGCTGCAGACCGGGTCAGCCAGAACCACGGCATTGAGCGCGGCGGAGCCGCTTACGCCCCGGGCCTGGGCGGCGGCCTGGCCCTGTCCCTGGACGGTATCGACGATTTCGTGGAGCTGCCGCCCACGGTGGAGGGTGACTTCAGCGTCGGGTTCTGGGTCAACACCACGGCCCAGGCACCTATGGGCACCGACTGGTACCAGGGTCTGGGCATCGTTGACGGAGAGGTCTGCGGATCGCCGCCTGGCGGTGACTGGGGTATTGCCCTGCTGTCCGGGGGCCGCATCAGCTTTGCCGACCGCGCCTCCCAGGCCCAGGTCAACGACGGACTCTGGCACGCCGTTGTCGTGACCCGGAACTCCGGCGACGGCCGCTTCGCCATATTCATTGACGGCCAGCTGGAGGCGGAAGGATTTGGCGGATTTTCACCGCTGAACGGCGTGCCATTTATCGGTGTGGGCAACAACCCTTGTGACGTTCAATTCGGCCGCCGGTACTTTCCGGGCCTGGTGGACGAGCTGAGGTTTTACAACCGGGTACTGACCCCGGAAGAAATCGAGACCTTGTCTACCAGCCCGGTTTTTGCGGACAGTTTCGAATCACGGCCGTAGCAAGCGCCAATCCCCCGATCCTGTCGGACCGGGGGATCATTGGGCACGTTACAGCTTCGCTGCATCAACGCCAGCGTCGAAAAATGCGTCCTGCGGTCACGCCCTCGGGCAGGCATCCGATCTGGTCACAGGGCAGCAGCATCTCATAGGCCAGCGGCAGCGGCGTCAGTGTGGTGATGATTTCAACACCTTTCATCCGCAGCCCCCCGCAATCGCCCGTTGACTTACCTCTCAGGTCCAGATTACTGATCCATACGCCACCAAACCCCGGAGGGAAAAACGGGTCGAGAGGATTGGCCTGTCCCGGCACGAAGCTGCGCTGGCCGGCAAAGGTTCCTTCCCAGGTGCCATCGCAGCCGTCGGATTCCAGCTTCCACGTGCCCCAGGCGGGGCCGGAAAAGGAGGCACTGTCAAAGCTGCCGCTGAAGACAAAGGTCAGCTGGCCGGCGACCCTGGGGTCGTTGGCGTGCATCCGGGAAAAGGCCGTGGCATTCCTCACTTCCAGCGTCGTCCCCGGCGGGCAAAGCGGCAGCAGCGGGTTCGTCATGTCGAGTACGCCTTCAGAGCAATAGAGATCTCCGGATGGCGGAGAGGGCAGCCAGTCATCGGTACCGAACACCTGCTGGACGTGGCGATTGCCGAGCCAGTTTCGTCCAAATTCGTCCGTTGACCAGTCCTCGGCAATCAACGGACCGCTGATGATGACTGTCAAAACAATCGTCAGCGCTTTCGAGAATTGTGTACGCATCGTCTCATCCTCCTGACTGGATTCCAGGGCAACGTGCCCGTCCAGATCCAGTTTCGAGTGTAAGAAGTCCGGCAGCGGAGGGCTTGACGCTTTGCTGACGATTTCGTGACGGTAATGCGACGGTTTCAAAGGCAACCCCGAAGGCGGCGCAATGCGCGGTTTGCGACGGATTCTTGTCGCCCCCCGGGGGACATGAAATACTGGAGATTCCCCGGTGCTACCGGGAGCGCCGTACAGCGGCTGACCGCCAGGGGCGATCTCATGAATCCACATGGCGACTACCGATTCGAAGACTTTGTCGTAGATCTCGAGGCATGGAAGCTGCTTCGGTCCGGCACGGAAGTGCACCTGGAACCCACCGTTCTGAAACTCCTGGCCTACCTGATCCAGCACCGTGACCGTCTGGTCACCAAGGACGAACTGATGGCCACGGTCTGGGGCGACACCGTCGTTTCCGATTCAGCCCTGACCAAGGCCGTTGCCCGGGCCCGCAAGGCGCTGGACGAGGACTCCGCTCACCCCCGCTACATCGAGACGGTGCACTCCCTGGGCTACCGTTTCATCGGCGAGGTTGAAGACCATACCCGCCCCGCGGAGTCGCCCGGCCCGGTGAAACCATCCGCCCAGCCCCGTCGCCGTCTGGTGGCGGCGCTGTCGGTAGCGGGCGCGCTCTCGCTGATTCTGGTCCTGGCGTGGATCCGATTCGGGCCCGCTCCGGAACCGACTGAGCCCGCCGGCATCCAGTCCCTGGCCGTGCTGCCACTGGATAATCTGTCCGGCGATCCGGAACAGGACTATTTTGCGGAAGGGCTGCACGACGTATTGATTGCCGACCTGTCCAGGATTACCGGCCTCAAGGTCATCTCCCGCCAGTCCACGCTGCGCTACCAGGAGAGTGAAAAGTCCGCCACCCAGATCGCCCGGGAACTGGACGTCGACGCCCTGATCGAGGGCAGCGCTTTGCTGATCGGCGACCAGGTGAAGATTTCAGCCCAGCTGATCCATGGCCGCACCGACGAGCACCTCTGGGCGCAGACCTATGACCGTGACCTGGGCGACGTACTGACGCTGCTGGGCGAGATGGCCAGTACCATCAGCGGCGAGATCGAAATGTCCCTGCGGCCACCGGCTGTGCGGATGCGCTCGGCGCCCGGGCCTGCCGCCAGCGAGGCGTACCTGCGGGGCCTGTATCAGTTCAATCGATTCAGCGTGGACGGCTTTCGGCAGTCGCTGAATTTTTTTGAGCAGGCCATTGAGGCCGACCCGGAATTCGCCCTGGCCTGGTCCGCGCTGGCCGGGGCCCACCTGATGATTGCCTACTTCGGCGACGAGCCACCGGCGGGCGCCGTCACCCGGGGCCGGGAGGCCGCGTTACGGGCACTGGAACTGGATGATTCCCACTTCGCCGCCCACGCGGCCATGGCGTGGGTCCACCTGTTCACCGGGAATTGGACCGCCGCGGGCCAGGCATTTGAGCGTGCCCTGGAGCTGAACCCCAATGACCCCACCACTCTGCATGGTTATTCGGACTACCTGCTGCTCACCGGACATCCCGAGGAAAGCCTGGCGCAGGTGCGCTATGCCCGGGTCATCGACCCCCACACACCGTCCTCCAACCTGCCGCTGCCGTACCACCTCTTCATGATGCGGCAATACGACGAGGCACTGGCTGAATGCCTGGCCCTGGTGGAGGGGGACCCGGATTATCCGGTGCATTGGCTGCTGGCCATGGTGCTCTGGCAGCAGGGAATGCTGGATGAGTCAGTTGTCGCGTTCGAGAAAAGTCTGGCCCGGCAGGGCCAACCCCGGCTGGTGGCCGCTCTTCAGCGCGGCCTGGCTGAGGCGGGGCCACGGGGTGCCATGATCGCCGTTGCCGCTGAGCTGACCGCGTTGTCCGAAGAAACCTACGTGGACCCGTTCAGGATCGCGGCGACTTATGCTCAGGCCGGCGAGGTCGAGGCCGCATTCCTGTGGCTGGAAAAGGCAGTGAGCCGCGGGTCCCTGGAACTGATGCACCTGGGCATGCGGCCCGAGTTTGACCTGCTGAAGGGCGATCCCAGATTCGATGCACTCTGGCAGCGCGCGGGGATGTCGGGGCACTGAGCGGGCGGTCTCGCGGCATGTGTCCTTCGACCCATACGCCGCGTCACGGAATCATGGGACACTGGGACCATGAACCGAACCATGCACCTGATTACGGTCCTGCTGCTCACCACGCTGGTGACCAGCTGCAGCTCCGGCGGCTGGAGAACCGCCAGTCGCGCCTCTGCGGGCATCGCGCCCGATCCCATGCAAACTCCTGAGGCGGTAGTCCATGTCTACGGCGCAGATGCCTGGGGCTGGCGTGGCTGGTTTGCGATTCATACCTGGATCGCGGTAAAGCGCCGCAACGAAAAGTCCTATACCGTCTACGACGTGGTGGGCTGGCGCGGCCGCAACGGACAACAGGTGATGCGCGTGCGCCAGGACATTCCCGACCGCCACTGGTACGGCGCCGAGCCGAAGCTGCTCAAGGCCCACCGCGGGCCCCAGGCCGAAGCGCTGATCGACCAGATCGATCGCGCTGCCAGGGACTACCCCTGGAAATCAACCTACCGCGTCTTTCCAGGGCCCAACAGCAACACCTTCGTAGGGTGGATCGGGCGCCAGGTTCCCGACCTGGAACTGGATTTGCCTTATTCCGCCATTGGCAGCGGTTACGCGGACTGAGCCATCAAACCGACCCACCTTGGTCTCGTATTCCTGTGATCAGGCCGACCAGGATGAACACGATGGCCGGCAGCGGCGTGATCACCAGGTGAAAAAGGGCAAACACCTGGTAGGTGTCGCCGTACCTTCCCATCATGGCCCCGGGAATGTTGAAACAGGCGATGCCCAGAATCAGCACTGAATAGGCAAACCAGGCCATGGCAATCCTGGGGTTGCTCCTGTTGCAGATCACCACCAGGGCGGCCGTGAAGATCGAGAAATAAACCACAAGGCCGAAAGACTCCCACCGGGAAAACGCGATCTCCCAGAAGGATGGGTCCTGGCTCGCGAACCGGTTCATCCTGCCATTGATCCGAATGGCTTCATACGCCACGCAGGTCAGTCCGCAGGACACCAGCGTCCACGTCGTGAGTCTCTGCTTAATGCTGGACAGGAAGCTCATTGAAAGCTGACTCCCGATTGACTCTTGCGATGATGCTAACCCGGATACCGGGAGTGTAGGTAGAAGCCCGGATGGATAAGCGCTGACCCTGGGCCCACATCTAGACGTTGACCAAGGTGCAGCATCGCCGGAGGTATCACCATGCGTATTCTGGCCATCATCCTGGTTTCTCTGGCCGCAGCGCTATTCTCAGATCCGGGCCAATCGACTCCCGATTCTTACACTTGCTCAGGCGAGATGGCTCTGGGGTTCAAGTTCCACGAACCCACCAGGGACTGGATCCGGGGAAAATTCGAGACCAGCGACTTTATTGTCGTGCGTGAATCCGGGCACTGGGTGCTGAACAAGCTGCACAGCGACATGACCGCCCCCTGCAACAGCTCGGCCCACAACTCCGGCGAGATGATCTGCGAGCAGCCCGGCATCTTCACGTTCCGCGTCAACCTCGACACCAGGCGCTTCCTGTATTCCCATTACCTGGGATACGTCAATGGTGACGAACATACAGAAACGCCCTATACGGAGATCGGCCTCTGCCTGAAGTTCCAGTGAATGAGGCCAGGCGTATCACCATCCCCAGGGCAGGTATTCCCGGATTTCATCCGGAGACTGGGTCACCAGGTTCTTGTCCACTTCACAGGCGACCTTGTTGAGATAGGAACGATCCAGGCTTTTGCGCAACAGGCCCAGGAATTGTGGCGGCGCGATCAGTGCAATCTTTTCGCAGTGATCCAGGGGCTGGCTTTGCCTGAGGTGTTCGGACACCTCCCGGGCAAAAACCCTGGCTTCGTGACTTTGTGGGTCGCCCCCTTCGCCCATGGCATGACGACCCGCACCAGCGCTGTCGAAAGATCTCCCGGGCCGATCTGAGGTCAAACTGTTACTGCGGGTACGGGATTCCGTGTGGCTCAATCCCGCAACCTCCTGGAGTTTCTTGTTTTCCTCGTGAAAAAAACGGGCCCGGCTGCTGTCGGCAACGATGATGCAGTTGTGTTTTGCCATGAGTCATTCCTCGCCGCGAGAATCCACTTAGTCTAGATGATCTGCCGCCCGGGTTGGCCAATCACAATTCGGACACTTACCTATATGTGAATCTCCCTGATCAGCGCCCCACGGCTGATACCATCAAGCGGTTCCAGGCATTTGTCGCCAGGCATGAATACAGCGACCCGGGGGAATAGCAGCCCTGACGGACTGTGGGGAAATCTGGCACAGACCTCAAATATTGCCGTTACCGACGCCCCAACCATAAGCACTGCCGGGCAATCGGCCTGTAACATAACCTTCCGCCACTGCCACGGCCTGGATCAGGCTTAAACGAAACCTATCAGGAGCACATCATGTCCCGGACAGTCATCGCCCTTGTCGCGCTGCTCACTTTCCTGCCAGCCAGCATGAGAGCCCAGGACATGGAGTCGACGCCGAACACCATGGCGATCGTGGAGCAGATCAGCGAGGCCCTGGACGAGGTTTACGTGTTCCCGGAGGTGGCCCGGCAGATGAACGAACTCATGCGACAGCACTTGGACCGGGGCGCCTATCGGGATCTGGACCTGCCCACGCTGGCAGCAAAACTGACTGAAGACCTGCAGTCAATCAGCCGCGACCGGCATCTTAGCGTACGTCCGGTACCACCCCAGGACACGGGTACCGAGCCCCAGGACCTGGAGGCACAACAGCAACGCTTCCTGGACAACGCCCGCCGGCAGAACTACGGCTTCACCAGGGTCGAGATCCTCCAGGGAAACGTCGGCTATCTGGACCTGCGCGGATTTTTTGACGCCGGGTACGGCGGGGCGGCCGCGGTTGCTGCCATGAATTTCCTCGCTTCTGCCGACGCACTCATTATCGACTTGCGCAACAACGGCGGCGGCTCACCCTCCATGATCCAGCTGATCACCAGCTACTTCTTTGAACAGCGCCAGCACCTCAACAGCTTCTACGTTCGTCGCAACGACAGCACCCGCCAGTTCTTCACCCAGGAACACGTCCAGGGGCCGAAGATGATCGACACACCGATCTGGGTGCTGACCAGCGGCCGCACCTTTTCCGCCGCGGAGGAGTTCACCTACAACCTCAAGCATATGGAGCGCGCCCAGGTTGTCGGCGAGGTCACCGGCGGCGGCGCTCACCCCGTGGAGGACTTCACCATGGCCGAGCACGGCCTGCGAATGAGTCTGCCCTTTGGCCGCGCCATCAATCCCATTACCGGTACCAACTGGGAAGGTACAGGCGTCATGCCAGACACCAATGTACCGGCTGACAACGCCCTGGCCGTTGCCCACCGCCAGGCTCTGGAAAAGCTGGCGGAGGCCGCGGAATCGCCGGATCGGAAGTTCCAGCTGGAATGGGCCGTTGATGGTCTTGCCGCCGAAGAAACACCGTTTGAACTATCACCTCTGAAGGTGGGCGACTATCCCGGCACCTACGGACCTCGCCGGGTCTGGCTCGAAGACGGCGTCTTGACTTACCAGCGCGGCCAGGGCCGGGAATACCAATTGGCCGCCATGGATGATGATCTGTTCAGGCTGATCAACATGGACACTTTTCGGATCCGCTTTGAACGCGACGACAAGGGTAAGGTCACCACCCTGGTCGGGCTGTACGACAACGGCACCGAGGAGCCGAGCGAGAGAACGTCGGATTGAGTTTTACCGGAGGTCGATGACCAGGCGACGGCAGCCTGTGAGGCGGCGCTGTCCTTTTGACCAGCTGCCCCAACCGGTCATCCTGAACCATGTCCCGGACCACCCTGATGTTGGATCGATTCAGGACGACGATGGATGTCTGGCGAGCACCAGCCAACCGCCGTCACGGGTTGTACAACTGGTAAGCGGCAACAAACTCCCTCACCTGAGCCGTCGCAAGTTGCCTGATCATGCTTTCATCATCGCAGTCCATGACGCCAAACCGCAGGGTGGACCACACCTCCGCAGCACTGTTCTGTTTCGTCATTTTCAGCACAACGGGGGCGCTGAGTTTTGTCTCGACCACCGTTGTGCAAAGCTTTTTCAGTTGCTCGACCATGCCGCCGGAACCCGTCAGGGCTGGAAACGCCTGGGCGCTGGAAACGACAATTTCGAGGGCGGTTCGAGCCTCGGTTCCCAGGAATTCCTGGACCTCCAGACCCGAGCCTTTCAGCAGGGCTTCTGCTTCACTCCGGATGGATTCTGCCGCAACTCCCGCCGGCAGATTGACAAACAGGGCGATCTCGGCAGGAAGGCCCTGAAGCGCCAGCCGCTCCGTCTCAGATGCCTGCACAATTGGACCGAGCAGCAGTAACGCGACTGCCCAGGAGTAACTTCTGATCATGGTGTATCTCAACTTGTCAAATGAACCTTGGCTTGTCCGCCAACCCACCGGTCACTTCGGATCTGTGGCTTTCTGATAGACCCGAACCCAGTCCACGTACATCACCTGGGGGAACGGGGTGGAGTCGTTGGGACGCCCAGATCCGCCAATGGCAATGTTGAGCAGAATAAAGAAGTCCTGGTGGAATTCCGAGCGTTCATCGGCATCAATGGGTGTCGAGGCATACTGCTCGCCGTCTACCCGCCAGGTGATGCGCTGCTCGTCCCACTCGATTTCAAACACGTGAAAAGCATCGGCAAAGATGCCGCTTTCCAGCTTATAGACCGGCGCCCGGAGACTGGCGTGCCTGCCGTCACTGCCGGCGTAATGGATGTTCGCCTCTATCGCCCCGTCATCTTTTGAGCCATACAGCTCGAGGATGTCAATTTCGCCGCTTTGGGGCCAGGGCGTATCTCCGCCGTTTTCATTGATATTGGCACCCAGCATCCAGAACGCGGGCCAGATTCCTTCGCCGTAGGGCAGCTGGATACGAGCGGCGATCCTGCCATACCTGAACGTCTGTTTCCGGGCCGTGTTCAGCCGCGCCGAGGTATATTGATCGTGGCCATGGAACTCTCCTTCATGGATCACCTTGATCACCAGGGCGCCGTCGTTGACGTAGGCATTTTCAGTACTGTCGGTGTACCGCTGCCATTCGTCATTGAATCTGCCGGCCCTGACTACCTGCCGGTTCCAGTTGTCAGGATCGAGCATTTCCCCGTCAAACTCATCCGACCAGACCAGCATCCAGTCAGCCCCGGGCCGGTAGGAATCATCCTCCAGATTGGCAGCGGGGTACTGCACCGATGGCCCAACGGATTCACTGCAGGCATCCGTCGCGACGGCTGACAGGAGTGCTGTCCACAGGAGTAATACCGGGAACTTCAGGGGCATGAACTTCTCCATGGCGGTGTGCACGGTATCAGACCACTACCTCAGCCCCTTTTCCAGCCTCACCATTTGGCTGGCCTCTTAAGCGTCAAAGATGATCAGCGGCACCTTGCCGATTGAAGCTGACATCAAGAAATCATGCCGCCGCCTTCCGGTTACAGCCGCATTCGCTCAGCGAAATACGGGAAAACCCGTATGGGAAATATTCAGTCAAAACCTGTTCTTTTCCAGAAATTTGTAATATTTTTTACATTTCATTAACCCGATTTCGAATACTGTGCGTCCCACGGAATCGCCTTGAGATGGCGAACAACGGAGGAAAACCATGAGACCGATACTCATCGCCGGCCTCTTGCTCGGCCTGATTGCCCAGGCATCCATAGCGCATGATCCCACCATCAATCGCCTGCTGGCCTCGCATTGCGCCCAGTGCCACGGCACCGACGGCTACGCGGTTGGAGACATGGATTCACTGGCGGGCGAATCGGCCAAGGACCTGCGGGAAGACCTGCGCGACATGCGCCGCGAAGACCAGCCGGAAAACATCATGGACCATCAGGCCATTGGCTATACCGAGGAGCAGATTGCCCGGATAGCCCGGTTTTACGCTTCCCTGCCCGATGACCGCGATGACCTGCACGAAAACGACTTCGAAGATCCTGAAGAGGACGAGGAAGACGAGGAGGACGACGACCATGACCATTAACCGACGACAGTTTGTCCAGGGGACCTTGCTGGGCGGGCTGGCGGGCCTGGTGCCAGTTATCGGCCGGGCTCAGGCTGCCGAGCGGGTCGTTGTGATTGGCGGTGGATTCGCCGGCGCCAGCGTGGCCAAGTACCTTCGGCTGTGGGGTGATGATCGGATTGACGTGACCCTGGTCGATCCCAATCCGAACCACGTGTCCTGTGTACTCAGCAACCTGATCCTGACGCGGCAGCTGGAGCTGTCTGACCTGTCCTTCCCACTGTCTGAGCTGGACAGCGCGTATGGGGTTCGGGTTGTCCAGGGGACGGCCGTAGGGCTGGACACCGCAGCCCGCCAGGTCCAGCTGGACAACGGCCAGCAACTAGGCTTTGACCGTGCCGTTGTGGCACCCGGGATCAGTTTCATGGACGTCCCCGGACTGGATTCTGCAAAGGTGCCCCACGCCTGGATAGCCGGGTCCAGCACCCTGCTGTTGCGGAACCAGCTGGATGGACTGACGGCGGGCAACACCGTCATCATGACCATCCCGGCAGCGCCCTATCGCTGTCCTCCCGGACCCTATGAGCGTGCCTGCCTGCTGGCTGACAACGTCCAGCGCGCGGGCGGCGGCCGGGTCATCGTGCTGGATGCCAATGACCACATCCAGGCTGAACGGGAAACCTTTGAAAGGGCGTTCAGCGAACTGTATGGCGACACGCTGGAGTACTACCCCGCCGCCCAGCTGGAAGCCGTAGACTCCGACGGGCTGCGTGTGTTCACCAGCCAGGGGGAATTCAGCGGCGACGTAGTCAACGTGATTCCCAATCAACAGGCTGGATCAGTGGTACGGAACTCCGGACTCACCGACGGGCGCTGGGCGCCGGTGGATCCTGTCACCTATGAATCAGCGCTGCAGGAGGGCATCTATATCCTGGGAGATTCCCAGGGCACGTCCCAGCCCAAGTCCGCACACATGGCCAGTTCCCAGGCCAAGGTCTGTGCCGACGCCATCATTCGCGCGGCCAGCGGCATGCCCACCCACCACACGGAACGGCTGGAGAACATCACCACCAACTCGGCCTGCTACAGCCCCATCACCCGGGACCAGGCATCGTGGCTGACTGCCAACTTTGCCCTGGATCAGGGCACCGGCAACATGCGCCTCAGCCATATCGGCGCGTCAGACGGATGGGACCGAGAGAGTTACCGGGACATGTTCGACTGGGCAGACAACCTGTTTGCTGACGTGTTTCGCTGATGGACTTGGGCGGCCGCGGCCAGTTGCCGCGGTCACCTGGTGATGCTTCAGTACCAGCACGGATTTACGGCTCGAAATCTGCAAAAATGGCGCCTGTCCGGAATGATCCAACATGAAGACTTTTAACATCGTCACCCCGCGGCCGGACGGACAGACGAAGTTCGAGGAGGCCCGTATTGGCCGGTAAACCGACAATCAGCCAGGCGTGCGGCAGTGCTGCCGTGCGCGTATTTCGCCCGCTGGTGCGCATGCTGTTGAGACACGGCATCCCGTACAAAACCATCGCGGAATGGTTGCGATGGGTGTACGTGCAGGTCGCCAACGAAGAATTTCGCATCCCCGGGCGCAAGCAGTCCAAATCCCGGGTGGCGGTCCTGACCGGACTGACCCGGGTTGACGTCGATCGCCTGCTGAAAATGCCATCACCGGTCGAAACCGGATCCCACCGGGAATACCAGCGCGCAGCCAAGGTTCTGACGGGCTGGGCCCGGGACGAGACGTATCTGGACGACCACGGCCAACCCTGCAGGGTTCCGTTCCAGGGGCCAGCTCCCAGTTTCGAGGCCCTGGTGGAAAGGTTCAGCGGTGGCACCCCGCCCCGGGCGGTACTGGATGAGCTGATCCGGGTCAAAGCCGTGGAGAAAACCGACGACGGCATGATCCAGCTGCTGAATCCCCAGTACGTACCCATCGGCCTCGAAGACGCCCGTGACTACTTTGACATCCTGGGTCAGGCCGCTGGGGGGCTGGTTACCACCATTGCCCACAATACCGACCCGGACTGCGACGAAACCTGGCTGCAGGGCGCCACTTTCAACGACCGTATACCGGCTGACAAAGCAGAGGAAATTGCGGCACACATCAAGAACAGAGGCAGGGAGTTGATCTTCGAAATAGACGACTACCTGTACCAGCAATCCATCGAATACGACCAGGAACAGTCAGACAGCCCCCTGATGGAGGCTGGTCTGGGAATTTACTTTTTCCGCGGGGACGACCACGGGGAAGAGGACCAATAGGAGAGTTACCAATGTTGTCCGTATCTAAATCTCATTCAACGCAGCGCCGGGTGCTCAGCGCGGCCATCGCCGCCCTGGCTACCTGTATGAGCGCCAACGCCGAGGTCACCGTCACCAAGGATTTCACGGGAATCTGGGACCAGCCGGACCAGGAAAGCCAGGGTTTCGTCGTGCAGATCGTCAATCAACCCGACGGAACCCGCCAGGGCGTCGCCTACTGGTTTACCTACGACGACAGCGGAAACGCAAAATGGTTTGTCGGCCAGGGCAACGTCGACAAGAACCGGATCGACATGGAGGTACTGGAAGTCTCCGGGCCAACCTTTCTGCAGTCCAGCGACCCGGCAACCCGCACCGCCGAGATCTGGGGCACCGGGTCCCTGACCTTCAATAACTGTAATGAAGGCACCGTGGACATGATCAATGCGGTGACCGGAACCGGGCTGGCGCCGTTTCGCATCGCCAGGCTTTCAAGCGTTGCCAACACCAGCTGCAGCGGCGGCATTTCCGACGATTTCCGACCCAATGCCGCTCCCGTCGAAATTGAGATCCGGCTGCAGAACACCGGTGTAGACCCGGACGCGTCGGGCAAGGCCGAATTCGAAACCGAACCAGGGCGGGCTGAATTCGAAGTCGAAGTCGAAGACCTGGACGTTGGCGACTACGACCTGCTGGTTGACGGAGCAGCGGTTGGCACCATCACCGTAAGCACCGACGACAACGGCACCGAGGGTGAAATCGAATTCCGCAGTCCCGAGGAGATGGGGCACCCGCTGCTGACCTTCGATCCCAGGGGCACTGTCATCGAAGTCGCCCAGGGCGGGACTGTCTTTCTGACCAGCGACCCGCTGCCCGACGATGAAGGCGACGACCCCGGCATCGTCGTCCAGGAGGTCGAAATCGAGGTGGACCTGGTCAATGCCGGCGTCTATCCCGACGGCTCTGCCGAGGCCGAATTCGAGGTCCGCCAGGACCGGCGGGAATTCTCCGTCGAAGTGGAGGACATCCCCGTCGGCAGCTACGCCCTGCGCGTAGCCGGCAGCGAAGTCGGAACCATTGATGTTGTTCAGGACGATGACGAAACCGAAGGCGAACTGGAGTTCCGCGATCCGGTCACCAGCGGAGAGCTTCCGCTGGACTTCGATCCCAGGAACAGCGTGGTTGAAGTCCTGGAGGGCGGCACCCTGCTGTTCTCGGTGGAATTCCCCGGCGAAGCCGACAGCGAAGATGATCCGCAAAGCGACAGTGATGACGACAGCGATGGCGACGATTCGGGTGACGGAACCGGCGACGGACCTGGCGATGACGACGGGGACGACAGTGACTCGGACGATCCTTCGACCCTGTCCATTGAAGTCGCACTGGAAAACAGCGGCGTCAACACACAGGCGTCCGGCTCGGCCAAGTACGAAGTCGACAGCGATGGCGCCGAATTCGAGGTCGAGGTGGAAGACCTGGCCGACGGCGACTATGACCTGCTGGTGGACGCAATGCTGGAAGCCACGATTACCGTGATCGAGGGCAAGGGAGAGGTCGAGTTCAGTGAGTCACCCGAAGGGGACGAACTGCTGCTGACCTTCGATCCTCGGGGACTCAGGATCAGCGTAGAGCAGGCAGGCACCGAGCTGCTCAGCGTGACCTTTCCCGAATAGCCTGGCGCTTTTCGAGACGGTGAGAAAGACCGGCGGTTTATCCGCCGGTTCTTTTTGGCTGCGGTTCATCGCTTGGGGGTAAAACCCGTCTGCGCGCGTCAGGCCAGTAAGTGGGCACTGATGGTGGGTGGACTGTGGTGAAGGCATTGGGTTATGCCCGGTCGCGATCGGAATCCAGGACTATTGCCGACGTGGCACGTGCCGGCGGCCTGGACCTGGAGCACGTGGTCTTAGACCGGGGCAGGCTGCAGGACCTGGCCCCCGCCGCCCTGGCGACGCTGGAGTACCTGCTGCACATCGCCCGGGACCGGACGCTGCTGGTATCCGATGATGCGGTGATCGGCGATGAAACGTTCCGCGACTGGCTGGCAGCGGCAAGACGCGGGCCCGCCAGCGGCCACTGGCAACAGCGCTGGGAGGACGCGCGGGCAGCCTGGTCCCGGTCGTCGCGCTGGGAACAGCTGGATTTTCCGCGGGTGCTGTCCGTCTGCGTCTGGGAGCGGCAATGTTTTGCCCGGTGCCGCTTCTGCCCCCAGGTTCAACATCCGGGCCGGCTTCAGAACCGAACCATGGATTTTGGGCTGTTCCGTCACATCATTGACCAGGTGCCCTCGGACCGGCGTGTCGATATTCGCATCGGTGTGGACGGGGAAAGCCTGAGCTTCCCCGACCTCCACCGCTACGTAGGCTATGCGAGGCAGCGCTTACCCAGGGCCTTTATTGAATACGCGACCAACGGCATCCTGCTGGACGGAAAACGCAGCCGCGCCGTCATTGAGTCGGGGCTGGATCACCTGATGGTGAGCCTGAACTGTCCCGATCGTGAAACTTATCGCTGGTTCACCGGACCGGATGCTTACCAGCGCGTCATCCGCAACCTGCGGCAGTTTCAGGCACTGAAACAACAGATGGGGGCCCCACGGCCACGGCTCTCGGCAAAAATCATGACCCTGCAGCGGTGGGAGAATCAGATCGACGATGCGCTGGCCGGGCTGGCGGAAATCGTGGACCAGGCGCTGCCCTCCCATGTGCACTACTACGACCATGGCGAGCTGGAAAACGTCGCCGACTTTCAGAAACCACCCTCGCCGCTGGTTCCCAGCTGTACCTACCTGTCCTACATATTGTCGGTGATGCCGGACGGCAGCTGCGACGTGTGCTGCGCGTCCAATTTTTTCAAATCGCCACATCCCGACCTGGGCAATCTGAATACCGCCACCATCAGCCAAGTATGGAATGGCGCGGTCTACCGGCAACTCCGACGTACCAACGCCCGGGGAAAGCCGGTGGTCGACGCCTGCCGCCGGTGCAACGTGGACCTGACCGAGTTTGTGGTCGATCTGCAGACCAAGGCGCGTCAGTGGGCGTACTTGCAGGACTGATCCCAATGACCGGGGTCGGCGGTATGATAGCCGTTGTCACTCCCCTGCCGAGTCCAGCGCCAGCCTGCTGTGCATCAGGTCCACCTGGACACTGCGGAACCGGGCAACGTACAGCCGTTGGCCGTCCGGGCTGGCAGAAAGGCCCAGTCCCACGGTGTTGGGTATCGGCGCGGAAACAGCCTGTCGGTCGCCAGTGCGCAGGTTCTGCCGCATCAGGCCGTCGCTCGAGCGAAAGTAGAGGGTCTCGCCGGCCACGGTCCAGTGCAGCGCATCGCTGTCTTTGGCAACGGTCTCGAGCCGGGCGGAGTGGTCGAAGCGCAGGATCTGCTTGCCGCCGGTGCGGGAGAGGTAGACACCGCCGTCGCCGTCGATTTCCAGCCGCTGGAATCCGCCCCTCACCAGAACCCGGGCTTCTTCCCGACCGCCGGCGTTAACCCATTCAAACAGGGCCGGTCCCGCCTCGTCGGATCCCAGGAAATAGATCCGGCCATCCACCGCTGCAGCCACCTCCCGGGGCGCCAGTTCCGGGCCAATCATTTCACGACGATTACCGTCGAGGTCGCTGATCCAGGCATGGGACCCGCGACGGTCGAACACGATGTACATCAGGTCGCGGTCCCGCCAGTAGGGCCGCGTCAGGCGCCCCGAATCCAGGGACTGCAGGCGTCTTGGGTCTTCGCCCTCCGGGCCGCAGACCCAGATACCGCCGGTTTCGCTGCGGGTGGAAACAAAAGCCAGGGTGCGGCCGTCGGGCGCCAGACGCGGATGGTTGTCGTATCGCTCCGAGGCCACCACGGGCCGGCTCTCGCGCCCGTCCCACAGCTCGATGTCAGCCCGAAAGCTGGGTTGTTCGAACACCAGGTCCGGGGCCCGGTAGTCCAGCCCCATGGCGCCCGGGTGGCCCAGGTCCTGCCAATTGCCATCGTCGATATTGAGCAACCAGAGCCGGCGCATGCCGCTGCGGTCACTGCTCATTACAATATGCCGGTGGTCGACCCAGGCGTGATCGAACACCATCTGGTTGTCTGACGTGATCAGATCGACCGCGTTGTCCTCCAGGTGCATGACGTGCAGCTCTCCCACAACCCGGTCGGTCCGGACAAAACTGAGCCGTTCTCCCCGTCCGTCGAAGCGGGGATCCAGGTCCAGGAAACCCGCCGGCGGCTGGGTGATGTGACGTACGGAACCCGCAGCCGTGGACAGCAGGCCGAGGGCTCCACCCGGCAGTTCGAAGGCTACGGCTGAACCATCCGGCGCCCAGTCCAGGCTGCCGTCTGCTGCAGCACACTCGGCGTTGCGGCTCTGCCCGCCCGCGACCGCATTCAGCCGGCAGCGCCCCTCATACTCATCGAGCCAGGCGAGGCGATCTCCCAGCGAAGCCAGTGCCTGGGCGGACTCGGACCGGGCCTCGATCTCCAGGGTCTCCAGATTCAGGCGCTGCAGGGAGGGGTCCTCGCGCGAGGGGCCGCGGCGGACATACCAAACGTGATCACCATCGATGGCGGGCGCCACGGCGGCACCGGAAAACGCCGTCAGCCGGGTCGGCTGGCTCAGCGTGGCAGTGGCAACCTGGGAGGGTCGTAAAACCATCCACACCACCCATGCCAGCGCAGCGAGGGCGACAACCGAGAGAACAGCCCGCCTCCACCGTGGCGCCGCTGGCCGCACCTGCTCGTCCCGCAGCCGATACCCGCGTCTGGGAATAGTTTCGATGAAGGTGGGATTGCGGGCCTCGTCGCCCAGGGCTTCACGGATCTCGTTGATGATGCGCGACAGGCCTTCGTCGCTGACCGCTGCATGGTCGATCAGCCGCCCACGGGTGACCACCTGGCCCCGTGAACCCATCAGAAGCTGCAGCACCTGCATGGCCTTGGGCGTCAGTCGGCGTTTGTCTTCGCCCGCTGTGAGCTCATTGGCCGCGGCGTCGATCTGCCACCTGCCGATGCGCTCCCGGGGTGTGCGAAGAACTTCCGAAGAACTTTCGAACAAGCCGATCAGGACTCTCCCGTTACCCAAGGTCATGCTGCAGTGGACATTATAGGTGGAGACAATGCCGTGGGAACGATCCGAAAACTGCTGGCCGCCCTGTCCGTCTGCGGCATTTCCATTCATGCCGGGGGCGCCCTGGCTCAGGAGTGCACCGAGCGGCTGCTGGCCAGCGGTTACAACTCGGATAACGTGCACATTTACGACCTCTGCGACGGCGGCAGTTTCGCCGGCGTGCTGGACTCCGGTGGGCGCCTGGACGGGGTGCAGGCGGTTCGCCAGAGCGGCGATTTTCTGTACGTGGCCAGCGAGGAAAACGACAGGATCGTGCGGTATAGCGCCGACACCCTGGAGTTTGTCGATATCTGGGTCCAGACCCCGTCCATCGGCGTGTCCAAACCCACCGCCCTGGCCGTAGGGCCCGACGGCGACATTTACGTGGGCGGCTTTCAAAGCACTGTCGTGGTGCGCCTGAACCCCCAGACCGGCGCCGAGGTCCAACGTTACAACCTGGGCAGTGCCATCAACGGCATCGACGCCGGCATGGCGTTTGGCGACGACGGCCGCCTGCTGGTGCCGGGATTTGAGTCTGACAACATCATTGCAATCGACGTTGATTCCGGCAGCACCTCGCAGTTCATCGCCGCCGGAAGCGGCGGCCTGGACGCCCCCCGGGTGATCGTCAATGACACCGCCCGCAGCCGCCTGCTGGTGACCAGCTGGCGCAGCAGCCGGGTCCTGGCTTTTGCCTACGACGGCGGCTTCACCGAGGAACTGGTGGTCGCCGGAAGACCCACCGGCCTGGTGGTGGACGGCCAGGACACGCTGCTGGTGACCTCGGACCAGGTCGCCCGGGTGATTCGTTACGACAGCAACGGCGGCATCGTTGAAACCGTGGTGGAATCGGGCGCCGGCGGCCTGGATGGTGCCACCTTTCTCACCGTGATCGGCACCCGGGCCGCCGCGACCCCGGTGGTCACGGAACCGGATCAGGCCTGGCTGATCGGCAGCGGTGAGTTTGTCGGCAATACCCTGGTGGCGGAAATGGTGATTACCGACGGCGCCAGGTTCGGCGCCGCGTTCGATCCCGCTGCCGTCCGGCGCCAGGTCTGGGGCCAGGTCGAATTCGCCCTCATCGACTGCGACAACGCCACCTTCTCCTGGAGTTCGCCCGACACGGATTACGCCCAGGGCGAGTATGCCGTGCTGCGGCTGGGCCCCAACGAGGCGCGGGAAAGCTGCCTCCAGCAGGGCCTCAGCCCTGCCGCCGCCAGCGGCGTCTGGTTCGGCGGCCCGCCGCGAGACGGCGAAGGCATGATGGTTGACGTGCTGCTGGGCGATATCGGCGTGCTGACCTGGTACACCTACCGACCCGGGACCACGCCGTAATCCACCAGCCAGCAATCCTTGCCCGGCTGTCACAGTGCTCTGAGCTTTTCCGCCGGTCGATGAGCCAGTTAATCCCCGGGTTGCGCCTACCCATGAAGGTCAGGCTCATTAAAGGATCTACGGGGACATGCGCGGGACTATTCTGCTTTCGGGGATCATTGCATTCCTGCTCAGCGGCCCGGTTCAGGGCCAACTGATATTTGCCAGCGGTTTCGAGGAAGGAGAAGGCGGCCCCGGCATGCCGCCCAACCCCGAAGACGTAGCGCCGGACCGGTCCGATGGCTACACCACCACACCCTGTGACGCCTTCGGTTTTCTGTACAGCGGACCGCAGCCCCTGCAGTTCAACGTGGACGAGGCGCAGATCGATTGCGAAACACTGTCGGTGGTTTCCGGACGGGTGGTCGACCGGGCTATGAATCCCATCCCCATGGTGCGGGTGGAGATCCTGGGTCGGCCGGAATTTGGCTTTACCCTGACCCGTGCAGACGGAGAATACGATCTCGCAGTCAACGGTGGCGGCACCCAGATCATCAGCTGGAGCGCAGAAGGCTATCTGCCGGCCCAGCGCACCGCCTCCATTTCGGCACGGTCTGACCAGGTCCTGGAAGACGTCATGCTGGTCACCCTGGACACCAACGTCACCACCGTCATGGCCGGCATGCCATCAGCCCAGGTGGTTACCGGCTCTACCGTCACCGACAGTGACGGGCCGCGAACCGCACGACTGATTGTTCCATCCGCCACATCGGTGATGATGGGCAATGGTTCCGGCGGCATGGATCCGGTAAGCCAGATCGATGTGCGCATCACCGAGTACACCGTGGGCGAGACCGGGCCCATGGCCATGCCCGCCGATCTGCCGCCCACCAGCGGCTACACCTACGCGGTGGAACTGAGCGCAGACCAGGGGCTCGACCGGCCGGTTACATTCAGCAAACCTCTGGCCAGCTACAACGAGAATTTCCTGGGATTCCCCACCGGTACCATCATTCCCCATGGCTACCTGGATCGCGAGTCGGGGCAGTGGATTCCGGCAGACAACGGCCGGGTCATCGAAATCCTGTCGGAGGCGGCCGGAACTGTCACCCTGGCCGTAGACAGCACGGGTTTTCCCGCCAGCCCGTCCAGACTGTCGGGCCTTGGCATTGATGCTGAAGAGCTGTCCACCCTGGCCCAGCTGTATGATGCCGGTGACAGCCTGTGGCGGGTCCCGATCTCACATTTTTCGCCTCACGACTATAACTTCCCGCTGCCTGATGACGCGGTGCCACCACCACCGCCGGAGCCTCAGCCGGACACCCTGGACGGCACCCTGTCCCCGGCCGATTACGGCCAGATCGACTTTGAGAGCCAGACTTTCCTGGAACAGCTCAACCTGGTTGGGGTGCCCTTTGCCCTGCATTACGCCAGCAACCGGGTGCCTGGTCGACGCGCCGAGCGCAAGGTCTCCATCCCCGTCACCCGCTCCACCACACCGGCCGGCCTGTCCGGTGTACGGCTGAAAGTCGGCGGCCGGGATATTACCCTGCCCCCGGCGGCCAACCAGTCTTACCTGTACACCTGGGATGGACTGGACCGGTACGGTCGTCCGGTATTTGGCGGCCAGACCCTGGAGTACGAGCTGTCCTACCTGTTTCAGGCCTCCTACGGCATCATCGTCGACGGCGGCACCAGCGCCGAACCGCCCCGGGTTTTCGGGCGGCTCCTGAGCACCAACGATGAACAGGGCCGCAACATCACCGTCGAGTCATTGCCCGTGACCTACCGAACCCGCATCGGCGGCCGTCTAGACTGGCGCCCCCTGGGCGTCGGCGGCTGGAGCCCGAGCATTCACCATTTTTATGACAATAATGCCGGCATCATCTACCGGGGAGACGGTTCGCGTCAGAGCGACGGCGGATCGGACCTGGTTTTCACCCTGAATGATTTCGCCGGTGGCGGCGACGACCCCGATTCCGACGGCATTCCGGCCAACCAGGTCGAAATGAACGCCGAGTACCTGGCGGTGGCCTCGGACGGCACCGTGTACTACGCGGAGAGTGGCCCCAATGGATACCGCATTCGCGCGATTGATCCCGACGGCATCGTTCGAACCGTGATTCCAGGGGGCGGGACCGAGTGCCCGGGCCCGAATACCACCACCGACGATATCGGCCTTACCGAACTGTCTTCGTCTACCGGAAACCGGCTCATCACCCTGGCTGTCGACAGCAGGAACCGCCTGCATTTCGGTGCTGCCTTCTGCCCCGGCTCTGCGTATTTCGACGGCGACGACGAGTTCTATCCCTACTTCATCTACCGGGTTGAAGGGGATGGCACCGTCACCCGGGTGGCCGGCTTCGAATCCATCCAGTTCGCCAACACGTCTTTTTTCGATTCCATCCCGGCCCTGGCTTTCCCCATGATTTCCCTGGACGACATCGAGTTTTTTGACGACGACACCCTGGGCATCATGGAGTTCGGGCGTTTCTACCGACTGGAAGCGGACGGCTTCGTGCGCCGTGTGGCAGGCGTCAGCAACTGCTTCGCAAATGACTGTTCACCCGACGGCTCGGTGGCCCTGGACGCACTACTGCAACCATCCTTTGACTTCGATACCCTGCCGGACGGGGGACTGGTGTTTAACGCGCCCAACCTGTTTGACACCTCCATACGGAAAATCACCAACGACGGCCTGGTCCAGACCCTGTTGCCCGGCCAGCCCCAGCGGTCCATCGACACCATCACCACCGGCGCCAATGGCATCGTCTACGCCGTATCCGAGGGCGAGCTGCTTGCAGTGGAGCCGGACGGCAGCACCCGGGTGATCGCCGGCGGGCCGGCGGACCAGCCGTATGCCAGCGAGGGCGGCCCGGCCAGGCAGCGCAGATTCTCCCCCGATGACATCGCCGCGGGGCCCGACGGCAGCATTTACTCCGCCTCGGGCAACATCCAGCGCGTGGTACCGGGAGACGAACCCGTCCCCCTGGCCGATACCCTGGTGGCGTCTTCGAACAGCCCGGAGGTCTACCGTTTTGCTGCCAACGGACGCCACCTGGACACCCGCCATGCCCTGACCGGCGGGCTGATCTGGTCTTTTGAGTACGATGCGGAGGGTTACCTGACGGGCGTGACCGACGGCTACGGCAATACTACCAACATTGCCCGCAACGGCGCAGGAAAGCCGACCTCGATCACCGGACCCGACAACCACACGACGCAGTTCAGCACGGACATCAACGGCTTCCTGGCCTCCTCCACCAGTCCCGGCGGCGCAGAGATCAACTTCGCCTACGATCCCGACGGCCTGCTGACCCAGGTCGAGACCGCCAGCGACCAGGCCTATGCCATGGCGTACGATGGCGACGGCAGGCTGCTGACGGTGACGGATCCCCTGGGCCAGGTGCAGACGCTGGCGCATTCGCAGACGCCCGGAGGACAACTGGTCACGGCAACTTCTCCTTCAGGCCTTCGGACGGAATACGCCAGGAGCGTCGACGTCGAGGGTACAGTCACCACGCGGGTCACCCAACCCGATGGCCGGGAGGTGGTTCGGGTGGCCGAAACGGATGGGCGCATCAGCATCGTCGGGCCTGGCGGAACCCTGGTCGAAGTGATCAGTGCGCCGGACCCGCGCTTTGCCATGCAGGCACCTTACCTGGCGCTATCCAGGGTTTCATTTCCAGGCGGCACCTCAGAATTAATGACGGAATCCCGCGACGCGGTGCTGGAAAATACCGGCAGCGTGCTGGACCTCCTGTCCTTGACGCGCACATTCAACCTCGGATCGGACGTATCGACCTACGAGTATTCCGGAAACACCAACAGGGAAACGCTGACCACTGCCTCCGGACTGGTCGAATCCCATGTGATCAACGCCCAGGGCGACCTGCTTGAGCGCACAGGAACCGGGTTGAGCACGATGACCTTCCAGGTGGACTCCCGGGGTCGGGTCTCGGAAACCCTTATCGGAGAGGGTGCGGCGCAACGCACCGTCGCGTTCACCTACGGAGCGGATGGCCAACTTTCCAGCTTGACCGGGCCGACGGGGCTCGAGACCCAGTTCCTGTTCAGTGACGATCTGCAGCTTGAGGGGTTCGTGCTCCCCGACGGAAACTCACTGCTGTCTACCTACGATGCCGATGGCTTTGAGATCGCCGTGACCGGCGCCGGTGGCGAGACGGTTGTGCTGGTTCCCGACGAACGTAAGAGCCTGGTCCAGATGGCGTATCCCGATGCAGGAGACGGGGTCACCGCCACCAATCACAGCTATGACGACGATCGAAGGGTGATTGGGGAAAGCCGCGCCAACGGTCAAGTGTTATCGGTTGGATACAATCCCCAGGGTCGGCTGGCCAGCGTGAACTACTCTCGCGGGCAACTGACCTACGGCTATGATGCCTCCGGGAGGAACAACTCCATCGTCTCCCCGGACGTTTCTCTGTCCCGCCTGTTCCAGGGACCCTGGCTGGCCCGGGAAAGCTGGAGCGGATCCATCGAGGGTACGGTTGAGCGAATCGTTGCTACGGATCGTGTTCAGCTTGCATCGGTAACCGTCAACGGCACTGATGCCGTCGCGTACAGCTACAGCCCCCTGCTGACCCAGGTTGGAAGCCTCACCCTGACCCGGGACAACACCACGGGAGGCATTGCCGCCACAACCCAGGGCCTGGTGACGGACCAGTATCAGTACGACGCCGAAGGACGGATCACCGAGTATCGGGCACGAATCAGCGGCGCCGACTACCTGGTGCAATCCCTGCAATACGATGCCATGTCGCGTGTAGTGCAGTTGACAGAAACCTTGGCCGGCGCCACCACAACGTTCGAGTACGCCTACGACAACCGCAGCAACATCGAGAGTGTCGCCGTGGATGCAACGTTGAGCGCAAGCTACCTCTATGACGCTGAAGCCAACAGGGTCAGCGTCACGACCCTGTCCGGGACTGAGGCCGCCACATTCGATGCCCAGAATCGCCAGCTGACCCGGGGGGGCGTCAGCTTCGATTTCGACGAGGATGGCACGCTCACTTCGACAAACGACGGCGGGCAGATAACCAGCTACCTTTACGATGAGTTTTCCAACCTGCTCCTGGTGGTGTTGCCCGATGGCCGCGAGATCAGCTACGCCGTCGACGGTGCAAACCGCAGGGTGGAGCGAGCCATCGATGGCGTCAGAGCTGCCGCCTACCTCTACGGCGGGGATTCACGGCCGGTGGCAGAACTCGATGCCGCCAACGCGGTGACCGCCCGGTATGTCTACGCTGACCGCCCTGGCGCACCGGAATACATGCAGCGAGGAGGCATCACCTACCGCTTGATCAAAGATTACCAGGGAAGCGTTCGTGCTGTGGTCGACACCGGTACCGGCGCGATTGCCCAGGCCATCAGCTACGACGTTTGGGGTGAAATCCTGCAGGACACCAATCCCGGGTTCCAGCCCTTCGCCTTCCAGGGTGGGCTGTACGACCCCCTCACCGGACTTACGCGCTTTGGCGCGCGCGACTACCTGGCCGAATCCGGTCGCTGGACAACCCGGGACCCGATTGGCTTTGCCGGGGGCAGCACCAACTTCTATCTGTTTGTTGGCAACAATCCCGCCACCAGCACCGACCGCACCGGGCTGGTGGCCCCTATTCTGATCGCCGCGCTGATCGGCACAGGTGCTGCCGCGATCTCCGAGAACGTCCAGCTACAAACCAACCTGGCGGGCGGGATCGCGTCGGGCGTTGGCGCCAATGTGGGCGGCAACACCCTTCGCGGCCTGTTCATCAACGCCGCCAGCAGGGAGTCCTTCGTATCTGCGTTCGGCAGATCCGCCGGGGCAGCGGCACCGTTCTTCTACGGCGGCAAGTTTCTGGGATGGGCCGGCCGAAAGTGGGGTGCGTCCACGGTGGAAGACGTGACGGCAACGGCCAACCTGTTCGGCATCGACCAGGCCAACCTTACCGCGGGTGAAAAACTGGCGCTGGACGAATTGCTCCGCCGGCTCAACGAGAGCGACGGTACCAACATCGACGAACTGAAAGACATCGCTCGGCTGCTGGAGACACTTCGGGAGCGCGCAGAAGCCCGACGTAAGGCGCTCTAGCTTGTCGGGCAGGCGCCGCGCTGAGCCTGATTGCCGGTTTTCTGCGCCTACTCTGCCAAGGGCCGCAAAAGCCGGCCGGGAGGTGGCACATGAGCCGAATCGTTCAAACCCTGGTACTTGTGGTCATTGGAT
This sequence comes from Lysobacterales bacterium, assembly GCA_030065125.1. Taxonomy (GTDB): domain Bacteria; phylum Pseudomonadota; class Gammaproteobacteria; order Xanthomonadales; family SZUA-38; genus JASJDM01. Next base: position 29,581 of record JASJDM010000021.1, on the reverse strand, counting down.
CTGTGGCACCGCTGCTCAGCGCGGTGTCCCAGCCCGTGTTCTCCGATGGCTTTGAGCAGCGCGTGGTCTTCGAAACCCTGACGGTTGCCGGAGCCGTCATCCTGCCGCCATCGTCCACCATTGACCCCGATACCCTGACGGTGGAGAACGCGTTCCAGGTGGATGTTCCGGTGAACGCCGGCGGCGCGTTCTCGCTGTTGACCGGAGATGCGCCACAGCTGGCCATGGCGGTTCAGTCCAATGGTGACACCCTGCTGATGGGGTGGTTCGGCGTCGGCTACGACACGCTGTCGACGCGCACCACGGCCGAGGTGCTGCTGTACTACTACCTGGGCGCGTCATTTACCCATCCGTTCCTGTACAGGCAGATTATCGACCGCATACCCAATGACGTTGCCGTCCTGGATCAACTGGAGGCCGTTATAGCCGCGGAGCTGACCAATGATCCTTCGGTGCTGGAAAACGGCAGTGCCGCCATCGTGCAGGCCTTGAACAGCGCCGTGGACACCATTCTGACCGACGCCCTGTCCGGCAAGTCGGTGCCGACCCGGAAAGGCGTCAGGGTCACGCCATCCGATTCCCAAAGCGGACTGGACATCATCCAGGAGTTTCAATCCGTCCGTGTCCAGAACAACCGGCGCCGGCCAGCCTATGCCTACCTGGAGCGAACGGTCTGCCGGGGCAGCAGCAGCTGCCCGCCCCTGGCCCACGAGTTTTCCATCAGTTCCATCACCGGCATAACCTCCCTGGCTGCCGGCATCAGTGAAGTCGGGCGCATGATCGCCGGTCTGACCGATGAACTTCCGCTGGCTTACACCCCCACCAGCAGCGATCGCGAACCGCTGCCGCTGCTGCCCGGGGCCACGGAAATTGACTACCGCCTGACCGTGGTCGGGGCCGGACTGATGCCCGGTGACTTCGGGCTGCTGACGCCGGCCCAGCAGACCAAGGCGCGTGAGATCAACCTGCAGTTTGTGGTGCAGGACCTGTTGATTCCCTTTTTGCTCAACGTACTGCTGCCCGCCAACGGCGAGCGGCTGAACCAGCTCTATGGCAACGAAAGCGCCGGCGGCATCGTCGGTGACGTGTCCAACCTGCTGCTGGGCAACTCGGCCTTCGCCAGTGCCATCCAGAATGGCCAGTTTCAGCAGGCATTTCGCATCGGCGCAGAAGCCGTACTGACCAGCGGTTCGCTGCGGAACCGTTTCATTGAGCTTGTTTTCGAGGGCGTCGCTGTTCGCAACGGGCCCGGTCTGGTGCGGCAGTACCTGGATCGCGCCGCCCGTGCGGTGGCGGTGCTGGGAGTCGTGGACGGCGTATTGGCCACCTTCGACCTGACCGTGGCTGGATCTGCCCTGGGCAGTTCTGACGCGGCTAATATCTGGACCCTGACCGTAACCCCGGTGCCTGTGACCCTGACAGCGCGGCAACCCAACGCCACCTGCACCCAGAACGCTGAATTCGAAGCCACCCTCACCGACCAGCCCGATGCCGAAGTTCGCGTGCGCTATCGCTTCACCATGGATCCCCCAGGCGCGGGCCAGCTCATCTCTCTGGACGAACCCGGGGTGTCTTCCCTCACCGAACTGGTCACCAGCGGACCCAACATCGAGTTTTCGCCTTTCGCCACCGCCGGCCGCGATTCCGTGGACATCAAGGTGGAGGTGGAGGCCTTCGAAGGTAACCGCTCCGGACCCATCGGCGAGGCCACCAGTACCGCCAACGTTCAGCGCCCCCTGGTGGAACTGACGCCACGGCTGACCTCCATCCAGGACGGACAGACCGTGGACCTGACCGCCTCCCTGCGGGACTCCAACAACAACACCGAGGGCTGCACCGACGGCGTCGCGCCCCGCTTCATCTGGAACTCAACCACGTCCGCCGGCAATATCGACGTCATCCAGGGTCTGCTGCTGGACCGGGAGACGGTGACCTACACCGCGGACAGCAGCAGCGACGGCGCTGACACCGTTACGGTAGAGGCCTATCTCAGCGACATACTCATCGGTCAGGATACGGCGGAGGTGCGGGTGGAAGAACAGCCCTCGGTGGTGTTTGGAAGCCTGGTCATTGACACCCAGAGTGATGACGTCACCGCCTGCGTGAATGCAACCGTTGCGGTTCCCGTGGTCAACGACGCCACCCGGTTCAACCTGCGGGCCTACGGCGGCTACGATCCTTTCTTCTGGGGAACATCGGTCAACGATTCGGCGCCGCCATTCGATAACGGCTTCGGCATAACCTACACCCAGGAAGACCGACGGATGGGCCTTTCCGCCGGCTGCGGCGGTGCGGAAAACGCCGCCGACACTCAGGCCTGGCTCGAAGGACGTTTCGGATCCGGCTGGGTTTGGGAGATCCTGGTGACGTATTGACACCAGGGTCTACGGGCCGCCACTGGGCTACCAGGAAATATTGTCGATGTTTCTCGAAGCGGGCGGCACTGAGCCGCCATAGTTCGTCGGATTGTCCGTGGCCGTGTTTTCCCGGAACAGGTTGTCGGAGTTGGCAAAGAAAATTCCAACGCCCTGACCGGTTCCCGCTACGTCCCTGGCATCAGCCACGTGGTTGCGGTCGAGAACATTGTGCCGGGAGAAAACGTAGATGTTGAATTGCTCGTTCTGGGTTACAGCGTTGCCCACCACGCGGCTATTGCTTTGAACCCTCAACCCGCCAACCAATTCAGTTCTGGATTTATTGTTGTCGTAGATAATATTGTCCTCAACCAGCGCGCTGCCCGAACAGAGAATTCCCCATGCATTATTGAAGCTGGCGTTGTTACCCCTCAAGGTGGTTCCCGGGTTGGCCTGAATCCCGGAACCGATATTGTTGTAAGCCGTGTTGTCGGCAACCATGGCACCCTGGCCTGATCGAATGCCGTCGCCGTCGTTCAGTGAGGCGGAGTTACCGATTATGACACCACCGGCACTCACCCGGATGCCTTCGCCACCGTTTTGACTCACGATATTCTGCGCAACTACGGCGTAAAAGGATGCGACGATGCCGTCGCCACCGTTGTTTCGCGCAGTGCTGTGGGTGATGACAGCAGAACCGCCCAGGCTGAACCCATCCCCGTCGTTGTCGTATGCGTGGCAACGTTTGACCAGGGTGCCAACGGCACTGTCAAGGATTCCGTGCCCACCAACTCTCGATATCGACATGTCAATGATGCGATGGGCGCGTCCGGACGTGGAGTCGTTGAATACGCCGTTGTTACCGAAGGCCCGAATCGTTCCGTTCCGGATCGTCACGTCCTTGCGACCGCGGATGTTAATCCCGTTGTTGGCGGCGCCCGAATCCTGGCCGGGCCCAATCAGCGTGAACCCCATAAAGTCGATGGTGACTGCATCGGATTCGACTGTTATGGCGTCAGCCGTTGGGCCAAGCGAGTACAGGGTTTCAACGACGTAGTATGACCCTGGCTGCGTAATGGTGAGCGGAATGTCCGCATCGGAAATGGGAATCCGCACCGCACTGCTGGCCGCCTCGATGATTTGACTGGCGTTCTGGCCGTCCAGCAGGTCCGCATCCAGACCTGAACCGCTGCCGTCGGCGGCCAGAACCGCGGCCACTGCGCTGGCGTCGTCATAGCGGGTGTGGTGCAGCGGGTTGCTGTCGGCCAGGGGGCCCATGGCGTCGACGGCGCCGGCGGCATCCAGGCCCACGTTGTCGGCGCCACACCGGACGGACCCATCGACGTTGATGCCGGTGAGAAAGTTATCCCGCAGGCAGCCCCCGGAAACCCGGAGCTGGACCTGGGAGTCAATGACCTCGCTGCGGCCTACCGAGTTGGGGGCCAGGTCACCGGCCTGGATGCTGTTGCTGGCAATCTCCGCGCTGCCGATGGCATCCGTGGCCACCATCTCGGCATGCAGCGCATAGGGGGCCGCCGTCAGTTTCTGGCGCGGCAGCAGGTTGGTGTATCCGCCATCACTGGCACCCTCGCGCACGCTGATGTCCAGCCACAACTGGTCGCCGGCGAACGGCGCCGTACCGAAATCCAGTTCAATGGAGAACACGCCGCCGGTCACCGTGACGTCGTCGACAGTGACGATCCCGAATGAAACGCCCGCCGTTGTGTCATTGAATAATTCGAATTCGAAGTCGAACTCGCCGTTGGCCGGCGCGCCGTCGTTTTGCAGCTTCCCCTGGTAAGTGAAACCGGTGTCCACGGCTCCGACGGCCGTCGTAGCCACCAGCAGCGTGATAAAACCCAGAGACTTCCCAATCATGTTGCTTCTCCTGCTGCGCATTTCCCAAACCATCAATCCCGGTCATCGACTCCGATCACAATCCCTCAAAACTGTCGGCAAACAGCGATTCACCGGGCGCAACCACGGCACCCTCTGCCCAGAAACCGCCGGTGAGCTGAAACGTCCCGCCGCTGGCCGACTGCAGCGACGCGTCCGCCTGGCCGATCGTGCCGGTCACGGCAAAGCTGCCACCTTCGGAGCGCCCACCACCGGCGTCCAAGGTGCTGCTGGTGATCTCAAAGGAGCCGCCGGAGGACTGCGCCAGCGGGCTGAGGCACCAGAGCAGCAACAGCAGCGCCACCAATGCGGTCCCTGGCGAAAAAAGGGTTGTGGGTCGCGGCGTCATCCAGATGTCCTCGAGGAGCGGCTTAACTGAGAAAATCCTCCCAGAAACAAGCGGTTGAATCTTGACGGAGTTCTTACGAGAGCCTGACGGTATTGAATTACGGGTGGCGACACGGGCAAAGACAGGAAAAATTCCGGAAATCTTCCTGCGGCGGCTGGTGGGCGTAACGTTTTTCCGGTGCGGACGTCGTTAGAATTGTGCGCATGACTTACAGACATATTCTGGCGCTGCTGGCTGTGCTGCTTACAGCAGGCACCCAGGCCCGCAACGTGTCGCCAACAGAGTGGCAGGCAGACATCCGGCAGCTTGTTGCGCTGATCACATCCGAGCACCCCGACCCGTTCACCCGGATTGAAAAAGACCAGTTTCTGGCGCGCGCCCAGGGTCTTCTCGACGATGTTGAATCGAAATCGGACGACCGGATTACTGTAGACATGATGCGGCTGGCGGCCTCGATCAGGGATGGACACACCACCCTTCATCCAACCGGAAAGGCAGAATTCCGCTACTGGTTTCCCCTGTCCTTCTACTGGTTTGAAGACGGCGTATACGTTGTGGCCGCCCACCGGGACCAGGCCGCCCTGATCGGCGATCAGGTGCTGGAAATTGGAGGAACGTCTGTGGAAATCGTGGTGGAGAGTGTCACCTCGCTGATGGGAGCAGACAACGCCAGCGGCCGGAAGCAAAATGTTTTTTACCTCGGCAGTGGCAACGCGCTCAAGGCCCTGGGATTCATTGCCGATCAGCGCGAGCTGCCGCTGCGGCTGAGAGACCGGGCAGGCAGGATTCACGCGATCGTGGTTGACGCGGTTGAAACCGACTTCCTGCTGGATGAAACGCGCTTCTGGGGAGAGATGTATGGCCCCTTGGATCGCGAAACCCTGCGCGAATTCACCGTGCCGTTTCAGTCCATGACCTTGCCTGAATACGTACGCGCCGACGAGGCGGCCCGCGGGGTGTTGCCGCTGCATGTTCGCAATCGCACAGCCTACTGGTCGACCCATCTGGGCGATCACGACACGTACTACATGCAGCTCAACCACATCACCGCCAGCGGCCGCGGTGAGCATGAGTCCTTTGAAAGCTTCTACCGCAGCGCCTTTGCCGACGTAGAAAAACTTCAGCCCGCCCGGATTGTCCTTGACCTGCGCTACAACTCCGGCGGCGACGGATCCATACTCATTCCCTTCGTCCACCAGTTCATTCGCAGCGACGTGGCGAATCAGCCGGGCCGTCTTTACACCCTTGTGGGCCGCAAGACCTACAGCGCAGCAGTCATGCTGCTGGACCTGATGCTCAAGCACACGCCGACCATTGTCGTCGGCGAGCCGCCGGGCGCCGCGCTCAACGCTTACGGCGACCCCCGGTCCTACGCGCTGGAACACAGTGGCATGAAGCTGGACCTGTCCAGCGAGTACTGGAAACTGGTGCACACCAGCCAGTCGCCACTCGAGACGGTCATCGATGTCCCCGCCGTGTTTCAGTCAAACCAGTACTTCGAGGGCCGGGACCCGGCCATGGATTTTGTCCTGGGCCAGGCGGGTCCATTTCGGTCCCTCACCGAGGTCCTGCTGACGGACGGCGCAGAACTGGCCCATGAGCGATACCAGTCTGAAAAGGCCCGCTACGGCAACTACCCGTGGTGGCGGCCGTTCGATGAATCCGGCTTCCGCAAGGCCGCGCGGCAGCTGGCCAACGCCGGCAGAATCAGACAGGGTATGACGGGCTTTCGGATCCTGGTGGACGCCTACCCAGAATCCTGGCGTGCCTGGCGTGACTATGCCAAGGCAGCCATCAAATCAGGAGAGCCCGCGACCGCCCTGGACTACCTGCTGAAAGCCCAGGCCATCAATGCCGGCGACCCGGAGATCAACCGCTTGATCGAAGACCTGAAAACGCCTTCCCCCTGAACGGATAAGGAATCCAGACTTAATCCCGTAGCCTCGCCAGGGCCGTGATGGCACGCTCAACGATGGGCGCCCGATTCCTTTGTCGGGCCAGCGCAAGCGTTGCCTCGTAAGCCTGGATCGCCGCCTCTCGTTCGCCCAGTTGGTCGTACATGTCACCCAGCACCAACCCGGCACGAAGTCGTCCTTCCGGCGAGCCTATGGCATCAGCGGTTTTCAGCGCGTAGTCCAGAGGCGCTCGGGCCTCGGTCGCGCGTTTCGCTGAAACCAGTACCCGTGCGAAGCTGATGGCGCCAAACATGGACTGGTCGATCAGCCCGCTGTCGCGCCGGATGATGAAGGATCGCTCAAAATGCACTATCGCCGTCGCGAGTTCACCAGCGGCCTGGTGCAGGTATCCCACATGGCGCTCGTAGTCAGCCAGGAAAATCGGGCGCGGCATACCGGACTGCTGCTCCAGCTCGAGGGAACGATCAAAGTACTCCCGGGCCTCCGGCCACTCCCGCCGCTGCAGATGGAACAGCCCCAACAGGTGCACAGCATCCGCCTGACCATGAAAATCTCCAAGCTCCTCGAATTGCGCCAACGCTGAGCGACAGGACTCCCGGGCCGTGGGGAAGTCGCTATCAGGCGATTCAGCCCGATAGTGGTAGCGCGCCTCGGCCAGGCTCACGGCCGACCGGATCGTCGGGCTGGCCTGCTCCGCCATGTCCAATGCGGCCTCGACATGCCGTAGCGCCGCTGCAACCGGGCGCGAATGGGTATGGAGGCCGATGCGGTCATGAATACCGGACAGCTTCAGGTGCAGGATAATGCGTTGGTCGACCGTGGCGTTGGAACAGGACAGGCCAAGATCAGCCTGGGAGACCGCAGCCTCCAGCTCTCCCCGCTTGAAGCCCTGGTCCACCGCGTCGATCAAGCCATCAATGTCTCCACAACCCGGCGACGCAGCCTGGGCGAGAAGGATCCACAGGTTCGCCAACAGACTCACACTTGCCCCCGACTTCGCCCATTCAAGCGGTAGAACCGCTTGAAACCGGCAGTCTGAAACACCAGCGCCGAGCAGCCTGTCACGATCACAACGACGCCCAGGATGACGGTCAGCCGGACAAAAGGCTCGCCGTCTGCGATTCGTCCCTGGGCCAGGATAATGAGGGTTCGAATCCACTCAAGAGCGCCGAGAACCAGGACCAGCTGTACCAGGCGCGCCGCCCAGGGTTGCGGAACCAGCAGCAGCGCAGGCACCACCAGCGACGCGAACGCGAGGACCGAATCACCGGAACGCAAAAAATGCGCTGCCAGGACCAGCAGGCTGAGAATCACCGGTATGTAAAGCGCCGCTTTTTTCATCAGGTTCGCGTGGTCGCCGAGGTTTGGATTCAGTCTTGATTCCCGCGTGGGAAACTGTCCGGTGGAAACAGGCGAAGAATATCGCGGATCAGTCCATCTTCCCCACGATGATCCGCACGGTTGGTCATCAGGATCACGCTGAAGCGATCCCGGTCTGCCCAGAAAGCCACGGCATCAAAAATGCCGTTGGATCCCGACGGCCCCATGACCCGCTGTTGCCGCCTGTTGGAGAAGACCATGCGGGATGCTTTGTACCGCTCCAGCTGATCCGGATCGTCAAAGTACACGCCGGCGCTGATGCCTTCAAAAAACCCGGCCAGGCTTGCCGCTGTAGAGAGCAATCCGCCGGCACCTGCCAGGTTCCAGGACGGCCCGGACGCATCCCACATGTTGTCGTCTATGGGGTTGCCCCAGCGTCTGCCGCCGGCCAGACAGCCGTCCGCGAAAGATCGCCGTTTCCCATCCGAAAACCAGAAGCCCGCGTCCTGCATATTGGCCGGCTCGAACACGTGCCGCCGCAGCAGTTCCGGATACGTCTTGCCGGTCGCCACTTCGTATGTGGCAGCCAGCAGCTGATAACCGAGATTGGAATACTGTTCCGTTTCTCCCGGCTGCGAAATCAGTTGCACCCGTTCAGCCCGGGCAAGCAGCTGGTCCCGTCCGAGGGGCTGGTAGTCGTTTTCGACCCGGTACGGAATCGGCCGGCCGTCCTGATCAACCAGGTCCGGCAGTCCGCCGGTGTGGTCCAGGATCTGGCGCAGGGTGACCGACCCGATTGGGCCTTCAAAATCCGGCAATACCTGGGAGACGGTCTGGTCCACGGAGATCTGGCCATTTTCTTCGAGCACGAATGCCAGAATGCGGGTGAATTCTTTGGTAATCGAGCCAATCATGAAGACGTGAGCCGGCGTCACGGCCTCATCGACGCTGCAGGATGCGGATCCAAACCCGGCCTCGATCAGCACCTCACCCCGGTGGGCAATGCGCAAAACGCCGGACGCCCCTTCGCTGGAAGCCTGGTTGATCAGATCGCGGACATTTTCCAGGCGCAGATCGAGATCGGTAATGCTTTCACCGACAGCTTCCAGGGATACTGACGCGGCCAAAGCCAGCAACAGGCCAAAACCAGCCGTTTTCAACTCAGACATCTCCTTCACGCCGACCGCCCAGGCTGCCAGTTTACCCTGACACCGTCCGCTGCAGGGTAAGCGCACTAATTTGGCCGACCGGGCGACACTGATTCTGGTGTAATGGCCCCATAACCAGGGAGTCACCCATGAAACCGATGTTCATCACCCTCGCCTTGCTGGCAACTGCTGCTCACGCCGGCGCACCCATGACCGCCGACGGTCCCCACCCCGATGCTCCGGAACAGCTCAAGCAGTACGGGCAGCTCCAGGGCGACTGGCTGTGCCGCGGATCCAACCCCCAACCCGACGGCAGCTGGCAGGAAAACCCCAATCCGCCGGCGTCCTGGAGCTGGTACTACGTACTCGACGGCTACGCCATCCAGGACGTATGGAAGCCAGGCGACGGCAAGTCGCCCTGGGGCACCAATCTTCGCACCTACGATGCGGAAACAGGCAAGTGGAACATGGTCTGGGCCACCCAGCAGCAGGCCCGCTTCGACGAGTTCAGCGCCGAGTTTGTCGACGGCAACATCGTCATGACCGGACAACGCTGGGCCCGGCCGGCTTTCCAGGCCCACACCGCCCGGATTACCTTCCACAACATCCAGAAGGAACATTTCGACTGGAAGTACGAGGTGGCCGCTGCGGACGGCAGCTGGTCGGAATTCAGTCGGCTGAGTTGCGACCGGGATAATCCGTAGTGATGATTTCCGGCGAGTGAATCGCCGGGTCAGCTGAGCCCTTGTCGCCTGGCGGGCGACACTGGGGCTCACCAATCCGACCAGGATGCCGCCCAGGCTTCTCCCGGCATCCTGGACGACCGTTCGAAACTCACTCTCACTGTACACTGCCCCTGAATACGTTCTGCGAGAGTGAACATGGGCCGCAACGCCGAAACCCGACAATCCCTCTTCCTGATCAGGCTGAGTCATGCAGGCGCCGTGCTGGATGCACTGGACTTTGTCGCCGACGAGAAGAAAAGCCCCCAGGACAACCTGAAAGACTGCCTGGCCGATCATTTTTTCGTCTTCAATAAGAGAGACCGGCGCTCACGGCTGCTGTTCGAGATCGACGACAGCGCCTCCGACGCGGATTACGACCTGGAAGTACTCGACCGGCTGGCCCCATACCTCGAGAAAGGCAGCTTTTATGAAAGTGAGGGTGACGGGATCTACCTGATGGAGATCGTCGACGGGGGAATTCGCCACAGCAATTTCAATGTGGAGTACGACGAGGACTCCGGTGATGAGCTCAACCGAAGACTGCTGAGCAGTGATGTGGTGACCTTTGCCGATCAGTTATCCGTCGTGGATACGGCCAAACCCCGAACAGCAGCAGGCACCGATCCCCTGCAGGTGGATCCCACCCACTGGCCCGTCAAGGACAAATCCTGGATGCGCAAACGTGAAGCCCAGTGGAACGAGGCAGAGCGATCCTTGTGCCGGGAAAAGACACGCAAGGCCCAGAACATCATCAAGCAGTACTTTCTCAAGGGCAAACTGCCCGACTGGCGAAAACTCGACGACGGCTGGGATATCCACGATAAGTTTCGCCACCTGGACCTGTTCAGCTTGCTGTACTGCCACCCGGTGCAGGACTACCAGGTATTGAAGCCACTGCGTGACGCATACCTGCAGGGTAAACCCTTCGGGCGCACCCACTCCGACGTCAGGGCCGGCAGCGAAACCTTCCGCCTGCTGGCGGAAACCGACCCGGCCAGCAACGGCGGCCTGTTGGGCAAACGCAAACACTTCGACCGGGAGGTGGCCCTGCTGACCCGGCTGATGTGCGAACAGCTGGCCGGGGAAACCGATAGGGAAACCGGGGCTTACTGGCTGCTCAGCAGCGGCCCCGGTCTGTTCACCCTGGCGGCTGTGGAAAAGTGGCTGCAGTGGGATCAGCTGAACGAATACGGCGAAAAGTTTCTGCTGCAGTTTCCGGAGGCGCGAGAGGTGATGTACGACAACGTCTGCAACGTGAGCGACCGGAGAAATCGAAACGCGACCCTCGGCGAATCGAATGCCGCCCTGCTGGAAAAAGTGTTCTACGCCATGCGGGATTTTGTTCTGGACAAAGAAGGCGACGCCGTCAGGTCCCGCGTGGTCAACGACCTGTTCGATATGTTCAATGAGCGTCCGTGGATCCCCCGCTTCAAGGAAATCTGGGAGCGAGTCAGGGATGACGAGGACCATGGCCGGGGGCTGGAAACTGATCCCTCCAAGGATCCGCTGAAGCTGGATCTGGCGTACTGGGAATCAGAGTCAGTCAGGCCCGAGGCGCGGGAAAATGCCTGGAAGGTCAGCGAGGCCCGCCTTCGCCTGGTCAAATCCGGCGACGGACTCGCCGTGTGTCGTCCCTACTTTTTCTCAGGAGAACTGCCCATCTGGAGCGACTGGCACCCACGCTGGGACAGCGGCAGCCACTGGAAAGGCCACCTGGACTTTTTATCATTCCTGTACCTGCATCCGTCCAATGATTACAAGGTCCTCAAGCCCCTGGCAGACGGCTACCTGGCCGGTCGGTGGTTCGGGCGCCGGGGCTACGACCTACGGGTGGGCAAGGACCTTTTCCTGCTGCTGGGCGTTGAGTGCCCCGCGGTCAACGGAAAGCGACCCTACGGCAAGAAAAAGGGGCGCGTCCTTTTCCACCTGGGTGACCAGGCCGAGACCCTGACCCGGATCTTTTTCGAAACCATGGAACAGGAATTCGACAAGGACGATATCCGGCAGGAATTCCACGCCACCACCCACCGGGACTTCGAGTGGATCTCCGACACCGACCACCGGCGACTGTTCGTGATCCTGTCCCAGTGGCTTTGCCGCGATGAAATCAACGAAGCCGGCGAATCCATGATTTTTCAGTTCGACATCGCCCTGGATCACCTCTGCGAAAAGCTCGCGGAGTCGGTGTCAGACTACGACGTCTATTCCTACCGTGAGGCGTTCGAGAAGGTCGCTTACCGGTACCTCCATTTTGACTGCGACGCTGAGGGAGACACCGCACGCAGCAGGGTTGCCCGGGGATTCCGGGAGCGAATTGATCAGTATTCGTGGGCGGAGCGACTGCAAAAGATCTGGGACGGCGTGCGCTCGGGAGCCATCGAGGTCGCCAACCCATGGCAGGATTAGATCAACCCCGAACGGCTTGATACCGGCGAGTTTGCCCACATACCACACATTCGAGGCTCGGCAGGGTCCTACCTACACCAGGAGAAATCGATGACTGAGACGGAAACTGCAATACTGGCCGGCGGCTGTTTCTGGGGAATGCAGGACCTGATCCGCAAACTGCCCGGAGTCGTCTCTACCCGGGTGGGATACAGCGGCGGTGACGTGCCCAATGCCACCTACCGCAACCACGGTACCCATGCCGAGGCCATCGAGGTGGTGTTTGATCCCGACGTCATGAGCTATCGCCAACTGCTGGAATTCTTCTTCCAGATCCACGACCCCTCCACCCTCAACCGCCAGGGCAACGATCGCGGCACCTCCTACCGGTCGGGCATCTACTACAACAGCGAAGAACAGCACCGCGTGGCCCTGGATACCATTGCGGATGTCGACGCGTCGGGATTGTGGCCCGGCAAGGTCGTCACCGAAATCGCCCCGGCCGGTCCGTTCTGGGAGGCTGAGCCAGAGCACCAGGACTACCTGGTACGGTATCCGACTGGGTATACCTGTCACTTCATCCGTCCGGACTGGCGGCTGCCCAAACGCAAGGCATCCTGACGCCTCCGCCGCTTTATGGGGGGAAAGCTGGCGCTGTTTGCCGTTGTCGGCACACTGCTGATCCACGTCACTGGTCTGTCAGTGACTGGGCTGGATCCCGTTGCATCACCGATCAGCGCCCTGAGCCGGGGTTCGTTTGCCTGGTACCACACCGCCGGACTGTTGTTGTTTGCCGGCGCACACCTGGCACTTGCCATTGGCTTGCGGACCCGGGTGTCCGGCTGGTTGTGGCAAGGCGGAATTCTGCTGCTGATCGCAGGTGGGTGCGTATTGCTCTACGTCGCCGCCTTTTTCGTGAGTGCACCCGCTGAATCCCTCGTCGGACCCCACGCAAACGATCCGCTGTCCGTTCTGGCAAGCGTGATCGGCGTGTCCATGGCTGCCCTGCAGCGTGGCCTGTGGCGCTCCTCGCGCCCGGCGGGCCTGTTCAACCTGGTCTGCCTGATTGCGTGGCTGCTGCTCATCCCGCTGATTCTGCTGCTGGAAGAAAGCTGGATCGGCGCATATGAGCGCCTGGTGGGAACGATATACCTCGTCTGGATGGGCGGACTGTCGCTGGCGCTACCCAGACTCGGAAACGAACAGTAACCCACTCACGGAGCCACCGAGCCACGGAGCCACGGAGCCACCGAGCCACGGAGCCACCGAGCCACGGAGCCACAGAGCCACGGAGCCACGGAGCCACGGAGCCACCGAGCCACGGAGCCACCGAGCCACCGAGCCACCGAGCCACCGAGCCACCGAGCCACGGAGCCACCGAGCCACGGAGCCACCGAGCCACCGAGCCACGGAGCCACGGAGCCACCGAGCCACGGAGTCACGGAGTCACGGAGTCACGGAGAATCACCAGCAACCTTTTGCCGTTTACCCCGTACTTATAAATAACACACACGGAGAACAGGCCTTTGAACGTTGCACCCATGCTGCTGGCCCTGATCTGGGGGCCTCTTTCGGATGACCCGCTGGCGACAGGGCGGGACCCGGTATCCACTCCCGCGCCGTGCACCTACGGACAGGCGTCATCTCGCGTAACCAGCACCGTCACCCAGGCCGCCACTACCCTGGACACCGGCGCCATGAGGATTACCGCCACCGTGGTCGCCAGGGAAAAAGCCCAGGTCAAGTGCACGCCCAAGCCCCTGGCCAAGCCCGAATTCCGGCCCCAGTCCTTCAAGATGTGCATGAAACCCGTGGCCGGCGGAGGCATTGAGATGCACCCCTGCGACGCGGATCGCGATTCCTGATCGGGATTCTCTGACGGACAAACTGCGCCGCAGACTAAGGTTTTCAGCCAGCAGGCGCAGCCCGGGGCCATCATCGCGGCGCGGAACGCAACAACACTGCCGGTCGGAAATTACTGATGTGGACGCCAGCCTGGCGCTCACATGTCTTCAATATGAACGGCCTGTTGCCAGGAATTCTGACCGGGCTGCTGCTGATTGCCCTGACCCCGCAAGTTCAGGCGGGCCCGGAGGCCAGCTCGGCCAAAGGGATTACTGTAACCGCGATTCAGGCGTCGGTGACCCGGGACTGGATCCGGGGCCAGGGATTTAAAGCCAGCAGCAGCGTGGACATCTGGGCCAACGCCGATCCGTTGTTCGATCCACCCCTGGCCACGGTGCCGACGGACGCCGCAGGCGTTTTCTCCCACCAGCCAGCCGTTGACCTGGGGTTTGGTGATGAGATTTTCGTGGATGACGGCGTGTCCCAACGCTTCCTCATTCTGGACGGCCCTCTCTCCATCAGCGCCATTTTTGAGCTCGCCCGGGCCAGCGGGAACCTGCCCATCGATTCGGTGGTGGAGGTGCGCATGTCAGGCGACGACTGCCAGGTGAGTCGCCTCATCCGGGACGCGGACGACGGCTCCGTGGATGGCCAGTGGTCCGTCGATTTCAGCAGCAGTTGCCCCGGAGGCGCCGGCGCCAACGCTTTCGCCCAGGTTTTTTTGTACGACGTCGATGGTGATGCCACCGTGGCCGAAGTGACTCAACCATCCCGAATCCAGGCATCGGTGACCAGTGGCTGGATGCAAGGCCAGGGATTTACACCGATCAGCAGTGTTGACGTCTGGCTCAACGCCGACCCGATGTCTGACCCACCTCTGGCCACGGTGCCAACGGACGGTCTCGGCGCCTTTTCCTATCAGCCGGCCGCAATCCTTCAATTTGGTGATGTACTGGTGGCCGACGACGGCCGGTCCCAACGTTTTCTCGTGCTGGAGGGTCCGCTGTCCATCGAGGCCGTATTTGCGTCCGCCCTGGCCGGCGGGCAGTTGCCCGTTGGGGCAACGGTGGAGGTCCGAATGGCCGGTGATGCCTGCGGGGTGAGTGGAGTCATCAGCGACGGTGATGACGGTTTGACCGACGGCATCTGGTCGGTAGATTTCGGCAACGCCTGTCCCAATGGTGCAGGAGAAAATGCCAGCGCCGAGGTACTGCTGCTTGATGCAGACGGCGATGCCACGGTGGCCGAAACACGCCCGGACGGTATATTTCGCGACGGATTTGAATCCGCCGTCATCTGATTACTCTGCTACGACCCGATTTTTCCCAATCCCGCTTTTTCCATGCCGAGCAGGTGGGCGTAGTCCACATTGAGCATATGGCTAAGCAGGATGCGGGTCCCGTAGGGACTGAAGCTTTCGTGCCTTCCAGACAGGTTCCAGAACGCATTGTCATAACGCTGCAGCGTCTGGATCGAGGCCGACCGGACCTCGGCAAACCGGCTGATGGCGGAATCCAGGTCACGGTCCCGGTAGCGGGAGTCTGACGGGGCTGGCGGCTCATAGTCGGCGATCAGCGGATTGGTTTCGTTCTCGAACTGACGGAACCTGGCCATCAGCACATCCTGGGCATCGACCAGGTGGCAGAGCCATTCCTTCACGCCCCACTGCCCCTCGACACGCCTGACGTCGCGACGATCAGCCGGGATTTCGGACAGCAGGTGCTCCAGAACCGCGGGCGTCTGGCTTAGCACCTGGATCAGTGTCGATGGACTGTCGATTGCCGTCCCTCCCGGCTATTCATCTCCTTTTTTAGCACGGCGGGGTTGCCGATGTCAGCAGCCCCGGCACGGCCCCTTTTCGGAAATTCCCCATGGGGGAAGTCCGTGCCGGACCCAACATCAAGCCATAGGATCACTCCCCGGGGAGAGCCGCCATGCGCACCCAATCTGGATCGTTCCCAAGTCTGGCACTCCGGTGTCTGGCCACCGTGGCCATCGTACTTTGGGGGACATCAGTGTTTGCCCAGCAGTGCACGCCGGTCGCATTCGAGGGTTGGGAGGATGGCCTGCCCGGCGGATGGGTCGGATCCGCCGGCTCCGCCGCCGTCGTCGTATCTGCAGGCGGCAACCCGGGCGGGTACCTGCGTGCTGAGCATTCCGGGCTCGTCGGCGCGCAAACCAGCGACCCATTATGGACCGGGGACCTCGCCGCGGCGGACCTGACCACGATTGAGTTGGATTACCTCTACGAGACCGCTGACCTGCTGCAGCCGTTCGTTCGCCTCCGCCAGAGCGGGGCCACCAACGGCTGGTACTACTTCGTGGCGTCCATCGGCGTGAACGACGGCCTGTGGCACCACTACGATGTCCCGGTCAACCCAATCTGGACCGACCAGCAGGCGACCGCTGCCGGCTGGGTCGACGTCGGTCCACCTAACGTGAGCTTTGCCGAGACCGTTGCTGATGTCGGCATCGTCCAGCTTTCCGCCAGCGCCCAGGCCGGCACCCAGGCACTCGGCATCGACAACGTGGCGTTTATACCCTGCCTGTTCGCGGATGGCTTCGAGGAAAGCCCGACACGTACGAATTGAGCACCCGCATCGCCCCCGGCAGAGGTAATCCACTATTGTCCCCGGTGGCCGGGGTTCTTAGTTTGGGAGTCACGGGTTCTGCTGCGCGGAGGACTGTATGTTGAGTTCTCATCCCATCCGCTGGCCCGCCGCGGCCATTATTCTGTTGATTGGCTTCGGTGTGGCGGCCCAACCCTTCGAGGGCCTGAGTTCGGCCATCCAACAGGGGCAGTTCGGCCAGCTCAAGGCCGTGGTCATCGCTCGGCACGGCGACATCATCTACGAAGACTACTTCCGGGGCACCCAGCCCGACGACCTGCACCAGGTGCAGTCGGTCACCAAGAGCGTGGGATCAGCCCTGGTGGGCATCGCCCATCGCCAGGGCAAACTCCAGCTCGATCAGGGTCTGGACGAGTTTTTCGGTGAGCTTTACCCCATGACCCAGGGCAGCTATCGGGACAAGGCCGACATCACCGTCGAGCAAGTCCTGCAGCAGCGCCACGGCATCCAGTGGGATGAAACCCAGACCGACTACCGGGATCCGCAAAACCCGGCCAACCAGCTGGTCAACGCGAGCGACTGGTACGACTTCGTCCTCACCCGGCCCATGGACGCGGCCCCCGGCACCCGCTTTTCCTACAGCACCGGCGCATCCACCCTGATGAGCCGCTTCATCCGGGTGGCGTCAGGCATGGGTCCGGAAGCCTTTGCCATGCAGGAGCTGTTCGCGCCGCTGGGCATTGACTCGGTCCACTGGGAAGGCTTCAGCGAAGACGGCCGGGGCACCGGACTCACCGACTGGCCCAACCCGGACGGCGACGCGCCCCTGGGCTTTTCCCTGTGGCTCTCGGCTCGGGACATGGTGAAGTTCGGCGAGCTGTACCTTCGCGGTGGTGTCTACAACGGGCGCAGGATTCTCGACAGCTCCTGGGTCGACGCGTCATGGACCAAGTACAGCAACGCCTCTAACTCAGATGAATTTGAACAACCCGGGTGGGGACATGGCTACCAGTGGTGGATTGCCACGGTGGACGATCCCCTGGGGCGTCACTGGAACGTGTTCTTCGCCTCGGGCTGGGGCAGCCAGGTCATTTTCATCATCCCGGAACTGGATCTGGTGATGGTGACCACGGCCGACAACTACGACCACACCGGCTTCGACGTGGACGCCCTGCTGGTGACCCAGGTACTGCCATTCGTCGCCCCCCGGCTGGACGCCCGCTTCAACGGCGCCTGGTACGACCCCGCGGCCGACGGCCAGGGTCTGACCCTGGAAATCCGCGACGGCAGCGTGCTGGGATTCTGGTACACCTACGACCAGGCCGGCGGACAGCGCTGGTTCCTGATGCAGGGACAGGTCAGCAGCGGCTTTGGACAGGTGACCATCTACGAAACCAGCGGCGGCGTCTTTCTGCAGGGCACACCGCCCTACTCGCTGATCCCCTGGGGCAGCGGACTATTCAGCGCCGTGGACTGTGACCATATTCGGTTCGATTTCGACGCCGACCAGCTCTCTGAAACGGTACAGCTGACCCGCCTGAGTGGCGTCTGCTTCTCGCCGCCCGAGTGAATCCCCGGACCCGTGCGGTCACTGGCCCGAAAACGGGCCCGGGTATGGAATGCTGAAGGTGTGCCAGGGGTTCCTGGTGCTGGCCTTCTCTTTCTTCTGGGCAATCAACACGTCGTCACCGTTGGACCGGGCGTTGATGTGGCCCAGCATGATCTTGCCCGAGGTCTTGTTATCCCGGGCCAGTTCGGTGGAGAAGATCAGCGGGAAATCGCCTTGACCGTGTTTCGCCGCCGCGCCCATGGCATCGGGCAGGGGATGGTCATAGGACCCGTTGTCCCCCGAGGAAAATACCGTGGCTTCGGGCTTCACTTTCTTCAGGAACGGCAGATCAAAATCCGAGGACCCGTGATGGCAGGCCTTGTTGACGTGGGCTCGAAACGGGTTCCTCTGCCCGTACTTCCGCCGCAGATACTGCTGGGCCGGCTGGTTCAGGTCGCCGCCGAACAGGAAACGCCGGTCGCCGTACTGCAGACGCAGCACCACGCTGTTGCCGTTGACCGTGTGGCTTTCGCTGGGGCTCGGGTTGGGGTTGGTGATCGTGACGGAATGGGGGTCCGGAAAGGCCGGCAGCCGCACGGAACCGCTGGTCCTGGTGGTCACCGGGCCGAGGATCTCAAATTCCAGGTCGTCACCCACGCCGGAAATGGTCCTTACCGGCGCATCCGGGTCCCGGCGGTACAGCCGGTCCATGGATCCCAGGCGGTTGGCGTCTTTCGCCGCAATGGCCGACTGCAGAAACTCTGAGAACAGGTTGTCGTTTCCGTTCTCAGTCTTCAGCAGCGTGCCTGCGACCAGCGACCTGGCCGAGTCGATGCCGGTCAGGTCAGTGCTGATGGAGCGCGTGCCGTCGTGGTGCTCGGTGACGTCTCCCAGGGCGATGTCTTTGCCTGAGCCGAATCCGTAGCGAGGCAGCCCGTTGTGATACAGCGTACCCACCTCGAAGCGGGGATCTTCCAGGATGCGGGTCAGTCCATAGAAATGATCCTTGTCGAAGTGGGTAACGATCATGGCATTGATGAACAGGGTGGATCGCGGTGGTAGCTGAAGGTCGGCGTCGGCCCGCTGCAGCGCCTCCAGCCGCTTAACCAGGATCTCGTGAAAACCCTTGTTGGGGCCGCCGTCGATAATAACGATGCCGCCTTCGGCTTCGATCAGGGTCGCATCACCCTGGCCCACGTCCAGGTAGAACACCTTCAGCTGCTGCCGCGTCGAGATCTGGCGGCGCTGGATAAACCCCGTCTTGACGTGTCCCTTTTCGTCGGGAAAGGTTCTGGCCGGCACCCAGCCGTTGACCTCGCTGGCCAGGTCCGCATGCAGCCGCGCCCCCAGCAATCGTGAAGAACTGGAACTCTTCCTCGCCGAGTCCCCGGCATTCCTCGCCAGATAACCGTTGGTCACTGAAACGTAGACGATATCCATGGGTGGGCCTCCTCCGTCCTTATCTATACCAGAGGGTCCTTGGAAATCCAGCGCCGGTAATCCTGCCGCCCAGCGCGGTTCAGCTGGCTTTCAGCTCGCGGGTAACCTTGACCGCCATGAATCCCACAAAGGCCACGGCCAGGATCAGGCCGATCCACAGAGCCATCTTCCTCATGTCCATGACGTCACCGGCCTGCAGGTGTTCCGGGCCGCCCAGCAGGTATCTTGGGCCCAGGCTGGCGGCGCTGGCCCGCCCACTCGAGGATGACAGTCTGACGATGGCGTTGTCGGCATAGACGCTGTGCATGGGAAAATTCTCGCCGGCGGCTGCTGCCCGGCCGGCCGCCAGGGTGTAGGGAGACGCGCCCTGGGCCAGGAAGATCAGCCGGTCCGGACGCCAGCCAAGCTCAAGCTGCAGGGGGGCATCGGGCTGTCCGCGGTTGATCACCACCTTGAATCGGCCGCTGCGGACACGGTTGACCGCCACCGGGCTGCTCATGACCACCTCGTCGCCCTGGCCAATATGGTAGTGCGTCCCCGAGCTGGATTCCTGCCAGTCCTGACGCCGCTCTGACCAGTGGTAGACCGTAGCCGTCACCACCGAGTTGGGACGGGTCGGCAGGATTCGGATGCGATCCACCTCGGGCGAACCGCCCAGGTCGAAGATCCGCCCGCCGTCATCCGCGTCCTGGCTGCTCGCCTGCAGGGTAATGAAGTTTCTGACCACACGGGTCACCCCTGTTGAATACATGGCCTCCACTCCGTTCAGCCGCCAGCCCTGGGGCAGCGACTGCCAGCGGATCCGCAGGTAATCGTGTTGGGATTTGCGCAGCTTCACGCGACGCTGCAGCACCCTGGCGTCACTTTCGCTCAAGTCGGCTACAGCCCCCGAGCCCACCTCGCGCCAGTCCTGGAGGTTGTTGCTGCCTTCTACCGTGATGCGGCCGATGAACCCGGTTTCCACCGCGTCCCAGCTGAGGTCCAAAGCCCTGATGGCGTTCTCCAGGGGCCGGGTATCGACAATGTAGGCCACCAGCGCTTCATCGCTGCCCTGTTCCTGTAACCCCTCGCTGTTGAATTCAACCCGTGCCCGGTCGCCCTCGCGCTCGAACAGCAGCTGGATGGCTTCTTCGGAGCCCTCGCTGTTTTCAAACAGGGGAATCATCGGCAGAGACTTAAGCTGTTCCTTCTGCTCCACTTCCTTGCTGTTGGGCCGAAACACCCGCGGCACGGGCACACCGTCGGCATTGAAAATCCCGGCATCACGCAGCAGGGAGTCAGACACGGATTGATAGACCTCCAGCGGCAGCTCAACGGCATGAAAGCTGGCCTCCTGGTCAGCCAGCACCGGGAATCCCCAGGCGTAATCGGACATGTCAGGGACTTCGGGTGCGTCCTGTGCCGCAGCACCGGCAACCACCAACAGGCAGACCAGAGCTGGGAGCGAAATGGGCAGTTTCATCAGATTACGTCGGGCTGGCATCGTCCTCGATCTCCTGTTTGGGCGGCGCGGGCGCCAGGTAACCCACCACCAGTAACAGTACACCGACACCCAGGAAGGATACGATCCTGGCCACGGTACCCGTGTTGCCAAGGTCCACCAGGAACAGCTTGATCACGACCAGCGCCATCAACCCGGTCCCCGCCAGCCAGATACCCCGATGGGACTGCCGGGCACCCCAGATCATGCCGCCAAAACCAAGCATCGCCCAATAGATGGACAAGGCGGACTGCACGGAAACGGATCCCACCAGGGCCTGCTCCTGCCATGGGACATCACCGAAATGATGTACGCCACGCACCACGGAAATGGTGGTCAGCACAAATGCGGCAGCGCCCCAGAGGACATACGCCACCTGTTCCCGGTTGTCTTCCAGCCAGGCGCTGGACGACCTCACCACCAGCAGAAACTGCAGGCCGACCACCAGTCCGAGCAGGGTCAGCACATCAAACGGGTTGAATAACGGCAGGTACGGCAGCGGCTGCGGATCTCCCGGATTGTCCAGGCCGGCGCCACCCACGCCAATCAACTGCGCCACGATCAGGACGCCGGACGCCGCCAGGTAGGCACTCCAGTAGCGCCGGATTGGCCAGGCCAGGCGCTCGCGGGTCCAGAGGATCAGCATGGCTGCAGCCAGGGGGACCAGGAATGAGGTGCTGACCGCCCACACATCGCTGATATCACTGTCACCCATCCACCAGCCGGTTTCCAGGCTGAAGACTCCGACCAGGAACAGCACCCCGGCGAAGTGCCAGATGCCCTCGATGCGGCCGCGGCCGTCGTCGTAGGCGCGCAGCACGCCAAAGTGTGCCGCCGCCACGGCCGCCCAGGCCAGTGACCCGAATCCCTCAAAGAAGTGCTGGTTGTCCAGCAGGTACAACGGCACCAGCACGGGCAGCAGCGGCAGATACCCCAGGGTTGCCCGCCGGGCCGCCAGCCAGTCGAAGCGTCTGGCAATCCAGGCCAGCGCGCCCGCGCTGATTGCCAAAAAAGCCGTGAACAGGTGCAGTCGGTTGTCGTCCGGCCCGTGATCCAGGATCTCGGCAGCGCCGGTACTCAGCCACCATCCCAGGCCCCACAGCAGCAGCGGCACCGACAGCAGCCCCTGCAGGCGCATGGGGTTCCGATCAGCGGCCAGGTAGCGGGCTGAAAACAACGAAGACAGTGCAATCAGCATGCCGCCGAGGAAGTTGCCGTTGGCCACGGGCATTGCCACGTCATTCACCCAGCCATAGCGCATGAATGCAACGCCGCTGGCGCCCAGCAGGACAAATCCCGTCAGCCGCGCCAGCACCCCGTCCTGGCGCACGCCGATCCAGACCAGGGCCGCCCCTTCCATGGCCCAGGCCACGGCGGTCCATCGGTCGTCCAGCGCCAGGGGAATGGCAATTGTGGCGAAGGCGACACCCAGGGCCACGTAGGACTCGATGAGCAGGCGCAGCTGTTTGCCCCGGGTCCGGTGCAGCCAGATGGCGATCAGGGTGTAGAACACCGCGACCACCACCGCACTGATGGCCAGACCATACTCGGTGCCTTCAACCAGCCGGGACTGCAGTGCGAAGGCGATGACCGGCGTGCCGAAAATCAGCGTGCCGTCCACCAGTCCACGCAGTTGGGGCGGCTGCCGGAACGCGTACAGGATGGCGATGGCCTGGTAGAACACAAAATAGGCGATCAGGAACGGTTGGGTGCTGGCAAACAGCTCCGGCGTGTAGTAGCGGTAGCCCCACAAGGTCCCGACGCCGAAGGTGAAGACAAACCCCAGCAGGTTGAGGAAGCGCCAGGCGCGGAACCAGGCGATGCCGAGCACGGCGGCGTTGAGCAGCAGGTAGTAGCTGAACAGGCCGACGTGGTTTCCGGACCCCGTGGAAATCAGGATCGGCGCCAGGAAGCCGCCGGTGATGCCGAGCACGGCCAGGGCCCGGGCGTTCTGGATGACGGCGAGTACGCCGGCAAAAACCGTCAGTGCAACCAGCAGGAAGAACGCGAAAGTCGACGGCAGCAGAGGGTGCAGGCGAAACGCTCCGAAGATGGTCAGGTACAGCACGCCGATACCGCCGCCCTGCAGGCTCAGCGCGTAAACCCGCAGCCGCTCCCGCAGCCGCCAGCCAAAGCCCAGCATGACCGCGGCACCCACGGCCACCCCCAGGTATCGCAGCTCGATGGGCACCGACAAGACCTGTCGTTCCACCGCGTACTTGAGCAGGAAAGCGACGCCAAAAAACGACACGATGACCCCGATCTTGACCGGCACGTTACCCGAGGTCAGCCAATCCTTAGCCGCCACGAACCCTTTTTCCAACGGCGTCGGTGCCGCCGGAATCGGCTCCGGCTCCACCGCAGCTTGCGCCGGCTCGACGGGTTTCTCGGGAGCGGCCTGGGCGGCCGTAACTTCATCGGGAGTGGCCCCGGCGGCCATGGACTCCGCGGCAGTGGCCCAGCGATCTTCTGGCGAAGCGCCCGCCGGCTCTGGCGGTTCTGCCTCAGCGGCTGGCTCGGGCTGAACCGTTGCTTCCGCGGCCTGGCTGGCGGACAGCAGCTCAACCCGTTGCGCCAGTTCACGGATGCGCTTCTGCATGCCGTGACGCTGGGCGAACAGTACGCCAATGACAGCGCCGGCCACCAGCCCCAGCACCTCCTCGCTGACGTCGCCGAGCCACAGCCCAACCCAGCCGCCGGCGATGATGAGAACGATATAGATCACCCGGGATCTCCAGACCGGAGGGCCGGCACAAAGCGCGCGAGGCGCTGGCTGGCGATATACGGGGTCACGGCAGACCGGTCGTCCGGTGATTCAGGTTGCTCCGCCAAAGAACTGCTTTCCTTATCTGCCCTTGCTGCAGTCTACCAACATCTGCCGGAGAAGCGCGCGGACAGTGGGATGCGGCCGAGGCGAAATTCGCTGTAAGAATTCGACCGCCGCTCCGTCTACTGGGATGATTCAACACATCGGGGACCTTTTATGCCCACCCAGACAGGCGCAATACGAATGCGAAATCTGTTCGAGGTATGGCGCCGGCGATCCGGGCCTCAGCCCGAAGCCGTCCAGGCGTTGCATACCCATGCCGGCCTCATCATTACCACGGCTGCCCGTATTCTCGGCAATATGGCCGACGCCGAGGACGTGGCCCAGGACATCGCCGAAAAGATGCTGAGATCGCCCCCTGCCCGGGTCGGCAGCTGGGCGGCCCTGCTCAAGGCCAGCGCGGCCAATGCGGCCATTGACCGGATCCGCAGTCGCAGGACTGAAGCAGGACACGAGCCGCCGGAGCCAGCAGAGGGCCCGGAGCAGGTGTTGTCCGACGCCCAGCGCGCCGCGGCGCTGCGCCAGGCCGTCGCCCGACTGTCGGATCGCGATGCCCTGCTCTTCAGCCTTTTCCATTTCGGTGACCTCAGCCACAAGGCGATTGCCGAACAAATGAACATGAGCCCCAACGCCGTGGGCGTTGCCCTGCACCGCCTGCGCCAGCGCCTGGCTGACGACCTTCGCCTGCGCCTTGGCCTCAACCTTCCAGGAGACAAGCAATGAACGCCAGCAACACCCAAGACGACCTGCTGAAACCCTTCATCGACGCCGCCCGGGAACCGGTCCAGCGCATCGAGCTGGATGCCGCCGCCGACCGCCTGCGGGCGCGGCTGCCCCAACCCGTCGCTGCCGGCCGCACCTGGCGCCTGGCAGGCGCCGGCGCCCTGGTGATGGTGGCAGTGGTACTGGCGCCCTTCCTGCTGGGCGACAACGGACACGCCTTCGCTGCGGTCCAGAAATGGTTCGAGGATTACCAGACCGTCCACGTCAGCACCGAGATGTCGCAGAACGGTACGCCCATCATGCAACTGCAGACCTGGTCCGACCGGTCCGGTTCCGCCCGCATCGAGATGGACGCGGTGGTGCACATCCTGGATACCGAAACAGGCCTGATGCATACCCTGCTGCCCGGTGACCGGGTCATGTCGGTTACTATCGCCACCGCGCCGGTTGGACAGGATCCCCGGGCCGCCCTCCAGTGGCTGCAGCAGATCCGCAGTTTCCAGGGCCAGGCCGAAGCGCTGCCGGAAAAACGCATCATCAACGGGGTGGAATCCGCGGGGTACCGCCTGGCCGTGGACGGGTCCGAGTTCACCTTGTGGGCAGAAACCCGGGACAACCGCCCGACGTTGATCGAGGCGAATCTGCCTGGGGGATTGCTCATGCGCAGCGAGATGGTGTTTGACCAGCCCCTGCCTGAAGATGTGTTTGCGGTGCCACCGCACTACCTGCCGGTACAGGAGGACTGAACGCGGTGCGTTGCTTCGGCCCGACTACCTCTTGAGCATCAGGAAATCGCCCTCTACGGTTCCGCAGAGGGCGGTTCCCCGTACCCGCTGCAGACCGGCGGCGGCGAAGGGGAAGAATCCCATGCAGTCTCGTTCGTCCAACCCCAGGCTGGTGGACCGGCATTCCAGACCGCCGTCAACGGGCCTGGCATCCTGACACTCGATCACGAAATCAGGGATCGTCGAATCGTCCAGGCGATTGACGTCCCGGGCGCCAAAGGTGGTGGTAGTCAGGCCACCCACCGGTGCGTTGCTGAGAAAGGCAATTTCGTAGGCGCCAAAGACACTGGCAGGCCCTTCGTTGCCGCCCTGGCTGACACCGATGATCCATTCGCCGACCAGGTCGGGCACGCCGTCCACCGGGTGCGACCGGGCCAGGTCGAAGCGCCGGTAGCGCAGAGCCCGGTCTTCCAGTTCCCGGGCTTCCAGCACGTTCTGGTACTTCACCAGCAGACTGTTCTCATTCTCGAGCAAAGCCAGCAATGTGCCGCTTTCAAGGGGCGCCGCCCGGGCGCAGGGAGCAGTGATGCATTGGATGAGGCCAAAACGACTGATGTCGGCAATGACGATGTTGCCCTCCACCGCTGCCGCCCCGTAAAACCAGGCGGCCGTGCCGTTGGCATAGTCGGCCAGCAGCGCGGTGAACAGATTCTCCTGCTGGTCGACAAACAGCCCCGAGCTTTCCAGCTCGTTCGTGATCCAGCTGCCGGTCTCCACGCGGGAGGTGGCGTTGACGCCGTCTCCGAAGGCCAGGATACGCTGGGCCCGCGTTTGCCGCTGGCCATCGGGAGCCACGAAGACGTAGTCGATGGCAATCTCGGCGCTGAATTCGCCGTTGAAGCTGGCGCGTGGATTGACCAGGTCGACAAAGGGGACCAATGCTTCGGTACAGGCAACATCACCCAGGGGTTCGGACACCGCCTCTACCTGGATGCGGTCGGCTGACACGTCGACCCGAACCCGCCCCTGGCAGCCGTTCTGCCACCAGTCTTCGACGGTCAGCAGGAATGGCCCATCGGGCGCCACATTTTCCGGATGCACCCTCAGGTACTCGAACAGCAGCTGTCCGCCCGCGGTCATCGGCGCCAACAGTGCGAGTAACAGCAGAATAGTCTTCATGATCCGGCTCCTTCATGGCCATGCGCAAGTGCGGCGCTATACACACCGCACTCACCATACCGAGACGATGGCGGGGCATCATCACCCCCAAACCCATGATGCCAGGGTGATCCCACTGGAGTCTTGTCCCGCTGGTCCGCTGCAACAGCGTCTTCGCATCGACATTGGTGCCTGACACCTGCGCAGTTACAATGACAGCCCGCCATCCAGAGCATATGCGCATGACTGCCAATCCCGAGTCCGTCAGCATCTCGGCGGTGATACCGGTGTACTCGGGTGCAGACTTTCTGGCCGAGCTGATTCAGCGGTTGGCGGCCGTCCGAGCGGAATGGCTGGAGAAGAAAGTCCCCTTCCAGCTGTGCGAAGTTGTTTGCGTCACCGACGAGCCCCGGGATGATTCCTGCCGGATTCTCGAGGAACTGGGGGCCCAGCATCACTGGCTGAAAGTCGTCGGGCTGTCCCGAAATTTTGGCCAGCACCCCGCCACCATAGCCGGCATCCTGCATACCTCCGGAGACTGGGTGGTGACCCTGGATGAAGACCTGCAGCACCCGCCGGAAAATATTGTCCAGATGCTGAAAGCAGCCTGCATGAATCACGCCGACGTGGTGTACGCCTCGCCCGGCAAATCCGTGCATCAGAGCTTCATCCGGGACATGGGATCCCGGGCATTCAAGAAGCTCACTGCCGTGTTGACCCGGGAGCCTTCGGTGGTCATGTTCAGCAGCTTTCGCCTGGTCCGGGGACCCATTGCGCGGGCGGCATGCAGCGTGTGCGGGCATGAAACCTATCTCGATATCGCCCTGTGCTGGTTCACCCAGCGCTTCCGGCAGATACCCATGGACCTGAAGGACGTCCGGGTGATCAGCGGCCTGACCAGCGGCTACAGCATTCGACCGCTGTTGTCTCATGCCCGGCGCATGATCATGTCGTCGCAGCTCAAGATCCTGCGGACCGGCGTTCTGCTCGGTTTTTTCTCCATGTCCTTGAGCGTTGTGCTGGGCATCTATGTGCTCATTACCGAATACCTGGACCCGGGCCGCTTCGGCGTCCAGGGCTGGCCGTCCCTGATCCTGACCATTTTGTTTTTTGGCGGCGTGTCGGCTCTGCTGCTCGGCGCCTCTCTGGAGTACCTCACCAACCTGGTGCTGAAGGCCCAGGGCAAACCGACGTTTTTTGTGGTGGACCGTAGTCGGGACCGGATTCTGGCCGAGTATTTTTCCGAGTAGCCGCCGATGCATCTCGCTTTTCGTCAGGACCACGCGTCTTCGGGCTGGCAGGCAGTTCTGATACTGGGCGTGGGACTGATCGGCAGTGCCGTCAGGAATCAACTGCAGCAGCACCGGTGGCGGCAGCAGGTTCTGCCTTTCTCCTGGGAAGACCGGGCGCTTCGGGAAACCCACACAGCAAAAATTGTTGAGACTCTCGTCAGCTGGATTGGTGAAGCCGAAAGCGGCCGGCTGGACGTGGTCTGGAGCGCCGGGATTGGCGGATTGAGATCCACGGAGCAGGACCTGCGGCCGGAACTGGCAGCGTTCAAGGACGTCATGACCTTGTTGGACCACCTGATCCACAGGATTCCCTGCAGTCTGCCCGTGTTTCACCTGATCAGTTCCGCCGGCGGCCTCTACACGGGCATGCGTTTTGTCGGTGCGCAATCCCCGCTGAATCCCGTTTACCCCTATGGAAGACTCAAGCTGGCCGAGGAGGACCTGGCCCGCGCCGACCTGTCAGGCTGGGTCACCAGGATCTACCGGCCCAGCACCATCTACGGCTACGCCACCGAGAGCGATCGATCAGGCCTGGTGGCCACGCTCATCACCAACGGCATTCGTCAGCGCGTGTCCCGGGTTTTCGATCCCATCAACACCATCAGGGACTTCGTCTACGTTGACGACGTCGGCCATTTCATCGCCCGGGCCATACTCGATGCATCACCAGATCCCGGGACGTTTCTGCTGGCTAACGGCAAGCCTTCGGTCATCGTGGAAATCGTGCGAACCATCGAGGCACTGCTCAACCGTCCGCTGTACGTCCACTTCGAGCCCGACGCCGGCAGCGGTGTCCACAACAGCTACCTCGACTCAGCCGTACCCCGGGACCTGCGCAGGACGGACCTCAAAACCGGCCTGCGACTGACCCACCAGAAAATCCTCCGCGATCTGGAAACCACCCACTGACTTCTTCAGGTCAGGTTCTTCAGTCGTTCAACCGGCTGGTAAATTCCGACATGGCCGTCGCCTGGGTCGGCGGCTGGAGCCGGCCGGTTGACCCGGATCGGCTCCAGCCTGTCACCGAACCACGCAGCGACCCGCGTCGATTCCCAGGCTGCGTTGTTCTGCAACCGTGGCCCATCGCCAGTCGGAGAATCCGGTGTTGTCGCCGATCAGGCCCAGGTTGAAGTCCCGCATCCGGTCGCCGGGATCCAGGTCCCGGATAAAGTCCGACGCAAACTCATCCCTGGAGCAGATTCCCTGGCCCCACTGGTAATAACCATCGATACCACAGCGCAACCAGGCGATCCCCGTCTCCAGGTCGTGCAGCGTGTGCCCGGTACTGTAAAAGCGCGCATCCCCAGCCACGTCGAGATCGGAGAGCGTACAGCCTTTTTCCATGTTCCCGGTGGCTCCCGATTCTTCGAAGCTGTCGCTGAAAACGAGCGTATCCAGGATCGTCAGCATTGCCATGCCGACGCCTTCTATTTCATAGCTGCCAGGGGCCAGGCTGACCACGAGAGTTTCCTCACCCTCGTCGATCTGATCTGCCGCCGCGGTAAGCACGAGATCAAAGATGGTCTCTCCCACGCCGATGGTCACCTGCCCGAAGGAACGGAAAACCCCGGAGTTGTTGTCGGTGTAGTCGTTGACGTCTGCCGTGCCGTCCAGGGTGGTGAATATCGTCAGCGCCTGGTTGATGTTGCCGCCCGTTCGCTCAAATCGAAGGGTGCCGGCATTGGTGCCTTCCGCCGCCACGCCGTCGAGCGCGGTAACGGTCACCCTGGGCTGGTCGTCCGCGATCACCACACCCGCCGAGGACGGTTCACCGATGATGTAGCTGCCGGGGGCCAGGGTGAGGTCCAGGGTTTCCTCGCCCTCCACCAGGATATCCGCCACGGCGGTGATGACCAGGTCGAAGGCCGTCTGCCCCGAG
>JASJDM010000080.1 GCA_030065125.1 Lysobacterales bacterium | reverse complement strand
CACAGAAAGGCACGCCGCACGCAGCGACTCACGACGTGGTAGTAAGGGGTGATTTCCGGATGGACCTGGCGCTTCCTTGCGATGGTCATGGGCTTGTTCCTGGCTTTGCGTTTGATCAGGATGCCCAAGGCGGCGGGTGCAGCCAACAGAGAACAGCAATCAACTCAGTAGGATTCTCTCTATTTGTTGCCTGTCCCGTTTTCCCCCGTTTTCCCACCGTGTTCCCACTTCGTGTTCCCATTCCTCCGTCCCGTGTTCCTCCCATTCCTGTATCTTGCCTGTCCCGTGTTCCTTGCCCGTGTTCCTTGCCTGTCCCGTGTTCCTCGTCCGTGTTCCTTGCCTGTCCCGTGTTCCTCCCCTGTTTGTTGCCTGTCCCGTGTTCCCTTCCCTCAGCAACAGAGGTCAGCCCGGTAGGATTCTTCTTTCTCTTTGTTGCCTGTCCCATGTTCGCGCGTAGCGTCTGAATTCTTGCCCAGGGGTGAGCAAAGGGAGGCTGAAGCGTTGATTGCTGAGGCGATGGAGTGGCCGTCGATTACATGCTCATGTGACTCCCACTTCCCTCATTAACCCTTCCTGAATTGCCGCAAGGACCAACACAAACGCGACTGCGTAACCCGGGACACCTAAATACCTGTACAGCTGTTGCCAGGAGGTTGCCGGATCATACGCATACCCAGAACAAATCATCCAAGCACCGAGCAAGTACAAGAACGGGACAAGCCAAATTGCGAAGTCTGAGAGAACTTCCTCGCGCGTATTCCCGAAGTTCCAAAAAATGAAAAGAAGTAAGGCACAAGCACCGAGTTTGAAATAAAGCCTCGTCCGAAAGTCATCTTCAGATTGTGTTGTAGACTCTACCCAGAGGATGAACAGCACCAAAAAATCTGCTTCTTGCCTGGAAATTTCAAGGCTCAGGATTGCAGCAAGTGAACGGAGTGTTCCCGTAATGTAGGTTCTGTAAAACTCTACGCCATCTAAGATGAACCCCTTCCACCCAAAGACAACGTCTGACAGTGATGTTATCGAGCTCGCTGTTAGAAAAAAGGAAAGCAGAAAAAACAGACGCGTAGGCCAAGACCCCTTGGCCCAAATCCCTCTCAATTCCTCGACATCGTCCCTAATGCTCAAGTTCTAATCCCCCTCTTGTTAGGCCAATCGCGGCCAAGAGGGAAATCAACACAATAGCGGGCGACTGAAGCCGCCGAATGACGGTAACCATGGCGGTTGCGGTTTGCTCGGGTATTTCGTTGAGGATTGGTGAGGGCATTTCAGCTCTCCTTGAAGGTTTAGCACCACTAGAGGTCACCGCTCAGCCCGCGGCTCAGCAGTAGATCGATCATAGTCCCATCGGTGTCTCCAGAGGACCCCCAAAAGAGCGGCAGCGGCGGGCGGGAAAGCTCAAATGAAAGGTGCCGCCGAACCGTTGCCTGCTTGTTGCCTGTCCCGTGTTCCGTCCCGTGTTCCCCCTCCCCGTGTTCCCACACCGTGTTCCCACATCCCGTGTTTCCCACACCGTGTTCCTCCAATTCGCATAGAGATTCCGAGGATGGATCCTTTCTGTACGGAAACACTGACGCTCAATGTGGAGGGAGACAAGAATTCGAGTCCGAGCTGCGTGTTCGTGCCCGACAACTACCATTCAGCTGACTGACATCACAACCCAATTATTGGGGTAAAGGACTCGGCAAATTTCCAAGAAAATCAGGCCTGATTTCAGAATATTAGGATTCTCCGAACCGAGGAAACCCTAAGTTATTGATTTAATGGTGCCGGTGCGCAGACTCGAACTGCGGACCTACGCATTACGAATGCGTTGCTCTACCAACTGAGCTACACCGGCATCCTGGAGGGCCGGAGCATTTCAAAGGATTGGGGGCATTCAGTCAAGTCTGCCGGGGTGGATTTTGGTGCCGCAGTCGAGCTGCGGGGCCGCCCATGACGGCGCGGTGGATTCGGCCTATCATTGACCCACCAGATTTACTCCGGGGGCAACATGGAAAAGTTGGTCACTGTGCTGACATTGGCGATTCTGCTGTCGGCCTGCGCCACCACCAGTGAGCCGGGCGCGGCCGCCCGGGAGCCGGACGCGCCAGCCGAATCGGATCCGCGCATGGCCCTGCTGGAAGCTGAAAACGTCCGGCTGCGGCGTGAGGCGCGGCGGCTGGGGGAAGAAGCGGCCAGTACGGAATTCAAGCGCCTTGCCGCCGATCGGGCCATCGAAGAACTGAACCGGCAGCTGGAAGCCACCCAGCGGCTGCTCAACGAGGCCCGGGCGGAGATTGTGCGGGCCCAGGCCAAAATGAGGGGCAGCGTCGGCCAGGCTGACGCCGCTGCCAATATCGCCGAGGCTGAGCTGGCCATTGAGGGCGCGCGCTCTCCCAACAGCCGGGAAATCGTCCAGTCGAGGGCGCTGTTGAGCGGTGCCACCAGCGCATTTGACGAGGGCAACTACGGGGGTGCCTTTTACCTCAGCGACCAGGCCAAGAGGCTGGTGAGCCGCGTGGCTGAGCGTCAGGTTGCACAGGTTCTTGCGCCGGTGGAGGACGAAACGCCGTTTGCCGCCACTCTGCCCCTGATGCTGACCAGCAACGCCAACCTGCGATCCGGTCCCGGAACGGACAACCCGATTGTGGAGACTCTGGAATCAGGGACTGCGGTGGATGCATACAGCCACAAGGGTGTGTGGCTGCGGGTGTGGCTGGAAGACGGCCGGGACGGGTGGATTTACCAGAGCCTGGTCACGGCGCGACCGGCTAATCCTTCGCCACCACCACCTTAAGTTTCGGGGTATTGGCCGTCACGCAGCGGTTGCGTCCCTCGGATTTGGCCACGTACAGCGCCTCGTCCGCCCGGTTGATCAGGGTATCGGGGTCTTCGCCATCGGTGGGGAATACGGCTATGCCCACGCTGGTGGTGACGTGGACTTCCTCGTCGTGCAGTTGCAGCGGCGTATCCTCCACCGCCTGTCGCAGTCGCTCTGCCAGTTCCTGGGCCCGTTCCGGCCCCACCTTGGGCAGCAACACGACAAATTCTTCTCCACCAAACCGGGCGGCGTAATCGCTGGCCCTGAGCGTTTCACGCATATGTTCGGCAATCAGCTTGAGCGCCTGGTCCCCGGCCAGGTGGCCGTGGCGGTCGTTCAGCTGTTTGAAGCTGTCCAGGTCCAGCATCATCACGGCGAATGGCTGGTTGGTCGCCTGGCTCGACCGGAGCAGGCTGCGTAACTTGCCGTTGAGATGCTGGCGGTTGTACAGCCCGGTCAGAGGGTCGGTGCTGGACAGCACCTGCAGTTCCCGGTTCTGCTCGCGCAGTTTCCGGTTGACGGCGTCGATCTCTTCCCGGCCCTCGTTCAGTCGCTGCACCATGTTGTTGAAGACCCGGGTCAGATAAGACAGCTCATCACGGCCGCTCACCTCCAGTTCCACGTCCAGGTCCCCGCCGGCCACGTTCATGGCGCCCGCGGTGAGGCGGCTGAGCGGCATGGTGAGGCGATGGGCAAACCAGTAGGCCAGGCCCGACACCAGCAGCAGCATGACCGCGCCAATGGACACGGTCAGCTTCTGCAGGCCCTGGATTTCGCTGTCCACCACGTCGGTGGGGCGCTCGGCAACCAGCAGCCAGGGCGTGCCGGCCAGGGCGACCATGGTGCCGTACACCTTGGTGCCGTCCTGGTGGACAAAGTCGCTGATCTCGCCCATGGACAGGTCCGCCAGCCGGATTTCGTCGATTTCCTCGTCCAGCTGGACGAAGGCATTGCCAGAGCGCGCCTGGACCCTGCCCTGCTGGTCGATCAGGTAAATGGACTCGCCACTGGCCATGGCCTGGGCGATGAATGGGTCAAGGATCAGGTCCACACCAATGCGGGTCACCACGAGATAAAGCGGCTCCGGCTCCATCACCGGCTGCGAGGGCATCTCGGTGTCGTCGTCCCCTTCCTTGAACACGTGGCCCAGGGTGAACTCGAATCCCGCACGATCGGGGTCAAACACAGGGTCACCCAGGGGCAGCGGGTTGTCCTGTTCCGCCCAGTTCCAGGGCATGGACCACGGGTCCAGGGATGTCCCCGATACGAAGTTCCCGTCCAGATCCAGCACCGCCGTGGATTTCAGGCTGGGCAGGCGTTCGCTGACCAGTTCCAGGTAGCTGGCGATCCGGTTTCTGGCCGACTCATCGCCATCGATGGCCTGGGGAAACAGCTCCGGGATCATGGTGCCCGAGATCTTGGACAGGTTCTCCCGCTTCAGATCCAGCCACAGGACGGATTCCCGCGCCACGGTGTTGGCCAGGTTGGTCAGTGCGTCGCTGACCTTTTCCTGCAGCAGCGTCTTGTTCTGGGTGTAATAAATGGTGGTCAGGGTGATGGTCGGCACCATGGCCGCCAGCAGGGCAAACGCAATCAGCTTGGCCTGGATGCTGGCCGCTCCGAATCGGACTGATTTTGTGTCGTTTGCTGTCACCGTTCTGCCTTCCAGTTCAGCTTGATGATGGATTCATTCTATCCGGCCCATCTGACCGCTTCAGTCAACGAATGTTTCCAAACCCTTAAAATTTATAGGGTTTTGTGACCTGCCGCACACAAATTTGTGAACGAGTTTAAAACGGGTTGGATGTGATGGAATCCCCTCCTGACTGAGAGTATAGGTGAAATTTTGGGATTTTTTTCTCAATTCATCACATTTTTGGCCAGCCCACCGACCCGCCCGTGAGGTCAGGGCTTGGCTTCCTCCGAGGGATTGGGGGCGAGGATGCCGAACAGAATCAAACCCACGGCGGCCACGGACACCGCGGAATCGGCAATGTTGAAGGCGGGAAAATGCCAGTCGCCGTAGTAGACGTCGATAAAGTCCACCACGTACCCCAGCCGCAGCCGGTCGATCAGATTGCCGATGGCGCCGCCGATGATCAGGGCCAGGGGCGCGGCGGTACGCCAGTCGGCCCGGGGCGTTTTGGCCAGCCAGAACGGCAGCGCAATGCTGATGCCGATGGCAATGGCGGAGAACAGCCAGCGCTGGGCGCCACCCGGTATGTTGAGAAAACTGAAGGCGGCCCCGTAGTTATGCAGCAGGGTCCAGTTCAAGCCGGGAAACACCGCTATGGACTGGTACAGGTCCAGCGCATGGGTGGCCATCCACTTGGTGGCCTGGTCAGCGATCACTATGGCTGCGGACATCCACAGCCAGACCAGGGCGTTGGGTTTGACATTGCTCATCGTAGCCAGCTCACGCGAAATACCGCGTCTCTCCCTGACCCACCACATTGACCACGCAGCGGCCGCACAGGGTGGGATGGGCGTCCACCATGCCGACCTCGGGCCGGCGATGCCAGCAGCGCTCGCACTTGGCATGTTCGTTCACCGCCACCGACACGTAAATGGTGCTGTCCCCCATGGCGCACTCGATGGCGTCGTCGGGCTTGTCCGCCAGGGGATGCAGGTGAGCCGACGAGGTGATGAAAATGAACCGCAGCTCGTTGTCCAGGGCCACCAGCTTCTGGTACTGCGCCTCGTCCAGATAAACCTGCACTGACGCGTCCAGGGCAGATCCGATGGTGCCGGCCTTGCGCAGGCCCTCGAGCTCCCGGCTGACGGATTCACGCAGGCTCATGACCAGGGACCAGAACTCATCGTCATGGGCTTCGCCGGGGGTGAGATCCTCCAGCCCCTCATACCAGGTCACCATGAAAACCGAATCCGGCCGATGGCCCGGTGCGTGCTGCCAGATCTCTTCGCAGGTGAAGCTCAGTACCGGCGCCAGCCAGCGCACCATGGCCTCCAGGATGTGATACATGGCGGTCTGGGCGGAACGGCGCGGCAGGCTGTCGGCCTGGGTGGTGTAGAGGCGGTCCTTCAATACATCCAGATAAAAGGCGCCCATGTCCACGGAGCAGAAGTGATGCACATTCTGGTAGATGACGTGGTACTCGTAATCCTCGTAGGCCTGCCTGACCACCTCCTGCAGCCGGTGGGCGCGGGCCACTGCCCAGCGGTCCAGTTCCACCATCTGGTCCAGCGCCACGCAGTCCCTTGCCGGGTCAAAGCCGTGCAGATTGCCCAGCAGGTAGCGGGCGGTATTGCGGATGCGGCGATAGGAGTCCGACACCCGGCGCAGAATCTCGTCAGACACGGGAATCTCGTAGCGATAGTCCGCCGCCGCCACCCACAGCCGCAGCACGTCGGCGCCCAGGCTTTTCATGATGCTCTGGGGGGCCACGACATTGCCCAGGGACTTCGACATCTTGTAGCCATCCGCGTCCACGGTAAACCCGTGGGTCAGCACCTGGCGATAAGGCGCCCGGCCGTTCATGGCCACGCTGGTCAGCAGGGACGAATGAAACCAGCCGCGATGCTGATCCGAGCCTTCCAGGTAGATGTCCGCGGGATCCGGCAGATCGTCGTGTTGATGCAGCACGGCGAAATGGGACACGCCGGAATCGAACCAGACGTCCAGGATATCGGTGACCTTTTCATAGTCTGCCGCGTCCTCGCCGATCAGTTCGGCGGCATCGACCTCGTACCAGGCCTCCACGCCATCGCGCTCGACCATGTCGGCCACCCGGTTCATGATGTCCACGCTGTCGGGATGCGGCGCCCCTGTCCTGGCGTGGGCAAACAACGCGATGGGCACACCCCAGGTGCGCTGGCGGGAAATACACCAGTCCGGTCGGTTTTCGATCATGCCGGCAATGCGCTGCTCACCCCAGTCGGGCACCCAGCGGATGGTTTTGATGGCCTCCAGGGCATCCCGGCGCAGCCCGGCGTCTTCCATGGAGATGAACCACTGGGGCGTGGTGCGGAAGGCCGTGGGGCTCTTGTGACGCCAGCAGTGGGGATAGCTGTGGCCGAAGTCCTCCACGTGCATCAGCATGTTGCGGTCGCGCAGCACCTGGA
This sequence comes from Lysobacterales bacterium, assembly GCA_030065125.1. GTDB lineage: Bacteria > Pseudomonadota > Gammaproteobacteria > Xanthomonadales > SZUA-38 > JASJDM01. The sequence continues at coordinate 16,842 of JASJDM010000080.1, read as the reverse complement.
CGATGTGGTCATTGGCTTTCCACACCTGCTCACCGGCGAACAGCTCGGTATCCGGCTCGAACACCCCGCGCGGATCAACGGGATTGACCACCGGCAGGTCGTATTTTGCCCCGACTTCAAAGTCCTCCTGGCCGTGACCCGGTGCCGTATGAACGTTACCGGTACCAGCGTCGGTGGTGACGTGCTCACCCAGGATCATCGGCACGCTGCGATCGTTGAACGGATGCCGTGCCCGCAGGTTCTCCAGGGCTGAGCCCGCGGTATTGCCCAGCACCTCGACCTCGCCTTTCAGCCCGTAGCGGCGCAGCGAGGGTTTGGCCAGTTCCTCCACCAGCACCAGCAGGTGATCCGGGCTGAAACGGACCAGCTGGTAATTCAGCTCCGGGTGCAGGGTGATGGCCTGGTTGGCCGGCAGGGTCCAGGGCGTGGTGGTCCAGATCACCACGGAGACCCGCTCGTCGTTCAGGTCATACCCGAATACAGACGCCAGTGCCGCCGGATCCTCGGCATCAAAGGCCACGTCGATGGCTGGCGATACCTTGTCCCGGTACTCGATCTCGGCCTCGGCCAGGGCGGACGCGCAGTCGAAACACCAGTGCACCGGCTTCACGCCCTGGTGCAGGTGCCCGTGGTCGATGATGCGGGCCAGCGCGCGCAGCATGTCTGCCTCGTAGCGGGTATCCAGGGTGCGGTAGGGATGATCCCAGTAGCCCAGCACACCAAGCCGCTTGAAGTCTTCCCGCTGCAGGTCGATCTGGCGCAGGGCGTATTCCCGGCACTTCCGGCGGAACGTGGCCGCGTCCACCTTGTGGCCCACCTTGCCGACCTTTTTTTCCACCTGGTGTTCGATGGGCAGACCGTGGCAATCCCAGCCCGGCACGTAGGGTGAGTGATAGCCGGCCATCAGTCGGGACTTGGCCACCACGTCTTTGAGGATTTTGTTGACCGCGTGACCGATGTGAATGGTGCCGTTGGCGTAAGGCGGTCCGTCGTGCAGCACAAACTGCGGACGTTCCCGAGTGGCCGCCATGATCTTCTCGTAGCGGCCTTCCTCTTCCCAGGCTTTCAGCATGCCGGGCTCCCGCTGGGCCAGGTTGCCCTTCATGGGGAACGCGGTTTTCGGCAGGTTGAGGGTGTCCTTGTATTGGTTACCCAAGGCGTTCATTCCCGCAGCGGCAATCAGGCCGCCAGCAGCTCCCGGGCCTGCCGGGCATCCCGGTGCATCTGCTCGGTCATGACCTCCAGGCTGTCGAACTTTTCTTCGTCCCGCAGCTTCTTCACGAATACGGCCTGCAGGCGACGCCCGTACAGGTCGCCCTGGAAATCAAACAGGTGAACCTCCAGCAGCATGTCGGTGCCGCCCACCGTCGGACGGGTTCCCACGCTGGCCACAGCAGGCCAGTCGGTCAGACCGGCGCCGCTGACCTGCACAGCGTACACGCCATGGACCGGCGTCTGCCGGCGATTCACGTCGATGTTGGCCGTGGGGTAGCCCAGCTCGCGCCCCAGCTGACGCCCACGGACCACCCGACCGCACATGGCAAACGGCCGGCCCAGCAGCCGCTCGGCTTTGGCCAGTTCTCCGTCCTGCAGGTAGCCCCGGATGCGGGTGCTGGACACCGCATCGCTGCCCTGGGTCAGTTTGTCTACGAAATCCACCGTAAATCCCCGCTGACGCCCGGCTTCGGCCAGGGTTTCGCGGTCACCCGAACGTCCCTTGCCGAAACGAAAATCCGCTCCGACCACGATCTTGCTGGGGCGGATGCCTTTGACCAGGGTTTCCACGAATTCGTCAGCGCTGAGCGCAGCAAGCCGGGCATTGAATCTCATCAGCCACACCGTATCGATACCCATCTCGTGCAGCAGAGCCAGGCGTTCGGTCACGCTGTAGATCCGCGGCGGTGAACTCCCACGGGCAAAGTATTCCCGCGCCAGGGGCTCAAAGCTCACCACCACGGGCTGCTGGCCCCGGTCCAGGGCGTCGGCCCGGACCCGCTTGATCAGCGTCTGGTGACCCAGGTGCAGACCGTCAAAATTGCCGATGGTGGCCACGCTGCCGCGGGGGCAGACGTTATTCAGGTTGATGTCGCGAAAGAGCCTCATGCTCAACTCAGAGTTTACTCGGGCCCGGGGCACCAAACGCTTCGGAACAAGCCCGGGCGGCTTCAAATCAAGCCGGCGAGTATGGCAGATATCCTGTCAATTTGGCATTCCCTTCAGCTCCTTAATGGGGACTCTGAAGGCCAGAACAACCGCCAGGTAGACGGCCATGCCCAGGCCGACGGCGGTGCCCAGGCGGAGTGCCCGGTCACCGGGCCCAAGGGCCAGCCAGGCGTCCAGGTCGCCCACCAGCCACAGCACCGCCAGCGCCATGGCCATGCAGGCCACCACCAGGCCCAGGCCCAGTCGACCCCAGCCGGCCTGGTGGTCGATCTGGCCGTCACGGCGCAGCCCCCGGTACAGCAGACCGGCGTTCAGGTAGGCCGCGATGGAACTGGCCAGGGCCAGCCCGGCGTGGGGCGGCGCCACGGTCCACTGCAGCAGGACCAGCACGAAAATGCCGTTGAGCACCATGTTGGTCACCATAGCCATGATGGCGATGCGTACCGGGGTGCGGGTGTCCTGGCGGGAGTAATACGCCGGCGCCAGCACCTTGACCGCCACAAACGCCGGCAGCCCAAGCGAGTAGGCCACCACGCTGGCCGCGGTCATGGAGACGTCAACGGCGGAGAATTCGCCATAGTTGAACAGTGTTGCCACCGCCGGGCCCGCCAGCACTGCCAGACCCACCGCCGCCGGCAGGGTGATCAGGCTGGCCACGCGCAGGCCCCAGTCCAGGGTGCGGCGGAAAGCCTGCTGGTCGCCGGCGGAGTGCTGCCGCGACAGCGACGGCAGGATCACCGTGGACAGGGCAATGCCGAACAGGCCCAGGGGAAACTCCAGCAGACGGTCGGAATAGTACAGCCAGGTGATGCTGCCCACGGCAATGAAGGAGGCGATCAACGTATCGATCAGGATATTGATCTGGGCCACTGAAGACCCAATCAGGGTTGGCACCATCAGGCGCATGATGCGCTGCACACCCTCGTGTTTGAATCGAACCCTGGGTCGAGGCAGAAGACCCAGCCTGACCAGGGAGGGGAACTGGAAAGCCAGCTGGATGACGCCGGCGCCCAGCACGCCCCAGGCCAGGGCCGTGATGGGCTGCTCCATCCGGGGCGCCAGGCCCAGTGCCGCCGCGATCAGGGCGATATTCAGCAGCACCGGGGTAAAGGCCGGAACGGCGAATCGGCCGAAACTGTTGAGTACGCCGCCGGCCAGGGCGGTCAGGCTGATCAGCATCGCGTAGGGAAAGGTGATGCGCAGCATGCCCGAGGCCAGCTCGAACTGGGCCGGCTGGTCCAGGAAGCCAGGTGCAAACGCCGCCACCAGCCCCGGCGCTGCCAGCACGCCGATGGCGGTCACCACCAGCAACACGGCCGCCAGGCTGCCGGCCACGCAGTCCAGCAGGTCTTTCAGTTCCTCCCGGCTGCGTTTCTCCCGGTACTCGCTGAACACCGGCACAAAAGCCAGGGAAAACGACCCCTCGGCAAACAGGCGCCGCATCAGGTTGGGTATTCTGAGGGCGACATAAAAAGCGTCGGTGGCGGCGCTGGCCCCGAAGGCACGGGCCAGCACCACGTCCCGCACGAATCCGAAGATCCGGGACAGCAGCGTCATACCGCTCACCACCAGGGTGGACCGCAGCAGCTTCACGGCGCGCCCCGCGGCCCTGGCCGGGCCCGAGAAAGGCCGCAAAATACCCGCCGTGAACGGTTGACGGGCCATGCTGCAACTTGCATACTAGCGCGCTTCATTTTTCTGGATACGGAGAAAACCGTTGGCACATTCAGTATCTGCACGTAAGCGGATTCGCCAGGCCGACAAACGACGCGCCCAGAACGCCAGCTTCAGGTCCATGTTCCGCACCTCTGTCAAGAAGGTGACGGCCGCCATCGAAGCCGGCGATCAGAGCGCAGCTCAGGAGGCTTACAAAGCCGCCGTTCCCGTGATCGATCAGACCGCCGCCAAGGGGCTGATCCACAAGAACAAGGCCGCTCGCCACAAGAGCCGTTTGAACAAAGCGATTCACGCCATGTCATAACACAACAGCCCGCTCAGTCGGGCTGTTGTGTTTCTGCTTCACCCCATTCCTTTTCAGCCTCTTTCGCGTCACGCCACAGCTCTTCCAAGTGCGTCATGATGCGGGTGGTCAGCTCGTCGAGGCCGCTGCGCCCAACCGATGAGACCAGGAACCAGGGGCCGGGCCAGTCCAGCTCCGTCACGATGGATCGGGCTTTTTCTGCGGCATCCTCAGGCGGCAGCAGATCACTCTTGGTCAGCACCAGCCAGCGGTCTTTCTGCAGCAGCTTCTCGTCAAATTTTTCCAGTTCCGCCTCGATCCGCCGGAACTGCTCCGCCGGGTCCGAGCCGTCGATGGGCGCCATGTCCACCAGCTGCAGCAGCAGACGGGTGCGCTGGATGTGCTTGAGAAACTGGATGCCAAGCCCCGCGCCGTCAGCGGCCCCCTCGATCAGGCCGGGCACGTCCGCCATGACAAAGCTGCGGTGGGCTTCGATCTGGACCACACCCAGGTTGGGATACAGCGTGGTAAAGGGGTAATCCGCCACCTTGGGCGTAGCCGCCGACACAGCCCGGATCAGAGTGGATTTGCCGGCGTTGGGGAATCCCAGCAGGCCCACGTCAGCCAGCAGCTTCAGCTCCAGGTGCAGCTCCCGGTGTTCGCCCTCGGTGCCGTTGGTGGACTGCCTGGGCGCCCGGTTGGTCGAGCTCTTGTAGTTGATGTTGCCCCGGCCGCCCTCGCCGCCGCGGCTGACCAGCAGGCGTTCGCCGTCTTCGGTGATGTCACCGATCAGCTCGCCGGTGGCCACATTGGTGACCAGCGTGCCCACGGGCACTGGTATCACCAGGTCTTCGCCGCTGCGACCGGTGCGCTGGCGCCCCATGCCGTCCTGGCCGCGCTGGGCCTTGAAAAACCGGTGGTGGCGAAAGTCCACCAGGGTATTGAGGCGTTCGTCGCCCAGCAGGTAGATGCTGCCGCCACGGCCGCCATCGCCACCGTCCGGCCCGCCCCGGGGCACGAATTTTTCGCGACGGAAACTGACGCAGCCGTTGCCGCCGTTACCGGCGGTGACCTCAATGGAAACTTCGTCGACGAATTTCATGGCGGCTACAGTTTAACGAATCGGGTTGCTGCGGAACCCCTCACCGGACCGGACCCCATCAAAATGACCCGGGGCCGGCAGACCGCGGACATTTTCTGTTTTCCGCGGCCACAAAAAACCCCGCGCCTGGCGGGGTTTTCCGAACCCGGCAGGGATGATTCGATCAGTTCGGCACCACGGCGACGAACTTGCGGTTCCTGGGACCACCCTGGCGAAACTCCACGGTGCCGTCCACCAGCGCAAACAAAGTGTGATCGCGCCCCAGGCCGACGTTTTCGCCGGCGTGGAAACGGGTGCCCCGCTGGCGAACAATGATGTTTCCAGCTGAGACCTGCTCACCGCCGTAGCGCTTGACGCCCAGGTACTTCGGATTGGAATCGCGGCCGTTACGTGTACTACCACCAGCTTTCTTATGAGCCATGGTTTATTCCTCTTCGTCAGAACCGGCAGCCAGTTCAGCAGCCTGGTCCAGCCAGTTGTCCCGCTCGATGCGGCCCTTGAAGTTCAGCACTTCGTCCACGTGGGCAATCTCAGCCGCGGTGAATGCCGCAATCTGGCTGTAGTGGAAAATACCCAGTTTGTTCAGCTTGCCTTCCAGCACCGGGCCGACGCCTGAGATCTTCTGCAGGTCATCAGCTTTGCCCTGGGGGGCGTCCAGGAATTTGACGTCTGACGCCGTCGGAGCTGCTTCCGCCTTGGTGTCCTTGGCAGGCGCCTTGTCAGCCGGCGCTTTCCGGGCGGCGGCCTTGGCTGATTTGCCGGCACCGGCAACGGACACGATCTCCAGTTCCGTGTAGGCCTGGCGATGCCCCATCCGCTTCATGTGGTGCTTGCGACGCTTGAACTTGATGATGTTGATCTTCTTGCCCCGGCCCTGGCCCACCACGGTGGCCTCGACCTTGCCGCCGTCGACCAGCGGTTCGCCCACGGTAACGTTCTCACCGTCGGCAATCAGAAGTACCTGATCCAGCTCGATTTTTGCGCCTTCCTCGGCGTCCAGTTTTTCTACCCGGATGCGGTCTCCCGGGGCGGCGCGATATTGTTTTCCGCCGGTAGCGAATACTGCGTACATCACTTCAGTCCAGTCTGGGGACAAATCGTCCCAACAAAAGAGCGGGAATGCTATAGGATTGCCCCCCCGGAGTCAACGTATTTGGGTCTGCCCAAAGGCCCCTCCGACAGCGGGATCCACGATTCACAGGCCCTGCTCAAAGCCGTTGGCGAAGACATGATCGGACACCGCGTTGCTGTTCGCCGTAAACACCAGCTGGCCCGCGCCGCCGGGGTTCAGCTCAAACTGGAAACCGGGAGCGGCCCCCTCGTACTCAAACGTCATGTTCTGCCCCAGGCTGACAGTGGCCGCGTCCAGAAAAACCAGCTCATCACCCTGCTGCGGCAGGTAGTCGCTGAAGATGAAGCGAATGACGCCCCGGTTCAGGTTGGCGGCGCCGCCGACGTCCAGGCGATCGTACTGACCGGCCGCCAGACCGTCGATTTCAATCTCGATGACACCGTCCTGCAGGGTCAGGTCGCCGCCGATAGTCAGCGTTCCCGGGGAGTTCCCTGGCTGGATCACGGCGTCACCCTCCAGGGTGATTCCTCCAGTGATAGTGCCGTCTCCGCTCAGGCTCGACTCGGGGCCGTCAATGATGACATCTCCGTCGAGGATGCCTTCGTTCCGCACTATCAGCGTCCCGACTCCCAGCGACTGGTACTCATCGCCATTCTCGGTGGAAATTTCCTGGGAACTGCCCACGACGATATTCAGACCCGCTGCCCCGGGCCGCGGCACCCAGCGGGCGTGATCGATGACCGCGGATCCCGTACCGGCCACGCCAACGGACGCCAGTTCACCCTCCAGGTAAGCGTCCGCCAGCACCGAAAGGTCGCCGTCACCGCCGTCGCCCACCCGCAGATTGAGAACACGCACCAAGGAGGGACGCGCCAGTGAATTGGGGGAAACGCCCGACAGCACAACGGCCCCTGACGAGCCGGGCTGCTGGCCCAGGATCATGTCACTGACGGGGTTCGTACCACCAAGACTTCCAGAAAGCTGCCCGCCCGATGAAACGAACAGCTCGCCGGTGCCCGCGTCTCCCACGGTCACATCCCCACCAACGTAGACGGCAGAATCCAGGCCAATGTCGATGTTCCCCATTGATCCGGAGAGCTGGCCAACCGACACACTCCCAGCCACGTCCACCTGGCCGAGCGTCACGCCCATCTGTCCATGCCCCCGGGTACCTACAATCAGCTCGCCCAGCGTCCACTGACCTTCCACCGTCGCTGTGCCCGTGCTGCCGCTGTAAAACCCAAGAAAACCCTGGTCCGTGTCCACAACAGACAGTGGTTCAATCTGCAGTTCGCCGGTGCCGTAGTAGCCAATGGCAAGATTGCCGGTCGTCATCAGGCTGAGGACCTGGCCGTCTCCCACGGCGATCAGCCCGCGCCCGCCCGCGGCATTTCCGATGCGGGCTGATCCCGTGGCCGTGGACGCGCCGTCGAGCAGCAACAGCTGGCCCCAGCCGGCATCACCCACCAGCAGGCGGGCAGCGTTCAGCCAGTTTGCCCCATTGCCCAGGACGCCCACCACCGCCGGACCCGCTCCTGAATCGGGAATGACGCCAATGCTGCCAAATTCACTGGTCAGCTGGTGTCCGGAGACCAGGTCCAGGCGTGCCCCCATGGCCACGTTGACGCCCGGATATGCCGCGCTGTCACTGAGCACCGTGTAGGTCCCGCCGGCGAAATCCACCTGCCCCCGTTGGACCCTGACCCGGCGACTCGACTGCACGGCGCCGCCGAAACTGACCTGGTAGCCCGCGTCACTGTTGAAGGTGGCCACCTGGTCACTGTTGGGAACAGTATTCTGATCCCAGTTGTTGTCATTGCCAAAACTGCCGCCGCCGGTGTTGGTCCAGATGACCTCGTCCGGTTCGGGTGGGTCCGGAAAATCCGTGTCGCCGTCAGAATAGAACACGCCTCGGGTGAGTTCGCCGGTGTCGTTGTGCTCCAACTCAGCCAGCACCACGATGGCGTTGTCGTTGGTGACTGAGAACTCGCCGAGGCTGACGATCCTCTGGTTCTGAAAAATATGCCCGGTGGCGACCCGAAGCCGGTTCGGGTTGGACGACAGAAGAATGCCGTTATTGAACGAGTCGTCGCGGCCACTGTAGGCAATCGTGTTGTTGTCATTGATGGGCAGGTTTTCTCCAAAGTCCGGGCACCTTAAAACCTCCGGTCCCGGACTGGTGTTGCCCGCTACGTCGATCAGAAAAAATCGCGGTGAACTGCTGTCGCCGGAGGTACCGCAGATCACGGTACTGCCGGTGGCCGGGTTGAAGCCATAGTTCGCGGAGCCGGATGGGATGATGCCGCCGAGGCCGCAGCTTTCGCCGTCCAGGGCCAGTCCGGTGGGTGCGCTGGTGCTTTGCCGGATATGGCGCCGTACGCAATTGCCAGACAGCGAGACCAGGGTGCCGTCCGCAAGCACGCCAAAACGGCGGGAGCCGGCGGACCAGAAGCGGAAATCCTGGTTGTTTCGCCAAGTGGGCACTGCCCAGTTGTCGCCGAAGAAAAAACCCTCGTCCGGGGCCACCAGGAAAAACGTTCGCAGGTTAGAGGCCAGGAATGCGAAACTTCCGTTTGCATTGGCCAAAATATTATGCGCCGGCGCCTCGGTCGTCAGGTTCCGTGACATGGCGCCCGGCGCGCAGTAAATGGGCGTGGGAGAGTCAAAGACGCCAAAATTCCCGCGTACGCCGCAGTCGTCCGGGACCAGGTCTTCCCGGACCCGGGCGGAAAAAATGGCCTTGGAACCGGTCAGCGCCACCTCGTAGATCTCTTCGTAGGGCTGGCCCGGGCCGTAGCTCACAAACGCCGCACCGTCCACGTACAGTGTGCCGGCACAGTCCGGCTCACACTGCTCCAACAGCAGGGCGACCTGACCCTTGGGATGCACGCGGAACGCCTTGACCGAGCCTTCCGCGGGCAGCGGCACAAACTCCGAGGCGCCCGGGACACTCATCCACATCAGCAGCACTGTCGTCACCAGGCCTTTGGTGAGCGACACCGGCAGTCCTGCCGTCCGGTGAGCGGTCTGATGAATCTGTTTCAGGAACGTCATCGGCCTTCCTCCTGTCGTTTCAGCCTGTTGTGCATCCTGGACAGGAATCCGGCCAAAGTCGTGACGAAACTCGGAAGGATCCAGGAAGAACAGAAAAGCCCTGCAAAAACAGAGGGTAATGGCCGAAATCCAGTCTGCGGGTGACGCAAAATGTAATCGTGAGGCCGATTCGGGCGGCCCGCAAAACCGTCCCAGGGCCAGTGCCTTGATCGACCATCATGTGTTCAACGGGCGCGAACGCGCCGCTGGTCGTTTCACTTTGCGCATACTGCGGCCGGGGGAGTATATTTGTCTGTTTGGTCGCTCCGAAGGCGCGGCTGTTCAGAAACTCCTCAGGACAACCCTACAGACAACCATGGATCGCATCCTCATTCGGGGCGCCCGTACCCACAACCTGGCCAATATCGACCTGGAACTGCCCCGGGACCAGCTGATTGTATTCACCGGGCTGTCCGGCTCCGGCAAGTCCTCCCTGGCGTTCGATACCATCTATGCCGAGGGTCAGCGTCGCTACGTGGAGTCGCTGTCGGCCTACGCCCGCCAGTTTCTCTCCATGATGGAGAAGCCGGACGTGGACCATATCGAGGGCCTGTCGCCGGCGATCTCCATCGAGCAGAAGTCCACCTCCCACAACCCGCGGTCCACCGTCGGCACCATCACCGAAATTTACGACTATCTGCGCCTGCTGTACGCCCGGGTCGGCATTCCGCGGTGCCCGGACCACGGCAACAACCTGGATGCCCAGACCGTCAGCCAGATGGTGGACCAGGTGCTGGACCTGGAGGAAGGGTCCCGGCTGATGCTGCTGGCGCCGGTGGTGAAAGAGCGCAAGGGTGAGCACGTCCAGGTATTCGAGGAACTGAGGGCCCAGGGGTACGTGCGGGCCCGGGTTGACGGCACCGTCTACGACCTGGACGAGGTGCCGGAACTGGGGCTGCGCATCAAGCACACTATCGAAGTGGTGGTAGACCGGTTCAAGGTCCGCCCGGACCTCAAGCAGCGACTGGCGGAATCCTTCGAAACCGCCCTGAACCTGGCCAACGGCGTGGCCCGGGTGCTGTCCATGGAAGACGACAGCGTTGAACTGGCGTTTTCCTCGAAGTTTTCCTGCCCGGTCTGCGGCTACAGCCTGCAGGAACTGGAGCCGCGGCTGTTCTCGTTCAACAATCCCACCGGTGCCTGTCACCGCTGTGACGGCCTGGGGGTGATCCAGGTATTTGATCCAGACCGGGTGGTGGCCCACCCGGATCGCAGCCTGGCGGCCGGTGCCGTGCGCGGCTGGGACCGGCGCAACGCCTATTATTTTCAGCTGATCAAGTCCCTGGCGAGACACTTCAAGTTCGACATCGAAACCCCCTTCCACGAGCTGTCGAAAAAAGCGCGGTCGGTCATTCTCGATGGCAGCGGCAACCAGAAGATCAAGTTCAGCTACGTCAACGAAAGTGGCGACAAATGGGAACGGGAACACCGCTTCGAAGGCATCATTCCGAACCTGGAGCGGCGCTACCGGGAGACCGAGTCGCCGGTGGTGCGGGAAGAGCTGGCACGCTACATCAGCGAACAGCACTGCCCGGACTGCGAGGGAGAACGCCTCAACCGCGGCGCCCGCAATGTGTTCGTGGGTGAACTCAACCTGCCGGCGGTGACCGGCATGCCCATCGGCACCGCCCTGGACCGGTTCAAGGGCCTGACCCTGGAAGGATGGCGCGGCGAAATTGCCGAGAAAATTCTCAAGGAAATCCGCGAGCGCCTGCATTTCCTGGTCAACGTGGGCCTGGACTACCTGACCCTGGAACGGCAGGCCGACTCCCTGTCCGGGGGGGAAGCCCAGCGCATCCGCCTGGCCAGCCAGATCGGTGCCGGACTGGTGGGGGTCATGTATGTGCTGGACGAGCCGTCCATCGGCCTGCACCAGCGGGATAACGAGCGCCTGCTGCAGACTCTGTTCCGCCTGCGCGACCTGGGTAACACCGTCATCGTGGTGGAACACGACGAGGAGGCCATCCGATCAGCCGATCACGTGGTGGATATCGGGCCGGGCGCCGGGGTACACGGCGGAGAAATCGTCGTATCCGGATCGCCCCGGGACGTGGAATCCGCCACTGGCTCAATTACCGGTGAATACCTGTCCGGCGCGCGGCAGATCGAAGTGCCGGCCCGGCGCACGCCCCCCGGGGACAGCATGATCCAGCTGGTGGGCGCCACCGGCAACAACCTGAAAGAGGTCACCGCCGAGATCCCCGTGGGCCTGCTGACCTGCGTTACCGGCGTGTCCGGCTCGGGCAAATCCACCCTGATCAACGATACCCTGTTCCGCATCGTTGCCGGCGAAATCAACCGCAGCAACACCCGCCCGGCGCCGCATCAGGATATCACCGGCCTGGAACACATCGACAAGGTGGTGGATATCAACCAGAGCCCCATCGGGCGCACGCCGCGCTCCAACCCGGCCACCTACACCGGCCTGTTTACCCCGATACGGGAACTGTTCTCCGGTACGCCGGAATCCCGGGCGCGGGGCTACAAACCCGGGCGCTTCAGCTTCAACGTTCGCGGCGGGCGCTGCGAGGCCTGCCAGGGTGACGGCCTGATCCGGGTGGAGATGCACTTCCTGCCCGACGTGTACGTGCCCTGCGACGTGTGCGGCGGCAAGCGCTACAACCGTGAAACCCTGGAGGTGAAATACAAGGGCAAGAACATCCACGAAGTGCTGCAGCTGACCGTGGAGGATGCGCTGGACTTCTTCAGCGCGGTGCCGGTTATTGCCCGCAAGCTGCAGACCCTGGTGGACGTTGGATTGACCTATATCCAGCTGGGCCAGTCAGCCACCACCCTTTCCGGCGGCGAGGCCCAGCGGGTCAAGCTGGCCAAGGAACTGTCCAAGCGGGACACCGGCAAAACCCTGTACATCCTGGACGAACCCACCACCGGCCTGCATTTCTACGACATCGAGCAGCTGCTCAAGGTCCTGCACCGCCTGCGCGACCACGGCAACACCATCGTGGTGATCGAGCACAATCTGGACGTGGTCAAGACCGCCGACTGGATCCTGGACCTGGGCCCGGAGGGAGGCGACCGGGGGGGTGAGATCATCGCCAGCGGCACGCCGGAGGACATTGCCGCCGCCCGGGGCTCTCACACCGGCGCTTTTCTCAAGCGCATTCTGGGGACCCGCAAACCGGTGCGCAAAAGAGCCTAGATAACGTACGTAATCCGCTGTTTATTCAGCGTTTTCTAACAATAAACTCAACCGGCACCGTCTCTCCGGACCGGAGTTGGAGCTGCATCCGGACCTCGTCCCCCGCTTTGAGCGGCCCCCGCGGCTTCATCAGCATCAGGTGGCGGCCGCCGGGTTCAAACACCGCAGTCTCGCCGGCCCCCACGGTTATCGAATCCAGCTGACGCATGCGGGCGACACCGTCTTCCAGCCGGGTGACGTGAATCTCGACCAGATCATGGGATTCGCTGGTCGCGCCCACCAGAACCGCGGCCTCGGTGCCGTTGTTGGTGAGCTTGAGAAAGCCGGCAGACATGGGCATTCCCGGCGGTGCTTCACGAATCCAGGCATCGCTTACTTCCAGCACCGGGTCGGAATCGGCGCAACCCGCGGCAAATACCAGGGTCAAAAACATCAGCAGTCTGTTCATCAGGTTTACCGGATCTTTACACCCACCAAGGTGGGGCCGGAGTACAATTTTGCAATCATCAACCGGGATCGAAAGCCATGTCTAATCGCACGCCAGCCGCAGTTATCTGCACAGCAATCCTGACCGCCCTGCCTCTGCTGGCCCAGGCGGCTGATCGCCACAGCATCACGGTCTACAGCCGCACCCAACCCGGTGCCGTCAACCCGTCGACATTCGAAGCCCAGGCCAACAACCCGGACTTCCGGATCAATATCCCGGGCTACGCCATGGTGCGGACGGTCCGATCCATGGAGCTGGTTCGGGGAACGAGCCGGCTGCGCTTCAGCGACGTGGCCGCCGGCATCGACCCGACCACGGTGGCTGTGAAATCGCTCACCGACCCGGACGGCACCCGGGTACTGGAGCAGAACTACCAGTACGATCTGGTCAGCACCGAGCGCATGATGGATCGCTTCCTGGGTCAGGAAATCAGCATCGCCCAGGTACTGGGTGACAGCACCCAGGAGGTCACCGGCCGCCTGGTGGCCAGCAACCGCGGCGACCTGGTGCTGTCCCTGGCCGACGGCCGTCTGATCAGTCTGGGGCGCGGCACCCGCAACGTTTACTTCCCCAACCTGCCCGACGGCCTGATCACCCGCCCTACCCTGGACTGGAGCGTCAACGCCGACCGGGGTGGTGATCACGATATCCAGGTGAGCTATGAGACCCGGGGCATGACCTGGTGGGCAGACTACAACCTGACCCTGGACGAAAGCCGGGGCTGCAAACTCGACGTGAACCCCTGGGTGACCATCGTCAACCAGTCCGGCGGCAGTTTCGAAGAGGCCACCCTCAAGCTGATCGCTGGTGACGTCAACCGGGCGCCCCAGGCAAGTCTGCTGCCCCGCAGCCGGGTGGGCGTGATGGAAACCGCGATGATGGACAGCGCCGGCTTTGCGGAAGAGAGCTTTTTTGAGTACCACCTCTACACCCTGGGGCGCCCCGCCACGTTGCGAGACCGGTCCATCAAGCAGCTGGAGCTGTTCCCCGCCGCCCTGGGCGTGAGCTGCGACAAAACCCTGGTGTTCGACGCCGGCTACCGGACCTGGGGCCGCTACGGCCAGCCCCTGACCAGCACCCAGTCACCGTTTCCGCCCACCAGCGACGTCAAGGTATTCCTGCAGTTTGAAAACGATCGCGACAATGGCCTGGGCATGCCGCTGCCCGCGGGCCGCCTGCGCGTCTCCCAGGTCAACCCCAACGACGGCAACCTGGAGTTCATCGGTGAGGACATCATTGACCACACCCCCAGGAACGAGCGCATCAGCGCCAAACTGGGCAACGCGTTCGACGTGGTGGGCGAGCGCAAACAGGCCAATTTCCGCTGGGATCGCAACGACAGCTGGATGGAAGAAACCATCGAGGTGAAGATCCGCAATCAAAAGGAAGAACCCGTCACCGTCTCGGTGTGGGAGTCACTGATCCGTTGGAGCAACTGGCAGATCCAGAACAACTCCCACGATTTCGAAAAGCGGGATGCGTCCAGTATCTCCTTCGAGCTGACCATTGATCCCGAGCAGGAGGAGGTTCTCACCTATACGGCGCGTTACGACTGGTAGCGTCCACCCGGCTGATCGCCAGGTGGTCGAACACCATCAGCGACCCAGACGCTTGCCGTTGCGGGCGTATTTTTCCCGCAACGCGTCGGCCCATGCCCTGACCTGCCTTCCGTTGTAAGTCCCGTTGTTGAAGCCGTCAGCCATGAGCTGGGCAAAGGCCGCGTCGTCTGCGCTCATGTTGCTGGTATCAAAGCCAAGGTCTTCGGGTGTCGCAATCAGCTCATCAACCTTGTAATACGCGTCGACCGCCTTGGATACCGGCTTGGCCGTCAGTTTGCGGCCTGCGAATATCGTGGCCGAAGTGGCAAACGCAACCGGGTCCACCGTGCCGGTGTTGGCGGCAACCAGGGCCCCCGCGGTAAAAGGTGGCGCACCCACGGCGTCGTTGGCCAGGGTGACGGCAATGCCTTTGTAAACCGACGCTACGACCGCCGGGTTACGCCCTATGGGATCCACCAGCGAGGTTGGCTGATTGAGCACATAGCTGTACAGGTTGGTGTCCCCACCTTCGAACAGCCAGGGATCCCTGGCGGTCCAGCGCCCGCTTGCGGCGTGGTAGTCCCGGTCACCGAAGCGCACCAGATCCGTGTCGGGGTCGTACTGGCCGCCGGCAAACCCGAAGGGCTGAAATCCCGGACTGCTGTCGGCAGTGACGACACCCCAGGCGTCGTAGTCCAGACGCTGGGCGATGGCACCGGATCCCGTATCGATGACCAGCCGGACGCTGCCCCGTACGTCCTTGATGACGCGATAGGTGTTGCTGCCGGCAACGATGTACTCCGGTGCACCCAGGGAATCCAGGATATGCACGTAGCGCTGGTCCACCTGGTTCGCCGCGTTGAGCCTGGCTGCCACCTGAATCCGATCCTGATAGACCAGCCCGTAGCTGGCTGCGCCGTCCACCGCTTTGGTGACCCTGCGATTCAGTCCGTCCGCCGCGTAGGTGATGACGCTTCCTGATGGCAGCACGACACGGTTCAGGTGACCCAATTCGTCGTATTCGTACTGGGTCACGTCGGCGCCATCGGTGATGCGGCTGAGAAAGCCACTGTCCAGGTAATCGAACTGAACGGAACCTGCGGCAATGATTCGATCCTGGTCGTCGTAGCTGGTGGCCACCGGGCCTGATCCGGTGTTCACGGCGGTCCGGTTCCCGTTGGTGTCGTAGCTGTAGGTCACCGCCAGTTCGGCATCGACAGTCACGGTTTCCAGGCGTCCGCGGACGTCGTAGGTGTACGCGTAATCGGTGCTGATACCCTGAATGGTCTCCGATCGGGTCGCGATTCGTTCCATGACGTCGTAAGTCAGACTGAAGCTGTACACCGAACTGCTGTTCACCTGGGCGTCAAACGACGACAGCCTTCCTCGAGCGTCGTATGTGGCCGATGTGTCCACCACGCCAAGACTGGTGGTGGCCACGGCTCCAGTCGTGGGGTCCCGCGTGAGGGTCAACGCACCTGCCCCGGTGACTTGCCTGGCGCTGTCGTAGCTGTAGGTGATCGGGTCAGCGTTGTTTACGGTCACGCGGCTGATCAGGAGCTCATCGGCCGCCGGGATCAGCTCAACGCTTCCACTCAAGGCGCCGCTCCAGCTTTCCTGGCTGAGCCAGACGCCATCGTAGGACCGGTCCAGGGTCACGCCCGGCGCTGTCACCTGGGTCAGGTGGCCCGAGACCGGGTCGTAGCCGTATACCAGGCTGCCGCGGGAAAAGGTCCTTTCAGTCGGCCGATCGAGGTTGAAGGTGGTCGCCACACTGCGACCGTCAGGAAAGATGGTACTGGTCCGATTACGGTCGTCATCATAGCCATGGCTGGTCAAGGCCGGCGCTGACTCCACCACGGGTACAGTAAAGCCGGTCACCAGCTGCCGGTTGTCTGGCTGGAACACGTAGGCAGGCTGATCCGGCGGTGCGATGGAGGTTTGGAATCCCGCGGCGTCGTGGGTGTACATCACCAGGCTGTCGTCTTCCAGGGTGGTAAAGTCGCGTCGGCCGTCGGCATCCCATGCAAAGTCCAGCGTCGAAGAGTCCGGTTGGGTCAGCTGGCTGATCCGGCCATTGCCGTCCCGGCCGTAGCCAAACACCGACTGGTTAGGGCCCGGATCACGGGTGACACTGATGGCCCGACCGCTCGGGTCAAGCACGCTTACCAGGTCCGTCTCGCCGGTCAGCGATAGACTGACCGAGGCACCCTGCTCGTCCAGCACCCGGCTCAATATCCGGCCGTCGGGAAAGGTCAGCTGCTCGG